>NZ_JBHSDY010000005.1:0-442017 GCF_042651965.1 Castellaniella hirudinis
CCCGGTAGAATTTGAGAGACGCCATTTTTTGAAAACCGGGACTGTCTAGAAAATCCGGGTCGATTCAAACCTATTGATAGGCAGAAAAACAAGACAATTGCTGCGTGAAACCTTTTTCCTCGTTTTCTCGACAAAGCCTCCAAAAAATCCCACACCTTGTAAAATATAATTACCTAAAGCACGGGAGACAACCATGGCTGAGATGGGTTCGCACGAAACGGAACTGAGTAAAACGATATCCGGTGCCGAGTGCGACGACGTGTAGCGGCCGTCAATTACGCACGCGCATCAGTCGGTTTGGAGGGATTCTCGCTTAGTGCAGCAGATGAAGAACATGCTCAACGGTTCATCAACGGGGACATTGACCTCGAAGAATTTGTGCAACCGCGTAGTGCCTTGGAGCACTCAAAAGCTTAGTCATGATGAAGAAAATATAGGTGGTTGAAGCTAGTGCAGGATAGGCTGTCGCCGGTTTTTGTGTTGCGCAATCATGCTACTGCGTTAAGTTTAATTTCTAAGGTTACCAAGTAGAGATTACATTACCTCGGCTCAAGACATAGAATCATTTCGTCTGCGTTCAGGCGTGCGAGTCTAGGACCTTGCCCACTTAAAGAGGGCCCTCCCAAAGTGCTGAACACACTGGAAACGATTTTCGTTTTCGCCTCGAAAATTTCTGATGCATAGTTTTTAATCATGTAGGCGTCAACTCCATTTGAACATTCGTGGTCGGGAAAAGTGATGATCGCCGATACTCCTCGCGCTGCTAGTGCCACCAAAAGTTCTTGTATCGCTAATCTGGCAGTTGTCTTCTGGCTGTATCTTGAACTCGGTCGCTCATGGAGAGGGGGATAACGGCCCACGCCAAACACTGGGCTTGTAGATCCAATAGTAATAGCCTCAAGCACATGGTAAAAGCGACTATATTGGACAGCAGAGTAAGGTGGGTCGATAAAAACAAGGTCGCCAGGCTGCAATTGCGAAGCTACAACGTTAGCGTCACCCACTTTAGACTTGCCAATTATTTGCGCATGGACTGGGGCTATCTGAGATAGAGCTGCTTGCACATCTGCACAAAAATTACGTTGCCAGCTAATTTCCAAGTATTTGATGGCGGTGTCTGTCGGTTGAAAGGGCTGTGCAGTGTGCCCCGGAGATGCAGCACATTTACTAGCAGCCATTACAAGTGCAGCAAGACAAATTTCCCGATTTGGAGACTTCTGGGGAATACTATCCCTGAGCGCTTGAATCCAACATGCTTGAACGGGGCTATAGTAGTGTCCAGCATAGGCATGCACCAAGCTGGTTTGATCAAACTGACATGCCCACTTACGAGCTTTCATTACAAAAGCTGCGTTAACCGCTTTAATCTCTGGCGCAGAAAACTCTTCAAATTTAGGAGTCGCTCGACGCAACCAGTCACTCCAAAGTCTGACCGGATTAACCGGACTATTTCGTTGGATCACGGCACCCGCAAGCGCTGCGCTGTATCGCTGTAGATCAAATGCAAAAGTCGCTATCGGATAGCGTTGTGCTACGTGCCAGGCAACTGATGCAGAGCCCGTAAAGAGATCTACAAAACGCTTGTGCCGGCCTACCATATCATCTAAAACGTGGCCTAGACCATTTCCGAGCATTGCTCGCTTAGAGCCCATGTATTTCAAAGACTAGTACTCCATGCAAGCATCGCATCTGCTCTTGCCAGCAGGTGAGTATCCGTACTGCGCGAGGGGGTCGCAGTCAATTGCGCTGGTAACGGCATTGGTGGGACCGGAAGCTGACTAAGGTGTTCAAAATCCATCCATTTGTCTTCCGGCCTCTCTCCATCGGTAGGATCAAAAAGCCCCACATGCTCCAGCCAATCCTTGAGCCATTCCTTGGCCGGTGTTGCTGGATAGCTAGTAAGAGCGCCGTTTGGCATGAGTGTCGCCAAGCGGAGCAAGAAGAATGCACGAGCCACCATATTAGATGGGTTCAAATCAGGGGAAAACGCCAGTTGAAAAATTGGCGAAGATGACGACTCACCATCAAAGAAAGATTCAAGCGTCGCGCGTGGGGTACCAGTTGATTTCTCAAGATCATCAATCAAACGGCGCAGCCATGCAGTTCTTGCCGCTTCACCTGCCACAACGGTATCGTCATTTAGCTCAGCGTTAACTAGATATCTGACAAGCTCCTGTTCGAACCTCAACCCGTGGCCATTAGGTTCAGCCAACGCCCACAAGTCGCGCACAAATTCAAAGTCAGCGGCTCGCATAGGCTGCAACGGAGTCCTGGCAGTTGGTGTCTCATAACTTGCCTTATTACGGGCATCGTGTTCGCTACCCATAGATAGATCCAGTGCCCAGCGAGTTAACGTGGGATTCGCGGCGACCCTACCAACAGACGCTTTAAGATCCCCAATCGTGACAGACGGGAGAATCTTCAACTGATCAAGTAGGAGCGCCTCAGCCGCTGGGGTCTTAGCCCATGCCTCCCAAAGCTTCCAAACTACAGTGTGCGTTCGCATCGTCCGCCATGAAGACACTTTTGATGCACCGCTGCGCTCCAAATAACTGTTGTCTCCGTTACTGATTCGTATGCCATGGGACGACAGCAGCGATATAGCGGCACGCAGCTCAGCGTAATATGCAAAGTGGATTACCTGCGCCGGAGCGTTGTTGAGCATTGACGATAGCGCCGCAGATAAAAATCTCCAACCTTCGGTCAAATGTACAAGAGCGTCTACGGCTAGAGACGTTGGTGTTGTATGCGGCTCTGCCGACCGTAATAGCGGGGCTCCAAATGTCGACGCGACTCTTTGGAGGCTCGCGTAGCTACCCTGTATCAAACTTGGGGCACACAAATCAGCAGGGATCGGACTCACTGGCGCTGTCGTAGTTGCACTTTGTGGCTGCCGATTCTGAGACTGAGTCTGTTTAGCTTGGTTGCCGCGTTTACGGCGATGCCGGCTACTCATTGCTCCAACCCAAAATGGCAAGAGCGTGCGTAGCGGCATCACGAACATTGATGTCTTTGGATATTGAAGCGGCAGTCAAAGCTGCCTTATTCAGTGCTTTGTATCCACTGCTTCCCCGATACTGCCCTTGTACAACTTTGTCTTCTTCACCAATTCCAGGCGCAGCGCTGGTTCTCCAGTCGACACCGTCAATTAGCGCAGTAGCCACTTCACGAACAAAAGTTGTGAGGCTCCGATTTGACTCAAGTTGCTCCAGCGCCTTTGCAACGAACTCATCAGCGGGCTCGGATTCTTCCTCTGATCCTTCAATTTCTAGCAATCCAATCCTGTCGTACACCAGTTGTGCCAACGCATTGTATGCAAAACTGATGGCACGGAAGCCTTGATCAGTCGCTAAAAGGGTATATGGCCCTTCAAACGCGTAGGCTGCCAAATCGTTTCCAGACTTCCCCCCATGTTCGCCTAATAAACGTTTCCACGTGGCCTTTGATGATGCAGCGGCATCACGCACTGCATTCCAGCAAAGTATAAGGAATGCTGCTTGTTCTGGCCTCCTCCAACGGATGATGTAGCGAGTTCCGTTTTTGTCAATCGAGCCGAACAGCCCACCGAGTTTGGTAATATCTTCCGGATCGGCATCGGCATCATTTCCTTTTGCCCAAGTCCGTACGAATGTCGCCATTAATGATCTAATCGCAGCAGCGTTAGAAACATGCCCGTCCACACGTTTACCAAAAAGCTCAATCCGATCCTTCCAAGGGCTAGATGGGTTTCTCCAAAGGACCTCCACTAACTCTTGAGATCGATGCTCTTGATAAATCTTGATTGACTCGCCTCGTTTGAGCCATTCTTGGTCTCGAAGCTCTGGGTACAAATCAAACGCCAAACTTGTATTGATGCGTTTGGGCTCGACATTAATGACCCAGAACAAATAGGCCTGCCAAGTAAGAGGCAAGTTATCGAATATGACCACAGGCACTTCGTAGTCGTCAGGTAAAGAAATCAGATCAGTAGCCAGCAAACGATGCTGCCCATCGACTATTTCCAGTGGTGGTAATGCCTGAGTTGGATCTACATTTGAAGCTGAAAACGTCAGTTCATGATGTATTCCATCGCTCGAGATAGTAACTATATCGTCAGTTGCAACTGTTCTTTCCTTCCCCTTTCGAGACCGCACCTCATTAGGCCCAAGGATATTGACAAGAATACTGGTTGGCAGCCAACCGGGATTCACTAACTCCGTGTGCATTTGTGGGTCTAGCCCTGCTCCAGTCGACAGGGGAAATCCATACTCAAGATAGCGACCAATCTTCGCCAGCCTGTCCTCATCATGCGTACGTTGATAACCCGCCACTTTGCTAGCTCGACGATCCTCGACTGTTCGAGGCTGGACCCCGCTGAGAGCTCTGAGCGTCTTTAGCGAAAGCGATCCCACGTAGAAATGTGCGGGTGGCCGGGGGCGATTTCCTCCCCAAGTAGCGATATCCCATGTCTTTAGCCATTGGTTTACTCGGAGCAACGGCTTGCTTATCCTTGTCATTTTTATATCCCTCAGCGCATGTAAGTCTCTGTCCGACCATGATGATTTGGCTGCCAGTGGGGAGCACAACTACAGCGCAATATCAAAGCAGCAAGAGTGCATAACTACCAATAAAAATCTATAGTCACAATTTGTATTGTATAGCGTGAAGATCTGCAACTTGCCATTTTATCCGGTTCCTACGGAAACACACACGTATTGCCCTCAGTCGACACAAGAACAACAGTTACCGGTGAGGGGGGCCTCCCTACTAAGATACTGTACTTAACCGAGGTACAGTACAGGGACAGTGACCAGCTTTCACGAATTCGGCTAAAAATACGCTAATCTACTGATTTTAAAATGGTTTTACCTAGTTCAACCTACGCTAGAATTCGCCCCATTTCCCTGTAGAAACACTGTAAAACACCGACTCAAAATCCCCCGCCGCAAGGCGTACCGGTTCGATTTGGCCTCGGGTACCATCTTGACCTTGTGATCAAGTACAGTGTGACTGTCACCAAACAGACTTCGCGATTCCCCAGGGAACTCAAAGGAGCGTTATGGAGCGAGAACCTACGTATCTGAGCGAAACGGACGACGTGTTTGCGTTTGCGACGGGCCGTCCGCACACACACGTTTTTCAAACGACCGGCACCGGGCATGTGGACTCCCGCAGCCGCTACGAATACTGGACCGACACGCAGGTCCGGCACATCACGGCGGACCGTCCCGATGCTGCGCAGCGCAAGGACTTCCGCGCCAGGATCACCTCTCTGGCCACCGCCACGATGGAAGTCCACTATGCCGAAATGGACGCCTTCAGCGCGACGCGGACGCAGCGCGACATCAGGACAGTGCCATCCGAGGAACTCGCGCTGTTTTTTCTGTTCGAGGGATCGCTGCAGGCCCGGCAGGGCGATTACCAGGCCTCGTCCATCGGCCCCGACGATTTCTACCTCTATGATGCCTGCCGTCCCCAACGGCTGGAATTCTCACGCAGCCGCCTGATCCAGTTCGATCTCTCTCGTGAGCGCCTGAATGCGGTCTGCGGCGGACGCGCGCCTGCGCCGGGGGCCGTCACCGACGCGTTGCGGCGCAGCGGCCTGACGCCCATGCTGCGGCTGCATCTGCGCCAGTTTCCGCATGCCTATTACGCCCTGAGTCCCCAGGAGCACATGGTGATGCAGTCCGCCACGGAATCGCTGATCCTCACTGTCATCAGCGCCGCCCTGATGTCGGACAGCGACGCCACCGCCACCAGCCTGCGCCTGGCCGAAGCGGGACGGCGCTACATCCACCTGCATCTCGACAATCCCGAATTCGATATCGCCGCGATGGTCCGTCACCTGGGGTGCTCGCGCGCGGCCTTGTATCGCGCATTCAAACTGGCCGGCGTCCCGGTGGCCGCCTACCTGCGTGAACAGCGGCTGCAGAAATTGCACCAGATGCTGCGCAATCCTTGGGAAACGCGGCCCATTGCGGCGCTGGCGCCCTTGTGCGGCCTGTACGACATTCCCAACGTCAACCAGATGTTCCGCAGGCGATTCGGCGTGTCCCCGTCGCACGTGCGGCAGCACGAGACAAAGCGAGCCGTCACCTGAGACGCTTGCATTAGGCCGCGCGCAAAGACGGCTCCTATGATGGTCGCGCCAGACCATCCCCGGAGAGCCGGCATGAAATCACATTCTGCAGCGCGTCCTCACCGCCACAGTCGCCTGCGGAGCGCCTTCGTGCGGACCCTGTCTGCCGGGATGCTCGCGGCCTGCGCCGGAGGGTTCGGCCCTCACGCGGTTGCAGCCCCGGACGCGCATGCCCTGAGCAAGGCCGATGTGCAGGCGCTGGCGCCCGGAATCGAGGCCGCCATCCAGCACGCCATCGACACCTGGGACGTGCCGGGCCTGGCCGTGGGCATTGTGGCCGACGACCAGCTTGTCTATGGCAAGGGGTTTGGTGTCCGGCGGCAGGGTGGTGACGAACCCGTCGATCTCGACACGCTGTTCCAGATCGGCTCCTCGACAAAAGCCTTCCTCGGGGTCACGCTCGCGCAACTGGTCGACGACGGCAAGCTGCGCTGGGACGACAAGGTCGCCGGCCTGTATCCCGGTTTCCGGCTGATGGACGCCTGGGTCACGGGGGAATTCGAGGTGGCCGATCTGCTCGCACAGCGCAGCGGTCTGCCCGCATCCGTGCTGACCGGCATGATGACGTACGACTACCCGGAAGAGGACATCATTGCGGCGCTGCGGTACATCACGCCCGTCACGAGCTTTCGTTCGACTTTCGCCTACCAGAACGCCTTCCATCTGATCGCCGGCAAGATCGTTGCCAGGGCGGGCGGCGCGCCGGATTGGGAAACCTTTTTGACGGACAGCGTCCTGCGGCCGCTGGGGATGAACCACAGCCACGGCACCGCCCAGGCCCTGCTCGCCGTGGATAATCGGGCCACCGGCCACGGGTGCAACTTTGGTCAGGCGCCCTGCGCCAAGCCCGTCTTTCCCTTTCCCTACAACGCCCATGGCGCCGGCGGCCTGAACTCGTCCGTCCGCGATCTGGCTCAATGGCTGCGCCTGCACATCAATGGCGGGGAAGTCGACGGCAAACGGATCGTGTCTGAACAGGCGCTCGAAACGACGTATCTGCAGCGCGTGCCGATGCCTCCGGCCGTCATGAAGGCGTTGGGCATGCATCCCGCCGATCGCGGCGGCTATGCCACGGGCTGGTTCATCCATTCGGTGCCCGAGGGCCGCGTGATCGAACATTGCGGCGCCACGATCGGCTTTATGGGCTGCGTGGCCTTCGATCCCGACCGCAAGGCGGGCATCGTCCTGTTGACCAACCGCCTCATGGATCTGGATCTCGGTCTTGCCCCCAGTCTGATGCACCAGGTCATGGCCATGCTGCAGGGGCGTCGGGACGCCGATTTCGTCGATGCGCGCCGGGCGGTCTATGCCGACGCGCTCAGCGCCTATGAGCAATCGTTGCAAACGCCCGGCGACCCCGCACCGCCGCGAGCATTGTCGGCATACGTCGGCGCCTACGAAAACCCGGCGCTGGGCAAAGTGACGATCACCGATCAGGACGGCCGGCTGGTCTTCAAGGTGGGGCCCAGGCAATTGCCCGTCGCCCTGGATCCCTGGTCGGGCGACGTCTTCATGTCCCATACCGAGCTGCCTGTCGTTCAGGGCGACCCCGTCACGGAAACCAGGCCGTTGCGTTTCACCGTGAATGAGCAGAACCGCATCGACGGATTCGACTGGTCCGGTCATGGCGATCACTTCGGCCTGCCCGCTTTTACGCGCACGTCTCAAGCGGCGCATTGAAACAAGGAAGACCGATGGACGGGATGATGACCCAACTGAAGACGCGCTGCGCAATCGGCCTAGCCGCCCTGGCGCTGGCCCCGGCCGCAGCGTGGTCTTCCGCACCGGACGGTATCGAACAGACCACCGCCTTGCAGGATCAGGTGACGGTCGGCGCTGTGCAACTGGACTATACGGTGACGGCCGGCAAGCTGCTGATCCGCACGGGCGAGGGCAAGCCCTCTGCCGCCTTGTCCTATACCGCCTACACCCTGGATGGCGCCCAAGCCGCCCGGCGGCCGGTCACCTTTTTCTGGGATGGCGGGCCGGGCGGCTCGACCTTCGCAGAGAATTTCTTCGGTTTCGGTCCCAAACGCTACTTTGCCAGCCGGCATGCGCATGCCGGCCCGCCGTACCTGACGCAAGCCAATCCCTACACGCTGCTGGCCCATAGCGATCTGGTGTTCATCGACCCGGTCGGCACCGGCTATTCGCATGCCCTGGGCCAGTTCGCCGATCGGGATTTCTGGGGCGTGGAGCCGGATGCCGACGCCATGTCCGCAGCCATCGTCCGCTACCTGCGCATGAACCGGCGCTGGCAGTCGCCCAAGTTCCTGCTGGGTTCGTCATACGGCACGACGCGCGCCAGCATCGTGGCGGACAAGCTGCAGTCCAATGGGATGGCGATCAACGGCGTCATTCTCGTCGGCTCGGCGCTGAACTTCGGGATGCAGGACAACGGCCTGGACCAGCAATTCACGCTGGGCCTGCCCAGCATGGCCGCGATTGCGTGGCACCACGGCAAGACCGCCCATCAGTCCATGGCGCTGCCCGATTTTCTGCGGGCAGTCGAGGCGTTCGTGCGCACCGAGTACGGTCCCGCCCTGTCTCTGGGCAATCGCTTGCCTCCCGAGCAGAAGCAGGCCCTGGCGAAGAAGCTGGCCGGCTACATCGGACTGGATGCGCAGTACATCCACGATGCCCACCTCCGGGTGTCCGTGGTGCGTTTCCGCAAGGAATTGCTGCGCGATCAGGGGTTGACGGTCGGCCGCCTGGACGGCCGCAGCGTGTCGGCCGACTTCGATACCGTGGGCGAGGAGCCCGAGAACGACTATTGGCTGATGGAGGAACTGTTGATGCCTGCACGCGGCGTCATCGAATCGTTTTACGGGGCCGAGCTGGGCCGCGACGATCCGCAGGACTACCGCATCGTCGCGGCAGGCGCCATCCAGGCCTGGACATGGGACCATGAACTGCCGAACATCGCCGGCATCTCCCGCTACGAACTCCAGGAACGCAATATCTTTCCGCAGAACACCTGGGTGGCCGCCCATCTGTCAGCCGCCATGCGCGCCAACCGCAACCTGCGTGTTTTTCAGGCCCACGGCTATTTCGACCTGGCCACGCCCTACGCCTGGGGGGACTACGACCTTTCACACATGACGCACGATCAAGGGCTCATGGACAGGATCACGACCTCGTACTACGAGGCCGGCCACACCATCTTTTTCGATGAAAAGGCGATTCCCCGCATGTCCCGCGAATTGGGCGAATTCTATGCGGCGGCGCTCAAGCCGCATGCCGGGCCCTGATGCCGGCTTGGCATCAGGCCGACGCGACTGACGCTCAAGGCGCGAGCCGCTGGTATTTTTTCATCACGGCCTGGAGGCGGTCGTGCGGGATCGCCTGCAAGGTGTAGCCGTCGCGGCCCACCATGGTTTCGGCGGCCACCATCGCATTGATGACGGCCTCCTCGGTCGCCAGGGCCGTCGCTTCGATGAGCGGGTCCATGGTGTCGTTGGAGACCATTTGAACCGAGCTGTCGTCCTTGCGGCTGAACGCGCCGGGATTGGCGGTCGAAAACGCCAGAAAGATCTCGCCGCTGCCATTGCCGCCATACCCTCCGGTGCGGGCCAGCCCGACCGGTACGCGGCGCGCCAGCCGTTTGAGCTGATGCGGCAGCAACGGGGCGTCGGTGGCCACGATGACGATGACCGACCCGGTTTCCTGCGGCGGCTGGCGGTGCGCCAGCGGGGATTCCGGCCGGATTTCCCGGCCCACGGGGACGCCGGCGATCATCAGGCCGTCGGGGGTGCCGAAATTCCCCTGGAGCAACACCCCCACGGTATAGCCTCCCTGTTCGCGGCTCAATTGCCTGGACGCCGTGCCGGTGCCGCCCTTGAAGCCGAACAGGGCCATGCCGGTTCCTCCGCCGACATTGCCTTCCGCAACACGGCCCGGCGCGGCCGAGTCGAGCGCGGCGTACACGTGTTCTTTCTTGACGTGCATGCCGTTGATGTCATTCAGGATGCCGTCGTAGGTCTCGGCCACGACGGGGAGCAGAAAGTAAAGATCTTCGAACAAGGTCGGGCCCACCATGTCGTTGTCGGCCTGCCAGGCGATCGTCGAGTCCCTGACCAGCCCGGCGCTGTGCGTGTTGGTGATCAGGACCGGGCCTTCGAGAAACCCGCTTTCCTCGACCCAGGTCGTGCCCGTCATTTCGCCGTTGCCGTTGAACGAGTACCAGCCCGCGAAGACGGGGTCGTAATGCTTGCCGCGAGGCAGGATGGCCGTGACGCCGGTGCGGATGGGCCCTTTGCCGATTTCCAGCTTGCCTTCGCCTTCGATGAGGGTGGCATAACCCACCGTCACGCCCTTGACGTCCGTGATCGCGTTCTGCGGGCCGGGCGTGCCGACGAAGGGAATGCCGAGGTCGCGCGCGCGAGGCTGTCCGGCCGCCTGGGGCGACGTCGCTGACACGGCAAGCAGCGTCCCCAGCAGGCCGGCGGACAGGGTGTTTTTCAAGGGTGACATGGGGTTCTCCTCCTGAGGAGTTGGTGCACTTGAAGCGCCGGCGTCAGGCGCAGCGAACCGCGCGGACCCTGCCCGCAACGCGGGTGGGAAAAGCTTAGGCTGATTGGCGCAGAACGCCGTAATGTCCGTGTCTCACCGTCTACTGAACGAGTCTCTATCCCGAGGGCGGCACGCGACATCGCCGCGCAGCGGGCCATGCAGGGGCATGATCGGTACAATCGGCCCGTGACCTTATGGAGCCAGGCAGACCCTTATGAGAATCGACGGCATCATTTTCGACAGTGACGGCACGCTCGTGGATAGCGAGATCCTTTCGGCGCGGGCCATCAGCCAGATCCTGCAGGAAGCCGGTGCGGACCTGTCAATGGACGAGGTGCTCGAGCGGTTTCGCGGCTGCCGGTTCTCGGTGTTCACGGAAGAATTGCTGCGTGACTACCCGGTGATCGGCCCGGAAGCGTTCATCCCCGCGTTCCGGCAGCGCAGCGCCGCGCTCTTTGCGCAAGAACTGCAGCCGATGAACGGGGCGCTGGAGGTGGTGGCGGCCATCACCATCGACAAATGCGTGGCGTCGAACGGCCCCAGGGAAAAAATCGAATCCTGTCTTGGCACGACGGGCCTGCTGCCGTATTTCGAGGACCGCGTGGTCAGCGCCTACGAGGTCGGTTCCTGGAAGCCGGACCCGGATCTGATCCTGCACGCGGCCTCGGTGATGGGTTTGTCCCCGAGCCGCTGCATACTTGTCGAAGACAGCCTGGCCGGCGTGCAGGCGGGGTTGGCGGCCGGTGTCGAGGTGATCGGCTACCGGCTCAGCGAGGCGACGCAGGCGGCCGTCGGCCACCGCGTCCGCGTGATTCAGGAATTGGCCGAGCTGCACGGACTGCTGGAGACCCCGAGATGACCATGACCGCTCAACCCTTGCTCCTCATCCAGGTCGGCACCCCGCCCGACGACGTCCGCGCCAGCGAAGGCGATGTGCCCGCGTGGTTTCGCCGGGCGCTGGGCTCCGACGGCGATGCGCTCCAGGTGGTGCGGGTCTTCGACGGCGAGCCCCTGCCGGCGCCGGGCGCGCACCGGGCGGCGATCATCACGGGGTCCTGGGCCATGGTCACGGATCGCCTGGATTGGAGCGAAGCTACGGCGGGCTGGATCCGTCAGGCGATGGGCATCGGCATGCCGCTGTTCGGCGTCTGCTATGGGCATCAGCTGATGGCGCATGCCCTGGGCGGCCGGGTCGACTATCACCCTGACGGCATCGAGCTCGGTTGTCTGGAAATCGAATGCCTGCCCGGCCTGTCGTCCGATCCGCTGGCCGCCGTGCTGCCCGCCCGCTTCATGGCCCCTCTGTCACATAGGCAGACCGTGCTGGCGCTGCCGCCGGGCGCCCAGGTGCTGGCGCGCTCGGCGCACGACGCCCATCAGATCGTGCGCTACGGGCCGCACGCCGTGTCCACCCAGTTTCACCCCGAATTCACGCCGGCCGTCTCGGCCGCCATCGTGCGTGGGCGCGCGGACGCCTTGCGCGCCGAGGGCCGCGATCCCGAGGCGATCCTGGCCGGGCTGTGTGAAACCCCGGCGGCGCTGGCGGTGCTCAGGCGGTTCGTGCGGGCCGTGCTTCCAGCAGCCACGTCTTGCGAGTCCGATCGAACTTCCGGCATTCCTCTCTGATCCACTGGGAGAACCGGCGGAAGTCAGGATTTTCGTGACGCTCCGTCAGCAGCACGTAGCGTGCCGGCGCCGGCGTATGGCGGCCGAATACATCCACCAGCCGGCCGCTGCGGACATCATCCATGACGAGCGAGGTGCGCGCGATGGCGACGCCCTGGTGGTTCTGCGCGGCGCCGACCGCCAAGGTCGACAGGTTGAACTGGACGCCGCCGAGGCCGGGCAGCCAGTCCGGGCGTTGCGCGTTCAGCCAGGTGCGCCATTCGACGAACTCCGGGGCGCCGTCCCAGGGCATCGCATCGTGCAGCAGGGTGACGCCTTCCAGAGACTGCCCTGAAGCGAAGGCCGGATGCCGCGTCAGGTATTCGGGCGTCGCCACGGGGATCAGGTATTCGTCGAGGATGGGTTCCGCGTCGGCCTCTGCATGGTCCAGGTGGTCGAGGCGGATCGCGGCGTCGATGTTGCCCGCACGCATGGCCTGGCGCGTCAGGGCGTTGTGGAATTTCGCCTCCAGGCGCACCACGATGTCCGGATTTTCCCGGTGAAAGTCGGGCAGCCGGGGCATCAGCCAACCCAGCGCGAACGAGGGCAGGCAGCCGACGTGCAGCACCGAGCCCTTCGAGTCCAGGCGCGTGAGCGTGCGCTCGATGTCGTGAAAGGCCCTCGAGCTGGTTTCGAACAGGGTCTGGCCGCGCTGCGTCAGGGCCAGGCGGCCGTGGTGCCGCACGAACAGGGGGTAAGCGAGCCGATCCTCGAGGTTCCGGATCTGTTGGCTGACCGCGCTTTGCGTGATGTTCAGTTCGCCCGCCGCTTTCGTGAAAACGACGGGCAGCGCCGCCGTGCTGCAACTGGACCGCTATGGCGTCGATGCGGGTTGCAAGGCGGACCTCGTCATCGCGCCGGGGCGCACGCCGGGCGAGCTCCTCGTCAAGCGGCCTGCGCAGCGCTGGGTGATCAAGAACGGCGTCGTGGTGCACCGGCCCGCCGGATAGGGCTCCAGGATGCCGGCGGGGCGCGCCCTCAATCCGTAAATTCCCATTTCTGCGCGCTGGCCCCGGCCAGTTCCTGCACCCGCTGCTCGTCCTGGCCGAATTCGGCGGCCGAGCCGGCGTGGGTGATCTGTCCTCGGTCCAGGACGTAGGCCCGGTCCGCCACCTCGATGGCGGCGCGGACGTTCTGCTCGATCAGCAGCACCGAGGTGCCCGCATCGCGGGCCGCGACGATGACCTCGAAGACGCTCTTGACGATCAGGGGCGCCAGCCCCTGGGAAGGCTCGTCCAGCAGCAGCAGGCGCGGATTCAGCAGCAGCACGCGGGCGATGGACAGCATTTCCTGTTCGCCCCCGGACAGTTGTTTGCCCTGGTGGCGCTTGCGCTCCGCCAGCCGGGGGAACAGTTCATAGATGCGCGGGATGTTCCAGTGGCCCGGGCTGTCGACGGGCACTTTCAGGTTCTCGTCCACGGTCAGGTTGGCAAAGACGCGGCGTCCCTCGGGCACCAGGCCGACGCCCAGCCGCGCGATGCGGAAGGGCGGCAGGTGGGTGGATTCCGTCCCGAAGATCCGGATGTGGCCGTCGCGCGCGGGCGTCATGCCCATGATGCTGCGCAGCGTCGTGGATTTGCCCGCGCCGTTGCGTCCCAGCAAGGTCACCAACTCGCCTTCCCCGACTTCCAGGTCGATGCCCTGCAGGATGTGGCTCTTGCCGTAGTAGGTGTGCAGTTGCTGGATTTCAAGCGCCTTCACGTTTTTCCCCCAGATAGGCCACCTGCACCTTCTCGCTGGCGGCGATTTCGGCAGGAGTGCCCACTTCCAGCACCTCGCCTTCCGTCAGGACCGTGATGCGGTCCGCCAGATTGAAAATGACCCGCATATCGTGTTCGACCAGGACGATGGTGAGTTTCTGCGTGCGGTGCAGCTTGCGGATCAGGACGGCGGTGTCGTAGGTTTCCTGGCTGCCCATGCCGGCGGCCGGCTCGTCGAGCAGCAGCAGTTTCGGCTTCAGGGCGAGCGCCATCATGATCTCGGTGGAACGTTGATCGCCGTGCGACAGCTCGCCGACGTGGCGGTCGGCGTTGGCCGTCAGCCCGCCGGTTTCCAGCAGTTCGTCCACTTGCTCATCGGTGCGCGCCGCCTGGCTGCGGGTGGCGAACAGCTTCATCCGCAGGTCTTGCGTGATTTCGACCGCGATGCGCAGATTGTCGCGCACGCTGAGTTCCGGAAAGACTTCGGTGATCTGGAAGGTGCGCGCCATGCCCAGGCCGACGCGGTCGTGAGGAGGCAGGTCGGTGACGTCGCTGCCGTTGAAGACGATGCGGCCGCTGGTGGGTTTGTAGAAGCCGCTGATCATGTTGAAGAACGTCGTTTTACCGGCGCCGTTGGGGCCGATGATCGCGTGCAGTTCGCCGTCTTCGACGTTCAGCGACACGTGCTTGACCGCCGCCAGTTCGCCGAAGCGCTGCGTGACGTCGTGGACTTCGAGCAGGCTCATGATGTCTTCCTCTGCAACAGGCCGACGATGCCGCGCGGGATGAACAGCACGACCAGGACGAAGATCAGCCCGATGAAGAACATCCAGCTGTCCGTGATGCTGGACAGGTAGTCCTGCAATACCACGAAGATGGCGGCGCCCAGCAACGGCCCCCAGAAGGATCGCATGCCGCCGATGACCGCCATCAGCACGAAATCGCCCGATTGGGTCCAGTGCAGGTTGTGGGGGCTGACGAAGTTGTTCAGCATGCCGTAGAGCGACCCGGCCACGGCGACGAAGGCGCAGGACAGGGTATAGGCCAGCCACAGGTGCTGGTTGACCGGGATGCCCAGGAACCGCGCCCGTCGCTCGTTCTCGCGCATGGCCAGCAGGGTGTGGCCGAAAGGCGAGCGCAGCAGGATCGCCATCAGCGCGGCGCAGACGGCGAAGACTGCCAGGGCCGTGTAATAGAACACCAGGCTGGACGAAATGTCGATCTGCGTGAAGCCCAGGTCGATGGGCTGTCGATGAAAGGTCAGACCGTTGTCGCCGCCCGTGACCGAATTCCAGCGGAAGGCGATGAAGTAGAACACCTGGCCGAAGGCGATGGTGGCCAGCGCGAAGTAGATGCCGCGCAGTTTGGCCAGCAGGTGGCCGATGATGGCGCCGCCCAGCGCCCCCGTCAGGATGCCGGCGATGAAGCCGATCGGTGTGCTGGGGACGAGATATTTGATGACCAGCCCCGTGCCGTAGGCGCTGAGCCCGAAGTACGCGGCATGTCCGAAGGCCATGACGCCGGCGTGCCCGACCAGCAGGTTGGTGGCCATCGCCGCCAGGCCGATGATGAGGACCCGCGAGGCCAGGTCGGTGTAGCCGCCGACGGACCCGATCCAGACGGGCAGGGTCAGCAGGATGGCCCAGACGACAATCAGGCTGATCGATTGGTTGACGGTACGGTGGTTCACAGTTTGGTCCCCCCTTCTTCACCGAACAGGCCGTGCGGCCGGATCAACAGCACCAGAGCCATCATCACGTAGATCGTGGCCTCGGACGCGGAGGGATAAAACACGGTGACCACGCCGGCAGCGATCCCGATCAGCAAGCCGCCGAACAGGGTGCCCGCCAGGCTGCCCAGGCCGCCGACGATGACGGCGACGAAGCTGGGCATGATGAGCTGGTCGCCGATCGTGGGCGTCAGGCCCAGCATGCCGGCGGCCAGGACGCCCGCCAGGCCGGCGAAGAAGATCCCCAGGCCGAAATTCAGGTTGCGCAGGATGCGCACGTCCACTCCCAGCGCCGAGACCATTTCCAGATCCAGCGTCCCGGCGCGGATGCGCATGCCCAGGCGCGTCTTCTTGAGGATGAGGAACAGGATGATGACGGCGATGGCGACCAGCGCCACCATGAACACCCGGTAGCCGGTCAGGAAAAAGAGCGTGGGGCTGAGCGAGGATTGCAACGCGGCCGGGACCTGGATCGGCAGGCCCTGGGCGCCCCAGATGTAGCGCACCGAGTCCTGCAGCACGTAGGCCAGCCCGAAGGTCAGCAGCAGGCTGTAGAGCGGATCGCGGGAATACAGCGGACGGATCAGCACGCGTTCCACGAGGATGCCGATCAGGGCGGTCAGGAAGGGCGAGACGATCAGGGCGCCCCAGAAGCCCAGGTACGGCAGCAGGGTGTAGGCGATGTAGGCGCCCAGGGCGAGAAACCCGCCGTGCGCGAAATTGATGACGTTGGTCAGATTGATGATCAGCGACAGACCCAGCGCCATGAGGGCGTAGAACGCGCCGATCACCAGTCCGTTGAATACATTGAAAAGCACCAACTGAGTCACGGGATGTCTCCGTTTGGCGTCAGGCGCTCCCGCCGGACGGCAGGGCGTCCGGTACGGCGTGCGGCCAGGATGGGATCGGGCGGGCGGCCCGGCGGCAGGAAGCACCGCCGCGGCCGTCCGGTTGCCGGCGCATGAGACTGATCAATCAGGCCGGCCAGGTCATCTTGCACCCGGTCTCTTCGACCGTCGGTGCGATGGTCTTGCTTTCGATGACTTCGTCGATTTTGAACAGGTCGTCCGCACCGGCGTCGCCTTGCGTCTGCGCGTGGCCGGCCCAGAGGGTGCCGATGAGCAGGTGCTGGTTGGCGCGGAACGTGGCGGGGTGGGGTTGCAGGGCGACCTCGGGGGGCAGCGTGAGGCCGTCGAGCGCACGCGCCATCTTGACGGCGTCCAGGGACTTGGCCGTGTTGGCGGCCAGGGCGCAGGCGTGGATGGCGGTGTGGCCGAACCAGGTGCGCGCCGTCGGCACGCGTCCGGTCTTTTTCGTGATGGCGGCGGTGAATTCCTTGACGTGCGGCACGTCGGGCTGGTTCCAGTACCACTCGATGACCCAGTTGCCGATGCGCGCGGTGGGCGGCAGGGCCTCGAGCGTTTCCAGTTCGATGTTGGCGCCGGCGATGTGGAAGCGCTTGTCCAGGCCGAACTGCACGGCCTGCTTGAGCACGTTGGTCTGGTCCTCGCCGTTTTGCAGGATCACGATGACGTCCGGATTGGCCGCTTGCGCCTTGATCAGGTAGGACGAGTATTCGGCCGTGCCCAGGGGGATCAGGTCCGCGCCCAGATTGGACGCGCCCAGCTTTTGCAGATTGACCTTGTAGGCGTCCAGCAGGCCGTGGCCGAACGCGTAGTCCGGCACCAGGAAATAGAATTTCTTGCCGAAGCGGTTGACCAGAGACGGCGCGATGGCGTTGACCAGCAGCGTCGTGGACGGGTCGACCTGGTAGACGTTCCAGTGGCATTCGCTGCCCGTGATGGGGTCGGCGTGGCCGCCCGGGTCCATCATGAAGACGCCCTTTTCGTAGGCGACGGCCGACATGGCGATCGTCAGGCCGGAATTGACGTTGCCGACCAGGAAATCGACCTTGTCCTTGTCGATGAGCTTGCGGGCTTTCTGGACGGCGACCCCTGCGTCGCCGCTGGTGGAGTCCTCGACGATCAGCTTGGCCGGCCGTCCCAGGATGCCGCCTTTGGCGTTGATTTCTTCGACTGCCAGTTCCATGCCGTGCAGTTCGTTGCGGCCGGTGATGGCGTAGGTGCCGGTGAGCGGGTTGTCGACCCCCAGTTTGACCGGTTGGTCGCCCTGTGCCGTGAGGATCGGGGGATAGGCCAGCGTGGCAACGCCTGCCGCCCCCGCCGCTTTCAGTAGCGTGCGGCGACTGATCGTCCCCGTGCTGCCGTGATTGTCGTTCATGCGAATCTCCTCTGAGAACGTCTGGATGACGTGCGTCGCCTGAAAGTGGGTGGCGCAGGTGAGATGAAGCTCGAAAACAATAGGTGCTGCTGAGACTGACGTCCCTCGCGAGTCCGTTGCAACGGGGGGCGGATTCAGTGTCACGCTGTGGGAGCGCGCTTGTCAATGCAGGATTAACATGCCTTCAGCGGCCCGATGAGGATGCATCGGGCCGTGCTCGCGGCAAAAGGAGGCCCCGGCATGTCGAATCCACTCACCTTGTATACCGACGCGCATTTCATCAGTCCGTACGCGATGTCGGCCTTTGTCGCCCTGGAGGAAAAGGGCGTGTCCTTCGAACTGTCGCCGGTCGATCTGGACCGGGGCGCGCAGCGCGAGCCCGGCTATGTCGCTCAGTCCCTGACGGGCAAGGTGCCCATGCTGGTGCACGGCTCGTTTGCCTTGACCGAATCCTCCGCGATCACGGAGTACGTGGACGAGACTTTTCCCGGCGCCGCGCTCTATCCGTCCGCCGCGCCGCAGCGCGCGCGGGTCCGCCAGATCCAGGCCTGGCTGCGCAGCGACCTGATGCCGATCCGGCAGGAGCGTTCATCGGAAAACCTGTTCCGTCGCCCGCCGCCGCTCGCGCCCCTGTCCGAGGCGGCGCAGCAGGCGGCCGCCAAGCTGCTGGCCGCTGCCGATCACTTGCTGCCCGAGGGCGCGGACGCCCTGTTCGGGGCCTGGAGCATCGCGGATTTCGAACTGGCGTTCATGCTCAACCGCCTGGTGCTGTGCGGCGACCCCGTCCCCCATCGCTTGGCAAACTACGCCGACCGCCAATGGCACCGGCCCTCGGTCCAACGCTGGGTCGCGCTGCCGCGTTCGGGGCTTTAAGGCCCTGACCGCGCGGTTTCCAGACGGCTGTGAATCAACCTAGACCGCGACGCTTTCCAGCACTTCGCGCCACATGGCGGGGCGGCCCAGGTAGCGTTGGATGGGGATCTGGTTCCAGGCGTCGCCGTCCTGCGTCAGCAGGGTGGGGAAGCCCGTGACCCCGAAGCGTTCCATCAGCCGCCGGGTTTCGTCCACGTGGGCCTGGCCGCGCACGCCGGCCCAGGATTCGAAGCTCATGGCAAAGGCGTCGTCGGCCAGTTCCAGGTCCCGCGCGAAGCGGCCCAGCACGTCCGGATCAGCCACGTGCTGTCCTTCCAGGTAGTGGCCGCGCTGGATGCGCGCCAGCATGTTGACGCCCTGGCCGGCGATTTCCTCGGCCGCCAGGATGGCGGCCGTCGGCGGCATCGAGTCCATCCAGGCGGTTTCGTCGCGCAGCAGGCCGTTGAAGTAAGCGTCGCCGAACGGTTGCCCCGAGAGGGCGGCGATACGGCGGTCGTGGCCCATGACGTGGGAGCGCCAGTCGGCGTTGATGCGCCGGCGCAGCGGCCCGGACAACATGCCGCCCGCGTGCAGCACGAGGTGGACGCCCCGTGTCCGGTGGGCGGCCTGCACCAGCGGGGTGACGGCGTAGCACCAGCCGCACAGAGGGTCGAAAATATGGTGAAGAATCATCGCGTGAATCAGGCGGACGCCGACCGCCGCGCGCGGCCTGGGCCGGTCGGCATGTCAAAGAATGCAAAAAGGGGATGGCGTTACTGTACGGGACTGAGGCTGTATGTGAAACTTTGATGTGAGCAACACAGTGTTGCGCAAAGCGAGCAGGCACATGGACCGACTGACGGCTGCACGGGTATTTGTGACGATCGCTGAACGTGGCAGCCTGACCGCTGCCGCCGGCGCGATCGGCATGTCGCGCGCGATGGTGACGCGCTATCTGAACGAAATGGAATCCTGGGTCGGCACGCGCCTGTTCCATCGCAACACGCGGCACGTCGGCCTGACGGAAGCCGGCGAGCGCATCCTGGGCCAGAGCCGCGAACTGCTGGCTTTGGCCGATCAGTTGCCGGAACCCCCGGAGGACGGTGCGGACATGCTGGGCGTGCTGCGCATCACCTGCTCGCAATCGCTGGCCCAGACGCTGCTGGCCGACGTGGTGGCCCGGTTCCTGGAACAGCATCCCGAATCCGCCATCGACCTGCTGGCGGCCGAGCACGCCGTCGACCTGGCCGCAGAGCGCATCGATCTGTCTGTCCGGGTGACCGATACCTTGCCCCAGGACGTGATCGCCCGGCCGCTGGGGCTCTGCCGTTCGGTGATCTGCGCCTCTCCGGGCTACCTGGCGCGTCACGGCACCCCGACGGCCCTGTCGGACCTGATGGGGCACAACTGCCTGTCTTATACGCGTTTCGGCCGCAGTTTGTGGCGGTTCACGACGCCCGATCAGACGCGGGTGGACGTACCGGTCGTCGGCAATCTCAGCGCCAACGACAGCATGGCCCTGCTGGCGGCGGCCATTGCCGGGGTGGGGATCAGCATGCAGCCCCGGCATGCGGTGGCGACGCCCATCGCGCGCGGCGAACTGGTCGCGCTGCTGCCCGAGTTCGAGGCGCCGTCCCTGGGCATCCACGCGGTCTATGTGTCACGCCGGCACCAGACGGCGCTGATGCGCGCCTTCCTGGACTTCACGCTGGACTGCTTCACCCGCTTCGACGTGGCGCCTTGATCTTCGGCGCGCGGCAACCCGGCCCCGAAACCCTGTTAGAATTCCAGAGGCGGGCCCCTTCGCATGGTTCGGCGGTGAACCTGGTCAGGTCGGGAACGAAGCAGCCACAGCCGCGCGGAACCAGTGCCGAAGTCAGGCTCGCCTTTCCTTTTCCCCCTCCAGGGCGGCCTATGAGCTATCTCGTCTTGGCGCGCAAATGGCGCCCCCGTTCCTTCGATACGCTGATTGGACAGGATCACGTGGTGCGGGCCCTGACCCATGCGCTGTCGTCCGGCCGGCTGCACCATGCCTGGCTGTTTACCGGCACGCGCGGCGTGGGCAAGACCACTTTGTCGCGCATCCTGGCCAAATCCCTGAATTGCGCCCAAGGCATCACCGCCACCCCGTGCGGCCATTGCCAGGCCTGCACGGAGATCGACGCGGGCCGCTACGTGGACTACATCGAGCTCGACGCCGCCTCGAACCGGGGCGTCGATGAGATGACCCAGTTGCTGGAACAGGCGGTCTACGCGCCGTCGTCCGGCCGCTTCAAGGTCTACATGATCGACGAAGTCCACATGCTGACCGGGCATGCGTTCAACGCCATGCTGAAGACGCTCGAAGAACCGCCCGAGCACGTCAAATTCATCCTCGCGACCACCGACCCGCAAAAGATTCCGGTGACGGTGTTGTCGCGTTGCCTGCAGTTCAACCTGAAGCAGATGACGGTGCCCGCCATCGTCGATCACCTCCAGGACATCCTGGCGCAGGAATCCGTGCCGGCGGACCCCCAGGGGCTGCGGCTGATCGCCCAGGCGGCGGCCGGTTCGATGCGCGATGCCTTGTCCCTGACGGACCAGGCCATTTCCTTTTCAGCGGGTGACCTGACGGCCGCCGCCGTGGGCGAAATGCTGGGTACGCTGGATCAGCGCCATTTGCTGGATCTGCTGCGCGCCCTGGCGGCTGCCGACGCGCCCGGCATCCTGGCCGTGGCCGACGATCTGGCCGCGCGCGGCCTGTCGTTCCAGGCGGCGCTGGGGGACCTGGCCGTGCTGCTGTCGCGGGTGGCCATCGCCCAGCGCCTGGGGCATGCCCAGGCCGACGATCCGCTGGCCGAAGACGTCACCGCTTTGGCGGGCGCCCTGACGCCGGACGACGTGCAGTTGTTCTACGCCGTGGCGGTGCACAGCCGCCATGAACTGGCCCTGGCGCCTGACGAACAGGCGGGCTTTGTCATGGCCTGCCTGCGCATGCTGGCCCTGCTGCCGGAAGGCCGCGTGCCGCCCGTGGCGATGGGATCGCCGCCGATGGCCCGGGCGGATGCCCCGCCGGCGGCCGAAGCCGCCGCGCCCCCTGCCAAACCGTCTGTGCCGATTGCATCGCCTGCGGCCGTGCCGGCCCCCGCGGCTCACGCCCCGATCCCGGCCGAAGCCGTCCCGGCCGCCGAACTGCCGGCCTGGGAGTCTGCCCCGGATGAGGCCCCGGCCGCGTCCGGCCCGGCCCAGGCCGTCGCGGCGCCCGCGCCTTCGGCCACGCCGTCAGCGGCCGCACCGGCTGCCGAGCCGGCTCCAGCCGCCGCATCCCCCCGGCCCCCGGTCCCCGCGCCCGAACCGGACCCGGCGCCGCACCCCGATCCGATCCCGGATCCCGATCCGGCGCCGCCCGCGCCTCCCGACGAGGCGGCGTCCGCCTCGGACGACTGGACCGACGCCGTTCCCGATGACCTGGCCGAACCCTTCGATGCCGCCGCCTCTCTGGACGATCTGGGCATCGATTCGGGCGCGGCCGGGGTCATGGCCGGCCTGTCCGCCGAGCCGCCCGCGCCGGCGCCCGAAACCCCCGAACCCGGCCGGATGACCGTCCAGGCCTGGCCGGCGGTGGCCGCCGGCCTGCCGATCGGCGGTGCGGCCCGGGCGCTGGCGCTGAACAGTGAATGGCTGTCCGGCGACGAGCACCGGATCCGCCTGCGGGTGGCGATCCACACCTATGCGGACGGCGGCGGCCATGACCGGCTGCGCACGGTGCTGTCCGAATATTTCGGCCGCGTGCTGCGGCTGGATGTCGAGTATGGCGCGACCGGCGACGACACCGCCCATGCCGTCGACCAGGCCGAGCGCGGCCGGCGGCAGCAGGCCGCCGAGCAGGCGGTCGAGCAGGACGCACTGGTCCTCGCGCTGGCGCAGCGCTTTGCCGCGCGCGTGGTGCCGGGCTCGGTCCGCCCGCCTGCGGTATAGTCCCACGTTTGAAAAACCACTGAATACCCCTACCGAATCAGGACACTGCCATGATGAAAGGTCAGATCGCCGGGCTGATGCGCCAGGCCCAGCAGATGCAGGAAAACATGAAGAAGGCCCAGGACGCCCTGGCCGACCTGATGGTCGAGGGCGCCGCCGGCGGCGGCCTGGTCAAGGTCACCATGAGCTGCAAGTACGACGTCAAGCGCGTGCAGATCGATCCATCGCTGTTCGATGACGATCGCGACATGATCGAGGATCTGGTCGCAGCGGCCTTCAACGACGCCCAGCGCAAGGCCGAAGCCACCTCCCAGGAAAAGATGTCCGCCGTGACGGCCGGTCTGTCCCTGCCGCCGGGCATGAAGCTGCCGTTCTGAGACGGCCGCCGATCCGCCCGACATGAATCGGCTGTTCTGACATGGCCACCGGCCTGCCTGAACCGGAACCGCTGCGCGCCCTGATCGATGCGTTGCGGGGGTTGCCCGGCGTGGGCGTGCGCACCGCCCGGCGCATGGCCTATCACCTGCTGCAGCACGATCCGGACGGCGCGCTGCGCCTGGGCGATGCGCTGCGCGACGCGGTCGGCGGGCTGTGCCATTGCGAGCGCTGCAACTCCTTTTCCCAGACGCCGCTGTGCGCCACCTGCGAGAACCCGGATCGTGATCCGTCCGTGCTGTGCGTCGTCGAGACGCCGGCCGACCAGAACATGATCGAGGCCAGCCACGGCTACCAGGGCCTGTACTACGTGCTGATGGGCCGGCTGGCGCCGCTGGAAGGCGTCGGGCCGGATCAGGTCCGGTTCGCCCCTTTGCGCGACCGGGTCCGGGACGGCCGGGTCCGCGAGGTCATCCTGGCGACCAATTTCACCGCCGAGGGCGAGACCACGGCTTACTACCTGGCCGAAATGCTGCGCGAATGCGGCGTCAAGGTCACCCGGCTGGCGCGCGGCGTGCCCAGCGGCAGCGAACTGGAATACGTCGACGCCGGCACGATCGCCTGGGCCCTGATGGAACGCCGGCCCAACTGAGGTCCGGGCGCCTCGCTGCGTTATCATCGAATCTTCAAGCGCAGCAACGCAGCATCACCACCAGGGAGACAAGCCATCATGTCGATTTCACGCCGTGAACTGCTCAAGACCGCCGGCGCCGCAGGACTGCTGGGTGCGGTGCCCGGACTGTCCTTTGCGCAAGGGCTGGCCGCACTGCTCGAAAAGCAGGACCTGACCATCGCCGTCGGCGGCCAGCCGCTGATCTACTATCTGCCGCTGTCGGTCGCGCACCTGAAGGGCTACTTCAAGGACGAAGGCCTGAACGTCACCATCGCCGATTTCGCGGGCGGGTCCAAGGCCTTGCAGGCCGTGGTGGGCGGCAGCGCCGACGTGGTCTCCGGCGCCTTCGAGCACACCATCAACCTGCAGGCCAAGGGCCAGTTCTACCGCTGCTTCGTCCTGCAGGGGCGGGCGCCCATGATCGTGCTGGGCGTGTCCAGGAAAACCATGGCCGGCTACCAGTCGCCCGCCGACCTGAAGGGCAAGAAGATCGGCGTCACGGCGCCGGGGTCCTCGACCAATATGATGGTCAGTTTCTTCCTGGCGCAGCATGGGCTCAAGCCCGCCGACGTGTCCTTCATCGGCGTGGGCGCGGGCGCCGGGGCGGTGACGGCCCTGCGTTCCGGCCAGATTGACGCCATCGCCAACCTGGACCCGGTGATCAGCACCCTGGTCAAGGAAGACGCCATCCAGATCATCGCGGACACCCGCGCCCTGGAAGACGCGCAGAAGATCTTCGGCGGCAATATGCCGTCGGGCTGCCTGTATACGTCCCAGGCCTTCATCGACGCCAATCCCAACACCACGCAGGCGCTGGCCAATGCCATGGTGCGGGCCGATAAATGGATCCAGGCCTCGTCCGTGGACGACATTGCCAAGCTGGTGCCGGAATCCTATCTGCTGGGCGATCCGGACCTGTACAAGCTGGCGCTCAAGGGCAATCGCCCGGGCTTGTCGCCCGACGGCCTGGTGCCGGAAGACGGCCCGCAGACGGCGCTCAACGCGCTGGCCGAATTCGTGCCGAACTTCGACCGCACGGCGATCGACATTTCCCGCATCTGGACCAACCAGTTCGCCGCCAAGGCCAACCAGACCTACCCCCATGCCTGACCGGCGCGCGCACCCGGCCGGGGGCGGGGCGGATGCGCCCGCCCTGCTGCTGGACCAGGTCACCTGCACCTTCACCTCGCCCGACGGCACGCCGTACACGGCCATGCGCAACGCCACCCTGGCAGTGGCGCCCGGCGAGTTCGTCTCGGTCGTCGGCCCTACGGGCTGCGGCAAGTCCACGCTGCTGAACATGGCGGCCGGCTTGCTGCGACCCACGTCCGGCGCGGTCCAGGTGTTCGGCCAGGCGCTGCATGGGGTCAACGCGCGGGCGGGCTATATGTTCCAGGGCGAGGCCCTGATGCCCTGGCGCAATGCGCAGGCCAACGTGTCCGCCGGGCTGGAGTTCGCGGGGGTGTCCGCCGCCGAGACCGCGGAACACAGCCGCGAATGGCTGCGCCGGGTCGGCCTGGGCGGTTTCGAGAACCGCTATCCGCACCAGATGTCGGGCGGCATGCGCAAGCGCGTCATGCTGGCCCAGACGCTGATCCGCGATCCCGACCTCATCCTGATGGACGAGCCGTTTTCGGCCCTGGACATCCAGACCCGCCAGTTGATGGAAAACGAGGTCCTGGATCTGTGGATGGCCCGACGCAAGGCCGTGCTGTTCATCACCCACGACCTGGACGAGGCCATCGCCATGAGCGACCGCGTGGTGGTGCTGTCGGCCGGTCCCGAGACCCGCCCGATCGGGGAATTCGTCATCGACATCCCGCGCCCGCGCGACGTGGCCGAGGTCCGCATGCAGCCCCGTTTCGTCGAACTGCATCAGGCCATCTGGGCGGTGCTGCGCGACGAAGTCCTGAAGGGCTACGAGCGGCAGCGGCGCGCCTGACGGCGAGGCCGCGATGACCCCCGCCGACCCGAGCCACCCACCGGAGCGCCCGCCACGATGAAATCCGATCTGTCCAAACCCGTGCTGCGTGTGCTGCAACTGTTCTTGCTGGCGGCCATTCTGCTGGTCTGGCATTGGGCTTCGCTGAACCGCAATGTGGCGTTCTTCTTTGGCCGGCCGCTGGACGTGGCCCAGGTGATCTGGTCCTGGTTCGTGACCGACGCCGGGATCTACCGCCACCTGTGGATCACCCTGTCTGAAACCGTGCTGGCCTTCGTCATCGGCACGATCGGCGGCCTGGGTTTCGGCCTGTGGCTGGGCCTGTCGCGCGGCGCCAGCGCCCTGCTCGAACCCTACGTCACGGCGGCCAATTCCATGCCGCGCGTCATCCTGGCGCCGATCTTCGGCATGTGGTTCGGCCTGGGCATCTGGTCCAAGGTCGCCCTGGCCGTGACGCTGGTGTTCTTCATCGTCTTTTTCAACGTCTACCGGGGCGTGCGCGAGGTCAGTCCGACCCTGCTGGACAATGCCCGCATGCTGGGCGCCAGCCGCCGCCAGTTGTTGCGCCACGTCTACATTCCCTCGGCCACCAGCTGGGTGTTCTCCAGCCTGCACACGTCCGTGGGCCTGGCCTTTGTGGGCGCGGTGGTGGGCGAATACCTGGGCTCGGCGGCCGGGGTCGGCTACCTGATCCTGCAGGCCGAAGGCACGCTGGACGTCAACACCGTGTTCGCCGGCATCGTCGTGCTGACGGTGTTCGCGCTGCTGCTGGACGGGATCGTGTCGCTGGCGGAACGACGCCTGCTGGTCTGGCAGCCCGGGCCGGGGGAGGCCGGGAAAACCTGAGGCTCACAGAGGCCCGGCTTCGGTCGATCCCTGTCGGTAGACCGATATAATTCCACTGTAACAGGGGGTGTCGTCCGGGAAGGCAGGCGGCGCCCGCTTCGTCTCCGGGATTGCATTGGATCGATCTATGGCAGTCATGAAAAACAAGAGTGCAGGCACGGCCGTCGGGCGCGTCACGCTGCTGGACATCGCCCGGCATGCGGACGTCTCCCGGGCCACGGTGTCTCTGGTCATGCGGGACAGCCCGCTGGTCGCCGACAGCACCCGGGAGCGCGTCAAGCAGGCGGCGGTCGAACTGGGCTACGTCTATGATCGCGGCGCCGCCAGCCTGCGGTCCCGGCGGTCCCTGATCGTGGGGGTCTCGATCACGGACCTGAGCAACCCATATTTCGCGGAACTCACCGCCGCCGCCGAGCAGGGCTTGCTGCAGGTCGGGCGGATGGCGCTGCTGAGCAATAACAACGAATCGATCGACAAGCAGAATGCGTTCGTCGAGACGATGCGCGAATATAACGTCGACGGCTTGATCATCTGTCCGGCGATCGGGACGCCGGTGGCGACGATCCGGCGCCTGAGCGCACTGGGCGTCCCCTTTGTCTTTCTGTCGCGCCGCATCGGCGGGGTCAAGGCCGATTACGTCGCCAATGACAACACCCTCGGCCTGAGGATGGCGACCGAACACCTGCTGTCGCTCGGCCATCGCCGGATTGCGATGATCGGCGCCAACACGCGCACGTCCACGGGGCGCGAGCGGCTCGACGGCTACACGTCCGCCCTGCAGGCGGCGGGCCTGCCCGTCGACCCCGCCATCATCGTCGAAAGCGCGCCCACGCGGCGCAACGGGATGGAGGGCCTGATGTCGCTCATGGCCCAGGCCCGGCCGCCGACGGCCGCCGTGTGCTTCAACGACATCACGGCCTTCGGCGCCATGCTGGGACTCAATCACCTGGGCATGCGCATCGGCCACGATTTCGCCGTGGTGGGGCATGACAACATCGTCGAGGCGGGGCTGTGGCTGCCCGGCCTGACGACGGTCGCCATCCCGATCGAGGAAATCGGCCGTCAGGCCGCGCGCGTGCTGCTCGACCGGATCAGCGACCCGGGCCGTCCGGCGCAAAAGGTCATTCTTGCGCCCCGGCTGGTCGTGCGCGAATCCAGCGGGGCGCCTGGCGGGATGCGGGAGCCCGGCTGATCAGAAGTGGGGGATGTGCATGCCGCCGTCGATGTGGAAGGCGTCCCCGGTGCTGAAGGGAAAGCGGCCCTCGGCCAGCGTGGCCACGGCCAGGCCGACCTCGTCGGCCGTGCCGAATCGCCGGATCGGCGTCAGGCCGTCCGCAATCCGCTGATCGTATTTGGCCTTGACGACCTTGGTCATGTCCGTCTCGATGACGCCGGGCCGGATCTCGTAGACGCGGATGTCGGTGTCCGCCAGCCGCAGGGCATAGAGCTTGGTGGCCATCGAGACGCCCGTCTTGGACAGGCAGTATTCGGCCCGCTCGACCGAGGCGAACAGCGCATTGGCCGAGGAGACGTTGATGATCGAGCGCGGGCCGCGCGGCGCGCCGTCGGCGAGCATGCGGCGGGCGACGTCCTGCGTCAGGAAGAACATGGCCTTCAGATTGACCGCGATCAGCGTGTCGAAGCTGCTTTCCTCGACGTCCAGGATATCGCCCCGGACCTTGACGGAAATACCGGCATTGTTCACCAGGCAGCTCAGGCCGCCGAAGGCGTCCCAGGCCTGGGACGCGAGGCCGGCGCGCGCCTGGGGATCGGCGATGTCGGCGACCACGACGCGGGTGCGGGCGCCTTCCTGCGCCAGCGCCGCCAGGGTCCGGTCCATGTCGGCATCGTGCGCGATGTCGTTGAGCACGATGTCGTAGCCCCGGCGCGCCAGGGCCAGGCAGATGCCGCGGCCGATGCCTCGGCGGGCGCCGGTCACCAGGGCGGCGGGGCGGGGGGATGGTGTGGATGTCATGGCAGGCTTCTCGTCTTAGCTCAGCAGCGCGCGCGCAATGATCATGCGCTGGATTTGATTGGTGCCTTCGTAGATCTGGGTGATCTTGGCGTCCCGGTAGAGCCGTTCGACTTCGATCCCGCGCGTGTAGCCCATGCCGCCGTGGATCTGGATCGCGTTGGCCGTGTGTTCCACCGCCGCATCGCCCGCGAAGCACTTGGCCATCGAGGCCTCGACCGAGGCGCGTTCGCCCCGATCCATCTTGTCCGCCGCGGCGTGCACCATCAGGCGCGCCGCGTGCGCCGCCTTGGCCATGTCCGCCAGCATCCATTGCACCGCCTGGAAGCCGGCGATCGGCTGGTCGAACTGGCGGCGGATGCGGGCGTAGTCGATCGAAGCCTCCAGCGCGGCCCGCACGATCCCGACCGCCAGCGAAGCGATCCCCACGCGGCCCTTGTCCAGCACGCTCATCATCATCTTGAAGCCCTGGCCCTGCGTGCCCAGGAGCGCGTCTTCGGCCAGCGGCACCGCGTCGAAGGACAGGGGGCCCAGCGGTGACGCCCGCTGGCCCATCTTGTGTTCCCGGGGGCCGGCGGTGTAGCCCGGCAGGTCACGGTCGACGATGAAGATGCTCATGCCGCGCTTGCCCAGCTCGATGTCGCTGCGCGCCAGCACGACGGCGAAGTCCGCGACCGGCGCGTTGTGGATCCAGAGTTTTTCGCCGCTGAGCGACCAGCCGCTGTCGGTGCGCGTGGCGGTGCAGCGGATGCCGCTGACGTCCGAGCCTGCGCCGGCTTCGGTGATGGCGTAGGCGCAGCGCTTTTCGCCGCGCAGCAGGGGCGTGAGGTAGCGTTCGCGCTGTTCGGGCGTGCCGTGTTCGGACAGCAGCGAGCCGACCAGTTCGACCAGGCCGCACTGGTCGGCGACCGAGGCGTAGCCCCGGCCCAGTTCTTCCATCAGGACGGCATACGCCAGCGCTCCGGCGCCCACGCCGCCGTGGGCCTCGGGCACGGTCAGGCCGAGCATGCCCAGTTGGGCCATTTCCTGGTAGAGCTCGGCCGGATAGCGTTCGGTTTCGTCGAGCTCCGCCGCGATGGGCCGCACTTTTTCGTTGACGAAAACGTGCGCCGATTCGCGGATCATGCGCTGGACGTCGTTGAGCGGGGGTTCGAATGTATATGCCATGGTGTTCAAGCCTTCTTGACCCATTTGAGGATGTGGTGGGCGACGGCGACGGTGTCGCCGTGCTGATTGGTGATCCGGATGTCCGAGCGGGAGCGGCGGCGTTCGGGATCGATCTCGGCGATGGTGTAGTGGACGGTGAGCGTGTCGCCGATGCGCACGCCTTCGAGGAAGCGGATGCGGTCGTAGCCCAGGGACACGGCGATCTCGTCGTCCGGGCCGCGCCCTTCGGACGCCCGGCAGATCATGGTCGAGGTGGTGGACATGTAGCCGATCAACAGCGCGCCGTGCGCGATGCGCCCGCCGTAGGGCGTCTGGCGCATGGCATGCTCATCGACGTGATTGGCGGCCAGGTCGCCGGTGATGCCGGCAAAGCCGTAGACGTCGTATTCGCCGACGGTCTTGGTGAATTGGGCGTGATCGCCGACTTGGACGTGGAAATCCATGAGATCGCCTCTTTAGCGTGAGTGGTCTGACAGGGTGACGGCGCATTGCCGTTCGGAGGATTGCAGAAAGCCCTCGATCAGGGACTGGACGCGCAGCGCCGAGCGGCCGTGCGCCATGGGGGGGCGGCCCGTCCGCGTGCTGTCGAGAAAGTCCTGGATCACGGCGCGGTGGGCGCCGTGGTCAAAGGCCATGGGGTCGCTGCTGTCGCGCTCGAATGCCGGAGGATCCACATGCTCGTGCCGCCCGTCCTGGCGGTAGACGTCCAGCGCCTCGCCGGTCATCACCGCCGTGCCGCGTTCGCACGCCAGTTCGATGCGCTCGGGAAAGCCCGGATAGGAGACGGTCGTGGCGTCGATGCTGCCGATGGCGCCGTTGTCGAACTCGACGGCGCCGCAGGCGATGTCCTCGGTGTCCGTGGCGCGCAGACCGGCATTGCGCGTCAGCGCCGTGATGCGGCGGACGGGGCCGGCCAGGTCCAGCAGCAGGTCCAGCGTATGGATGGCCTGGGTCAGGAGCACGCCGCCGCCGTCGCGCGCCAGCATGCCGCGTCCGGGTTCGGCATAGTAGGCAGGGGTGCGCCACCAGCGGATCGAGGCGCTGGCCGACACCAGGCGTCCCAGCTCGCCGGCCCGCATCAGCGTGCGCAGCGCCATGGCGGCCGGCCGGAAACGATGCTGCAGCACCACGCCGAGCCGCAGTCCGGCGTCTTCCATGAGCCGGATGGCCTGGAGGGCGCGGTCCGTCGAGACGTCCAGGGGCTTTTCGACCAGCACGTGTTTGCCTGCGGCCGCGCACCGGCCGATCAGGTCGAGGTGGGTGAGGGGGGGCGTCAGCAGCAGCACGGATCCGATGTCCGGGTCCGCCAGCAGCGCCTCCAGGGTGTCCGCCACCGGCAGGCCCAGGTCGCGGGCTGCGGCTTCGCGCCGGTGCGGGCTGGGCGTCCAGGCGGCGCCGATGTCCACCTGGTCCGACAGATCGTGCAGGCTTTTCAGATGGGGGCGCAAGGCCATCCCCAGGCCGACGAGTCCGATTGTCTGCTTGGGCGCATTCATGAGCGTTGATCCGAGCCGCGCTGAAAGGCGGAAATCCCGTCCAGGTGCTGGCCCGTGCTGAAGCACAGCGTGTTCATTTCGTTCTCGTAGCGCAGTCCCGATTCGACCGGGGTCGAAAGGGCGTGGCGCACCGAAGCCTTGACGGCCTGGGCCGCGAGGGGATTGTGCGCGGCCAGTTTGCGCGCGACGCCCAGCGCGGTGTCCGGCACCGCGTCGTCCTCGACGAGAAAATCGATCAGGCCCAGGCGATAGGCTTCCTCGGCGTCGATCGGTTCGCCCAGCAGCAGCAGCTTCAACGCAGGGCCGTAGCCGATCAGGCGCGGCAGCATCTGCGAGGCGCCGCCGCCGCCCACCCAGCCGTGGGTGACTTCGGGGAAGCCGTAGCGCGAACCCCGGCCGCCGATGCGCAGATCGGCCGCCAGGGCGAGTTCTCCGCCGCCGCCCAGCACCCAGCCCCGCAGGGCGGCGACGACGGGCTTGCGCACGTTGCGCAAGGCGTGCGCGTATTCGCGGCGGTTGCGAAAGGCCCAGGCGGTCGGGTATTCGGCCAGGGAGCCCAGGTCGCTGCCGGCGCAGAACGCCCGCTCGCCGCTGCCCTGGACCAGGACGACGCGCACGGCATCGTCCTGGTCCGCTTCGCGGCAGAAGGTTTCGATCTGTTCGGCCATCTCGGGGGTGACCGCGTTCATTTTGCGCGGCCGGTTCAGCGTGATGCGCGCGATGCCTTCGCCGACCTCCAGTGTGACTTCCTGAGTCATGAGGATGTCTCCGTGAAAAAGGACAGGACGGCCTGGGCCTGCTGATCCAGCATGGGGATGCCGTTCAGGACGGTGCAGCCGCAGGCGCGGGCATGCTCGGCCAGCGGGGTGACGGGCGGCTTCATGATGATGTCCATGACGAACAGGCTGGGGTCGAGACGGCCGAAGGGCGCGGGCATGCCGTCGCCCGGCTGCATGCCGATGGGGGTGCAATTGATCAGCAGCTCATGGTCGTCGAGATGGGCGGGGTCGGTGACGGCCCGGGCCTGGCAGTCCGGGTAGTGCGTGGTCACGCGCTGCGCCAGTTCGGCGGCGCGCGCCGCGTCCGTATCGAAGATGTCCAGGGCGCGGGCGCCGGCTTCGGCCAGGGCGATGGCGACTGCGCTGCCGGCGCCGCCGGCGCCCAGCATCTTGACGAGACGACCCCGGGGCTCGAACCCCTCGGCGCGCAGGGCCAGGACCAGACCCGTGCCGTCGAACATCCCGCCTTGCCAGGTGCCGTCCGCATGGCGGCGCAGGGCATTGACGGCCCCGACTTGCGCAGCGCTGGGCAGCAGGCTGTCGGCCAGCGCCAGGGCGCGCGCCTTGTAGGGTACGGTGATCATCAGCCCGTCGAGGTTGCCCAGTTGCATCAGGCCTCGCAGGGTTGAGTCGAAGGCGTCGGGCAGCACGTGCAGCGGCACCAGGACCGCGTTGTGCCCGATCTGTTGCAGCCGGGCCGTCATGACCTCGGGGGAACGGGCCTGGGCGATGGGGTGGCCGACGATGCCGTACAGGCGCGTGGCGCCGTCGAGGCGGGCGATGGTCATGCGGGGACTCCTTCTCCGGCTGCGATCCGCGCGCTGCGCGGGGTGATGGGACCGCGTTCGGCGAGGCGTGCGGCCAGGCCGATCGATGCCTCGCAAAACAGCGCGGCGTCCATGAGTTGCAGCGATGCGGAAATAATGGGTTTGAAATCCATGTGGGCGAGCACGTCGCGCTCCAGATCGATGCCCGGAGCGATCTCGATCAGCGTCAGTCCGGCCGGGTTCAGTTCGAACACGGCGCGTTCCGTGATGTACAGCACCCGTTGGCCGCAACGCGCACCGTAGGGGCCGCTGTAGGTGATCTGCTGGACCTGCTCGACGAATTTGCGATGCGGCCCGTCCTGTTCGATCTGCAGGCGGCCGTCGCCGATCCGCAGCCGGCTGGCGCCGGCCGTGAAGGTGCCGCTGTAGATGACGCTGCGCGCGTTCTGGCTGATGTTGACGAAGCCGCCGGGGCCGATGATGCGTTTGCCGAAGCGGCTGACGTTCACGTTGCCCTGGAAGTCGACCTCGGCGAAGGACAGGAAGGCCAGGTCCAGGCCGCCGCCGTCGTAGAAGTCGAACTGGTACGGCTGGTCGACCAGGGCCGCGTAGTTGGTGGCGGCGCCGGCGTCGCCGCCGGATGCAGGCGCGCCGCCGACCAGGCCCTGTTCGTTGGTCAGGCAGATAGCGTCGAGGGCGCCTTCTTCGGCGGCGATGCCGGCGATGCCGGTCGAAATGCCCGAACCCAGATTGCAGATGGCCCCCGTCATCAGCTCCAGGGCCGCGCGGCGGGCGATGACTTTGCGCGCGTCCAGCGGCAGGCGCGGCATGTCCGACATGGGAATGCGCAGTTCCCCGGCGTAGGCGGGGCTGTAGGGCGTGAGGTAGGTCTGGCGCTGGTCGGGCTCGACCACGATGTAGTCGACCAGGATGCCGGGGATCTTGACCTGCTTGGCCGGCAGCGTGCCCCGTTGGGCCATGCGCCGGACCTGGACGATCACGATGCCGCCGCAGCGGCGCGTGGCCTGGGCCTCGGACAGCATTTCCCCGAAGACGGCCTCTTGTTCCATGGTGACGTTGCCGTCTTCGTCGGCCGTGGTGCCGCGCAGAAAGCAGACGTTCACGTGGAAGGGCTTGTAGAACAGCAGCTCCTCTCCACGGAATTCGATCAGTTCGACCAGTTCACCCGTGCGGGGCTCGGATTGCCGGCCGCCGCCCAGCCGGGGATCGACGAAGGTGTGCAGGCCGGTCTTGCTGAGCAGGCCCGGACGGCCCGCCGCCATTTCGCGCATCAACTGCGACAGCGCGCCCTGGGGCAGCGTCCAGCCCTCGATCTTGCCGGCCTGGACCAGGTCGGAAATCCCCGGCGAGTTGACGTAGGTGCCCGACACGACCCGGGCGAGCAGGCCGTCCTGCGCCAGGTGGCCGGCGCCTTTGTCGGCGCCGTCTCCCAGGCCGACGGGATGCAGGGCGGTGATGCCGGCGGGCTGCCGGGTTTCGCGGAAGCGTTCGCCCAGGGCCTGCATCAGGCGGTCGGGCACGGCGTGGCCGCCGCCCGAACCGCCGATCACCAGGGTGTCGCCGGATTTCACCAGGGCCGCAGCCTGGGCCGCGGAGATCACTTTAGGCATTTCATTACCTCTGACAGCAGGGTTTTCACACAGCCCGTGGGCTTCAATTCAGGAACAGGTCCGGCGCGTAGGTGATGGCGCCCGGGAAGAAGACCAGGAAGATCAGGCCGACGATCAAGGACAGGAAGAAGGGCAGCGTGGCCCAGAAGATCCGTTCCATCGGCAGTTTCGCGACCGAGGCCACGCCGTAGAGCGCGACGCCCACGGGCGGTGTGATCAGCCCCAGGACGCAGGTCATGCAGAACAGCACGCCGAAGTGCACGGGGTCGATGTGTGCGGCGGCGACGATGGGCATCATGACGGGGGCGACCATCAGGATGATGGGCGTTGCGTCCATGAACATCCCCAGCACCAGGATGACGCCCAGCAGCACCAGGATGATGGCCCAGGGTTCGGTGACCAGGCCGCTGACGCCGTTCATGAACAGCAGGGGCAGTTGTTCGCGGGTGAAGACCCAGCCGTCCAGCCCGGAGATGCCGACGACCAGCATCAGCACGCCGACCGTGCTGCCGGCGTTGACGAATTCCCGGTACATGCCGCGCCAGGTCAGGGTCCGGTACCACATGCCGAGCAGCAGGACGTAGAGCACTGCGATGGTGGCTGCTTCGGTCGGCGTGAAGAAGCCGAAGAAGATGCCGCCGATGATGAGCACGGGCGTGAGCAGGACGAGGAAGGCCTTGCGCAGCGTGGAGAACAGGCGGCCGAAGGAGAATTTCCCCATCAGCGGGTACTGCCGCCGGCGGGCGATGAGCGAGACCGCGATCAGCATGATGGAAGCGAAGATCAGGCCGGGAATGATGCCGCCGATGAACAGCCGGCCGATCGAGACGTTGGCGGTGGCTCCGTAAATGATCATGATGATCGACGGCGGGATGATGGGCGCCAGGGTCGAGGCCGACAGCGTGATCGCGGCCGCGAATTCCGGGTCGTAGCCGCGCTCGCGCGCCGCCTTGACGGTGATGGTGCCCACGCCGACCGCGTCGGCGGCGGCCGAGCCGGACATGGCCGAGAAGATCATGCTGGTGAGCACCACCACGTGGCCCAGGCCGCCGCGGATGTGGCCGACGACGGCCATGGCGAAATCGAAGATCCGGTCGGTGACTTCCAGCTGGTTCATCAGGCGGCCGGCCAGCAGGAACATCGGCACGGCGAGCAGGACGGAATTATTGAGCGTGCCGTAGATCCGCTGGGTGGCGATGCCCAGGGAAATGTCGCTCAGGAACAGCCAGACGAGCGCCGGCAGGCCCAGGGCGACCGCGATCGGGGCGCGCAGCAGGATGAGCAGGATCAGCAGGGAGAGGAATAGCCAGATCATTCGATGGCCTCTTTCGGTGATGCGGCGGCGTCGAGCGGCCGGAAGACGGCCATCAGGAAGTGCAGGACCATCAGGGCGCAGCCGACGGGGATGGCGGCGTAGGACCAGGCGATCGAGATGCCCAGGGTGGGCAGGATCTGGCCCGCGCCGTGGATCGTGGTATCGGCCGACACCCACACGAGCACGCAGAAGAAGCCGACGGTGGTGAGGTCGATCAGTCGGGCGACGGCGGCCTTGCCCGGGAAATTGACCTTTTCCATGAACAGTTCGACGACGAAGTGTTCGCAGCGGTGCGTGCCGATGGCCGCGCCGATGAAGACCAGCCAGATCTGCAGGACGCGCCCCAGCTCTTCGGTCCAGGCCAGGGGGAAGTCCATGAGAAAGCGCGAGATCACCTGCATGGACAGGGTGGCGAGCAGGGCGGCGAGGATGCCGAACAGCAGCAGACCTTCAAGGCGTGCCACGCCCGCCTCCAGCCGGAGGAATGGTGTTTTATTCATCAGAGGGGTCCTCCAGGGGGCGGCTGCCCCCGGGCGTGGTGATCTGGATCAGCGGGTGTTGCGGATCGCTTCGACGAGTTCGACGCCGTATTGCTTGGCGTACTTTTCCTGGACCGGCTTGACGGCCTGCTCGAAGGCGGCGCGGTCCGGTACGGTCACGGTGACCTTGCCGTTGGTCTTCAGCCATTCGATGTCGGCGTCGAAGTTCTCGGCGAACAGTTTGCGCTGATACGCGGTGGCTTCGGCCATGGCGGCATCAAGTTCCTTGCGCTGCTCGGGGCTGAGCTTGGCCAGCGTGGCCGGGTTGGCGACGACCGGCTTCATCAGGAAGAAGTGTCCCGTCAGCGAAAGCTGCGGCGCCTGTTCATAGAACTTCATGTTGCGGTAGCCCGAGGAGTCGTTCTCGGCCGCGTCGATGGTGTGGGTCGCCAGGCTGGTGTAGACCTCGCCATAGGGCATGGGCGTGGGCTTGGCGCCCAGCGCGGTGAAGGTGTCGATGTAGACCGGGCTGCCGATCACGCGGATCTTCATGTTCTTCATGTCGGCGGGCGTCTTGATCGGCGTCTTGCTGCTGAAGACGTGGCGCACGCCGGCGCTCCACCAACTGAGCACGTGCAGGCCGGACTGCTGTTCGATGCGGTTGCTGATGTCTTTGCCGATGGGGCCGTCGGCCACGAGCCAGGGGTGGGTCACGCCGTCGCGGAACAGGAACGGGATGTCGAAGACGCCGACGATCGGTGCAAAGGCGCTGAGGTTGGCGCTGGCGACGCAGGTCATCGTCAGGGCGCCCATCTTGACCTGTTCGATCGCGTCTTTTTCATCGCCGATCTGGCTTTGCGGGAAGATTTTCAGGGTAAGGCCCGTGCTGCCTGCCGCCAGTTTTTTCTGCAGCAGGTTAAAGGCTTCGTAGCACGGTTCTCCCGGCGGGTTGACGTGGCCGGCGGTCAGTTCCAGCGCCTGCGCGGGGAGGCTGGCCGCCAAGGCCAGGGCGATGCCGCACAGCATGGATTTTGCGAGATTGGGGTATTTCATGTCGTCTCCGGTTTGAGGTGTCGAAGCTGCGCGCGGCACATCGGCCGGCTGGGTCTTCATCCGCTTTTGGCAGCGTTCGGGAATAGATTAGATCGATCTAAATTTTCCGTCAACACCGGGTTTTCCATCCCCGGGCGTGCCGGAGCGGCGGGATGGCGAAGCGGGTGGGTGCGGCTTTCCGGAGAAGGGCGATCGCCGCGCGTCAGGCGCCGGCCTGGCTGAGCAGCGCGTCCAGCTTGATCGCGTCGGCCGTGAAGATGCGGATGCCTTCGGCCAGTTTTTCAGTCGCCATGGCATCCTCGTTCAGGTGGGTGCGGAAGGCGACCTCGTTGCTGGCGATCCATTCCGGCGCGTCCGCTTTGGCGGCGGCGGCCGACAGGCGGGGTTCCAGGGGGGCGTCCGAGGCGTCCAGTTCGCCCAGCAGGGCGGGGCTGATCGTCAGCAGGTCGCAGCCCGCCAGTGCGCGGATCTGGCCGATGTTGCGGAAACTGGCCCCCATCACCTGGGTGGGGATGTCGTAGGCCTTGAAGTAACGGTAGATGCGCGCCACGGACTGCACGCCGGGATCGTCGGATTCGGCGTTCGCCGCTTCGTCCCAGGCGGCGCCGGCGGCCTTTTTGTACCAGTCGTAGATGCGGCCCACAAAGGGCGAGATCAAGGTCGCCTTGGCCTGGGCGCAGGCGATCGCCTGGGTCAGGGAGAACAGCAGCGTCAGGTTGCAGCGGATGCCTTCGGCCTGCAGCGCGCGGGCGGCCTGGATGCCTTCCCAGGTCGAGGCCAGCTTGATCAGCACGCGTTCGCGCGGGATGCCCCCGGCTTCGTACAGGGCGATGATCTGCCGGGCGCGCTCGATGCTGGCCTGGGTGTCGAAGGACAGCCGGGCGTCGACTTCGGTCGAGACGCGGCCGGGCACGATGGACAGGATCTCGCGGCCGAAGGCCACCAGCAGGCGGTCGACCTGTTCGGCCAGCGGAGCCTTGGGGTGGTCGCGCAGCACCCGATCCAGCAGGGGGCGGTAGGCCGGCTGGCCCACGGCCTTGAGGATCAGCGAGGGGTTGGTGGTCGCGTCGGTCGGCCGGTAGGCCCGCATGGTTTCGAAGTCACCGGTGTCGGCCACGACGGTCGTCAGTGCGCGCAGGGCGTCCAGTTGAGTGCTCATGAGGGCGGTGATCCAATCAGACAGGGTTGCGAAAACCCTACTGTAGACCATTTCCCGATGGGGACGGACAGGGCGCCGGAGGCCGCGCCGGCCTGGACATCCGGCGGAATTCTCAGGAAACCTTCGGGGTAACCCTTGCCCCGCTGTATAATAGGAAGGTTTGAATATCGACTTTTAGAGTCCCCTGATATCTGCGGGGGGATTCTTCCTAACCGGGGTTCCATTTTGCTGCCGTCAATCTTTCCCGAGGGGTCCGCAGGACTCGCACCAGCAATTCTCGCCTTGGCTGACGGTACCGTATTCAGAGGCGTTTCGATTGGCGCCGACGGGACCAGTGTGGCCGAAATCGTCTTTAACACGGCCATGACCGGCTACCAGGAAATCCTGACCGATCCCAGCTACAGCGGCCAGATCGTCACCCTGACCTATCCCCACATCGGCAACACCGGCGTCAATCCCGAAGACGTCGAATCCAGCCAGGTGCACGCCGCCGGCCTGGTGGTGCGCGACTGTCCGGCGCTGATCTCCAATTTCCGCGCCACCCAATCGCTGCCCGACTACCTGAAATCCCAGGGCATCGTGGCGATCTCGGGCGTGGACACCCGCAAGCTGACACGTATCCTGCGTGACCGCGGCGCCCAGGGCGCCTGCATCCTGGTGGGCGAAGACGCCGACCGCGCCGTCGAACTGGCGCGCGGCTTTGGCGGCATGGAAGGCCAGGACCTGGCCCTGGAAGTCACCACCAAGCAGTCCGGCGCCTGGGTGCAGGGCACCTGGCAACTGGGGAGCGGTTATACCCGCCAGGACCAGGGGCAGTACCACGTCATCGCCTACGACTACGGCATCAAGTCCAACATCCTGCGTCTGATGGCGGATCGCGGCTGCCGCATCACGTTGGTGCCGGCCCTCACGCCCGTGGCGGACATCCTGGCCCAGAACCCCGACGGCGTGTTCCTGTCCAACGGCCCCGGCGACCCGGCTGCTTGCGACTACGCCGCCGCCACCTGCCGCGCCGTGCTGGATCGCGGCATCCCCCTGTTCGGCATCTGCCTGGGCCAGCAGGTGTTGGGCCTGACGTTGGGCGGGCGCACGATCAAGATGAAGACCGGCCACCATGGCGCCAACCACCCGGTGCAGGACCTGGATACCGGCCGGGTGTTCATCACCAGCCAGAACCACGGCTTCACCGTGGACGGCGACAGCCTGCCGGCCAACGCCCGCGTCACGCATGTGTCGCTGTTCGACGGCTCCCTGCAGGGCTTCGAACTGACCGACAAGCCGGTCTTCTGCTTCCAGGGCCACCCCGAAGCCAGCCCCGGGCCGCACGACATCGTGGTGCTGTTCGACAAATTCATCGACCTGATGGCGCAGCACAAAGCCCGGTCGTCCAAATAAAAAGAGCCTGCCTCCCATGCCCAAGCGTTCAGACATTCAAAGCATTCTCATCATCGGGGCCGGCCCGATCATCATCGGCCAGGCCTGCGAATTCGATTATTCCGGCGCCCAGGCCTGCAAGGCCCTGAAGGCCGACGGGTTCCGCACCATCCTGGTCAACAGCAACCCGGCGACCATCATGACGGACCCGGAAACGGCCGACGTCACCTACATCGAACCCATCACCTGGCAGGCCCTGGAAAAGATCATCGAGGTCGAAAAGCCCGATGCCGTCCTGCCCACGATGGGCGGCCAGACTGCGCTGAACTGCGCGCTGGACCTGGACCGCCACGGTGTGCTGGCCAAGCATGGCGTCGAACTGATCGGCGCCAATGCGCACGCCATCGACAAGGCCGAGGACCGCCAGAAGTTCAAGGACGCGATGACCTCCATCGGCCTGGAATCGGCCAAGTCCGGCGTCGCCCACACCATGGACGAAGCCTGGGCGGTGCAAAAGCGCATCGCCGCCGAAGTCGGCACCTCCGGCTTCCCGACGGTCATTCGTCCCAGCTTCACGCTGGGCGGCACGGGCGGCGGCATCGCCTACAACGCCGAAGAATTCGAAACCATCTGCCGTCGCGGCCTGGAGGCCTCCCCGACCAACGAACTGCTGATCGAAGAATCCCTGCTGGGCTGGAAGGAATTCGAGATGGAAGTCGTGCGCGACAGCGCCGACAACTGCATCATCGTGTGCGCCATCGAAAACCTGGATCCCATGGGCGTGCATACCGGCGACTCGATCACCGTCGCGCCCGCGCAGACGCTGACCGACAAGGAATACCAGATCATGCGCAACGCGTCGATCGCGGTGCTGCGTGAAATCGGCGTGGATACGGGCGGCTCCAACGTCCAGTTCGCGGTCAACCCGGCCAACGGCCGCATGATCGTCATCGAAATGAACCCGCGCGTGTCGCGTTCCTCGGCGCTGGCCTCCAAGGCCACGGGCTTCCCCATCGCCAAGGTCGCGGCCCGCCTGGCCGTGGGCTATACGCTGGACGAACTGCGCAACGAGATCACCGGCGGCGCGACCCCGGCCTCGTTCGAGCCGACCATCGACTACGTGGTCACCAAGGTGCCGCGTTTCGCCTTCGAAAAATTCCCCCAGGCCGATTCGCGCCTGACGACCCAGATGAAGGCCGTGGGCGAAGTCATGGCCATCGGCCGCACCTTCCAGGAATCCTTCCAGAAGGCCCTGCGCGGCCTGGAAGTCGGCGTCGACGGCCTGAACCAGAAGACCACCGACCGCGAACGCCTGCAGATCGAACTGGGCGAACCCGGCCCCGAGCGCATCTGGTACGTGGGCGATGCCTTCGCCCAGGGCTTTTCCCTGGAAGAAGTCCACCAACTGACCAAGATCGATCCCTGGTTCCTGGCGCAGATCAAGGAAATCGTCGACATCGAACTGGCGCTGGAACAGCGCACCCTGTCCGAACTCGACGACGGCACCATGCGCGAACTCAAGCGGCGCGGCTTTTCCGACCGCCGCCTGGCGTTCCTGCTGGACACGACGGAGGCCGAAGTCCGCAAGCTGCGCCACCAGATGAACGTGCGTCCGGTCTACAAGCGCGTCGACACCTGCGCGGCCGAATTCTCCACCACCACGGCTTATATGTACTCGACCTACGAGGACGAGGACGAGGCCGCGCCGACCGATCGTAAAAAGATCATCGTGCTGGGCGGCGGCCCCAACCGCATCGGCCAGGGGATCGAATTCGACTACTGCTGCGTGCACGCGGCCCTGGCCCTGCGCGAAGACGGCTTCGAGACCATCATGGTCAACTGCAATCCGGAGACCGTGTCCACCGACTACGACACCTCCGACCGCCTGTACTTCGAGCCGCTGACGCTCGAAGACGTGCTGGAAATCGTCCACAAGGAAAACCCGGCCGGCGTCATCGTCCAGTACGGCGGCCAGACCCCGCTGAAGCTCGCCCGCGCCCTGGAGGCCAACGGCGTGCCCATCATCGGCACCAGCCCGGATTCCATCGACGTGGCCGAAGATCGCGAGCGCTTCCAGAAGCTGCTGACCAAGCTGGGCCTGCGCCAGCCGGCCAACCGCACCGCCCGCACCGAAAGCGAGGCCCTGTCCCTGGCCGGCGAAATCGGCTATCCCCTGGTGGTGCGCCCCAGCTACGTGCTGGGCGGGCGCGCCATGGAAATCGTTCATGAACCGCAAGACCTGGAGCGCTACATGCGCGAAGCGGTCAAGGTCAGCAACGATTCCCCGGTGCTGCTGGACCACTTCCTGAACAACGCCACCGAAGTCGACGTGGACTGCCTGGCCGACGGCGAGCAAGTCATCATCGGCGGCGTCATGGAACACATCGAGCAGGCCGGCGTGCACTCGGGCGATTCCGCCTGCAGCCTGCCGCCGTATTCGTTGTCGCCCGAGGTCGTGGCCGAGATCGAGCGCCAGACGGCCTTGATGGCCCGCGCCCTGAACGTCAAGGGCCTGATGAACGTACAGTTCGCCATTCAGGACGGCGACGTCTACGTGCTGGAGGTCAATCCGCGCGCTTCGCGTACCGTGCCCTACGTGTCCAAGGCCACCGGCCGTCAACTGGCCAAGATCGCCGCGCGCGCCATGGCCGGCCGCACCCTGGCCGCCCAGGGCGTCGCCTCGATCCCGTCGCCGGCGCGCTACTGCGTCAAGGAAGCCGTGTTCCCCTTCGTCAAGTTCCCCGGCGTGGACACCATCCTGGGACCGGAAATGAAGTCCACCGGCGAGGTCATGGGCGTGGGCGATTCCTTCGGCGAAGCCTTCGTCAAATCCCAGCTCGCCGCCGGCGCCGTGCTGCCGGAGTCCGGCCGCGTGTTCATCAGCGTGCGCAACCAGGACAAGCCGCGCGCCGTGGAAGTCGCCCGCGGCCTGGCCGCGCTGGGCTTCCAGTTGATCGCCACGCGCGGCACGGCCGCCGTGATCGAGGCCGCCGGTCTGGCGGTCCAGGTCGTCAACAAGGTCACCGAAGGCCGTCCCAACATCGTCGACATGATCAAGAACGGCGAAATCGCCATGGTCATCAACACGGTCGAAGAACGCCGCAACGCCATCGCCGACTCGCGCGCCATCCGCACGCAGTCCCTGGCCAACCGCGTGACCTTCTTCACCACCATCGCGGGCGCGCGCGCCGCCGTCGAGGGCCTGCAATACCTGCGCCAAGGCGGCGGCCTGAAGGTCTACTCGCTGCAGGCCATGCACGCTGCGACTGCAGCCTGACCGTCGCATGCCGGGTGATCGTTTCGGTGCCACCCGCCCAGCCGCCCCGGCCTCCGGGGCGGCGCCTCTTTCCGGTCACCCCGAACGCGTCTTCATCACCGGCGCCGGCAGCGGCATCGGCGCCGCCCTGGCGCGCCGGTACGCCGCGCGTGGCGCCGTGCTGGGCCTGGCCGGCCGCCGCCGCGACGCCTTGCAGGCCGTGTGCGACAGCCTGCCGGGGCAGGGGCATCGGATCTACGCATTGGACGTGCGCGACCGCGTGGCCCTGCATGTGGCCGCAGCGGACTTCCTGGCCCACGGCCCGGTGGACCGGGTCATCGCCAGCGCCGGCATCAGCGCCGGCACCCTGACCGACGCGCCCGAGGACCACGCGGTCTTCCAGACCATTTTCGACACCAACGTCCTGGCCATGGTGACGACCTTCGAGCCCTTTATCGCGTCGATGCGCGCGCGGGGGCAGGGCACGCTGGTGGGCATCGGCAGCGTGGCGGGGGTGCGCGGCCTGCCGGGCGCGGGCGCCTACAGCGCCTCGAAAGCCGCCGTGCGCGCCTATTGCGAAAGCCTGCGGGTCGAACTGCGCGGCAGCGGCGTGCGCGTCGTGACGGTGGCGCCGGGCTTCATCGCCACGCCCATGACGGCGCGCAATCCCTACCGCATGCCTTTCCTGATGCCGGTGGATCGTTTTGCCGAACAGGCCGTGCGGGCCATCGACGCCGGGGCGTCCTACCGCGTCATCCCCTGGCCCATGGCCTGGGTGGCGCGTTTGCTGCGTCTGGTGCCCGATGCGCTGTACGACCGGGTCGCGGCGCGGCGCAAGCGCAAGCCCAGAATGGGCGAACACTCGTAAAATCCGGCCATGGCACAGAAACCGAACCCCCGGCCGGCGCCCGTTTCGCGCGACACGGATCGATCCCAGGCGGCAATCCTGAAAGCCGCCCGTGATGAGTTCAGCGAGCACGGCTTTGCCGGCGGGCGCGTGGACCGCATCGCAGAACGCGCCGGCGTGAACAAGCGCCTGATCTACTACTATTTCGGCAACAAGGACGATCTGTTCCTGTCCGTCCTTGAAAACACCTACGCGGACATCCGTCAGGCCGAGCAGGGCCTGCACCTGGATGCGCTCGCGCCGATCGAGGCCCTGCGCACGCTCGTCACCTTCACCTGGCATTATTTTCTGGCGCACCCGGAATTCCTGTCTCTGCTGGCCAGTGAGAACCTCTCGCGCGCCAGCCACCTGAAGCAGTCGGGCAAGATCCGCGAAATGCACTCTCCGCTGGTGCAATTGCTCGACCGACTGCTCGAACGCGGCCGGGCGGACGGCCTGTTCCGCGCGGGGATCGATCCCGTCCAGCTCTACATCTCCATCGCCTCGCTCGGCTTTTTCTACCTGGCCAATAACGACACGCTGTCGGTGATCTTCGGGCGCGATCTGCGCGAGGCCGATGCCCTGGAAGAGCGTCTGTCGCACATGACGGACCTGGTCGTCGGCTATGCGATCAGCGAGCCGCCGGAAGGCGAGACGGCGTGCCCGCCCGCGCCGGGACGCTCCACCAGAACCTCCTAGGGATATCCCTAGCCGGTGTCGTCATTGACACCTGAATCAGGTCGCACCCATAATTCACCAATCAGTGAATTGAGAAAAATTGCAGGCGCAGCCGATCGGAATTCCGACGCGCGGCACTGCAGGAGACCTGAATGTTGCGCAAGCTGTTTCTGTCCCCGGCCCTGCGGCCGCTCCTGCTGGTCCTGTTCCTGCTGGTGCTCTGGGACCTGACCATCCGGGCCTTCAGCATCCCCGCGTACCTGATCCCGCCGCCCGGCAAGGTCCTGGTCCAGCTCGTCGAACAATGGCCCATGCTGCTGACCGAAAGCTGGTTCACCACCGAGGCGACCATCTGGGGTTTTCTGCTGTCCATCGTGGTCGGCGTGCCCATCGCCATGGTGATCGCCTATTCGCGGGTCGTGGAATCCTACGTCTATCCCCTGCTGGTGTTCTCGCAAAGCGTGCCCAAGGTCGCGATTGCCCCGCTGTTCGTCGTCTGGTTCGGCTTCGGCATCCTGCCCAAGGTGATCACGGCTTTTCTGCTGGGTTTCTTCCCCATCGTGGTGTCGACCGTCATGGGCTTCAAGTCGGTCGAATCCGACATGCTCGACCTGGCGCGCTCCATGGGGGCGAGCCGGCTGCAGACCTTTTTCAAGATCAGCCTGCCGGCGGCCCTGCCCGCCATGTTCAGCGGCCTGAAAGTCTCGGTCACGCTGGCCGTCGTCGGCGCGGTGGTGGGCGAATTCGTCGGCTCGAACTCGGGCATCGGTTACGTCCTGCAGGTCGCCAACGGCAATTTCGATCTGCCCTTGATGTTCGCGGGGCTGGTATTGCTTTCGATCATCGGCGTGCTGCTGTTCGCGGTCGTGGATCTGATCGAGCGCATGATGATTCCCTGGCACGCTTCGCAGCGCTAGGGACCTTGATTTCATTGCACAACAAGGGCCGGCAGCGCCCGAAGGAGACATGCATGATACGACGTGATTTGCTCAAGGCCGGGATCGGCATGGCGCTGGCCGCCACGATGCTGGGCGCCACGCCCGCCCAGGCGCAGGACAAGCCCAAGGATGACGTGACGCTGATGCTGAACTGGTATCTGTACAGCGAGCACGCGCCGTTCTTCCTGGGCAAGAAGCTGGGTTACTACGCCGAAGAAGGCATCAATCTGGACATCCAGGAAGGCCGGGGCTCGGCCGTGACCGCGCAGGCCGTCGCCGCCAAGTCCGTGAATTTCGGCTACATCGACGTCACCACCATGATCAAGGCCGCCGCCAAGGGCGCGCCGCTGATCTCGACCGGCGTCCTGTTCCAGGTCAGCCCGATGTCCGTCATGGGCTTCGAGGAAAAAGGCATCAAGACCCCGCAGGACATCATCGGCAAGACGGTGGCGATCACCCCGGGCGATTCGATGACGCAGATGTGGCCGATCTTCCTCAAGTCCAACAAGATCGATCCGCGCCAGATCAACATCGTCTCGGGCGACGGCCAGACCAAGCTCAACGCGGTCATGACGGGCCGCGCCGACATGCTGCTGGGCTACGTCATGGATCAGGCCATCAAGCTGCAGGATGCCACCGGCAAGCCGGTTCATCCGATCCGCTTCGCCGATTCCGGCGTCAATCAGATCAGCTCGGGCATCATCGTCAACAAGGACTGGCTGGCTGAACATGGCGACCTGACGCGCCGCTTCATGCGCGCTTCCACGCGCGCCGTCGAGGCGGCGGAAAAAGACCCGCAAGCGGCTGTGGACGCCATGCTGGAAGCCAAGCCCAAGGCCGGCGTGTCCGAGACGCTGCTGGTCGGCCTGAAGCGCAGCATCGAGCTCTACCATACGCCGGAAACCAAGAACGAACGGCCGTTCCGCGTCGCCACGGACAACGTGGACAAGTCGCTGGATCTGCTGGTGGAGTTCGGCGGGGTCGAAGCGGCGCAGCGCGGCAAGCCTGCCGACTACGTCACCCTGGATTATCTCCCCACGAACTGAAGCCGTACTGGAAGCGCCCATGTCTGACGACATCCTGATCGAAGCCGCCGGCGTCACCAAGGTCTACCAGACCCGGGACGGCGCCGTCGAATCCTTGAAACCGCTGGACTTCAGCATCCGCAAGGGTGAGTTCGTGTCCGTCGTCGGGCCTTCGGGCTGCGGCAAGAGCACCTTGCTGAAGATGGTCGCCGGCCTGCTGCCCATCACCGCCGGGCAACTGAGGCTGGCGGGGCAGCCCATCTCGGGGCCGCGCAAGGACGTGGGCATCGTCTTCCAGAGCGCGGTGCTGCTGGCCTGGCGCAGCGTGTTGGACAACATTCTGCTGCAGGCCGAAATGCGCCGCATGCCGATGGGCCAGGCGCGCGAACGCGCGCTGCAGCTCATGGAAATGGCCGGCCTGTCCGGTTTCGAAGGCAAGTATCCCTGGCAGCTCTCGGGGGGCATGCAGCAGCGCGCCTCGATCTGCCGGGCGCTGCTGCACGATCCGGCGCTGTTGCTGATGGACGAGCCCTTCGGGGCGCTCGATGCCATGACGCGCGAAAAAATGAACCTCGAACTGCAGCGGATCTGGGCCGAATCCCGCAAGACGGTCCTGCTGATCACGCACAGCATCCCCGAGGCGATCTTTCTGTCGGACCGGGTGCTCGTCATGAGCGAGCGGCCCGGCTCCATCGCGGCGGTCTACGACATCGATCTGCCGCGCATGCGCACGCTGGACGTCATGGGCACGCCCGAATTCGCGAAGTACGCCAAGCAGATCCGGGCGCACTTCTTTTCCGAAGGCATTCTGGACCACTAAGGCCTGTTCACCCCAGCGCCTGTTCATACGAATCCCGCCCCCGGGCGGGGACACGAGACATGCACGCCATTCGTTTTGTGATCGAGGACATCAGCTTTGCCGAGCGCGATGTCACCCTGCGGCTGCCTTTCAGATTCGGCAGCGCCACCGTGAATGCCTGCCCGCAGGCCTACGTCCGGGCGCGCATCCGCCTGGAAGACGGCCGGACGGCGACGGGCTGCGCGGCCGAGATGATGATCCCCAAATGGTTCGACAAGCGCCCCGAACTGACGCAAGAGCAGAACTTCGCGCAATTGCGCGAAGCCCTGACCCTGACCCGCGAGGCCTATGGATCGGATGCCGGTCCCGACACCGCCTGGGGGCATTCCGCCCGCCATTACCGGGCCATCCATGAGGCGGCGGCGCAGCGCGGCTTGCCGCCATTGGTGGCGTCCTACGGTCCCGCCCTGGTGGACCGGGCCGTGTTTGACGCCGTCTGCCATGTGCTGGGGACGGGATTTGCTGCGGCCCTGTCGGGCAACGCCGCAGGCATGCGCCTGGCGGGCACCGGCCTGGCCGACGATCTGCTGGATTTCGATCTGGACGCCTTTCTGGCGGCGCATCCCGCGTCCCTGGCCGGCCGCCGGATCGCGGCGCGGCATACGGTCGGTCTGGCCGATGCGCTGGCCGAACCCCGGCCCGGCGCGCCGGAAGACGGCCTGCCCGTCAGCCTGGCGCAGGCCGTGGCTCGCTACGGCCATCGTCACTTCAAGCTCAAGCTCGGGGGCGATGCGGCGGGCGACGTCAGCCGTCTGGCCGAGGTCGTCCCGGTGATCCGGGATGTCATGGATCTGGTGACGCTCGACGGCAATGAGCAGTACCGCGATGCGGCGCACCTGGCGGAATTCCTGGACCGCCTGGAGCGGGAACCCGCGCTGGCGCCCCTGGTGGACCGGCTGGCGTTCATCGAGCAGCCGCTGGCGCGTGCGCAGGCGCTGGAAGCGGACGTCTCGGCGCTCAGCCCGCGCGTGCCGCTGCTGGTCGATGAATCGGACGCCACGCTCGACGCCTTCCCCCGCGCGCGGGCGGTGGGCTACACCGGCGTGTCCAGCAAGAGCTGCAAGGGTTTCTACAAGTCCGTGCTCAACGCGGCGCGTTGCGCGGCCTGGTCGCGCGAGACCGGGCGGACCTATTTCCTGTCGGGCGAGGACCTGACGATGCAGGCGGGCCTGGGCGTGCAGCAGGATCTGGCCCTGGCCGGCTGGCTGGGCCTGACCCATGTGGAACGCAATGGGCATCACTACGTCAACGGCCTGGCGGCTGCGCCGCAGGCCGAGCAGCAGGAGTTCCTGCAAGGCTTCCCGACGCTGTACGAACATTCCGACGGCGCCGCCCGGCTCCGCATCGCTGCAGGTTGGATCGATCTAGGCGGTCTCGACTGCGACGGTTTCGCGACCGGCGCGGCCGACGGCCATGTTTCCTGGGACGCGATGCGTTCCGTTTATTGAACGAAATCAAACGAGAGGACTTTTCCATGAGCACGCAACGTCTTGGAATCATCATGCACGGCGTCACGGGACGCATGGGCATGAACCAGCACCTGATCCGCTCCATCGTGGCGATCCGCCGCCAGGGCGGGGTGGCGCTGGCCAACGGTGACCGGGTGATGCCCGATCCGATCCTGGTGGGCCGCAATCTGGACAAGATCAAGGCCCTGGCCCAGGCGCACGGGATCGAGCGCTGCACCGACGATCTGGACGCCGCCCTGGCCAATCCGGAGGACACGGTGTTCTTCGATGCCGGCACCACGCAGATGCGTCCGGACCTGCTGGCCCGCGCGATTGCCGCCGGCAAGCACATCTACTGCGAAAAGCCCATCGCCACCGGCCTGGACGAGGCCTTGCGGGTCTGCCGCCTGGCGAAGGACGCCGGGATCAAGCACGGCGTGGTGCAGGACAAGCTGTTCCTGCCGGGCCTGCGCAAGCTGGACATGCTGCGCCGCTCGGGCTTTTTCGGCCGCATGCTCTCGGTGCGCATCGAGTTCGGCTACTGGGTGTTCGAAGGCGATCTGCAGCCCATCCAGCGTCCGTCCTGGAACTATCGCAAGGAAGACGGCGGCGGCATGATCCTCGACATGGTCTGCCACTGGCGTTATGTGCTGGACAATCTGTTCGGCGAGGTCCAGTCCGTGTCCTGCCTGGGCGCCACGCACATCCCCGAGCGCCTGGACGAGCAGGGCCAGCCCTACGAAGCCACCGCGGACGATGCCGCCTACGCCACCTTTGAACTGAAGGGGCACAACGGCGAGCCGGTCATCGCGCAGGTCAACAGTTCGTGGACCACGCGCGTGCGCCGCGACGACCTGGTGACCTTTCACGTGGACGGCACGCACGGGTCCGCCGTCGCCGGCCTGACCGAATGCGTGGTCCAGCCGCGCGTCAGCACGCCGCGTCCGGTCTGGAATCCGGACGAAAAGCAGAAGATGCCCTTCATGGAGCAGTGGCAGACGGTGCCGGATACCGAGACCTGCGACAACGGCTTCAAGATCCAGTGGGAACACTTCATCCGCCACGTCGTGGCCGACGAGCCCTTCCGCTGGACCCTGGAGGAAGGCGCCAAGGGCGTGCAACTGGTCGAGACCGCGCTGCAAAGCTGGCAAGAGCGCCGCTGGGTCGACGTGCCGGCGCTGTTCCCGAAGAACTGAGGAGATTTCGATGAGCGGACGTATCCTGTTGCCCACGCAAGCCGGCGGGCTCGAAACCTACGCCCTGCGCGGCGTGCCCGCGCCCCGGCCGGCCGGCGGCGCAGCTTTCAATCGCATCGCCTATTCGGCGGCCCACGTGGTGGCCGACCCGCTGGCCGTCGTGGACCCCTGGGTCGAGTCCGCCATCGACTGGGACGCCACGATCGGCTATCGCCGCCACTTGTGGTCGCTGGGCCTGGGCGTGGCCGAGGCCATGGACACGGCGCAGCGCGGCATGGGCCTGGATTGGGCGACCTCGCTCGAACTGATCCGCCGTTCGCTGGATGCTGCGCGTGACGTGCCGGGCGCCCGGGTGGCCTCGGGCTGCGGCACGGATCACCTCGCGCCGGAAGCGGCGCGCACGGTGGACGACGTGATCGCGGCCTACGAGGAGCAGGTCGGGGCCATCGAGGCCCTGGGCGGCAAGCTGATCATGATGGCCAGCCGCGCCCTGGTGCGCGTGGCGCGCGGTCCGGACGATTACGCCCGGGTCTACGGCCGCATCCTGGAACAGGTGCGTGAACCGGTGATCCTGCACTGGCTGGGCGATATGTTCGACCCGCAACTGCGCGGCTATTGGGGCTCCGAGGACATCTCGCGCGCCATGGATACCGCCCTGCAGGTCATTGCCGCCCATGCCGGCAAGGTGGACGGCATCAAGATTTCCCTGCTGGACAAGGACCGTGAGATCGAGATGCGCCGCCGCCTGCCGGCGGGCGTGCGCATGTACACCGGCGACGACTTCAACTATGCCGAGCTGATCGCAGGCGACGGCGCGGGTGAACTGCCCACGCATGGCCAGAGCGACGCGCTGCTGGGCATCTTCGACGCCATTGCGCCTGCCGCCAGCGCCGCGCTGGCCGCCCTGGGCCAGGGCGACACTGCGCGCTTCCATGAGATCCTCGCGCCGACCGTGCCGCTGTCGCGCCATATTTTCGCGGCGCCGACCCGGTTCTACAAGACGGGGGTGGTCTTCATGGCCTGGCTCAACGGCCGCCAGAGCCATTTCTCGATGGTGGGCGGGCAGCAGAGCACGCGTTCCGTGCAGCACATGGCCGAACTGTTCCGTCTGGCCGACCAGGCCGGCGTGCTCGAACAGCCGGACCTGGCCATCGAACGCATGGGCCAGTGGCTGGCGGTGCACGGCATTCATCAATCCTGAGGAGCGCAGCATGCGGGACCTGTCCAAGGACCATGAACTCTTGTCCCTGAACACCGCCACGGTGCGCAAGCAGTGGCGGCTGGATACGATCATCGACGAGTGCGCCCGGCGCGGCATCCGGGCGATCGCGCCCTGGCGCGACCAGGTGGCGGCGGTGGGGCTGGACGTCATCGCCCGCCAGTTGCGGGACACCGGCATCGGTCTGTCGGGCTATTGCCGGGGGGGCTTCTTCCCGGCCCCCGATGCCGCCGGCCTGGCGGCGGCGCTGGAGGACAACCGCCGCGCCGTGGACGAGGCCAAGACGCTGGATGCGCCCTGCCTGGTGCTGGTGGTAGGGTCGCTGCCGGGCGCCTTGCAGGGGAAGCCGGCTTATACCGACATCGCGCGGGCGCGCAACGAGGTGCGCGACGGCATCGCCGCCGCGCTGGAATACGCGCGCGCGGTGGGCATGCCGCTGGCGATCGAGCCGCTGCATCCCATGCAGGCCGCCGAGCGCGCCTGCATCAATACCCTGGAACACGCGCTGGATCTGTGCGACGAACTGGATCCGGGCCGCAGCGGCATGCTGGGCGTGGCCGTGGACGTCTATCACGTCTGGTGGGATCCGAAGCTGCATCAGCAGATCCGCCGGGCGGGCGAGGATCGCCTGCTGGCCTATCACGTCTGCGACTGGCTGGCGCCGACGCGCGATCTGCTGAACGATCGCGGCATGATGGGCGACGGGGTCGTCGAGCTCAAGACCATCCGCCGCGAAATGGAAGCGGCCGGCTATGCCGGCCTGTGCGAAGTCGAGATCTTTTCCGAAGACTGGTGGAGCCGCCCCGGCGGCGATGTGCTGGATACCTGCATCCAGCGGCATCGTTCCGTGGTGTAGTGCTCAGCGGGCGCGGCGCGCGTCCAGGCTCCAGGCGCCGCCGCCCAAGGCCGTCAGTTGCAGCAGGCCGCCCGCGATCGCCAGGTTCTTGAAGAAGTGGACCGACTGGTTCATGTCGCCCAGCTGGTTGTGGAAGAACAGGGCGGCGACGATCGTGAACAGCGCCAGGACCAGGGCGCTCAGGCGGATGCGGTAGCCCAGCACGATCAGGATGGGCAGCACCAGTTCAACGAACACCGAACCGGCATAGGCCAGGGTGGGCAGCGGCATGCCGCTGGAGGCGATGTAGCCGATGGTGCCGGCCGGCGCGGTGATCTTGCCGGAGACGCCGACCCAGAACAGGACGGCGATCAGGATGCGGCCAATGAGGGACAGGGCGTCGAAGTTGCGGTTTTCCATGATGTTTAATTTGAAGATTTGAATGTTGAAGGTTAAATAAAATAAATCGCATCCGGCCGCCGGAGCGGCCGGACCGGATCAGCGTTCGGCGGCGTCCACCAGGACCAGTTCAGCGTCCTCCAGGGCGGTGATGCGCAGCGTGTCTTCGTCGCGGATCGCCGCACCGTCGCGGGCGTTCAGGGTCAGGCCGTTGACTTCGATCTTGCCCAGGGCGGGCACCAGATAGCCCTTGCGGCTGCTGTCCGCGAACCGGTATTCCACCGTCTCGCCCGCCTTGACCGTGGCGCCCAGCACGCGGGCCCGGGTGCGGATCGGCAGCGCCTCGTCGTCGCCTTCCAGGCCGCTGGCCAGCGTCACGAAGCGGCCGGACCGGTCACCCTTGGGGAAGGGCCGGGCGCCCCAGCTCGGCGCGCCGCCCTTGCGGTCGGGGAAGATCCAGATCTGGAAGATCCGGGTGATGCCGGGTTCCAGGTTGTATTCCGAGTGGACGATGCCGCTGCCCGCGCTCATCACCTGCACGTCGCCGGCCTGGGTGCGGCCCTGGTTGCCCTGGTTGTCCTGGTGAGTGATCGCGCCTTCACGCACATAGGTGATGATTTCCATGTCCGAGTGCGGGTGCGGCGGGAAGCCCGCGCCCGGCTCGATGGTGTCGTCGTTCCAGACGCGCAGCGAACCCCAGTGCACCCGGGCGGGGTCGTGGTATTCGGCGAAAGAAAAGTGGTGACGGGCGTCGAGCCAGCCGTGGTGGGCGGCGCCGAGGCTGGCGTAGGGGCGGTGTTCAATCATGGCGGTCTCCTGTGGATTCCGGGTATCGATGAGGCAGTGTAGAATTTGGCCATCATGTTGAGAAGATCAAGAATCGAATTACATTCTTTCCAATTTTGATGTAATGAGAAAACTCCCTGATCTGGAAGCCTGGGCCTTGTTCGCCAAGGTCGCTGAAACCGGCTCGTTCGCGCGCGCAGCGGCGGCCTGCGAACTGTCGCAGGCCACGGTGTCCAAGGCGATCACGCGCCTGGAAACCCGCATGAAGACCGTGCTGTTCCATCGCACCTCGCGGCGCCTGTCTCTGACCGAAAGCGGCCGCGCGGCGCTGGAGCGCGCCGCCCGTATCCTGGAAGAGGGCGAAGCGGTCGAGGCCGAGATCGCAGAACAGTCCGCCAGCCTGCGCGGCCTGGTCCGGGTGTCCGCGCCGATGTCCTTCGGCATCGCGCGCCTGGCGCCGCTGCTGCCGGATTTCATGGCCGCCCACCCGGAGGTGGAGCTGGACGTGCGCTTCGATGACGCGCAGGTCGACCTGGTGGCCGAGCGTTTCGACCTGGCGCTGCGCATCGCCCGGCTGGCCGATTCCAGCCTGCTGGCCCGCCGCCTGTGCCGCGTCCGCATCCTGCTGGTGGGGGCGCCCGCCTATTTTCAGCGCTGCGGCAAACCGCGCCATCCCCGCGATCTGGTGGGGCATTCGGCCTTGCAGTATGCCTATGCGCGCGGCGGTTCGACCTGGCACTTCCGCCATCCCGAACAGGGCGAGTTCTCGCAGGTCATGCCGACCCTGCTGCGGACCAATAATGCCGATGCCCTGATGCCGGCGCTGCTGGCGGGGCGGGGATTGGCCCTGCAGCCGGAATTCCTGGTCTGGCCCGAGCTGCGTTCCGGTGCGCTGGAAACCGCCCTGGAGCCCTGGGAAACCGAACCCCTGGGCCTGCACGTCGTGACGCCGCCGGGCCGCAACCGGCCGGCCCGCGTCCGGGCCCTGATCGAGTACCTGGCCGATGCCTTCGTCAAGGAGCCCTGGGCGCGTGCCTGACGACGCGGCGTGAGCGCTTGTTGGGGATGATGCCATCTTGCAGGGGCATTGACCGTCGCCTTACACTTGCGACGCACTTTCTTTCAACCTTCCACCTTCCTCTTCCGGACGGCCTCCCGGCCGTGACTCCTCCATGACGACTTCCTATTTTCCGCAGTGGCGCCGCGTGTCCGGCACCGCCGACGGCGCCGTGGTCCAGCCCGACGAAACCATGCCCTGGTTCCAGACTGTGGCCATGGGCGCGCAGCACGTCGTGGCCATGTTCGGCTCCACCATCCTGGCGCCGCTCATCATGGGTTTCGACCCCAATATGGCCATCCTGATGTCGGGGGTGGGCACGCTGATCTTCTTCCTGTTCGTCGGCGGCCGGGTGCCCAGCTACCTGGGGTCCAGCTTCGCCTTCATCGGCGGCGTGATCGCCGTCAGCGGCTATTCGGGCAGCGGGCCGAACATGAACATGGGCGCAGCGCTGGGCGCCATCGTCATCTGCGGCCTGATCTACACCGGGATCGGCCTGCTGACCGCGTGGATCAACGCCCGCCAGGGCGGGGCGGGCAACTGGATCGACCGCTGGATGCCGCCGGTCGTGACGGGTGCGGTGGTGGCCGTGATCGGCCTGAACCTGGCGCCGCTGGCGGCCAAGGGCGCCATGGGCGGTTCTCTGTTCGAGTCGCTGATGGCGCTCATGACCGTGTTGTGCGTGGGCGGCGTGGCCGTCTACACGCGCGGCCTGGTGCAGCGGCTGTTGATCCTGGTGGGCCTGTTCGTCGCCTGCGTGATCTATATGGTCCTGACCAACGGCCTGGGGCTGGGGGATCCGATCGACTTCGCCGCCATCGCCGCCGCGCCCTGGCTGGGCCTGCCGACGCTGACGGCGCCGGTGTTCGAAGCGCACGCCATCAGCGTGATCGCGCCGGTGGCCATCATCCTGGTGGCCGAGAACCTGGGTCACATCAAGGCGGTCAGCGCCATGACCGGCCAGAACCTGGACCGCTACCTGGGCCGCGCCTTCATGGGCGACGGGGTGGCGACGATGATTTCCGGTTCGCTGGGCGGCACGGGCGTGACCACCTACGCGGAAAACATCGGCGTGATGACCGCAACCAAGATCTATTCCACCCTGGTGTTCGTGGTGGCCGCCCTGGTGGCCCTGCTGCTGGGCTTTTCGCCCAAGTTCGGCGAGGTGATCCGGGCCATCCCGGACCCGGTGCTGGGCGGCATGTCCGTGGTGGTGTTCGGCCTGATCGCCATCGCCGGCGCCCGTATCTGGGTGGTCAACCAGGTCGATTTCAGCGACAACCGCAACCTGATCGTCGCCGCCGTCACGCTGATCCTGGGCGCGGGCAATTTCTCCATCACCATCGGCGCCTTCAAGCTCGACGGCATCGGCACCGCGACCTTCGGCGCCATCCTGCTGCATGCGCTGCTGCGCGGGTGCAAGAAACGGTCCGCGGTGGCGTGAGGCTGACGGTCTTGGACGTAGACTGGCCGGGGCTTGCTTTTTCCCGGCGGATTGCCCACAATACTCCTCAAGCACCCCGGTTTCGGCCGGGGTTTTTCACGGGCGAGCCGGCAGGCCACCTGGTCGGGATGCAGGTGGCGCCACGCTACGTCCGTCCCTCATAAGCCCCGATGCGGGCGCACATGGCCAGGCAGCCCTCAGCGGGCCGGAACCACCACACTTCGCCCCTCTTTCTTTCGTTGTCGGGCGCCCCGCGCATGGGGCGTCTTTTACTTTTAGAGTCAGGAACTATGTCTGCGATCCCTTTGACAGCTCGCGGGGCAGAGCGCTTACAGGCTGAATTGCACCGTCTGAAGACGGTCGAGCGCCCCGAAGTCATCAACGCCATCGCCGAGGCGCGAGCCCAGGGCGATCTGTCCGAAAACGCCGAATACGATGCTGCGCGCGAGCGCCAGGGCTTCATCGAGGGCCGCATCCAGGAACTGGAAGGCACCCTGTCCAACGCCCAGATCATCAATCCGGCCGATCTGGACGTCGCCGGTCAGGCCGTGTTCGGCGCGACCGTCGAGATCGAAGATCTGGCATCGGGCGAACGCCTGACCTATCAGATCGTCGGCGACCTGGAAGCCGACATCCGCGCCAACATGATTTCGGTGTCCAGCCCCGTGGCGCGCGCCCTGATCGGCCGCAGCGAAGGCGACGTGGTCGAAGTGCGTGCGCCGGCCGGCGTGCGCGAATACGAAGTCTGTTCCGTCAGCTACGAGTGATGAGGCCGGACACGGAATAGTCCCTGCGGACTATTCCGTGCCTGCCGAATCGGAGCGCCTTGCAAGGCGCGACGTGGGTGAGGGATGTCCCGGTCTTCGGTTTCCCAAGCTCTGGCTGAAGGCGTGCCCGTCTATGTTTTAGCTGCGGGTCAGCGGCTGCCGCGCCGTCCGGCGCGCAGCGACAATGCACTGCCGCCGCCGCTGCGACGCGGGATGCCATGGCTTGCATCGGCACGATTGCCGCGCGTCGGTTTCCCGGCCCCGCGGCTGTCGGTCGGTCGGGTTTTCCGGCCCGCCCCCGGCGCCGCGCGTTCTTCCGATCCGTCCTGTTGCGTACCCGCGGCACGTTGCGGGGCGGGGCGGGCGGCACGCGGTTTTGCCGCCTGCTTTTTAGGCACGTAGGGCTCGGACTTCTTGCGCACGGCCCGGGTGGCGTTTTCGGCCGCCTGCGCGGCTTGTTGCGCAAGCAGATCGGGGCGATAGATAATCAGCGTTTTGCCGAGATGATGCACTGCGGCGCAGGACAGCGTTTCGCAGATTTCCGCCAGCATCGCGTCGCGTTCGTCGCGCTCGGCGCCGGCGACACGGATCTTGATCAGTTCATGGGCCGCCAGCGTGCGGTCGATTTCTTCCAGCACGGCGGCCGTCAGGCCGCGGTCGCCGATCAGGACGACGGGATGCAGGGGGTGAGCGGCGGCGCGCAGGGCGCTGCGCTGCTGAGAGGTCAGTTCGAGTTTCGGCATATTGGAATTGTACGAGAATGGCCAAGAAAAAATTCTCTAAAGCCTGGGTTCAGCGGCATATTCACGACCCTTACGTCAAAATGGCGCAACAGAAGGGTTACCGTGCCCGCGCCGCCTTCAAGCTGACCGAGATTCTGGACACGGAAAAACTGCTGCGGCGCGGCGACGTGGTCGTGGACCTGGGCGCGACCCCCGGCAGTTGGTCGCAGATCGTGCGCGAACGCCTGCTGGCGGCGGGCGGCGAGATCGACGGCCGTGTGCTGGCGCTGGACCTGCTGCCCATGGAGCCCATCGCCGGGGTGGAATTCATCCAGGGCGACTTCCGCGAGGACGCCATCCTGGCGCAATTGCACGAACGCCTGGAAGGGCAGGCCGTAGACCTTGTGATTTCCGACATGGCCCCCAATTTATCAGGTGTGGCCTCGGCGGATTCCGCCCGCATCGCCCACGTCTGCGAATTGGCGCTGGAATTTGCCTGCAGCCACCTGAAGCCGGACGGCGCTTTGGTCGTCAAGGCGTTTCACGGCAGCGGGTTTTCGCAGATCGTGCAGCTCTTCAAGCAGCATTTCGTCCGTGTGGTCGAACGCAAACCCAAAGCGTCCCGGGACGAGTCCTCCGAGACGTTTCTGGTCGGTAAAGGATTGAAAAAATAGCCCCCACGCTGCGCCTTCGGCTTGCTGCCCCCCGAGGGGGCGTTTTTACCTAGGGGCGGCCCGGCGGTAAAAAATCCAGATGCCGGGCGGGATCGGGCCGGAGCCGAAGAAGACGCTGCGGAAGATGCCTGAGGCCGTCATGGTCGTACTGCGTCTGCCTGGCGGATTCAGGTAGAATGAAGCATTGACGTATCTGTCAGCTTGATGTAATCGCGGCCGCAGGCTCATGCGGCGCGGGCAGCAGGCGGGCGGTGGCATATACCCAGGAGGTTGGCTTTGAACAACTCGTTTTCCAAGGTTGCGGTCTGGCTGGTGATCGCGCTCGTGCTTTTCACGGTGTTCAAGCAGTTTGACGGACACCCGGCCACGAGCGGAGATTCGGTCAGCTACACGCAATTCATGAACGACGCGCGTGCCGGCCGCATCAATAAGGTCGACATCCAGGGCGACACGATCTACGTGTCCCCGGAATCCGGCCGTGCCTACAGCCTGACCTCGCCCGGCGACCTGTGGATGGTGCCCGAGCTGGTCAAGAACGGCGTCCAGGTTTCCGGCAAGGCCCGCGAAGAGCCTTCTTTCCTGACCAGCCTGTTCATTTCCTGGTTCCCGATGCTGTTGCTGATCGGGGTGTGGATCTTCTTCATGCGCCAGATGCAGGGCGGCGGCAAGGGCGGGGCGTTCAGCTTCGGCAAATCCCGCGCCCGCATGATGGATGAGAACACCAACAACATCACGTTCGCGGACGTCGCCGGTTGCGACGAAGCCAAGGAAGACGTCCAGGAACTGGTCGACTTCCTGCGTGATCCCACCAAATTCCAGCGCCTGGGAGGCCGCATCCCACGCGGCGTGCTGATGGTCGGCTCTCCGGGGACGGGTAAGACGCTGCTGGCCAAGGCCATCGCCGGCGAAGCCAAGGTCCCGTTCTTCAGTATTTCCGGTTCGGATTTCGTCGAAATGTTCGTCGGCGTGGGCGCGGCCCGTGTGCGCGACATGTTCGAGAACGCCAAGAAGCAGTCTCCCTGCATCATCTTCATCGATGAAATCGACGCCGTGGGCCGCCAGCGCGGCGCCGGCCTGGGCGGGGGCAACGACGAACGCGAACAGACCCTGAACCAGTTGCTGGTCGAAATGGACGGTTTCGAAACCGGCCAGGGCGTGCTGGTGATCGCCGCCACCAACCGGCCCGACGTGCTGGACCCGGCGCTGCTGCGCCCGGGCCGCTTCGACCGCCAGGTGGTCGTGTCGCTGCCCGACATCCGCGGCCGCGAGCAGATCCTGAAAGTCCACATGCGCAAGGTCCCCATCGCCCAGAACGTCGACGCCAGCGTGCTGGCGCGCGGCACCCCGGGCTTTTCCGGCGCTGACCTGGCCAATCTGATCAACGAGGCCGCCCTGTTTGCCGCGCGCCGCAACGGCCGTACGGTGGACATGTCCGACCTGGAAAAGGCCAAGGACAAGATCATCATGGGCGCGGAGCGCCGCTCCATGATCATGCCCGAAGAAGAGCGCCGCAACACGGCCTACCACGAGTCCGGCCATGCGCTGGTGGCGCGTCTGCTGCCCAAGACCGATCCGGTGCACAAGGTCACCATCATCCCGCGCGGCCGCGCGCTGGGGGTGACGATGCAGTTGCCCGAGGGCGACCGCTACAGCATGGATAAGGAACGTCTGCTGAACACCATCGCGGTGCTGTTCGGCGGCCGGATCGCCGAAGAGGTCTTCATGGGCCAGATGACGACCGGCGCCTCCAACGACTTCGAGCGCGCCACCGCCATCGCCCGCGACATCGTCACGCGCTACGGCATGACCGATTCCCTGGGGCCCGTGGTGTATGCCGAAAACGAGGGCGAGGTCTTCCTGGGCCGCAGCGTGACCAAGACCACGCACGTGTCCGAAGCCACCATGCAAAAGGTCGATTCCGAGATCCGCAGCATCATCGACGAGCAGTACCGCGTGGCGCGCGACCTGATCGAGTCCAACCAGGACAAGATGCACGTCATGGCCAAGGCCCTGCTCGAATGGGAAACCATCGATGCCGAGCAGATCGACGACATCATGGCCGGCCGTCCGCCGCGTGCGCCGCAACCGCCGTCCTCGGGGGGCGGCGACACGCCGCAGACCCCGTCGGCCGGCCAGCCGGCCGCCAGCAACGACAAGGGCCCTGCCGCGACGCCGGTCTGATCCGACCGCCCCTGTCTATGCATGACCATCTTCAGTGCGGGCGTTTCCGCTTGTCCTTGGAGCGCCCCCTGGTCATGGGGATCGTGAACGTCACGCCGGACTCGTTTTCTGACGGCAACGTTCACTTCCGGGCCGACCAGGCGGTCGCCCATGCGCGCCTTCTGGTCGAAGAAGGCGCCGACCTGCTGGACATCGGCGGCGAATCCACCCGCCCCGGCGCCCAGGCCGTCCCCGCCGACGAAGAACTCCGCCGTATCCTGCCCGTGATCGAAGCCCTGCGCGACTGCGGCGTGCCGCTGTCCGTGGATACCTGCAAGCCGGACGTCATGCGGGCGGCGCTGGCCGCAGGCGCCGACATGATCAACGACATTGGCGGTTTTTCAGCGCCGGGCGCGGTCCAGGCCGTGGCCGACGCCGATTGCGCGCTGTGTCTGATGCATATGCGCGGCGAACCGCGCACCATGCAGGACGCCCCGGCCTATCAGGACGTGGTTGCCGAAGTCCACGACTATCTGAACCAGGGCGCGCAGCGCCTGCGCCGGGCAGGCATCGACGCCGACCGCATCGTGCTCGATCCCGGATTTGGATTCGGCAAGACGGCGGCGCACAATTACACCCTGCTGCGGGATTTGCCGCAGGCCGTGGGCCGGGAATATCCCAGCCTGCTGGGTTTGTCGCGCAAGTCCATGATCGGCGCCGTCACGGGCCGCCCGGCGTCCCGGCGCCTGGGCGGCAGCGTGGCGGCGGCCCTGGCCGGCGCAATACGGGGCGCGCATATCCTGCGCGTTCATGATGTGGCCGACACCGTGGATGCTCTGCGGGTCTGGTCGGCCGTCGAACAAGGAGTCCGCGCATGAGCGCACGCAAATATTTCGGGACCGACGGGGTGCGAGGCATCGTCGGCGGTGATCGGATCAACGCGGAATTCGCCCTGCGGCTGGGTTATGCGGCGGGCCGCGTGCTGGCGCGCGGCGCTGTGTCCGCCGGACGGCCGACCGTGGTCATCGGCAAGGACACCCGCATTTCCGGCTACATGCTGGAATCCGCGCTGGAGGCCGGCCTGTCGGCCGCCGGGGTGGACGTGATGCTGGCCGGGCCGATCCCGACGCCGGCCGTCGCCTATCTGACCCGTGCCTGGCGCCTGGCCGCCGGGATCGTCATCAGTGCGTCCCACAATCCGCATTACGACAACGGCATCAAGTTCTTTTCCGGGGCCGGCACCAAGCTGCCCGACGAGACCGAGGCCGCCATCGAGGCGCTGCTGGAAGAACCGCTGGGCTGTGCCGATTCGGCCGGCCTGGGTCGCGCGCGGCGCATCAGCGACGCCGCCGGCCGCTACATCGAATTCTGCAAGAGCACCTTCCCCAACGAGCTGGATCTGCAAGGCCTGAAGATCGTGGTGGACGCGGCCAACGGCGCCGCCTATCACATCGCGCCGCACGTGTTCCGCGAACTGGGGGCCGAGGTCTCGGTGATCGGCTGCGAGCCCGACGGCTTCAACATCAATGAAAAGGTCGGCGCGACCCATCCCGAGACCCTGGTCGCCGCCGTGGCGGCCCAGAAGGCGGACCTGGGCATTGCCCTGGACGGCGACGCCGACCGCCTGCAGATGGTGGATGCCTCCGGCCGCCTGTTCAATGGCGACGAACTGCTCTACGCCATCGTGCGCGACCGCGCGCGCGCCCAGCCCATCCAGGGCGTGGTCGGCACGCTGATGACGAATTTCGGTTTCGAGCGCCGCATGCATGAACTGGGCATCCCGTTCGAGCGCGCCAAGGTCGGCGACCGCTATGTGCTGGAAGTCCTGAGCCGGCACGGCTGGCTGTTCGGCGGCGAAAGCTCCGGCCACCTGCTGTGTCTGGATCGCCACACCACGGGCGACGGGATCGTGGCCGCCCTGCAGGTGCTGGCGGCCATGCGGCATGCGGACGCTTCCCTGGCCGACCTGGTGGCCGACCTGTCCATGTACACCCAGAAAATGGTCAATGTGCCGTTGGCGCCCGGCCTGGACTGGCAGACGCATGCCGGTCTGAAGGCGGCTTCGGACGAGGTGCGCGCGTCCTTGGGCGAACGCGGCCGGGTGCTGATCCGTGCCTCGGGCACCGAGCCCAAGCTGCGCCTCATGGTCGAGGCCGATGACGAGGCCCTGGCCGAAGAAGGCGTGCGCCGTCTCGTAGCGGTCAAGCTGGCCTGAATGTCGCTGTCACATGATTCACACAGAGCACCGGCAAAATAATCCCGATCACCTCACTTTAGGGATTTTGCCATGCTCGCCTACACTGCTTCCCTGCCTGCAGGATCAATGAAACGCATCGATTGGCCTGGGGCCGAGGCCGGTGGACTGGCCTTGACCATCGCGCAGACCCAGGAGGACCTGGAGGCTCTGCAGCGCTTGCGGTTTCGGGTGTTCACAGAGGACATGGGCGCGCAGTTTCCGAACGCCGTGGGCGATCGCGACGTCGATCACTTCGATCCCTGGTGCGCGCATTTCATGGTGCGCGACGTGGGCGCCGACCGGGTGGTGGGCACCTACCGGCTGTTGACGCCCGAGGCCGCGCGCCAGGCGGGCGGCTATTATTCCGAATCTGAATTCGACCTGGAGCCGCTGGCGGCGCTGCGCCCGCAACTGGTCGAAGTCGGCCGTTCCTGCATCGACGCGGACTTCCGGCATGGCACCGCCATCATGCTGCTGTGGTCAGGGCTGGCCCAGGTCATGGTGCGAGGCGGTTACCGCTACATGCTGGGCTGCGCCAGCGTCAGTCTGCGCGACAGCGGAGTCACGGCGTCCGAGGTCTGGCGCCGGGCGCGGGCGCTGATGGCGCGCAATCCCGACACGCCGCAAATCCGGCCCCTGCATCCTTATCCGGTGGATCGCCTGGACAGCACGCTGCCGGCGCGGGTGCCGCCGCTGATCAAAGGCTATCTGGCGCTGGGCGCAACGATTTGCGGCGCCCCGGCCTGGGACCCGGATTTTCACACCGCAGATTTTCCGATCCTGCTGGACCTGGAACGGCTGGACGCCCGGTATCGGCGGCATTTCGGGCTCGCCTGAATCAACGTTCGATGATGTCCAGCACGAAGCCGGCCTTGCGCCAGATCGTGGCTTCTTTCTTCAGTTGCAGGCCGCTCAGGGGGCGGGTTGCCAGCCAGTGCGCCGGGATTTCCAGGGTGATGAGCTGATCCCAGGCCTGTAGCGTCAGGGGCAGGGCGCCCAGGGGTTCGCGGCGGCGCAGCAGCAGGACCGCCAGGCGCAGGCAGCACAGGGCCAGCCAGCGCGCGCGGTCGGGCGCGTAGCAGCGGACCTTGGCCAGGCGTCCCTGGTGACCCAGCGCCAGGAAGGCCAGCAGCCGCTGGTCATCGCGCGAAAAGCCCGGCATGTCGGCGTGTTCCAGGATGTAGGCGCTGTGCTTGTGGTAATCGTCGCGGGCGATCACCAGGCCGATTTCGTGCAGTTCGGCGGTCCAGGCCAGCGCCCGGCGCAGTTCCGGCGTGTCGGGCTCGGCGGCCAGGCCGAGCTGGTCGAAGAGGCGCAGCGCCAGGGTCCGGACGAAGCCCGCCTGGGCGGTGTCGAGCTGATAGCGGCCGCGGATCTGGCGCACGGTCTCGTCGCGCCGGTCCTGATGCGAATCGCGGCCCAGCAGGTCGTGCAGCACGCCGATGCGCAGGGCGCCGTCGCCCGCCCGCATCCGTTCGATGCCCAGCTCCTGGAAAGCGGCGATCATGATGGCCAGGCCGCCGGGCAGCACCGGCACGCGCTCCGGCTTCAGGCCGGCCCAGTCGTGCAGGCGGACCTCGCCGGCGCTCACCAGGGCGGCGCGCAGCCGCTCCATGCCTTCCAGGGTGATGTCCCGGGGGCTGAGGCCGTTTTCCAGCAGGATGGCCAGCAGGCCCTTGGCGGTGCCCGACGAGCCGTAGGCTTCTTGCCAGCCCGTGCTGCGGTAGCGGCTGGCGATGGTCTCGATGGCGCCGCGCGCCGCCAGGATCGCCTGGCTCATCCGGGCTGCGGTGATGCGGCCCTGGGGAAAGAATTGCCGCGTCAGCGTGGTGCAGCCCAGCTCCAGCGAGGCCAGCTCCAGGGGGTGGTCGCCCAGGCCGATGACGAATTCGGTGGAACCCCCGCCGATGTCGATCACCAGGCGGCGCTGGCTGGACGGCGGCAGGTCCTGGATCACCCCCAGGTAGATCAGGCGGGCTTCTTCCTGGCCGGAAATGATTTCGATCGGAAAGCCCAGGGCGCGTTCGGCCGCCGGCAGGAATTCGGCGGCGTTGCGCGCCACACGGAAGGTGTTGGTGGCCACGGCGCGGACGTTGGCGGGGGAAAAGCCCTGCAGCCGTTCACCGAAGCGCCGCAGCGCCGCCAGGGCCTGTTCCATGGTGGCGGCGTTGATGCGCTTGTGTTCGTCCAGGCCGTTGGCCAGGGCAACCAGTTCGCGCAGCTTGTCTTCGGCGTAGATCTGGGCGGTGTCTCCGTGGCGCACGATGCGCCCGATGGATAGCCGGAAAGTGTTCGAGCCCAGGTCGATCGAGGCGAGCCGGTTGTCCATGGCCTTACCAGAAAATGTCACACTGTGCGATTATAGTGGCCGATTCATGACAGGATTGTGAGGCGCGCATGCGGGCCGTCGAAGAAATGCCAGTGCTTCTGAACCGAGAGCTTTCGGTGCTCAAATTCAACGAACGGGTGCTCTCCATGGCCGAGCGCACGGACGTGCCGGTGCTCGAACGCCTGCGCTACTTGTGCATCGTCGGATCGAATCTGGACGAGTTCTTCGAGATCCGCATGGCCAGTCTCAAGGAACAGCAGCGCCAGACGCCGGATCTGCGGGGCGTGGACGGCATGACGCCCGACGAGGCCTTTGACCGGGTGCAGCGCGCTGCGCACGCGCTGGTGGACCGCCAGAACCGCCTGCTGACGGGCGAGGTCATGCCCAAGCTGATGGACCAGGGGGTGGGCCTGATCTATTCGACGGGCTGGACGGATTTGCAGCGGGAATGGGCCTACGGCGTGTTCGTGCGCGACGTGATGCCGCTGCTGACCCCGATCGGCCTGGATCCGGCGCATCCCTTCCCGCGCGTCTACAACAAGAGCCTGAATTTCATCATCGCGCTCAGCGGCGAGGACGCGTTCGGCCGCGAGGGCCACATCGCCATCGTCCAGGCGCCGCGCGCGCTGCCGCGCATGATCAAGGTGCCCGCCGAGATCGCCGGCATCCCCGACGGCTTCATGCTGCTCACCACCCTGATCAATGCCTTCGTCAGCGACCTGTTTCCGGGGATGAACGTCCAGGGCTGTTACCAGTGGCGGGTGACGCGCAACAGCGACCTGTTCGTGGACGAGGAAGAAATCACCAATCTGCGCCAGGCCTTGCAGGGCGAACTGTCGCAGCGCAATTTCGGGGCTTCGGTGCGCCTGGAGATCGCGCATGCCATGCCCCCCGACCTGGAACTGTTTCTGCAGCGCGAGTTCGGCCTCGGAGCCGCCGACACCTACCGGGTCAACGGTCCGGTCAATCTGGCCCGGCTGATGCAGCTCTGCAACCGGGTCAACCGCGCCGACCTGGAATATCCGGTCTTCCGGCCGCGCATGCAGGCGCCGTTCGACACCGGCCTGGAGCGGCCCGACGAGCTGTTCGCCGCCATCGCGGCGCGCGACCACCTGTTGCACCATCCCTACCAGTCCTTTCAGCCGGTGCTGATGTTTCTGCGCAGCGCGGCGCTGGATCCCCAGGTCGTGGCCATCAAGCAGACCATCTACCGCACCGGCGAGGATTCCGAACTGATGGGCTTGCTGCTGTCCGCGGCAAAGGCGGGCAAGGAAGTCACGGTCGTGGTCGAGCTGATGGCGCGTTTCGACGAACAGACCAACATCAACTGGGCCGCGCGCCTGGAAGAAGTCGGCGCCCACGTCAGTTATGGCGTGGTGGGGCACAAGACCCACGCCAAGATGGCCCTGGTGCTGCGCCGCGAGGACGGCCGCATCCGCCGCTACGGGCACCTGGGCACGGGCAACTACCACCCGCGCACGGCGCGCCTGTACACCGATTTCGGCCTGCTGACGGCCAACCAGCAGATGTGCGAGGACATGGATCAGGTGTTCTCGCTGTTGACCGGCCTGGGCGCGCGCCGCGAGCTGAAGCTGCTGCTGCAGTCGCCCTTCACCCTGCACGAGACCGTGCTGCGCCTGATCCGCTCTGAAACCGAATTCGCCCGCGCGGGCAAGCGGGCGCGGATCCGCGCCAAGATGAATTCCCTGCTGGAGCCCACGGTGATCCGGGCCCTGTACGAGGCCAGCCAGGCCGGGGTGCGCATCGACCTGATCGTGCGCGGGGCCTGTGCGCTGCAGGCCGGCGTGCCCGGGCTGTCCGATCGCATCCGGGTGCGTTCCGTCATCGGCCGCTTCCTGGAGCATTCGCGGGTATTCTATTTCTACCAGGACGGCGCCGAGCCCCTGTACCTGTCGTCCGCCGACTGGATGGACCGCAATTTCCTGCGCCGGGTGGAACTGGCTTTCCCGGTGCTGGACAAGCGGCTGCGCCGCCGGGTCATCGACGAGGCTTTTACCTTTGCCTGGCGGGACAATCAACTGGCCTGGGCGGCGCAGCCCGACGGCCGCTACCTGCGCGTGCGCAACCGCCGCGCGCCCTTCAGCCTGCATCAGCATTTGATGACGCGCTTGGAATGACGGGCGGGAGTCTCCTGTCACGAAACCGTCATTCACCTGTCATGAAACTGTCACGTCAGCCCTCTACCATGTCGTCCTGACGGGCCTGGAATTGCCGGGACTGTCGATCATCTCAGACCACATAGGGTTCAAGACATGTTCAAGAAAATTCTGACGCAATGCGCCGCTGGCCTGGCGATCATGGCCGCCGCGGGCGTCTCCGCGCAAGCCGCCGACCTGACGGGCGCGGGCGCTTCCTTCCCGTATCCGATCTACGCCAAGTGGGCGGCCAAATACCAGGAAACCTCCGGCAACCGCATCAACTACCAGTCCATCGGCTCGGGCGGCGGTCAGCAGCAGATCATCGCCAAAACGGTTGATTTCGGCGCTTCGGACGATCCGATGAAGCCGGAAGACCTGGAAAAGAACGGCCTGGTCCAGTTCCCCGCCGTCATCGGCGGCACCGTGCCGGTCGTCAACATCGAGGGCATCAAGGAAGGCCAGCTCAAGCTGACCGGCCCGGTGTTGGCGGACATCTTCCTGGGCAAGATCCAGAAATGGAACGACCCGGCGATCGCCGACCTGAACAAGGATCTGAAGCTGCCCGCCAAGGGCATCGTGGTGGTGCACCGCTCGGACGGCTCGGGCACGACCTTCGGCTGGACCAACTACCTGTCCCAGGTGTCCCCCGCCTGGAAAGAACAGGTCGGCCAGGGCAAGGCGGTCAAGTGGCCCGCCGGCCAGGGCGGCAAGGGCAATGAAGGCGTCGCCGCCTACGTGCGCCAACTGGCGAACTCCATCGGCTACGTGGAATACGCCTACGCTCACCAGAACGGCCTGGCCTGGGCGCAGTTGCAGAACCGCGATGGCCAGTTCGTGCAGCCCTCGCAAAAGACGTTCGCCGCGGCGGCTTCGCACGCCGACTGGAACTCGGCGCCGGGCATGGGCCTGGTCCTGAACAACGAACCGGGTGCGGATTCGTGGCCGGTGACGGCGGCGACCTTTATCCTGGTGCACGGCAAGCAGGCCGATCCCAAGCGCGCCCATGAAGTCCTGGCCTTCTTCGACTGGGCCTGGCGCGAAGGCGGCGCCATGGCCAGCGAACTGGACTATGTGCCGCTGCCTGAGGCTGTGACGGCCAAGATCCGCGGCGTCTGGGCCGAGCGGATCCGCGGCGAGGACGGTTCGGCGGTCTGGAAGTAAAGTCTGGCATATAGTCTGACAGTGAGTCTGGAGTCCCACATGGCCTTATCGCAGCGCAGCCTTCTGGTGGATGCCGGTTTCCGGCACCTGACCCGCCTGTTTGCGTTCTTCGTCTTCATGCTGCTGGCTGGGATTCTGGCTTCACTGGTGTACGGCAGCCGGGATTCCCTGGTCGAATACGGTCTGCCGTTCCTGTGGACCAACGACTGGGACCCCGTGAAGCATCACTACGGCGCGCTGGTGCCGGTGCTGGGTACCGTGATCAGCGCTTTTCTCGCCTTGCTGATCGCGGTGCCGGTGTCCTTCGGCATCGCCATGTTCCTGACTGAACTGGCCCCGGTCTGGCTGCGTCGCCCGCTGGGCGTGGCCGTCGAGATGCTGGCCGCGATTCCGTCCATCATCTACGGCATGTGGGGCCTGTTCGTGTTCGTGCCGCTGTTCCAGGAATACGTGCAGCCGCATCTGGTGGACTTCTTCGAAGGCGTTCCGGTGCTGGAGCACCTGTTCGGCGGGCCGCCGATGGGCATCGGCCTGTTCACCGCGGGGCTGATCCTGTCCATCATGATCATTCCCTTCATCGCGGCGGTGATGCGCGACGTGTTCGAGCAAGTGCCGCCCCTGCTCAAGGAATCCGCCTACGGCCTGGGCAGCACCACCTGGGAAGTCGTCTGGAAGATCATGCTGCCCTACACCAAGCACGGCGTCATCGGCGGGATCATGCTGGGCCTGGGCCGCGCGCTGGGCGAGACCATGGCGGTCACCTTCGTGATCGGCAATGCCTTCAACCTGCCGTCCTCGATCTTCTCGCCGTCGAACTCCATCGCCTCGGCCCTGGCCAATGAATTCAACGAAGCCGGCGGCCTGCAGAAATCGGCCCTGCTGGAACTGGGCCTGATCCTGTTCCTGATCACGACCGTGGTGCTGGCCCTGTCGAAGTTCATGCTGCTGAAACTGTCGCGCAAAGAAGGCACGAAACACTGATGGCCCTGTCCGATTCCTCCATCGCCCTTGGCAATCCGATCTATCGGCGCCGGCGCCTGTTCAACCGCCTGATGCTGGGGCTTTCGGGCCTGGCGTTGGGCTCGGGCCTGTTCTGGCTGGCCTGGATCATCCTCACGCTGCTGCTCAAGGGCGGTTCGGCCCTGTCCCTGACGCTGTTCTGGGAAAGCACCCCGCCGCCCGGGTCGGACGGCGGCCTGCTGAACGCCATCATCGGCAGCGTGCTGATGTCGGCCGTGGGCACGCTGATCGGCACGCCCATCGGCGTGCTGGCGGGCACCTATCTGGCCGAGTACGGCCGCCGGGGCTGGCTGGCGCCGGCCACGCGGTTTTTGAACGACGTGCTGCTGTCGGCGCCGTCCATCATCATCGGCCTGTTCATCTACGCCATCTACGTGGCGCAGGTCGGCCATTATTCGGGCTGGGCGGGGGCGTTCGCGCTGGCCATCCTGGTCATCCCCGTGGTGGTCCGCGCCACCGACAACATGCTGGGCCTGGTGCCCAACAGCCTGCGCGAAGCCGCCGCCGCCCTGGGCTGCCCGCAGTGGCGCATCGTCGTCTTCATCTGTTATCGGGCCGCGCGTTCGGGCATCGTCACCGGTGTCCTGCTGGCCGTGGCCCGCATCGCCGGCGAGACCGCGCCGCTGCTCTTTACCGCCCTGAACAACCAGTTCATGTCGCTGAACATGAACGCCCCCATCGCCAACCTGCCGGTGGTGATCTTCCAGTATGCCGCCAGCCCCTTCGAGGACTGGAACCGGCTGGCCTGGGCGGGCGCCGCGCTGATCACCCTGCTGGTGCTGGGGATCAATATCGCCGCGCGCAGCCTGTTCCGCAAATAATCCGCTTCCGACCATGACCCTGAATCCGTCTCCAACCGCCGCCCGAGAACGCACCAAGCTGGCTGTGCGCAAGCTGAACTTCCACTACGGCAGCTTCCACGCCCTGCGCGACATCAATATGGATATCGCGGAAAACAAGGTCACGGCCTTCATCGGTCCGTCGGGCTGCGGGAAGTCCACGCTGCTGCGCACCTTCAACCGCATGTTCGAGCTGTACCCGGGCCAGCGCGCCTCCGGCACCATCGAGCTCGATGGCGAGGACCTGCTGAATTCCAAGCTGGACATCTCCCTGATCCGCGCCAAGGTCGGCATGGTGTTCCAGAAGCCCACGCCGTTTCCCATGAGCATCTACGACAACATCGCCTTCGGTGTGCGCCTGTTCGAGCGCCTGAGCAAGGGCGAGATGGATGAGCGCGTGGAATGGGCCCTGACCAAGGCCGCTCTGTGGAACGAGGTCAAGGACAAGCTCGGCCAGAGCGGCAACGGCCTGTCCGGCGGCCAGCAGCAGCGTCTGTGCATCGCGCGGGGCGTGGCCATCAAGCCCGAGGTCCTGCTGCTGGACGAGCCGTGTTCGGCGCTGGACCCGATCTCCACGGCCAAGATCGAGGAACTGATCGCGGAACTGAAGTCCGACTACACCGTGGTCATCGTCACCCACAATATGCAGCAGGCGGCGCGCTGTTCCGACTACACCGCCTACATGTACCTGGGCGAACTGATGGAATTCGGCCCCACCGATCAGGTCTTCATCAAGCCCGCGCGCAAGGAAACCGAGGATTACATTACGGGGAGATTCGGGTGATTCCGTGCCGGAATCACCGGGGTCCCGTTCGTGCCTTATTTTCCCTGATGCATCGCCCGTAGCTGCCCCCGCTGCACCTTGCCCGTGGTCGTCATGGGCAGGCTGTCCATGAACTCGATCACGCGGGGGTATTCGTGCGCGGCCGCCTTGCGGCGCACGTGGTCCTGGATGTCCGCGATCAGCGCGGCGTCGCCCGTATAGCCATCGTTCAGCACGATGCAGGCCTTGACGAGCTCCGTGCGCTGCGGGTCGGGCACCCCGATCACCGCCGCCATGCGCACCGCCGGATGGCCCAGCAGGCAGTCCTCGATCGGTCCCGGACCGATGCGGTAGCCGGCGCTGGTGATGACATCGTCGCCCCGGCCCTTGAACCAGAGATAGCCGTCCTCGTCGCAGACGCCCCGGTCGCCCGTCACCAGCCAATCGCCGATGAAAGCCTGGGCGGTGGCCTCCGGGTTGCGCCAGTATTGCAGGAACATCACCGGGTCGGGCCGGCGCACGGCGATGTGGCCCTCGGTCCCGGGCGGCTGGACCGCACCGGTCTCGTCGATGATGCAGACCTCGTGGCCCGGCACCGGACGGCCCATGGCGCCGATGCGGGGCTCGAACAGGGCGGCGCAGGACGAGACGATCATATTGCACTCGGTCTGGCCGTAGAACTCGTTGATGGTGACGCCCAGCGTGGCGCGGCCCCAGTCGAGCAGTTGCGGTCCCAGGGATTCGCCGCCGCTGGCGACCGAGGCCAGGCCCAGGCGTCCGTGGTGTTCGGGGTCCCGCAGCGTGCGCAGCATCTTCAGGGCGGTGGGCGGCAGGAATGTATGGCTGACCTGGTGCCGCGCCATCAATTGCCAGGCCGTGGCGGCGTCGAATTTTGTGAAGCGGCAGGCCAGCACGGTCACGCCGTGGTGCCAGGACGGCATCAGCACGTCCAGCAGCCCGCCGATCCAGGCCCAGTCCGCCGGGGTCCACATCAGGGTGGCGCGGTCGGGGAAGAAGTTGTGGGACATCTCCACCCCCGGCAGGTGGCCGAGCAGCGCCCGGTGGGCGTGCAGCGCGCCCTTGGGCTTGCCGGTGGTGCCGGACGTATAGATGATGATCGCCGGATCGTCGGCGGCGGTATCCACGGGCCTGAAGCCCAGGCCGTCCTGTGCTTCGATCGCCGCCCAGAACGAGGCGTCGCCGGTATCGGCGTCGATGTCCAGCACGCAGCCCAGTTCCGGCAGGTTCGGGCGGATTTCGGCGATCTTGCCCAGGCCTTCGGTGTGGGTGATCAGCGCGCGGGCGCCTGAATTGCCCAGGCGGTAGTGCAGGGCGTCGGTGCCGAACAGCGTGAACAGGGGCACGGCGATGGCGCCGAGCTTGTAGGCCGCCAGGTGGGCCAGCGCCGTTTCCAGTGATTGCGGCAGCAGGATGCCCACCCGGTCGCCCCGGGACACGCCCCGGGCGCGCAGGGCCTGCGCCAGCCGGTCGGACCAGTGCTTGAGCTGGTCGAAGGTGTAGTGCTGCGCCGGGGCGTCGCCGCGATCGACGATCAGGGCTTCGCGGCCGCTGCCGTCGGCCCAGCGGTCGCAGACGTCCGCCCCGATGTTGTAGCGCTCCGGTACGATCCAGGTGAATGCGTCCCGGGTCTGCCGGTAGTCGCCTTGCGCGTGCAGCATGAGTGGTCTCCTTGTGGTGCGCCCCGCATCGCCGGCGGGGGCTGGGAGTCATGGTACTGCGGGCCTCCGCCGCCCGCCAGCGGCTGTCCGCGCGGGTGTGGTCCGTCAAGCCCCTTGTGCGCCGCGGCGCGCCGTTCATTTCCGGTTCATGCGCTTCCTGATATCGTAGGACCCATCGATTGAACGAGCATTGAACGAGAGGAGTTCGCGATGCGTCGCCGAGGGATGCTGGCGTGCGTGCTGGTCCTGGGGCTTTGGGCCGCAGGCGCCGGGGCGCACAACCACGACCGGGACATGGCCGAACGGCTGCAGGCCCTGGGTGAAGTCCTGCCGCTGCAGGACGTCCTGGCGCGTGCCGCGCACGATTATCCGGGTCAGGTCCTGAAGGTCGAATTCGAGCAGGAGGACGACCGTTGCGGCAGCCCGGGCGGCCCGTCGGAGGGCTGCTGGATCTATGAACTCAAGATCCTGCAGGACGAGGGCCGTCTGACCAAGCTGAAGATCGACGCCCGCACCGGCGAAACGGTGTGGGTGGGCACACGGCCGCTGCACCGCGACGGCCGCAGGGGGCATCCATGAGACTGCTGGTCGCCGAGGACGAGCCGCTGCTGGCCGCGCAGTTGAAGGCGGCGCTGGAAAAATCCGCTTATGTGGTCGATGTGGCGGCCGACGGCCTGGACGCCGAGCACCAGGGGTTGAGCGAACCCTACGATCTGGTGGTGCTGGATCTGGGCCTGCCCGGGCGCGACGGCCTGTCGGTGTTGCGAGCCTGGCGCGAAGCGGGGCGGATGATGCCGGTGCTGATCCTGACGGCGCGCGACAACTGGCACGACAAGGTGGCCGGGATCGACGCCGGCGCCGACGACTACCTGACCAAGCCCTTTCACCAGGAAGAACTCGCAGCCCGCGTACGCGCGCTGTTGCGCCGCGCCGGCGGGCACGCCACGGCCGACATCCGTTGCGGACCGCTGCTGCTGGACACGCGCCAATCCCGCGTCCTGCTGGACGATGCGCCGCTGGACCTGACCAGCCACGAATACCGGGTGCTGGCCTATCTGCTGATGCACCAGGACGAGGTCGTGTCCCGCAGCCAGTTGGTGGAGCACATCTACGCCCAGGATTTCGACCGTGACTCCAATACCATCGAGGTGTTCGTCGCCCGCCTGCGGCGCAAGATTCCCCCGGGCCTGATCCAGACGGTGCGCGGTCTGGGCTACCGCCTGTCGGCCGTCCCTCAATGAGGGCGCAGCATCCTTCGCTGCGCCTGCGCCTGCTGGCCGTCACGCTGGCCTGGACGCTGCTCAGCGTGGCGCTGGCCGGCTGGGGGATCCAGCGCCTGTTCCGCCAGCACATCCAGGCGCAACTGCAGTCCGAACTCAATATCCACCTGAATCACCTGACGGCCTCGCTGCAGGTTGACGAGCAGGGCCAGGTCTCCCTGTCCACCTTGCCGACCGATCCGCGTTTCAGCCATCCGTTCTCGGGCCTGTACTGGCAGATCTCGGTGCCCTCTGCCGGGACGCGCTTCGCCCAGTTGCTGCGTTCCCGTTCCCTGTGGGATGCGCATCTGCCGGACATGGTGGGCGGCCTGGTGCCGGGGCGCGACGCGGCCGCGCAGGCGTCCGGTCCGGACGGCCAGCCGTTGCAGATGCGCGTGCGCGAAGTCCATCCCGCCGAAGGTCCGATCGACACGCTGATCCTGGTGGTCGCGGCCGACGAGGCCCTGTGGGCCGAGCCGGTCAGCCGCTTTGACCGCATGCTGGCCGTGGCGCTGGGTATCCTGGCGCTGGGCATGACGGCGGCCGCCTGGATGCAGGTCGGTTTCGGACTGCGCCCCTTGGCGCGGCTGCGCGTGCGGCTGGCTGCCTTGCGCGCGGGCAGGGCCGATCGGATCGAAGGCGAATTTCCCATGGAGGTCCAGCCGTTGGTCGAGGATTTCAATCTGGTGCTGGGCCGCAACGCGGAAGGCCTGGAGCGGGCGCGCATGCAGGCCGGCAACCTGGCGCATGCTCTGAAGACACCGCTGGCGGTGATGGCCAATGCCGCGCAGGCGGGCGATCCGGACTTGCCGCGCCTGGTGTCCGAGCAGGTCGAGGCCGCCCGGCGTCAGGTGGATTACCACCTGGCCCGCGCCCGCGCCGCGGCCGCAGTGCGCGTGACCGGCTTGCGCAGCCCGATCCTGCCTTTGCTGCAAGGCCTGGTGCGGGTCATGGATCGCGTCCACGCCGAGCGTGGACTGGTCTACGACCTGAGCCGTGTGGCCGAGGATCTGGCGTTTCGCGGCGAAGCCCAGGACTTCCAGGAAATGCTGGGCAATGTGCTGGACAACGCGGGGAAATGGGCGCGCCGGCAGGTGCGCGTCACCGTCCGCAGCAAGGACGGCGAACTGGCGATCTGGGTAGAGGACGACGGTCCCGGCCTGAGCCCCGAGCGGGCCGAACAGGTCTTCGAGCGGGGCCAGCGGGCGGACGAACACACGCCCGGTTCGGGCCTGGGGCTGGGGATCGTGCGCGATCTGGCCGATTTGTACGGCGGCTGGGCACGCATCGAGGCGGGTGCGCTGGGCGGCGCGCGGGTGGTGGTGACACTGCCGGCGGCTTGAGGCGGGCTCGGCAAAAAAGGCCCCCACGCTGCGCCTTCGGCTTGCGTCCACCTCGCGGCTTGCAAGCCGCTTGGATTCGCCAGGCACGAAACAGTCCACTGGGACTGTCCCGTGTCCGGGCTCATCCCCCCGAGGGGGCGCGTTTTGCCTTGGGGCGGCCCGGCGGCAAAACAACACGGCCCGCCGATTGGGCGGGCCGTGTTCAGTGCGTGCGATGCCGCGCGATCAGTTCCAGCGGCCGTTGCGCCCGCCCAGGCTGTAGGCGCCTGCGCCAAACAGCGTGACGGCGATGCTGGCGAACAGGAACATGCCTTGCAGTTCCAGTGCCCAGCCGCCGCTCTTGCCCAGCGCGAACAATTCGTTCATGTGCACCAGGCCGAAGACGAACAGCATGTTGAGGATGGAGATCAGGCCGCCCAGGCGGGTGAACAGGCCGAGGATGATCAGAACCGGAGCGACGATTTCGCCGATGTAGACGCCGTAGGCGATAAAGCCGGGCAGGCCGCGCTGGCTCAGCATGCCCACGATCCAGCTCACGCCGCCGTCCAGCTTGCCCAGGCCGTGCAGCAAGATCAGAATGCCCAGGCTCAGGCGCAGAATCAGCTTGCCCAGATCGTCATACGCGGAAGAAGACATGGAGTTCCCTTGGTCGTGTTGGTCGGGGCGATAGGATTCGAACCTACGACCCTCTGGTCCCAAACCAGATGCGCTACCAGACTGCGCTACGCCCCGACTGGATCGCAGATTCTAACATGGAGCCCTGCCGGCTCCGGGGCGCCGGGTAAACGGTACAGTAGCCGTATCCGGCAGGCGTGCATGATCAAAAAAATAGGGGGGAGGCAATGACTCCGGAGCAGTTGCTCACAGTCGAGCGGGCTTTGCTGGCGGGTGTATTGTCCGAGGATGCCTGGCGCGAGGCCTTGATGCGGCTGGCCGAGCTGGCGGGTGCTTCTTATCTGGCCGTCATGAGCCGCGACGAGGGGACGGGGCAGTTCCACGTCACCGAGCCGGTCGAACTGTCCGCCCGGCTCCTGGAGGATTATGAAGCCGAGTTCCGGGCGATCAACCCCTGGAATGCGATGGACGTGCTGTCCCGTGACGGCGAGACCTACCTGGATTGGGATGTGCTGGGGCAGGGCTTCATCAGGCGATGCCCTTTTTACCAGGAGTTCATGCGGCCCCACGGACTTGCGCACATGATGGGGCATCGGGTCGATACGCAGGAGGGGACGCGCCACTATCTGTCCCTCCACAAGCAGGTGGGTGATGCCGCTTTCGACGCCGGGGCGGTCGCGGCGGTGTCGGCCGTACACGGCAGCGTGGGGCGGGCCCTGGCGGTACGCCAGGAATTGCGCGGTTTGCAGCAAGCGCATGCCTGGCAGCGGGCCGTGCTGGATACCTTGAGTGTTCCCGTCATGTTGGTCGATGGGACGGGGTGCGTGCGGCAGGCCAATCGCGCCGCGGAAGCCTGGCTGTCCGGGCCTGGAGGCCGGCTCTTCGTGGGCGGTGCGGGACGGGACAGGCAGGCGCTGCTCGGCATCGTCCGGCAGGCCCTGGGCGGGCCGGGGGCGCCGCCGCGTCTCGCGTCGGTACGTCTGTCCTTCGACGCGGATCATGCGGGCACGGCCTGCGTGGCGATTCCCGTGGGCGAAGGCGATGAGCGGCTCGCCGTGCGCGCGGAGACGGCTCTGCTGATGATCTGGCCGACCCGGCCCAGGGAACCCGCGCAGGCGCTGTTGCGGCAGGCCTTTGGCCTGAGTGCGGCCGAAGCCCGGGTGGCCGCACTCATGGCGCAGGGGTATACGCCGCAGGCAATCGCCGGACTGCGGTCGGTCGGGGAGGCGACGGTGCGCACGCACATCAAGGCCATTTTCCGCAAGATGCACGTGCACAGGCAGTATGACCTGGCACGGCTGCTGACGGAACTGTCCCTGGTGGATGCGCCGCCGGATTGAACCCGGTTCCAGGCAGGTCCTAACCCGGCAAGCGCAGCTCCGGCAGCGTGTGCGCGCGATGGCGGTAGACCCAGGTGGGCCACAGTGCGTGGGCCAGGGCGATGCGGCCGAGCGCGGGGTCCGGGTCCAGCGGCGTGTAGCCGTCCGGGGCGGCGTAGCGGTAGAAGCTGGCGGGCTGTTGCGGCTCCAGCACGGCCAGGGTGTCGCCCTGCAGGTAGCCGTAGTGTTCCTCGTACTGCATCATGGCGCGGCCGCCCGCGTCCGCGCGCGTCAGGTCGTGGCCGATCATGGGGTGCTCGTCATCGATGCCGATCAGCGACAGCAGGGTCGGCGGCAGGTCGATCTGGCTGATGATGCGCTCGTCGCGGCGCGCTTCGACGCCTGCGCCCAGGATCAGGGCCGGGATGTGGAAATGGCGCAGCGGGATGCGCTGGGCGCCGCCGACGCGGGCATCGTGATCGGCGACGATCAGGAAGACCGTGTCCTGCCAGTAGTCGCTGGCGCGGGCCTGTTCGAAGAAGCGGCCGATGGCCCAGTCCGCGTAGCGCACGGTGTTCTGCACCGTGGCGGGATCGCCGTCGACCGGGATGCGGCCGGCCGGGTATTCCCAGGGCGTGTGATTGCTGACGGAAAAAGCCAGGTGCAGGGTGGGCTGATCGCCGCCTTGCGACAGCAGCGTGTGCAGCTTGTCGAACATGTCCTCGTCGCTGGCGCCCCAGGTGCCGACGAAGGCCGGCGCCTCGAAGCTGGGCAGGTCGTGCAGTTCGTCGAAGCCGTTGCCCAGGAAGAAGCTCTTCATATTGTCGAAGTGGGCCTCGCCGCCGTAAATGAAGCGCGAGCGGTAGCCGTGCCGCTTCAGCAACTGGGCCAGCGTAAAGAAGCGGCTTTGCGCGTCGCCCAGGCGCAGGGCGGCATCCGACAGGGTGGGCGGAAAGCCCGCCGTGACGGCCTCCAGGCCGCGCACCGAGCGGGTGCCGGTCGCGTAGGCGCGGGTGAAATTCCAGCCCTGCGCCGCCAGGGCGTCCAGGCAGGGCGTCAGGCCCTCGCCGCCCAGATTGCCCACGTATTGGGCGCCCAGGCTTTCCTCGACGATCAGCACCAGGTTGCGGGGCCGCGCGGGCCGTTGGCTGGCAGGCTGGCGGTGCAGGGTGGGCATCTCGGCCGGACCGGGCGGCATGCCGGCCTGCGCCTGGATGATCGTCTGCAGTTCGGCGTCGGGCAGATCGCCGTAGACGTCCGCCGCCGAACGTTCGTTCTTGATGGCGTACAGGGCGAACAGCACGTTGTACAGGGACGTCAGGGGCAGGGTGTTGAGCAGGCTGTCGCCGCACCAGGCCACCGAGGCCGGGTTGATCGGCCGGTGGCCCAGCGTGCCCCGGATGGCCAGCGCGATGACGGCGCCGAAGATCAGCGTGACCAGCACGCGCCAGGGCCAGGCGGGCAGGGGATCGGGCTGCGCCCGGGCGAACAGCGTGTGGCCCAGCCAGGCGGCCAGGCCCAGGCCCAGGGCGGCGCCCAGCAGGACCGGCTTGTAGCCTTTCCACAGCATGCCGAAGACTTCTTTGGGGTATTTCAGGTAGTCGATGTACAGGCGGTTGGGGCGGCTGTCGTATTCCTGGATGAACTGGGGCGTGGAAACCTCCAGCAGCACGAACAGCAGCCAGACGGCTTGCAGCCACAGTCCGGTCAGGAAAATGGCGATGGGGCGGTCGCCCACCCAGGGCGCCAGCAGCAGCGGAATCCCGGCCCACATGGCGATCTGGTTCAGGTCGATGCGCAGGCCCCAGCGGAAAATCGGCCAGGGGCCGCCGGCCGCCCGGACGCGGGGCCAGAGCCAGGCGGTCAGCAGCAGGCGGCTGAGGGTCAGCAGCGCCAGGGCCGCGAGGACGAAAACCCCGATCTGGGTGAGCATGAAATGGATTCCTCAGGGCACCAGCGCGATACCGATGCGAAATTGCGGGTCGGATTTTTGATCGTAACCCAGCAGCGTTTCACCGTAACCCCGGAAATACTGCACGTACAGATGGCCGTTCATGTGCAGGAAGGTGCGTTTCAGAGGCCAGGCGGCCTCGAGCTGGGTGGCGCTGCGCCCCTCGGTGCCCTGGCGGTACAGGCCTGACAGGATCAGGCCGTCATCCTGGGCCCAGCGCAGTTTCCAGTCCGCGTAGCCCAGCGCATTGCGGTAGCCCATGTCGCGGTCGGTCCAGACGTAGTATTTGAAGCGCGGCTGGAAACTGAGCGTGCTGCCGCCGTCGAAGCGGTGGTTGAATTCCGGCTGGACATACAGGTCGTTGATCGAACGAGAGTCGTCACCTGCCTTGCCGTTGGATTTGTGCTCGAAGCCCGTGTTCAGCCCCAGGGACCAGCGCTTGTCATCCGTGGACCACAGCGCGTCGCGCGCCCAGAACAGGCTGGGATTGTAGGTGGTGTCCACGAATGGGATGGAGTCCGAGTGCAGGTCCCACAGGGCGGTCTGGGTGTAGCCGAAATACCAGTTGTCCATGAAGCCCGGGTGAGCGGGATCGTCCGGACTGAACAGGCGGTACTTGAAGCTGACCTGGAAGCGGGCATTGGCGCCGTCGCGGTTGCCGACCGCGAAATAGATCGGCTCGTAGGAAGAAATCGCGTTGCGGAAGGTATCGAAGGGCGACAGGCCGCCGGCAGGCGCCGCGGTCGCCGGGGCGGCCGCGAGGGCCGTGTCGGCGGACAGGCCAGAGGCCGTACCCGCTGCCGAGCGTGTCGCGACCTGGGCGCCCGGCAGATCGTCCGCGCCCACCTGCAGCGCCAGCAGCGTGTCGTCCGCGCCGTCCAGGCGCAAGGTCAGCAGGCCGTGCGCGCCGGCCGGCACCTGGCCGCTCCAGGCCATGCGGGTGAAGGTATTGGCGGGCAGGTCGATGGTGTCCGGCGAGGTCCGCAACTGGAAGTGCGCGGGCGTGGCGCGCCCCTGGGCATCCACCCAATGTCCGGTCAGTTCCCGCGCGACCGGGCTGGAGAGCGCAGTGCCGGTGTCGTTCGTCAGCAGGCCTTCCAGCTCGATCGGGCCGCCGGGGCTGGCCTGCGGGCTGGTCAGGCGATACGACAGGCCTGCGTGGGCAGTGCCGGCCGCCAGGCAAAGGCAGCCGATGGCGAGGAAAAAGGCGTGGCGCAAGCCTGTGTAGCGAGGACAAGGCATGATGTTGAAACCAAAAGCATAATCTTGCCCGGAACTTTAGCATTTGCGGCCAGGGCGCACGTTTCCTGGTGTGTCCGGGGCGTTTTGGGCCCCCTACCGTGTCGCGACCAGAAACAGCCTGGGCATGGGCATCAGTACCGCGCCGTCCGTTTGTGTCGGGTAGGCCTGGGCCAGCGCATCGCGGTATTGCGCCAGGAAAAGCGCCCGTTCGGCCTCGTCCAACGGCGTCAGGAAGGGGCGCAGGGCGCTGCCCTTGAACCAGGACACGATGCCGTCGACGCCGTCGGGCAGCACGTGCCAGTACTGCGTGCGCCAGAGATTCACGTGCGTGCAGTGCGGCTTGAGCAGGTCGTAGTACCAGGAGACGGGATGGCGGGGAAAGAGGGTGCTGCGCTCGTCGCCGATGCGATCCGCCCAGCGGGGATCGGCGGCCGTCTGGCGCATCAGGGTCTTGACGGCCTCGTCCTGGTTGTCCGGCATCTGGACGGCCAGATTGCCGCCGGGTGTGAGAAAACCGGCCAGCCTGGGGAACAGGGCGGCATGGTCCGGGATCCATTGCAGCGAGGCGTTGGCCAGGATCAGGTCGTAGGGTTCGTCCGGCTGCCACGCGGCGATGTCCGCCTGCTGGAACCGCAGCCCGGGCAGCCGCTCGCGGGCGGCCGCCAGCATGTCGTCCGAGGTGTCAATGCCGGTGATGGCGGCGTCCGGGTGCCGTTGCAGCAGGATTTCCGTGGAATTGCCCGGACCGCAGCCCAGGTCCGCCGCCCAGGCGACTTCGCGCGGCGGCACGGCTGACAACAGATCCCGCACCGGGCGGGTGCGTTCGGATTCGAACAAGCGGTATTGCTGTGCGGACCAGGCCATGCGTATTTCTCCGATCAGACTGGATGTACTTGGACTATTCTGGCCCGCCGGCGGCATCATCGGCAACTGCGCAGGCCAATATCGGGCAGGTCGGCGTTGTGCCTGAGTTGCGCGACCAATTGTGCTATTTTCGTCGCTCACTCATTTTTTAACTCAACCATGAACAAGGTAGCGATGCGCAAGGAATCGGATTTTCTGGGGCCTAGGGATATTCCCCTGGATGTCTATTGGGGTGTGCACACAGCCAGAGCGCTCGAAAATTTTCCTATTTCCGGGCAAAGCGTGTCGGCCATGCCGGAACTGGTTCAAGCGCTGGCGCACGTCAAAAAGGCGGCCGCGGGCGCCAACGTGCAGTTGGGGGTGCTTTCTGAGTCCAAGGCTGCGGCGATCATCGGTGCCTGTGATGACATCCTGGCGGGGCAGTTGCTCGACCAGTTCGTGGTGGACGTCATTCAGGGCGGGGCCGGCACCTCGACCAATATGAACGCCAACGAAGTGATCGCCAATCGTGCGCTCGAGCGCATGGGTCATCAGCGGGGCGCCTATGATCATCTGCATCCGAACGATGATGTGAACGCCTCCCAGAGCACCAACGACGTCTATCCGACGGCCTTGCACCTGGCGGCCTGGACCAGTATCGGGCCCTTGCTCGAAGCGATGGCCGGACTGCGGCAGGCGTTCGAAGCCAAGGCCGAGGCATTCCAGACGGTCTTGAAAATCGGCCGTACCCAGTTGCAGGACGCGGTGCCCATGACCTTGGGCCAGGAATTCACGGCATTCGCCGCCCTGATCGGCGAAGACGAGGCGCGCCTCAAAGAGGCGCGCAAGCTCATGCTCGAGGTCAACCTCGGCGCCACAGCCATTGGCACGGGGATCAATGCGCCGGTGGGATACAGCGACCTGGTGGTGCCCTTGCTGGCGGAGTCCAGCGGTGTGCCGGTGGTGCCGGCCGCCAATCTGGTGGCCGCGACCCAGGATACCAGCGCGTTTGTGGATCTCTCCGGGGTGCTCAAACGGGTGGCCTGTAAATTGTCCAAGATCGCCAGTGACTTGCGGCTGCTGTCTTCCGGCCCCCAGGCCGGTTTCGGCGACATCCTGTTGCCGGCGGCCCAAGCCGGATCTTCCATCATGCCGGGCAAGGTCAACCCGGTCGTCCCGGAAGTGATGAACCAGGTTGCGTTCGAGGTCATCGGCAACGATATGACGATCACGATGGCGTCCGAGGCGGGCCAGCTTCAATTGAATGCCTTTGAACCCATCATGGGCTGGTCGCTCTACAAGAGCGCCAAGCATCTGACCCAAGCCTGCAAGACGCTCACCACCCATTGCGTACAGGGCATTCAGCCCAACGGCCCGGTCCTGGCGAAGCGCGTGACTGAATCGGTGACGCTCGTCACGGCGCTGACCCCCGTGATCGGCTACGAGCAGGCGGCCAGGATCGGCAAGACGGCCTTGCGGACCGGCGCGACGATTGCAGAGACGGCGGAACAACTCGGCATCATGAGCGCGGCCGAGATGATGGAACTGCTCGTGCCTGAAAACCTCACGGCGCCGGTACGCCTCGCCGTGGCGGATTAAAGACCGCATGGGGACTGTGCGCTCGCACATCCCCTGTATGATCTGCTCATGAGCAGCGCCCTACCGCCCGCCAGTCCGCCAGGAGGCATCGAATCCCGCTACGCCTGGATGCGGCTGATGGTGTCGCTCGCGCTGGTGACCATCGGGAACGTCGGCATGTACGCGGCGTCCATCGTGCTGCCCTCCATTCAGGCGGAGTTCGATGTCAGCCGCGGGGACGCTTCGCTGCCCTACGCGGCGACGATGCTGGGTTTCGGGATCGGCGGCATCTTGATGGGCCGGTTGGCGGACCGCTTCGGGGTCTTCGTGCCGGTGGTGCTGGGCTCGGTGGGGGTCAGCATGGGCCTGGCGCTGGCGAGCATGGCCGACACCCTCATGACGTTCAACCTGGTGCACGGGCTGGTCATCGGCCTGCTGGGTTCGTCCGCCCTGTTCTCGCCGTTGGTCGCCGACGCGTCGCTCTGGTTCACGCGTCGACGCGGCATGGCCGTGGCGATCTGCATGTGCGGGAACTACCTGGCAGGCGCCGTGTGGCCGCCCGTCATGCAGCATTTCGTGGCGCAGGTCGGCTGGCGCCACACGTACATGGGCATCGGCGTGTTCTGCCTGGCGACGCTGCTGCCGCTGGCGCTGTGCATCCGCCGCAAGCCGCCGTCCGCCGAAGTGCTCCTCCCCGATACGGGCAAGGCCCCGGCCCGTTCCGCGCGCACCGCGTCCGGCGACCGGCCGCTGGGGCTGTCGCCGAGCACGGCGATCGTGCTGCTGTGCATTGCCGGGGTGGGCTGCTGCGTGGCCATGGCCATGCCGCAGGTGCAGATCGTGGCGTACTGCGGCGACCTGGGGTACGGCGCGACCAACGGCGCCAACATGCTGTCGCTGATGCTGACCATGGGCATCGTCAGCCGGCTGGTCTCGGGCTGGATCTCGGACAGGATCGGCGGGCTGCGCACGCTGCTCCTGGGGTCCATCCTGCAAGGTCTGGCCCTGTGGCTGTACCTGTTCAACCAGGGGCTGCTGCCGCTCTACATCATCTCGGCGCTGTTCGGCCTGTTCCAGGGCGGCATCGTCCCGGCTTACGCCGTCATCGTGCGCGAGCATTTCCCCGCCCAGGGGACCGGCGTGCGCGTGGGCGTCGTGCTCATGGCCACGCTCGCGGGCATGGCGCTGGGCGGCTGGATGTCGGGCTGGATCTACGACATGACCCTGTCGTACTGGGCGGCCTTCGCCAACGGCATCGCCTGGAACCTGCTCAATGCGGCCATCGTCCTGTTCCTGATCTTCAAGGGCAGGGGGCGCCTGACGCGGCTGCGGCGGCAGATGGCGTGAGCGGCCTGGCCCGCCCTACTGGATTCGAACCAGTGACCTACGGCTTAGAAGGCCGTTGCTCTATCCAACTGAGCTAAGGGCGGCGGGGCTTGCGTCCGGGGGTTCGGACGCGATCACGAGCCGGGCGCGGGTGCGCCGGACGGCTGCGAATCCTGGATTCTAACGTGCATTCCAGGTGTCGGTGTTTTCCCTGATGTTTCAGCGGATCGGGAAGGCTGTAAGGCCCTCGTAAGGTGCGGTTTTTATCTTGCACTGCATCATACGAACCATCCCACGAAGGAGACCGACATGGGAGACAAACGGACACAGGCCATCGTGTCGAACCCGAAATACCAGCATCTGCGGCAGACGCGCTTGCGCTACGGCTGGAAACTGGCCGTGATCATGCTGGTGGTGTACTACAGCTTCATCGGCGTGATCGCCTTCGACAAGGAGTTGTTCGCGTTGAAACTGGGTGAAGGCGTCATGACCTGGGGCATCCCGGTCGGCTTCGGCGTCATCGTGTTCAGCGTCCTCATCACCGGCCTGTACGTGCGCCGCGCCAACAGCGAATTCGACCGCCTGACCCGCGAGATCGTGCAGGAGGCCGGGCAATGAACCGCATGACCGTACGCGCGCTGGGCGCGCCGGCCCTGGCGGCCCTGACCACGACCGCGCAAGCGGCGGGCGGCGACCTGGGCGAACTGCAGCAGCAAGCCACCAACTGGACCGCCATCACGATGTTCGGCGTGTTCGTGCTGCTGACCCTGTGGATCACGAAATGGGCGGCGGGCCGGACTCGTTCCGCCGCCGATTTCTACACCGCCGGCGGGGGCATCACCGGTTTTCAGAACGGTCTGGCGATCGCCGGGGACTATATGTCCGCCGCTTCGTTCCTGGGCATTTCCGCCGCCGTGATGATCAATGGCTATGACGGCCTGATCTATTCCATCGGTTTTCTGGTGGGCTGGCCCATCCTGACCTTCCTGATGGCCGAACGCCTGCGCAACCTGGGCAAGTTCACCTTCGCCGACGTGGCGGCCTATCGTTTCAAACAGGGGCCGATCCGCGCCTTCGCGGCCTCGGGCACGCTGGTGGTGGTGGCGTTCTACCTGATCGCCCAGATGGTCGGCGCCGGTCAGCTCATCAAGCTGCTGTTCGGCCTGGAATACTGGATCGCGGTGGTCGTGGTCGGTGTGCTGATGATGGTCTACGTGCTGTTCGGCGGCATGACGGCCACCACCTGGGTGCAGATCATCAAGGCGGCCCTGCTGCTGGGCGGCGCGACCTTCATGGCTTTGATGGTGCTGGCGCATTACGGCTTCTCGCCCGAGCGCCTGTTCGCCGCTGCGGTCGAGGTCAAGACGCTGGCCGCCCTGGACGCGGGCAAGGACGCGGCCCAGGCCGGTTCGGTGGGGCAGTCCATCATGGGACCGGGCAATTTCATCAAGGACCCGATCAGCGCGATTTCCTTTGGCATGGCGCTGATGTTCGGCACCGCCGGCCTGCCGCACATCCTGATGCGCTTCTTCACCGTGCCCGACGCGCGCGAGGCCCGCAAGTCCGTGTTCTGGGCCACGACCTGGATCGGCTATTTCTACATCCTGACCTTCATCATCGGCTTTGGCGCCATCGTGCTGGTGTCCACCAATCCGCAGTTCCTGGACGCGGCCGGCGCCCTGATCGGCGGCGGCAATATGGCGGCGGTGCACCTGGCCGACGCGGTGGGCGGCAATGTGTTCCTGGGCTTCATGTCGGCCGTGGCGTTTGCCACGATTCTGGCCGTCGTCGCCGGGTTGACCTTGTCGGGCACGTCCGCCGTGTCGCACGACATCTATGCGACCCTGGTCAAGAACGGCAACGCCACACGCGAACAGGAGATGAAGGTCGCCAAGATCACCACGGTGATCCTGGGAATCGTCGCCGTGGTGCTGGGCATTGCCTTCGAGAAGCAGAACATCGCGTTCATGGTGTCGCTGGCCTTCGCGGTGGCGGCTTCGGCCAACTTCCCGGTGCTGTTCATGTCCGTCCTGTGGAAGGGCTGCACCACGCGCGGCGCGATGATCGGCGGCTTTGCCGGCCTGATCAGCGCCGTGGGCCTGACGGTGGTGTCGCCGTCCGTCTGGGAGGCGACCTTGGGCAATCCGGCGGGTTCGGCCTGGTTCCCCTACGCGTCCCCGGCCTTGTTCTCCATGACGATCGGTTTCGTATCGATCTGGCTGTTCTCGGTCACGGACCGCAGCGAACGCGCCCGCATCGACCGGGCCGGCTTCGAGGCCCAGACCGTGCGCAGCGAAACCGGCATCGGCGCGGCCGCCGCCAGCGCGCACTGAGTTGTTGCAAGGGCGGCGGCCTGACCGGCCGCCGTCCGCGCACTTTCCCTGGGCGGTCGCACCTGCCGCAGTCCGGGGGCTCTCGCACCCCGACGACCGTGATCCGGCCGCCGGGGTGTTTCTTTTGTGGCGGGGGGCTGGCGGTGTTCAATCAGGACTAAATCGGTGCACAATGTAGCACGCTTTTTTGGAATGTATTCACCATGACCCAACGCTTGAACTACTACCAGATTTCATCCGAAGCCGCCCAGAAATACAGCGAATTCAGCCAGCTTCTGCACGCCAACCCCTTCCTGGCGGAAATCGGCTATCTGGTCACTCTGCGAGCTTCGCAGATCAACGGCTGCGCCTTTTGCGTGGACATGCACGTCAAGGAGGCCAAGATCGCCGGCGAGCGCGAACTGCGCCTGCATCACGTCGCGGTGTGGCGCGAATCGCCGCTGTTCACCGCCAAGGAAAAAGCCATCCTGGAATGGACCGAAGCCCTGACGCGGCTGTCGCCCGAAGGCGTGTCCGACGAGCTGTTCAGCCGCGTGCGCGAGCAGTTGACCGAAAAGGAACTGGCCGACCTGAGCTTCCTGGTGGTGGGCATCAACGGCTGGAACCGCCTGGGGGTGGCCTTCCGTTCGGTGCCGGGTTCTGCGGACGCCGCGTACGGCCTGGACAAGGCTGGCCTGAGCTGATCCGGGCTCAAGGCATGGCATCCGGCCCCGTGTTGTGCGGGACCGGACATCGGGCGGATTACCCCCGCATTGCCTGTTCGAGCGCCTGGGCCAGGTCGGCCTTCAGGTCGTCGACGTGCTCCACGCCCACCGACATGCGGACAAAGTTCGGCTCGATGCCGGCGGCCTTCATGTCGTCTTCGGTCATGGAACTGGCCCACATGGACGCCGTGTGCACCGCCAGGGTTTCCACGCCGCCCAGGCTGACTGCCTGGGTCGCCAGTTTCAGCCCGCAGACGAAGCGCTGGGTGGCGGCGTAGCCGCCCTTGATCGAATAGGCCACCACGGCGCCGAAGCCGCGCATCTGGCGCGTCGCCAGGGCGTGCTGCGGGTGGCTTTCCAGGCCGGGATAGAAGACCTGCTCGACTTCGGGGCGGGACTCCAGCCATTGCGCCAGCGCCAGGGCGTTGGCGTTGATGCGTTCCATGCGCAGCGACAGCGTGCGCAGGCCGCGCAGCAGCAGCCAGGCGTCCATGGGCGACAGGACCGCGCCCAGGGTGACGTGCATCTTCCAGATGGTTTCAGCGAGCGCGTTGCTGCAGCAGATGGCGCCCGCCATCAGGTCGTGGTGGCCGCCCAGGTACTTGGTGGCGCTGTGCACCACGATGTCGATGCCCAGGTCGTGCGGCCGCTGGTTCAGCGGCGAAGCGAAGGTGTTGTCGGCCACGGTCAGGATGCCGCGTTCCCGGGCGATCCCGGCCACGGCCGCCAGGTCCGTGATGGACAGGCTGGGGTTGACCGGCGTTTCCACCATGATCAGCCTGGTATTCGGGCGCAGCGCGGCGCGCAGGCTGTCCAGATTCGTCTGGTCGAAGGTGCTGACCTGCACGCCGTAGCCGGCCAGCACTTCGCAGAACAGCTTGGTGGTGCTGACGTAGTGGCGTTCCTGGATGACGGCATGGTCGCCGGCCTTGAGCAGCGCCAGGATGGTGGTGCTGATGGCGCCCATGCCCGAACCCGTCAGCAGCGCGCTTTCGGTGCCTTCCAGGCCCGCCAGAATGGCTTCGACGTGCTTGTTCACCGGGTTGCCATGACGTCCGTAAAAGTTCGCCGGCCGCACCGCCGTGGCCATGTCCGAGAATTCCTCGGCGGTTTCGGCACGAAAGGTGGCGCTGTAGTGGATCGGCGTGACCACGTCGGCCCCGAGGCCGCAGACGGCGTCGCCGTGCAGCACCTGGGTCTGTTCATGCCAGGGCGCGTCGGGGGAAGCGGGCCGGGACGGGTTCATGGGAATGGGCTCCTGCGCAAAAAGTGGGGACAGGCGCTCATCATACGCCCGCGCAGCTTGCCGGATCGCGGCGTCGGGGCGGCTTCTAGAGATACGGGCTGGCCAGCCAGATGACCCGGTTGCGCAGCCGCTTCAGGTAGGGCATGGCGTTCAGGGATTCCAGCGTCACGCGCTCGGATTGTGCGATGTTCGCGTCGATGCGCTGTCCGATCTGCCTCGCCAGGGCGCGGTCGTAGATTTCCATGTCCAGCTCGAAATTCAGCCGCAGGCTGCGGGGGTCCAGGTTGGAGGAGCCCGCGTAGGACCAGGCTTCGTCGATGGTGAGCAGCTTGGAGTGGTCGAAATTGCCCCGGTGGCGCCAGACGCGGCAGCCGCCTTCGATCACCTGGGCGAGCTGGGCGGTCATGGCGTAGTTCACCAGGCGCAGGTTGTTGCGCCCGGGGATCACGATGTCCACCTGGATGCCGCGCCGCGCCGCCGTGTTCAGCGCGCCGATCAGGACCTGGTCGGGCAGAAAGTAGGGCGACTGAATACGCACGTGCTTCTGCGCCACGGCCAGGGCGCCCAGCAGCACGCGGTGCGTGGCCGCCATGAAGCGGTCGGGGCCGGTGCGGATGCAGCGCGCCGGTATCCGGGGCAGCGGGGGCAGGGCGGAGATCCGCACCCAGTCCTCGATGCGCAGCCGTTCGCTGGTGGCGAACTCCCAGTCGTTGGCGAAGACGGCGAACAACTGGGTGGCCAGCGGGCCCTCGATGCGGAAATGCGTGTCGCGGTCCGTGCGCCGGCCCGCCAGCGACGTCATGAAGCTCTCGCGGATGTTCATGCCGCCCATGAAGCCCAGGTGGCCGTCGACGAACAGGATCTTGCGGTGGCTGCGCAGATTGGCGTAGGCCGAGCGCAGGCCCAGCGGATTGGTCATGAAGCGGTCGGCGCGGATGCCGTTGCGCTGCAGCAGGCGCAGGATGGGCGGATGGGAATAGCGCGCGCCGACGGCGTCGATCAGCACCCGGATCTCGACGCCGCGCGCCTGGGCGAGCCGCAGGGCCTCGGCAAATTGCAGGCCGATCCGGTCGTGGTCGAAGATATAGCTTTGCAGCGCGATGCAGTGATGCGCTTCGGCGATGGCTTGCAGCATGGCCGGATAGGCCTCGTCGCCGCCGTCCAGCAGGCTGACGTGGTTGCCGCCCTGCAGGGGAAACCGGCCGACCTGGTCGCACAGGATGCGCAGCGAGGCGAACTGCGGGGCGGATACTGCGCCGACGTCGCCAAAGGTCGGGTGCGCGCTGTTGACGTAGTCCTTGATCAGGCGGCTGCGCTGGGTGGACATCTGGTCGTGGCGGATGCGGTTGATGCCCGCGACCAGATACAGGAAGGCGCCCACGAAGGGCGACATCAGGATGACGCCGACCCAGGCGATGGCCGCGCGCACGTCGTTCTTTTGCATGGCCGCCTGGGCCGCGACCACCAGGCTGAAGGCCAGCGACAGCAGGGCCGCCAGATGCGGCCAGTATTCGTGCAGGAAATCGTTCAGGGCGCTCATGTCGGGATGTCCGCAGCCGGGCGCGGCGGCTTGCCGGGCGTCGGCGCTGCTTCGGGTCGGCGGCGCAGGGACTCGAACCAGTCCGGATTGGGCGGGCCGCCGGCGGCGTATTGCTGGTTGCGGGAGTTGGAGCGCCAGACGCCGCCGCCGATGCCGGGGACGGGCTCGGTCCGGTACCAGTACCAGCGCCCGTCGGCATCCTGCGCGGACCAGTCCCAGCCTGCGGGGGCCAGGGACCAGTCGGGGGCCTGGGGCGCGGGGGTCGTCGTGTCGGGAGACGTGTTCATCCTGCGTTCCGGGGTGAAGCGGCCTGGGCGCCGCGTACACGGGGCGCAGGTCCGACTCGCGCGGCCGCGCGACAACCGGCCGTGCGCCGGGCCGTCAGTCGGCTGCGATCAGATTCTGCCGAATCTTGTCATACCCCAGGTTGAAAAGAAAGCCGTAGGGCAGATAGAACAGCACGAAGCCCAGATCCAGCACCAGGGCTTGCCAGATCGAGATGTCCAGCCACCAGGCGACGAAGGGGATGGCGATGACGATCAGGCCGCCTTCGAAGCCAAAGGCGTGCGCCACCCGGATGACGTAGGTGCGATCGAAGCCGACACGCGCCTGCAGGCGATCGAACAACCAGTTGTAAAACATGTTCCAGAGCACCGCGATCGTGGCGATGACGGCGGTGAGCACGCCCATGTCGAACAGGCCGTGCCCGGTGATCCAGGCGGCCAGGGGGGCGGAAATGCCAATGGCAAGGACTTCGAACGCCAGCGCGTGAAAGACGCGTTCTGACAGGGGGCGGTCGTGGATGTGCATGGAGCGTGGTTCGCGGCAGCGGTGTCGTCACCGCGTGGATGCGATCGGACGGGGCCGTCCCCGTCGCCCGGGAACCCGGGGGGATTGCAGTGCAGAAGAATGCTTGGGGTGACCGATGGGGCTCGAACCCACGACAACCGGAATCACAATCCGGGACTCTACCAACTGAGCTACGGTCACCACTGCAAAGAACGGAAATTCTAGCATGACTAAAATCCTTTTGCAGGCAACACATCGTCGCTTGATCGTCATCCCGTTTTAGGTCATGTTATCGGCTACGGATTTGATTTCAGCGGTTCACCCGGGGCCGCCTGGAAATCGGCCCGGCGACGGGCGTGTTTCAGGGCGGCCGGACCTCTCCCATAAGGAAGATTGCTCATGGCACAGATTTTCGTCGTCCATCCCGAAAACCCGCAATCCAGGCTGCTGCAGCAGGCCGGCGACCTGTTGGCCAAAGGGGGGCTGGTGGCCGTCCCTACGGATTCCAGCTATGCCGTCGTGGCGCGCCTGGACGACAAGGATGCCGCCGAACGACTGCGCCGGTTGCGCGGTCTGGACGAACGCCACCACCTGACGCTGCTGTGCCGCGACCTGGCGGAAATCAGCCATTTCGCCAAGGTCGACAACCCTCAGTACCGGCTGTTGAAGCTGGCCACGCCGGGTCCCTGGACCTTCATCCTCGAGGCCACCAAGGAAGTCCCGCGGCGCGTGTCGCATCCCTCGCGCAAGACCATCGGCATCCGTGTCCCCGAGCACCGGGTGGCGCTCGCCCTGATCGAGGCGGCTGGTTCGCCGCTGCTCTCGACCACCCTGATCCCCCAGGACGAGGATTTGCCCCTGAACGACGCCCAGGACATCGTCGGCCGCTACCAGCACGAGCTGGCCGCCATTGTGGACGGCGGCTCCTGCCCCTTCGAGCCCACCACGGTCATCGATCTGACGGCCGAAGCGCCCCAGGTGATGCGGGTGGGCCGCGGCGACCCGGCGACCTTGGGTCTGTCCTGAAACGGTTAAGCTTACGGGGTCTGCCGGCCGTCGGCCGGCGTCTCATCTACCCGAGTTGCCGTGGACAATCTGATCCAGACCATTGCGGTCTACGCCCTGCCGGTCCTGTTTGCCATTACCTTGCACGAGGCCGCGCACGGCTACGTGGCGCGCCATTTCGGCGATCCCACCGCCGAGCAAGCCGGCCGCATCAGCCTGAACCCGTTGCGCCACATCGATCCGATGGGCACCATCGTGGTGCCGCTGGTCTTGCTGTTCGCCACCAAACTCATGGGCGGCGGGCTGCTGTTCGGCTGGGCCAAGCCCGTGCCGGTCAACTGGAGCCGCCTGCGTCGGCCCAAGCGCGACATGCTGTGGGTCGCCCTGGCGGGGCCGGCCTCCAATCTGTTCATGGCGATCGGCTGGGTGCTGTTCCTGCGGGCCATGCTGTCCTTGGGCATGATCAGCGGACCGCAGGATTTCTGGCTGTTGATGGCCAACGCCGGGGTCCAGGTCAATCTGATCCTGATGGCGCTGAATCTGCTGCCGCTGCCGCCGCTGGACGGGGGGCGGATCGTCTTCAGCCTGCTGCCGCCGCGCCTGGCCTGGCGCTATGGCAAGATCGAACCCTACGGCCTGGTGATCCTGATCGTGCTGATGATGCTCGGCTGGCTCTGGCCCCTGATGCTGCCGCTCCTGAAGTTCGGCCAGTGGGTCGTCGGCGGATTTTTGTAGATCGGTGGTCCGAATCCGGTAAACTTGATCTTTTGTTTCGCTCGGGGGCCTTCCCGGGCGTTTTGCGGAGGCATTCCTCATCATGGCCGGCTCGGATTCATCGACCCCAGTCTTTCAGGGCAGCATGGTTGCCCTGGTCACGCCCATGCATCCCGACGGGCAGTTGGACCTGGACGCCTTCCGAAAACTGATCGACTGGCACGTCGAACAAGGCACTGACGCCCTGGTGGTGGTCGGCACGTCCGGCGAATCCCCCACGGTCACCGTCCAGGAACAGGCCGAACTGATCGAACTGGCCGTGCGCCACGCCAACGGGCGCATTCCCGTGATCGCGGGCACCGGCGGCAATTCCACCGCCGAAGCCATCGAGCTGCAGCGCCATGCCTACGCCGCCGGCGCCGCCGCCGGCCTGACGGTCGTGCCCTACTACAACAAGCCCACCCAGGAAGGCCTCTACCAGCACTTCCGCGCCATCGCCGAGTCCGGCGATCTGCCCAGCATCCTGTACAACGTGCCGGGCCGCACAGTGGCGGACCTGTCCAACGAGACCATCCTGCGCCTGGCCCAGGTGCCGGGCATCATCGGGGTCAAGGACGCCACCGGCAATATCGGCCGGGGCGCCCAACTGATCGCCGCCGCACCCGAAGGCTTTCACGTCATCAGCGGCGACGATCCCACCGCCGCCGCGCTGATCCTGCTGGGCGGCCGGGGCAATATCTCCGTCACGGCCAACGTCGCGCCGCGCCTCATGCACGAACTGTGCGCCGCCGCGCTGCGGGGCGACGTGCCCGAGACCCGCCGCCTGAACACCCGGCTGGCGACTTTGAACCAGGTGCTGTTCCTGGAAGCCAACCCCATCCCCGTCAAGTGGGCCGTGGCTGAAATGGGCCTGACCCAGCTGGGCTACCGTCTGCCGCTGACGCCCTTGTCCGATTCGTTCCGCACCGTTGTGCGCCAAGCCCTGATTGAGGCAGGTTCCCTGTGAAGATGAAACGCATGCCGCTCGCCCGGACCAGCCTGATGCTGGCGGGCCTGCTGACCTTGTCCGCCTGCTCGACCCTCGGTGAAATGACCGGTCAGACAGACTCCGTCGAATACAAGAGCACCGTTGCGGGGGATCCGCTGTCGATTCCGCCTGATCTGACGCAGGCCAACAAGAACACGCATTACGTCGCCCCCGAAGGCGTCGCCCGTCTCAGCGACTACAACAAGGCCAGCCAGAGCGCGCAGAGCGTGAACCCGGCCGACCGGGTGCTGCCCAAGGCCAACGGCATCGAAGTCATGCGCGACGGCACGCTGCGCTGGCTGGTGGTCAGCGACGCCGCTGAAAACCTGTACCCGAAGATCATCGAATTCTGGGGTGAACAAGGCTTCACCATCCATTCCCAGAACGCGCAGGCCGGTCTGATCGAGACCGACTGGGCGGAAAACCGCGCCAAGATCCCCGAGGGCTGGCTGCGCAGCGCCCTGGGCAGCGTGCTGGACCAGGTCTTCGACAGCGGCGAGCGCGACCGCTTCACCACGCGCCTGGAGCGTGTGAACGGCAAGACCGAGGTCTACATCAGCCACCAGCACATGGAAGAAACCCCCACGGGCGACGGCACGGCCTTCAAGTGGGTCTTCGGTAAAGAAGATCCGGGTCTGAACGCCGCCATGCTGGCCCGTCTGATGGTCTACCTGGGCACCGACCAGCAGCAGGCCGCCCAGCAGGTCAAGGCCGCCGAAGCCGGCCCGACCGAGGCTTCGGTCGCTCAACTCGCCCAGGATCAGACCTCCCTGACCGTGGCTGAGCCCTTCGACCGGGCCTGGCGTCGCGTGGGCGTGGCCATCGATTCGGCCCGCTTCACGGTCGAGGACCGCAACCGCGAGCAGGGCGATTACTACATCCGCTACCTGGACACCGACTCGGGCGAAAAGATCGAGCAGCAGACGGTGTTCGGCCGCATGTTCGGCACCCGCAACTCGGCCGAACCGCTGAAGCTGCGCATCCATCTGGCCCAGCAGGGCGGCGGTACCCAGGTCAGCGTGCGCGACGAGGCCGGTCAGCCCCTGACCGACGCCACGGCCAAGCGCATCCTGACGGTCTTGTCGAAGAACCTGAAGGAAACCCAGTAAGGTCGATCCTCAGGCGGGTCCGGTTCTTTGGACCCTGCCCGTGCCCTCAGGGCAAGCACAAAGCCTCGCCGGCTGGATCGGCGGGGCTTTTGCATTGTGCGCCGCGGATTGAACACCCTCTTGTTGCCGTGCGTTTATCAAGCTAATATGTTAGTGAAATAACCGGAGACAACCATGAGCATGCGGATATGCTGGATGAGCGGGCGGGTGGCTCAGGACATCCAGAGCCTGGATCGGCAGGCGCTCGACATCACCATCAGCAATGCCGGCATGATGTCCTCGTTCACCAACGTGATCACCTTGTCGCGCGAGCAGACGGGGATCCTGGCCAGTCTGAGGGACAGCATGGACACCCTGGCCCACAGCGTCGAGGCCGTGGTGCAATCCGCCGAGGTCACGCGCGACGGGGTCGACAATATGCACGCGCTGGCGCAGCGGGGGGACGCGCTGCTGGGCGAGACCACGGCGCGGCTTGGGGCGCTGGCCCGGTCGGCCGACAGCCTCAGCGACCGGTTCCGCGAGGTCGTGCGCCAGACTCGGGAGATCGAGGGTATTCTGGGCTTGATCCAGCAAGTGGCCATGCAGACCAATCTGCTGTCCTTGAACGCCGCCGTCGAGGCGGCCCGGGCAGGCGAGCAGGGGCGCGGTTTCGGCGTCGTGGCCGACGAGGTCCGCAAACTGGCGGCCCGCACCGACGAGGCCACCGTGCAGATCCGCGCGATGATCTCGGCGATCTCGGCCAGCACGGCCGAAGCCGGCGGCTTTCTTGAAACCGTGCTGACCGACATCCAGGCCGGGGTTGAGCATGCCCGCGAGGCCGGGCAGGCCCTGGATGACATCAGCCAGCACTCCAGCCGCACACTGGAAGCCTCCGGTCAGATGACCGAGGCGGCGCACACGCAAAGCGGCCTGAGCCAGGAGATCGGCCGGGACATTGCGTCCCTGTCCGAGTCGGCCCGGCAGTCCGTCGAATGGGTGGGCAAGAGCAACGTCGACCTGCGCCTGGTCCAGGGCCAGATCGGCACGCTCAAGCGGGGCACCGCGCAACTGCTGCCGGGGCGGCCTGAACTCGAGGTGTTGTCGACCTGCGCCGAAGAAATGCGGGCGTGCAACATCCTCATCAAGAACGCCGACCGCTATGACGAAATCCAGCCGGTGGTCGAGCGGATCGGCGAGGTCGACCAGATCATGGACGCGACCTGGGCGCGCTACCGGGGCCGCAAGCCGGATTCGGCGGCCCAGGAGCGTTTCGCCGAGGCTTTGCAGGCCTATCGCGTGATCCGCAGCGAAATCCTCGACCTGGCCCGGCGCGGCCAGTTCGATGCCGTACGGGACAAGATCACGACGCAGGGGCGCCCCGCCTACGGTGCGATCAAGCAGGCGCTGACCGCGCTTGAGGCGGGGGATGCTGCAAAGAAGCGATCAGGCCGCCGCTTGTTGTCGTTGCGGGGCGGCACCACCGGCTGATGCATCGCTTGATTCGCCAGCCGTTGTCGTCAGTAGCGTCTCGCCGAACCACGCCAGATCCATGCCCAGCGCGGCGACTTCGCCGACGATGATCAGGGCGGGGGAGCGGATGGCGTGGCGGCGCGCTTGTTCCACGACCGAACCCAGGGTGGCGTGCAGGGCGCGCTGTTCCGGTCGCGACCCGTTTTCCACCAGGGCGCAGGGCAGGTTGGCGGCGTGACCTTCGGCCAGCAGCCGGTCGCGCAGCGCCGGCAGGCGTTCCACCCCCATGTAGTACACCCGGGTCTGGCCATCGCGATCAGCGGGATCATGTGGTTCGGCCGAGGGCGATGGTGGTGGCGCCGGCGCGTTCACCTGCCCGCCCGCCTTCACATGCGCGGTGGACAGGGTCAGGGACTGGGCGTGGTCGCGGTGCGTCAGCGGAATGCCGGCGTAGGCGCCGCAGGCCAGGGCGGCGGTGATGCCGGGCACGACTTCATAGGCGATGCCGTGCCGCTTCAGGTGCTGCAATTCCTCGCCCCCGCGGCCAAAGACCATGGGGTCGCCGCCTTTCAGGCGCACCACGCAGCGTCCCTGGCGCGCGTGCGATACCATCAGGGCATGGATGCGGGACTGGGTGGATTCGTGCGGACCGCCGGGGGCCTTGCCCACGTCGATCACGTGCGCGTCGCGCCGCGCCAGCGCCAGGACGGCGGGGCTGACCAGGCGGTCGGCCAGGATCACGTCGGCTTCGTTCAGGGCGCGCAGGCCGCGCAGGGTCAGCAGGCCGGGATCGCCGGGTCCGGCGCCGACCAGCAGCACCTTGCCCGCCGGGGGCGGGTTGGCGGTCGCCAGGGCCTGGTCCAGCAGGGATTCGGCCTCATTCTCGCGGCCGCGCCGCAGGGCGCCCAGGACGGGGCCGTCCAGCAGCCAGTCGTAGAAGTCCCGGCGCGCACGCAATTGCGGCCGCGCCTGGCGGATGTCGGGCCGCTTGCGCTGCGCCAGCGCGGCCAGGGCGCCCAGGGCCGGGTCGAACATCGATTCGATGCGCTCGCGCAGGCGCCGGGCGATCACGGGCGCGGCGCCGCCCGAGGAAATCGCGATGGTCAGCGGCGCCCGGTCCACGATGGCCGGCACCTGGACGCTGGACAGTTCCGGATCGTCCACGACGTTGCAGAACAGGCGGCGGGTCGCGGCGGCGTCCGCGACCTGTCGGTTCTGCGCGCGGTCGTTGGTGGCCGCGACGGCCAGCCAGGCCTCGTCCAGCAGGGCGGGATCGAAGCTGCCCAGACGCAGATCGATCTCGCCCGCCTGGGCACGCGCCAGCACCTGGGGATGGGCCGCGCGGGCGCTGACGACGACCCGGGCGCCGGCGGCGAGCAGCAGCGCGATCTTGCGCTCGGCCACCAGGCCGGCCCCGACGACGACGGCGGTGCGGCCCTTCAGGTCGGCGAACAGTGGAAAGTGGTTCATGCCGCGCTCGCCTTGCGGTCGGGTTCGGCAATGTGCGGATCGCGTGCATCCGCCTGGATCACGCCGGCGCGCACCAGGAAGTCGCCGAAGCCTTCGTCCGCGATGCGTTCACGGGCGTATTGGCCGAACAGGGCGTCCAGGCTGGACAGGATGTCGGCTTCGGTGATGTTCTCGCGGTAGACGACGTTCAGGCGTTCGCCGATGAAGTCGGCGCCCAGGCGCAGGTCGTAGCGCCCCAGGGCGCGGCCCACCAGGGCGATCTCGCCCAGATAGGGACGCGAGCAGCCGTTCGGACAGCCCGACAGGCGCAGCAGGATGGGAGCGTCGCGCAGGCCGTGCGTGTCCAGCAGGGCTTCCAGCTTGGGCAGCAGCACGGGGGCGTAGCGTTCGCTCTCGGCCATGGCCAGGCCGCAGGTCGGCAGCGCGACACAGGCGATGTGGTGGCGGCGTATGCCGCTTTGCGCCTTGTACTCGTCCAGCCCGTATGCCTCGACCAGGGCGTCGATGGCGGCGCGGTCGGCCTCGTCCACGTTGGCGATCACCAGGTTCTGGTTGCAGGTCAGGCGGAATTCGCCCTTCAGGATCCTGGCGATCTCGCGCATGCCGGTCTGCAGGCGCAGGCCGTCCTGGTCCCACAGACGGCCCGAGGCGATGTACAGCCCCAGGTGCCAGCGGCCGTCCTCGCCGCGCGACCAGCCGTAGCGGTCGCCGTTGCGCTCGAAGCGGTAGGGGCGCAGGGGCTCCAGCGGCGTGCCGCTGCGCAGGCTGACCTGTTCACGGAACCAGTCCACGCCCAAGCGGTCGATCGTGTATTTCAGGCGCGCATGCTGGCGGTGCTGGCGGTCGCCGTGGTCGCGCTGCAGGGTGATCACGGCCTCGGCCACGGCGACCACGTGTTCCGGCCGGGTGAAGCCGATCAGCGTGCCCAGGCGCGGGTAGGTGCTCGGGTCGCCCGCGGTGGCGCCCATGCCGCCGCCCACGGCGACGTTGAAGCCTTGCAGTTCGCCGTTCTCGATGATGGCGACCAGCCCCAGGTCGTTGGCGAAGACGTCGCAATCATTGGTCGGCGGCAGGGCGACGCCGATCTTGAACTTGCGCGGCAGGTAGGCGGAGTTATTGCCGTAGATGGGTTCCTCGTCGACGGCTTCACCGACCTGTTCGCCGCCCAGCCAGATTTCGGCGTAGGCGCTGGTGCGCGGCAGGAAGTGGTCGGACAGGCGCTGCACCCATTGCTGCGTCAGCGCGTGCTGGCTGGACAGGTGCGGGTTGACCGAGCTGATCACCTGGCGGTTCACGTCGCCGCAGGCGGCGATGGTGGTGGCGCGGGCATCGTGGATGCCTTGCATGAAGGCGCGCAGATTGCGCTTCAGGATGCCGTGCCACTGAAAGGTCTGGCGCGTGGTGATGCGCAGGCCGCGCGTGGCGTACTTGTCCGCCAGTGCGTCCAGCGCCAGCCATTGGTCGGGGCTGATCACGCCGCCCGGCAGACGCGCGCGCACCATGAAGGCGTAGGCCGGCTCCAGCTTCTGCTTGCGCCGTTCGTCGCGGATGTCCCGGTCGTCCTGCATGTAGCTGCCGTGGAATTTCAGCAGCTTGGTGTCGGCTTCGGGAATGGCGCCGGTCACCGGGTTTTCCAGCTCTTTGGCGATGGTGCCGCGCAGGAACCGGCTTGCGGTCTTGATGTCTTCCAGGGGGGACAGGGGGGAAACGCTCATGTCGGAATATCGAGATCGAAAAGGTATTTGAATGGGCTGAATGTCAGACCGGCTTAATAGACGTCGCGGGCGTAGCGGCCTTGCGCGGCCAGATCGTCCAGCCATTCGCGGGCGCCTTCCTCGTTCAGGCCGCCGTGGTCGCGGGCAATGTCCAGCAGGGCGGCCTGGACGTCGCGGGCCATGTGGTCGGCGTCGCCGCAGACGTACAGGTGGGCGCCCGCCTGGATCCAGTCATAGACGTCTGCGCCCTGCGACAGCAGCTTGTGCTGGACGTAGATCTTGTCCGCCTGATCGCGGGAGAACGCCAGGTCGATGCGGTCCAGGTGGCCGTCTTTCAGCGCCTGCTGCCATTCGGTCTGGTACAGGAAGTCGCTGGTGAAATGCGGGTTGCCGAAGAACAGCCAGTTGCGGCCTGAAGCGTCCGCGTCGGCGCGGGCCTGGACGAAGGCGCGGAACGGCGCCACCCCGGTCCCGGCGCCGATCATGATGATGTCGCGGGAGGCGTCGGCCGGCAGGCGAAAGCGCGTGTTTTCCTCGATGAAGACCGGGACCGTCTCGCCTTCGGCGCGTTCGGACAGGAAGTGCGAGGCCACACCCCAGCGGGATTCGCCCTCCAGTTCAAAGGCGACGTGCCCCAGCGTCAGGTGAACCTCGTCTTCGGCCACTGCCGCGCAGGAGGCGATGGAATACAGGCGCGGGGTCAGCGGACGCAGGGCCGCCACCAGTTCCGGCCCGGTCCAGCGCGCCGGCCATTGGCGCAACGCGTCGATCAGTTGATGCGTGCCCAGGTAGGCGGCCAGGGATTCCCGGGCGTCGGGTTTCAGCAGCGCCGTCAATTCGTCACTGCCGGCGCGTTCCGCCAGCGCCGCCAGAAAAGGGCGGGTCAGCACGGTCAGTTCGCGGTAGCGGCCCAGCCATTCACCCAGAGGGCGTTGAGCGCCCTGGTGTTCGACCGGATCGGCGGCGTTCAAGCCGCCGGCCTCCAGCACGCGGGCGACCAGGGTGTCGTCCTGCACCGGCCAGACGCCCAGGGCATCGCCGGGTTCGTACTGCAGCTTGCTGCCCGCCAGGGACAGTTCCAGATGGCGGATGTCCTTGTCGCTGTCGCGGCCCGTGATGGCCTGGTTCAGCAGGACTTCCGCCTGGAACGGACGGTCACGGGTGAATTTCTCGGCCTGGGGGTGCAGCGGCGTCACGGTGGCCTGAGGGGCGGCGGGCGCAGTGGACTTCAGCGTCTCGCGGGCCTGCTCCAGCGCCCGGGCCTGCCAGGGGGTGGCGACGGTTTCGATGTCCAGGTCGGCCGCGCCGGCTTCCTGCAGGCGTTGCGCGCCCAACTCGGCCAGACGGTCGTCGATCTTCTGCGAGATGCCGCAGAATGAGGGATAGCTGGAATCCCCCAGGCCCAGCACGGCGTATTTCAGCCGCGGCAGTTTCGGCGCGCGCTTGCCCAGCAGGAATTCGACCCAGGCGATGGAATCGTCCGGCGGATCGCCGTCGCCCTGGGTGCTCATGACCACGTAGAGCAGTTGCTCATCCTTCAGTTCCTTGGTCTTGTACTGGTCGGCCCGCACCAGACGCGCCTCCAGGCCCAGGCCCTGCACCTGCTCGTGCAGCGCGGTGGCGAGGCGCTTGGCGTTGCCCGTCTGGCTGCCGTAGACGATGGTCAGCCGCTGAGCGGCGTCGGCGGCCGGCGCGGCGGCGACCGCCAGCGGAGGCGCGGCTTCCCGTGCGGGTTGGCGCGCCTGGGCGACACCGGCGAAATAGCCCGAGAGCCAGTGCAGGCTGGGGGATTCCAGCGAACCCGCCAGATCGGCGATCAGGGTATGGTGGGCTTCGGGCAGGTAGTTCGGCGCGAGCATGGCACGGTCTTGTAAAAACGAAGGAAGCGTCCATTCTGGGACGCTTCCTTCATGCCGTGAACGAACCGATGCTTATGTTTTTATGCGGATATAAGCAAATTGCCCAGCCTGACGGATCCGGACTGCTGGCAAGCGGTGAGGCGGTGGGCCGAGTTCAGTCCTCCCAGTGCAGCCAGCCTTCCTGCAGCCATTCGTCCAGCAGGGCCAGGGTCTCGGAGGGCAGACGGCGGACCGCGTCGGCTTCCAGGGTGCGCTGATCGGCCAGTGCCTGAAGGCCGGGTTCGGCCGCCAGGGGGGCGACCTCGCCATTGATGAAGATCTGCTGGTCACAGTACATCAGCCGTGTGCAGCGGTCCAGCGTCAGGCGGCCCGACGCCGGGATTCCCGCGCTCAACGCCGGCGGATCGTCAGCCGGATCGAACAGGGCGCTGTCGGGCAGGGACGTCAGCCATTGGCCCAGGAAGCGCGCCGCCACGGCGCGATCCAGGCGGATCCTGGACAGCGTTTCCAGCGTCGCCCCCACCAGCGCATCGGGCAGGGCCGCCGGCGTCCGGGTGGCGGGCGTGCCGGCGTCGGTGTACAGCGCGGCCAGATCCGGGCCGGGCAGGCCGGGCTGCCCGTACAAGCCCGGATCGCCCAGGTGCTGGGCCGAGACCTGGTCGGCGGCGGCTTCCAGCAGGCCGCGGGCCAGGGTGGCCTGGCTGGGGACGCGGAAGCCGATGGACAGCGTCATGCAGTCGTTGCCGATGGCCACACCGTCGTGGCAGGCATGCGGGGGCAGGTACAGCATGTCGCCCGGTTCCAGGATGTCGTCGGCGTCCGGCTGGAAGTCGGCCAGGATCTTCAGCGGCAGCCCCGGCACCAGGCTGCGGTCCGCCTGCTGGCTGGTGCGCCAGCGGCGCCGGCCATGGCCTTGCAGCAGAAACACGTCGTAGCTGTCGAAGTGGGGACCGACGCCGCCGCCGTCGGTGGCGACGCTGATCATCAGGTCGTCCAGCCGGGCGTCGGAAATGAAGCGGAACTGCCGCATCAGCGCGGCCGTGGCGTCATCGTGCAGGTCCACGCTCTGCACCAGCAGCGTCCAGTTAGGCTGCGTGGCGGGCGGCAGGCGGCGAAACGGCCCGTGCTTCAGCGACCAGCCCTTGTCTCCGTGGGTGATCAGGCGGGATTCGACCTCGTCGCGGCGGGCCAGCGTGTGCACGTCGCGAATCGTGACCGGCGGCTGGAAACCGGGGATCGCCTGACGCACCAGCAGCGGTTTTTTCTGCCAGTAGTCGCGCATGAATTCCTGGGGCGTCAGGCCGCCCAGCAGGGGTGTGGGCTGGTCGATATCGGGAATGGCGGTATGCATGGCGGGTGTCCTGTGAGGGGGGCAGGGCGGCGGGCCGGGGTAGCCCGGTGTTCAGGCCGGGTTGCCGTATAGATCAGAGAAAATCGCGGCGCATCTGGTAGATCAGTTCCAGCGCTTCGCGCGGGCTGAGGCTGTCGGGTTCCAGCGCCTGCAGCGCGGCGCGCAGCGGTGCGTCGGGGTCGCCGCCGGATTCATCCTCGGTCTGCTGCACGAACAGCCCCAACTGGGATTCCGCCCGGTTGCGGGCTTCCAGTTCGGCCAGTTCCTTGCGCGCGTGGCGGATCACCACCGGCGGGATGCCGGCGCGCTGCGCCACGTGCAGGCCGTAGCTCTGGCTGGCCGGACCGGGGCGGACTTCGTGCAGAAAGACCACGCCGTCGGGAGCATCGGCCGCCGCCAGGTGGACGTTCGTCACGCCGTGGGATCTTTCAGGCAGCCGGGTCATCTCGAAATAGTGCGTGGCAAACAGCGTCATGGCGCGGTTGTGCGTCAGCAGCCGGTGGGCGATGGCCCAGGCCAGCGCCAGGCCGTCGTAGGTGGAGGTGCCGCGGCCGATTTCGTCCATCAGCACCAGGCTGCGCGGCGTGGCCGCCCCCAGGATCACGCCCGCCTCCATCATCTCCATCATGAAGGTCGAGCGTCCGCCCGCCAGGTCGTCGGCCGCGCCGATGCGCGTGAAGATGCGGTCCACCGGGCCGATCCTGGCCCGCGTGGCCGGCACATAGCTGCCGGCGCGCGCCAGCAGCGCGATCAGCGCCACCTGACGCATATAGGTGGACTTGCCGCCCATGTTCGGCCCTGTGATCAGCAGCATGCGGCGTTCCTCGCCCATGCGGCAGTCGTTCGGGGTGAACGATTCAATGCTGTGTTCCACCACCGGGTGGCGGCCCGCCTCGATGTCCAGGCAGATGTCGTCGGACAGTTCCGGCGCCACCCAGCCGTGGGCGCGCGCATGATGGGCCAGCCCGGCCAGTGCGTCGATCCGCGCCAGCGCGGCCGCGCTGCGCGCCAGGGCCGCCGCGTGTTCCGCCGCCTGCGCCAGGATCTGTTCGTACAGCAGTTTTTCGCGCGCCAGGCCGCGATCCCGGGCCGACAGGACTTTGTCCTCCCAGGCCTTCAGTTCGGGCGTGATGTAGCGTTCCGCGTTTTTCAGCGTCTGGCGGCGGCGGTAATCGTCCGGCACCTTGTCCGCCTGGCCGCGCGAGACCTCGATGAAAAAGCCGTGGACGCGGTTGTATTCCACGCGCAGGTTGGCGATGCCGGTGCGCTCCCGTTCGCGGGATTCGACCTCGAGCAGAAAGGCGCCGTTGTCGCCCGCCAATTGGCGCAGTTCATCCAACTCCGTGTCGTAGCCCGGGGCGATCACCCCGCCGTCGCGCACCATCAGGGCGGGTTCGGCGGCGATGCCCCCGTCCAGCAGCGCGTGCAGCGCCGGGTCCACGGGCACGTCATGCAGGCAGTCGGCCAGCAGCCCTTGAGCATTGAAGGCCGACGCGGTGTCTTGCGCCAGCGTGTCCAGCCCTCCCAGCGCATCGCGCAGGCTGGCGAGTTCGCGCGGCCGGATCGTGCCCAGCGCCAGCCGGGTCGCCATGCGCTCCAGATCGGGCAGCGGCCGCAGCGCGTCGCGCAGGGCGCGCAGCGCGCCGTCGGCGTCCGGGGCCTGCAGCAGTTGCGTGATCACGTCCTGGCGGTCGCGAGCCTGCGGATTGTCGCGCAGCGGCGCCTGCAGCCAGCGGCGCAATTGGCGGCTGCCCATCGGCGTGCGGGCGTGGTCCAGCGTGCTGAACAGCGTCGGCCCATCGCCGCCGTTCAACGTGTCCGTGATTTCCAGATTGCGCCGCGTGGCCGGGTCCAGCACCACATAGTCGCCGCCCGCGTCCACCGCCAGGCTGTGCACGTGGCTGAGCGCCTGGGACTGCGTCGCCCCGACATAGCGCAGCAGCGCGCCCGCCGCCCGCATCGCCAGCGGCAGATGGTCCAGCCCGAAGGCGCCCACGTCGTTCACCCCGAAATGACGCAGCAGCGTGTCGCGCGCGCCGTCGGTCTCGAAGTGCCAGTCCGGCACCCGGCTGATCGCCGCGTCCAGCCCGGCGGCGTCCAGCGCCTGCATGTCCGCCTGTTCCGTGCAGACCAGTTCAGCGGGCGCGATGCGGCCCAGTTCCGCGTCCAGCAGTTCCTGCGTCGATTCGCAGGCCTTGAAGTCGCCATTGGCCAGGTTCATCCAGGCCAGGCCCACGGTCTCGCGTCCGTGGCCGCGCCCGCCGATCCAGGCCGCGATCCGGCGGTCATCGTCGGCCGGCAGCAGCGCGTCGTCCGTCAGCGTGCCGGGCGTCACCACGCGCACGATCTTGCGTTCCACCGGCCCCTTGCTGGCAGCTGGGTCGCCGATCTGTTCGCAGATGGCGATGGATTCGCCCAGCGCCACCAGCCGCGCCAGATAGCCTTCCATGGCGTGATGCGGCACCCCCGCCATCGGGATCGGCGCGCCATTGGACGTGCCGCGTTTGGTCAGCGTCAGATTCAGCAGCCGCGCCCCGCGTTCCGCGTCGTCGTAGAACATCTCGTAGAAGTCGCCCATGCGGTAGAACAGCAGATGCGACCCGGCCTGGGCTTTGAGCTGGAGGTACTGCTGCATCATAGGGGTGTGGCCGGAGAGATCTTGGGTGGGCATGGGTGAGGTGTGGCGTGGGGGTGGAACGGGGAGAACCGTATTATCGTTCAATGGGGTGGAGGGTGTCAGGGGGTGGGCCCGTCTGGGAGACTGCCTCTGAGAGCCCTTTTTTTTCGGGTTTGTGTGGATGATAGAGAAATCAATGACTTAGGGACGGCCTGGAAATTTGGGTATAAAGGGGCAGAAAGGGTAGGTGCCATTAGGAAACAATGAGTTAGGGGATTTTTGTTCTAGTTTGCTGCCGCGCAGGCAGCTGAGAAATCGTCCATTTGATAGTCGCGCTCCGCGTTTGCGTTTGCTGCCGCGCAGGCAGCTGAGAAATTGACCGACTTCGTCATGACCGGCAAAGCCTCGTTTGCTGCCGCGCAGGCAGCTGAGAAAAGCGGCGTGGTGCGCGTATTCACAACGCCGGAGTTTGCTGCCGCGCAGGCAGCTGAGAAACCAGCGGGCCAGGCCGGGGCGACGCCCGCACCGTTTGCTGCCGCGCAGGCAGCTGAGAAACAGATCCTGTGCTTTCAGACCGATGAGGCCGAGTTTGCTGCCGCGCAGGCAGCTGAGAAAAGGGGATCGAAAAAGAACGCCCAGTCCATCGGGTTTGCTGCCGCGCAGGCAGCTGAGAAACTTGGGGACGAACCTTTGGCGCTGGCCATAGCGTTTGCTGCCGCGCAGGCAGCTGAGAAAATCAAGCGCCGCAACGCCGCAAACAGCGCCTGGTTTGCTGCCGCGCAGGCAGCTGAGAAAGCCGTCGCCGGTGTAGCCGCCGCTCGACATTTGTTTGCTGCCGCGCAGGCAGCTGAGAAAGATCCGGATCTCGTAGTCCGGCTGCCGGACATGTTTGCTGCCGCGCAGGCAGCTGAGAAAGTAGCGATCTCATCGAGCGTGTCGACACGCATGTTTGCTGCCGCGCAGGCAGCTGAGAAAAGCAAAACCCAGGACGCCGGTGGCATGGCCGTGTTTGCTGCCGCGCAGGCAGCTGAGAAATCGCTGATGGCGTTGCGCTCGGGTTTCTTCTTGTTTGCTGCCGCGCAGGCAACTGAGAAAAGTAAATCGGGGATGTGTCGCCCGTGGCATCGGTTTGCTGCCGCGCAGGCAGCTGAGAAATTCGTGCGGCCATTGTTGAACTTCTCGCTCGTGTTTGCTGCCGTACAGGCAGCTGAGAAATGGCCCATGGCGCCGCCGCTGTAGGCGTAGTTGTTTGCTGCCGTGCAGGTAGCTGAGAAAACGCGGTCCAGCGAAATGATCCATAGTGCGGAGTTTGCTGCCACACAGGCAACTGAGAAAGAGCAGGCGCTGCAGCCGCTCATCGATGATGGGTTCACTGCCGCACAGGCAGCTAAAGAAGAGCAATCCCGCCCGACTTCGCAGGAGTACGTGCTATTGCCACGCGGCAGCACACATCGCCAGCGATGCGATCACGCCGTTCAATGTCTGCTCAGCTGCCTGTGCGACAGCAAACTCCTCGGCCCGCATATCGCGGATGATCTTGTATTTCTCAGCTGCCTGCGCGGCAGCGAACGCGCGGGGCGTGGATTCATCGGTATGGGAAATTTTCTCAGCTGCCTGCGCGGCAGCAAACGTCGTGGTCGTGCGGGCGCGCGGGAATGTGGCTTTCTCAGCTGCCTGCGCGGCAGCAAACTCCGCATTCCAGACGTACCCGGCCTCGCTGTATTTCTCAGCTGCCTGCGCGGCAGCAAACGGCTGGTCATCGTGGCGCCCCCGGCAGTGCCGTTTCTCAGCTGCCTGCGCGGCAGCTAAAAATACTCCTACCTCGATAAGCGTGCTGCTTCATAGAGACTGCTACGGATCGATACAATACGCAGACCCCTCTCTCCGCAAGGATCGCCTCCATCATGCCCGAACCCCACGCTTCGCTGAAGGAACTCACCCTCCGGGGTGTGATTCTGGGTACTTTGATCACCCTGGTATTCACCGCGTCCAACGTCTATCTGGGCCTGAAAGTGGGACTGACCTTCGCGTCTTCGATTCCGGCAGCGGTGATTTCCATGGCGGTGCTGCGGGCGTTCCGGGACTCCAATATCCTGGAGAACAACATCGTCCAGACACAGGCGTCTGCGGCGGGCACTTTGTCCGCCGTCATTTTCGTGCTGCCGGCGCTGCTGATGATGGGGTATTGGACCGGGTTCCCCCTGTTGCAAACCGCCATGATCTGCGCCTGTGGCGGGATTCTGGGTGTGGTGTTCACCGTGCCGCTGCGGCGCGCGCTGGTCGTCAACAGTGACCTGCCGTATCCAGAAGGCGTGGCCGCCGCCGAGATACTGAAAGTCGGGCAGAAGCAGGAGGGTGCAGATGGGGCGGCAGCCCGGCAGTCCGGCGGATTGCGCGAGATCATGCTGGGCGGGGCGCTGGCGGGCAGTTTCAGTCTGCTGACGGGCGGGCTGCGCGTCGCTGGCGACAGCGTCAGTTACTGGTTCAGCATGGGGCGCGCCGTCTTTCAGTTGCCTCTGGGGCTGTCCTTTGCTCTGGTCGGTGCGGGCTATCTCGTCGGTATCGTCGGCGGGGTGGCGATGCTGCTGGGCGTGGTGTTGTCCTGGGGCGTGGCGGTGCCCTGGCTGACGTGGCTCACGCCCATGCCCGACGGCGCCAGCCTGGCGAGCTTTGCCACCGGCATCTGGGTTTCCAAGGTGCGTCTGATCGGCGCCGGCATGATCGCCGTGGCGGCGGTCTGGACGCTGCTGACGCTGATCAAGCCCATGGTCGAGGGGATGCGGATTTCGCTGTCGGTGCTGAAGCGCGGGTCGGGAGAATCCGGGCAGGATCGCAGAGACACCGATCTGTCGCCCGGGCTGTTGTTGAAGCTGACGCTGCTGATGATTGTGCTGCTGGGCGCGACGTTCCAGTCTTTCGTCGTGGACTCCGGTCTGCCCACATTGGCCGCCTGGACGCTGGTGGTGGCCGGCGTCGTGCTGGCCTTTGTCTTCGGTTTCCTGGTGGCGGCTGCGTGCGGTTATATGGCAGGCCTGGTCGGTTCGTCGGCCAGCCCGATTTCCGGGATCGCGGTGATCGCCATCCTGGCCTCGTCCATGATCTTCATCGGCATCGGCCAGGCGCAGGACTTGTTGGGTAACCCGGAATCCGTGCGCTTCATGACGGCGCTGGCGCTGTTCTGCACCTCGGTCGTCGTCGCCGTGGCGGCGATTTCCAACGACAACTTGCAGGACTTGAAGACAGGCTGGCTGGTGCATGCGACGCCTTGGCGGCAGCAGATCGCACTGATCATCGGTTGCGTGATCGGCGCGGTGACGATTCCGCCGGTGCTGGAGCTGCTCTACGAAGCGTACGGCTTCATTGGCAGCCTGCCGCGCGAGAGCATGGACCCCGCCCAGGCGCTGGCCGCGCCGCAGGCCTCGCTCATGATCACCATTGCGCAGGGCCTGTTCAGCCACACTCTGGACTGGACGTACATCCGCATCGGGGTGCTGGTGGGCGCCGCGCTGATCGTCTTCGACTGGGTGCTGGGCCGAGTTAGCCGGTTCCGCGTCCCGCCGCTGGCGGTGGCCATGGGCGTCTACCTGCCGCCCACGGTGGCCACGGCACTGTTCGTGGGCGCCTTGATTTCGTGGTTCGCGCGGAGCCGTGTCCGCGCTCAGGCGCTATCGGCGGGTGCTGATCCGGCCCGGCTTGAGCAGGCCAGCGAGCGCACCGGCACGCTGTTCGCCTCGGGCCTGATCGTGGGCGAGAGTCTGGTGGGCGTCGTGCTGGCGATCGTGATCGTGGGTTCCATGGCCTCTGGCGGCGGCGATGCGCCGCTGGCCGTGGCGGGGCCCGGGTTTGCATCGGTTGCGACCGGGATCGGTCTGTTGGCTTTTGTGCTGATGTGCGTGGTGTTTGTGCGGCGTGTGCTGGGAGCGGGGAGAGGTTGAGGCGCTAGTGCCGAGCTCCCGCGCAGCGGGGGTAGACCCAGCAAAGAGCGACGCCGCTCTTTCCTCATTGCTTGCAGAGCCGGGGGTTGATGGTGGGAAGCTCAGCGGCCTCAAACGGACTGGTGTTGCGCGTTGCGATCATCAAACCGGGGGCTGCAGCCGTCGCAGCAATGTAGCCGTCTGCGGTGCCAATCGCACGGCCCGCCGCCTTCGCGCGCGCCATCAGGTCCGCATAAGCCTGAGAAGCAGCCAGGTCGAACGGCAACACACGGCCCGCAAACGCAGTCAGGACTTCCTTTGCAAGACGATCCTGAAAGATCGTGCGCCGCTTGCCCGCATACATGGAAATCCCCTATTTTGACGCGTACTTTCGTCCATGTTCTGCATTTCAATGTTACATAAAGAAGCATGGACGATATCGCAGCTTCTGATCTCAAGACGATCCTGCACTCCAAGCGGGCCAATATCTACTACCTGGAGCATTGCCGGGTGCTGGTCAACGGTGGTCGCGTCGAATATGTCACCGACGCGGGCAAGCGTTCTCTGTACTGGAACATCCCGATCGCCAACACCACCAGCATTTTGCTGGGGACGGGGACTTCCATCACCCAGGCTGCCATGCGAGAACTGGCCAAGGCCGGCGTGCTGGTGGGATTTTGCGGAGGCGGCGGGACACCTTTGTTCTCCGCGAACGAAGTCGATGTCGAGGTCGCCTGGCTCAGTCCGCAAAGCGAATATCGGCCCACAGAATACTTGCAGGCGTGGGTGGGGTTCTGGTTTGATGACACTCGCAGGCTGGCTGCTGCCAAGGCTTTGCAGAAATTCCGCATCCAGCGCTTGGGCGAGGAATGGCGCCAGGCGGCTTTGAAAGAGGCCGGCTTCAATGTAAACGTCACGCGGCTGGACGGTTTGCTGGCCCAGAGTGTGCGGCGTGTGGATATGGCTGACGAAACGGTCGACTTGCTGACCGAGGAAGCCAGGCTCACCAAGGCGCTGTTCAAGATGGCGGTTGATGCGGTTGGCTATGGCGAGGATTTCACCCGGGCCAAGCGCGGGGCTGGCACCGATCCCGCCAATCGCTTTCTGGATCACGGCAATTATCTGGCCTATGGCTTGGGCGCCACCGCGTGCTGGGTGCTGGGCTTACCGCATGGCTTGGCCGTGTTGCATGGCAAGACGCGGCGCGGCGGCCTGGTGTTCGACGTAGCGGATCTGGTGAAGGACGCCTGCATTCTGCCGCAGGCCTTTCTGTCTGCAATGCGGGGTGATGATGAGCAGCAGTTCCGCCGCAACTGCATCGAATCGCTGACGCGCAGCGAGTCCCTGGATTTCATGATCGATACGGTCAAGGAAATCGCCGTGACGATGGCCCGGCAAACCACTGCTTCAGACCAGAAGGGCGACGCATGAATGTCCTGCTGGTTTCCCAATGCAGCAAGCGGGCCTTGACGGAAACACGCCGGATTCTGGACCAGTTTGCCGAGCGGCGGGGCGATCGGACCTGGCAGACCGCGATCACTCGGGCCGGCCTGGATACTCTGAGGAAACTGCTGCGCCAGTCGGCGCGCAAGAACACGGCGGTGGCCTGTCACTGGATCCGGGGGCGGGATCATAGTGAACTGCTGTGGATCGTCGGCGATGCGCGGCAGTTCAATGTCGAAGGCGCTGTGCCGACGGATACGACCACCCACGATGTGTTGCGGCGTCATGATGAAAATGATTGGCATAGTCTGCGGACGATCCGTAGGATCGCCGCTCTGGCCGCGTTATTGCACGATCTGGGCAAGGCGACGCAGTCCTTCCAGGATCGGCTGAAAAACAAAGGATCCAGGGAAAGGAATCGCTACCGCCATGAATGGGTCTCCGTGCGCTTGTTCCAGGCATTTGTCAGCCAGGATGATGACGCGGCCTGGTTGCAGCGCCTGACAGAAGCAGGTGAGGACGGTGTCGATGGCGCCCGCTTCGAGGCCCCTTGGCTGGACTACCAGAATAGTCGCCTGCTGCGTGATGGCCTGGATCCAGCGGCGGACGGCAACAAACCGTTCGCCTCAACGGGCGGGGGATTGCCGCCTTTGGCTCAGGCGGTGGCCTGGCTGGTGTTGACGCACCATCGCCTGCCTGCTGTCCCTCTCAGCGCGAGCGAGTCCGCTGAATCGACTCATTTATGGCATGGCCGATCACCCCGAGGGCTGAGCGGCCACACGCTGGATGCCGTCCTGAGCCAGGTTGATGCGGATTGGAATGAGCCGTGGTGTGAACCGCTCGTAGCGCCGAAAAAACGCAGAAAGACCTCGCCGGATTGGGAATTCCCCGGGGGGTTGCCGGTCAGGACAGAGAAATGGCGCAAGCGGGCCGCCCGTATCGCACGGGACTTGCTGCAGGATCTGCCGACGCTGGCGGATTGCCTGGGTGATCCCTACATCATGCATGTGTCGCGCCTAGCCTTGATGCTGGGAGACCATCACTATTCCAGCCTGGAGGCAGATGGGGATCGGGTCAAGGGGGAGCAGGATTTCCCTTTGTGGGCCAATACCCGGCGTGAGACGGGGGCCCCGCTGCAGCCGTTGGACGAGCACCTGCTGGGTGTCGAACTGCATGCGGGCCGGATTGTGCATTCGCTGCCGATCTTGACGCGGGATCTGAGCCACCTGATCGGGCATCGTGGGCTGAAAAAACGCAGTCAGAACCCGGCATTTCGCTGGCAGGACAAGGCGGCCGATCTGGCCGCCGGGGTGCGTGCACGTGCGGCGGAACAGGGCGCTTTCATCGTCAATATGGCCTCGACCGGCTGCGGCAAGACCTTGGGAAACGCCCGGGTCATGAATGCGCTGGCCGACCCTGCCGTGGGCTTGCGATGTGCTTTTGCCGTGGGTCTGCGCACGCTGACCCTGCAAACCGGGCGCAGCTTTCAAAAGGACTTGGGCCTGTCGGATGATGAGCTGGCCATTCGGGTCGGGGGCGCGGCGAATCGTGAACTGTTTGAGTATTACGCGCAGCAGGCCGAAGACAGCGGTTCCGCCTCTCGGCAGTCTCTGCTGGATGAGACGACCCATATTGTTTACGAGGGCAATGAGCATCACCCGGTATTGGACCATCTGGGGAAAGAGGCCGGCGTCCGCCGGTTTCTGAGCGCACCTTTGCTGGTGTGTACTGTTGATCATCTGACACCGGCGACGGAGGGGCTGCGCGGCGGCCGTCAGATCGTGCCCATGCTGCGCTTGATGACGGGGGATCTGGTGTTGGATGAGCCGGATGACTTCGATCTGGCCGATCTGCCGGCGCTGGCGCGTCTGGTGCACTGGGCGGGCTTGCTGGGCACGCGTGTCCTGGTGTCCTCCGCGACCTTGCCGCCCGCCCTGATTCAGGGGCTGTTCACCGCGTATCTGGAGGGCCGTCGCTGGTATCAACGCAATCGCGGAGTTCGACCGTCCGAAGCGCCCGCCGTGTGTTGCCTGTGGGTCGATGAGTTCGCGCAAACCCACGCGGATTGTCCAGATGAAGGATCGTTCAGTCAGGCGCATCAGACGTTTGCCGCCAAACGTGCGCAGCGGCTGGGCGAGCAGGCGGTGCGGCGTCGGGCGCGTCTGCTGCCGCTGCATGGTGTGTTGGGTGGTTCGGATCAAGCAGGCCGCCGGAAGGCTTTTGCCGGTGTGCTGCGGGATGCCGCCTTGAGTTTGCATGCCGTGCACGGTGTCAAAGACCCGCACAGCGGCAAGCGGATCAGCTTCGGTCTGATCCGCATGGCGAACATCGAACCCTTGTTCGATGTGGCCCTGGCCCTGTTCAGCCTGGGAGCACCCCCGGGCGTGCATATCCATCTGTGCGTTTACCACTCCCAGTTTCCCTTGTTCCTGCGGTCCTGGATCGAGCACCTGCTGGATACGACCCTGGATCGGCGACAGGAAGCGGCGGTGTTTGACATGCCCGACGTGCGGCGGCGGATTGATGCTGTTGAGGCCCAGGATCAGTTGTTTGTTGTGTTGGGTTCGCCTGTGACGGAGGTTGGCCGAGATCACGATTATGACTGGGCTGTGGTTGAGCCCTCCTCGATGCGATCGTTGATCCAGCTTGCGGGCCGGGTATGGCGCCATCGCCGCGACAAGGTTGCATCGCAGCCTAACCTGCTGGTGTGCGATACCAATCTGAAGCATTTCGACCAGCCAGGCCAGCCTGCCTTTTGTCGGCCGGGTTTTGAGACCCTGGATTGTCCATTGCGGCCCCATCGCCTGACGGCGCTGCTGGCCCCCTGGCTGGATGGCGATCAGTGCGTGCCGATCGACGCACAGCCACGGACCGTCGCCCGCACGTCATCAGAGCGTCAGCCCACCGGCAATCTGGTCGATCTTGAGCATGTCCGCATGGAGCACCAGATGTTGCCGCCTGGTGAGCCAGATGATGTTCATCGATTGAATGCGACCAGTTTCTGGATGCGGGACTGTGCGTGGCTGACCGCTTTCGTGCAGCAGGCGCAGCCGTTCCGTGATCAACCCCGTCCCGATGTGGAGGTGGTCTGGCGGCTTGATGAGGACGATGCGCCCTATTTGTGCCGAGTAGAGGAGGGGGAGCGGAAATTCCAGGGGCTCTATGTGCCCATCGATGCCAATCTCCGTGCGGATGTGCCGGATGAAGCAGTGCAGGGTGATGGGATCAGTTGCTGGAGCGTGGAGGAAGATTTGGCGCGTTGTATGACGGACCAGGCCGAGGCGCTGGATTTGCCCTTGGATGTGTTCGCATTGCGCTATGCGCGCGCGACGCTGCCCGCCAAGCAGGAAGGCTGGCGCTGGCATCCGGCGCTGGGGTTTTCGGTGAAGGGGTAATGGGAATGAAGGTTGAGTCGCCAAGCAGCCGCTTACGCTGGGACGGACTCGATAGGTTGGAGTGTTTCCAACGTCGCCTGCAGTTCCGGGTTCAGTTCTGCGGTCCGCAGGTCGAAAGTGGCCTGAAGGTTCAGCCAGGATTGTGCGTCGCCACCGAAATAGCGGCTCAGGCGCAGCGCCGTATCGGCCGTGATGCCGCGCCGTTCGAGCAGGATATCGTTGATGCGAGAAGCGGGGACAAGCAAATGGCGGGCCAGCGCGTTGGCACTCATTCCCAGGGGAATCAGGTAGTCCTCGCGCAGGATCTCGCCCGGGTGCACAGGGCGCATGCCGTTTTTGATCATGTCGGAGTCCTTTTATCGAAGTGTGTTTCCATTTCTAGAGAGGGAGCCCGTCAGTGATAGTCCACGATCTCGACCTCTGTCGGCCCCTCGTCTGTCCAGATAAAGCAGATGCGCCATTGCGCATTGATTCTGATGCTGTGGCGCCCCTGCCGGTCGCCCGTCAGCTTTTCAAGCCGATTGCCGGGCGGGCTGCGCAAAAAATCCAATGTGACTGCAGCATCCAGTTGTGCCAGTTTACGTTCAGCTGCTTGTTGAAAGTTGGTGAAGCGGCGAGTGCTGCCCGTCATGAACAGACACCGAGTCTCCTCGCAGAGAAAGGACTGGATGGTCATGTGGATACCATTTTATACCGTTTACCGGGATTCGGGATGCTGCCTGTGCGGCAGAAAGCATGGCTGTAGCAAGAGAGTCTTGGATACAGTTTTCTCAGCTACTTATTGCAGTAGATCGATTTTTAAAGAGTCGTGGAAACAGTGGTAGTCTAATGGAAACGGCTCTATGTTGGAGGATTCATGTCGGAAGCACAAGACCCAGCAGGACGAATTCATCGCATCCGTGACGCGATCACCATTTTTCTCAACGATCGCCTGCAAACCAAACTCTCAAAGCTGCCGGAGGAAGACCCGAAGCGGGAAGAACTGGCCGCTCAGTACCAGCCCGCAGCTTGGCTGGAAGATGCCGCCCGCCGTGTCCGCCAGATTCAGGCGGTGACGCATGCGCTCAAGGCGGTTCATCCCGATGCACGAGGCACCAATCTCTATGTGGATCCGTCCAGGATGGCGCCTCATCCGGTGGTGGGGAGTCACCTGCTGGGTGATGGATTTGCCAGCGACGTGGTCGGCAATGCGGCGGCGCTGGACGTCTATAAATTCTTGAAACTGGAAGTGGATGGTCGCGTGTTGCTGGATCGCTTGTTGGAGGATGACCCGGCGGCTGTCCAGGCGTTGAGCGATGACGAGACTCGCGCACGGGAGTGGCAAGCGGCATTCGTCAGCCTGGTGCAGGCCCGTGAAGAAGGCGTGGCAAGCCATACCCTGTCCAAGCAGATGTATTGGCTGACAGGTGAGGATGCTGCCGATGATGCGCACTATCACCTGCTGGCCCCTTTATACGCGACGTCCTTGGCACAGTCCGTCCATGAAATTCTGCAGGAAGATCGGTTTGGCGAAGCCAACAAAGCTGCTCGGGCGGCGCGGCGAGAGGGCAGGGAGCATGAGGACGCTGTCCGTGACTACCCCGCATTGGCGGTGCGCAAGCTGGGCGGTACCAAGCCTCAAAATATCTCTCAACTGAATTCGGAACGAGGGGGGATCAGCTATCTATTGGGTTCTCTGCCGCCCCAATGGGATTCGAGCGTACCGCGTCAACTCTGGAGCGTGACTTCCGTCTTTGGTCCTGTGTTGATGCGCTATGGGAATGTCAGAGGGACCGTCCAGGCATTCCTGTATTTTCTAGAAAAAGACCCACCGCCCAATGCGAAAACCCGTGATCGGGTGAACGATTATGTGAACCGCTTGATCGATGAGTTAGTGGCTATGGCAAGCGAAATCCGCCGTAGTTTGCCCAAGGGCTGGACGGCGGATCCCCGCTGCGTACTGGCTCATGAAGAGCGGCTCTGGCTCGACCCCTGGCGCGCTGAAAAAGACGAAGAATTCCGCAGCGATTGGCTCTTCATGGACTGGCCGGCGAAGATCGGCCACCGCTTCGGCAATTGGCTGAACGAGCGGCTCAAAACCAAGTTCAGCTACGTCGGCGAAGTCGAATACCGCCATTGGAAAAAAGAACTGTTGCTGGATGAGGACGAGATCGGTTGGGCGCGTGACTTGCATGGGTTACGGACCGATCTGGATGCGCCACATTACATTCCGACGCGGAGGGGCACGGTATGAGCTTGACAGACCGAGAACCCGATGGCTTGCTGGTTTTGCCGCATGTGCGTGTCCAGAATGCCAATGCGATTTCCAGCCCGTTGACCCATGGCTTTCCGTCCATGACAGCCTTTCTGGGCTTCATGTGGGCCTTGGGGCGCAAGTTGGCCGCGGCGGATATCCCGCTCAAGCTGGAAAAGGTCGGCGTGATCTGCCATTGGCACCAGGAACAGACCCAGGACGGCTATGTCCGGACCTTCCGTCTGAGCCGTAATCCAGTAGACAAGGACGGCAGCACGGCCGCCATTGTCGAAGAGGGCCGCATCCATCTGGACCTGACCCTGGTGTTCCAACTGAAAATGGTCAAACAACCAGGCGAGACGCACCTCTTGTTCCAAAGCGATGAGGCGCTCCGCAAAGAAACCGCCTGGGCGATTCGGGACATGGTGGGCACCATGCGGATTGCCGGTGGCTCGGTGCTGCCGCCGCAATCCGGGCCTGGTGTTCGAGTCACGCCGACACTGATCGGTTGGCCTGATCAGGAAGAGGAACGGCATGCGCTGTTTCGGCGCTTGCGTCGTCAGTGGCTGCCGGGCTTTACGCTGGTCGGTCGGGACGACTTGTTGCAGCAGCGCCTGGAGCAACTGCGGCTGCAGACCCCGGATACGACCGCGCTGGATGCCTGGCTGGATCTGTCACGTTTCAATTATCGCAGCAGCCGGAACGAAAAAGATCGCGTCGTCTGGACTCATGATCGGCCCGAGGGGGCCGGCTGGATCGTGCCTATTCCCGTGGGCTATGCCGCTTTGTCGGAGTTGTATGCCGGCGGGCAGGTCGCCAACGCACGGGATCAGAGTACGCCGTTCCGGTTCGTGGAAGGGGTGTATTCCATCGGCCAATGGATCAGTCCGCATCGCCTGCAAAGGATACGAGATCTGCTGTGGTGGGGCGAATCCCACGACGACGGCCTGTACCGCTGCTGCAACGGCTATGAACCCCTGCCGGTGGACGACGACGAATATCCATCCCATCCGCCGATGAGCGCGGAAACCCTTTGATTGCAACCCACTATTCATCTGGAAAGGAAATCTGCCATGTCCTTGAAGACCGCTTCCGTCCTTGCCTTCGAACGCAAGCTGGACCCGTCCGATGCCCTGTTCGCCGCAGGTACGTGGGATGATCAGGCCCACGCTGCGCAATGGCCCGCCGTCGGGCTCAAAGAAAAATCGGTGCGCGGCACCATTTCCAATCGCTTGAAGGCTGCCGAGCAGGATCAGATCAAGCTGAATGCCGCCATCGAAAACCCGAATCTGCAGACCGTGGATGTAGCTGCGTTGCCGGCCAGTGCGGACACGCTGAAAGTCAGTTTCACGCTGCGTGTGCTGCCGGGAACCGGCAAGCCTTCCGCCTGCAATAGCGCGGAATACGAGGCCAAACTACAGCAAGTGGTCAGCGAGTATGTTGAAACCCTGGGCTTCGCTGAGCTGGCGCGTCGGTATGCCCATAACCTTGCCAGCGGCCGTTTCCTGTGGCGCAACCGGGTCGGTGCCGAAGAAGTTCGTGTGATCGTGTCCTTGCTTGAACGCGGTCAGCCCACGCAGAGCTGGACTTTCGATGCCTTGTCCCTGAGCCTGAGGCATTTCGATGCGGGTGGCGCACAGGCGGATCGGGATGCTGTGGCAGCCTTGATCGCGGACGGGTTGGCAGGCAAGCGGCACGTCCTGCTGCAGGTCACCGCTTTTGCACGGCTGGGTGCGGGGCAAGAGGTCTTTCCCTCCCAAGAGCTGGTGCTGGAGCGCGGTCGGGGTGACAAGAGCAAGACGCTCTATGACGTGGACGGGGCCGCAGCGATTCACTCCCAGAAGCTGGGCAATGCCATTCGTACGATTGATGATTGGTATAACGGTGCGGATACGCTGGGACCGATCGCGGTGGAGCCGTATGGCTCCGTCACGACGCAGGGCACGGCCTACCGTCAGCCCAAGGTCAAGCCCAGCCTCGATTTCTATAACCTGTTCGACGACTGGGTGCTCAAGGACAAGACGCCCGACATCGAGCAACAGCATTTCGTCATGGCGGTGCTGGTGCGGGGCGGTGTGTTCGGCGACGCCGGGAAGTGATGCTCATGAGCACTCACTACATCGACGTCAGGCTGCTGCCTGACCCCGAGTTCAGCCAGGCGCACTTGCTGGGGGCCTTGTATGCCAAGTTCCACCGTGCCCTGGTGGGGCTGGGTACGGATGCAATCGGCGTCAGTTTCCCCCAGTACAGCATGCAGCCGCGCACCCTGGGGCAGGTCATGCGGGTCCATGGCAGCGACAGTGATTTGAATGCTTTGCTGTCCACCGACTGGTTGCGAGGGATGCGTGATCACGTGGAACTGGAGGCCCTGTCCGCCGTGCCACAGGACGCTCAGCATCGCCGCTTGCTGCGCCGTCAGTTCAAGACTAGCGTGGACCGCCTGCGTCACCGGCGGATGCGCCGAAAAGGGGAAACCTATGAGCAGGCGGCGCAGGCCATCCCCGATAGCGTGGAACGGCAGCCGGACCTTCCCTATGCGCAGTTGCGCAGTGCCAGCACGGGGCAGCGGTTTTGTCTGTTCCTGGCATTAGGAGAACCTGAACCGCAGCCTGCCGCCGGGGTGTTCAACACCTATGGTCTGAGCAGCACGGCGACGTTGCCTTGGTTCTGACCCTTTTCTGAAGGGGTCCTGCTAATCCTTTATTAATCAGTAGGTTACGAAACGCCCAAGAATTTGGGTGTTTCGTGCTTTCCTGCTGGGGGTCTTTAACAAATCAATAAGTTAGAAACTTTTGTCTCTAGTTCGCTGCCGCGCAGGCAACTGAGAAAATACACGTTCGCAACAATGACCAACGCCACCAGTTCGCTGCCGCGCAGGCAACTGAGAAACGTCGTGGGCGGAAATCGAGTCGTTTTGCAAGGTTCGCTGCCGCGCAGGCAACTGAGAAAAGTACGAGATCCGCATCTGGAAGCGCAGCGGCGTTCGCTGCCGCGCAGGCAACTGAGAAAGTCAGAGCAATGAAACGGCCGTCTCCCAGATCGTTCGCTGCCGCGCAGGCAGCTGAGAAAAATGGCGAGCAGCCCGTCCAGGGCCTCAGCGCGTTCGCTGCCGCGCAGGCAGCTGAGAAATCACCCGTACCGCCTGGGGCGGCCCTGGCGCGGTTCGCTGCCGCGCAGGCAGCTGAGAAAATCGTCGGCCACCCGTGCCGCTTTGATATATTGTTCGCTGCCGCGCAGGCAGCTGAGAAAGTATTGATGAGGTGCATCGTCAGTCCGTCGAAGTTCGCTGCCGCGCAGGCAACTGAGAAACTGGACATTCCGCCAGATCCATCATGAACACCGTTCGCTGCCGCGCAGGCAACTGAGAAAAACCAGGAGAAATAACGACCTGCTCCCAGTCGGTTCGCTGCCGCGCAGGCAGCTGAGAAAACCCCGCCCAGCAGCGCACCATCGCGTGGCGGGTTCGCTGCCGCGCAGGCAGCTGAGAAACGGAAACGATCGCAAAAATGTCTGCGACGAACGTTCGCTGCCGCGCAGGCAACTGAGAAACGTCCAGGTCTGAAGCGCACGCGCGCCAAGCGGTTCGCTGCCGCGCAGGCAGCTGAGAAACGTGTGGCAATAGTGGACGGGCGTTTTTCCGCGTTCGCTGCCGCGCAGGCAGCTGAGAAAGTCGAGCAAGGCAAGCCCGTAGTCCAGCCCGTGTTCGCTGCCGCGCAGGCAGCTGAGAAACTGATCACCAAAAGGACGGAACGATGATTCAAGTTCGCTGCCGCGCAGGCAGCTGAGAAAATTGCGCGTGCCGTGGGGCTTGCGCGTGCCGTGTTCGCTGCCGCGCAGGCAGTTGAGAAAATGCTTCGCGCTGGGCGCAACCATCGGCCACGGTTCGCTGCCGCGCAGGCAGCTGAGAAACGCCAGTTGACCGGATCGGCGTTTTCGCGGTGGTTCGCTGCCGCGCAGGCAACTGAGAAAATGACGGCAGTCATGCCGGCAATGAACGCCCGGTTCGCTGCCGCGCAGGCAGCTGAGAAACCCGCAATTGGAGCAAATAATGGACACGTCAAGTTCGCTGCCGCGCAGGCAGCTGAGAAATCATCCATTTGCCAGTCGCGCTTTTCATTCGCGTTCGCTGCCGCGCAGGCAGCTGAGAAACGACGATCACCGCTACGTCGGTCGTGTCGCTCGTTCGCTGCCGCGCAGGCAGCTGAGAAAGGCAGAAGCCCGGGCGTGACATTCCTTTTCCTGTTCGCTGCCGCGCAGGCAACTGAGAAAACGCGCACCGGCTCATCCAGTTCGGGGTGCTGGTTCGCTGCCGCGCAGGCAGCTGAGAAAGTGGAATAAATGGGGGGACCCGCGCAGCGGGGGTTCGCTGCCGCACAGGCAGCTAAGCATTCGTCTCGCATCACACGCCATCACCATACCATTCACTGTGCCCATAAACCGGTAAAAACGCGGCCAATCAGTATCCCTCTGCCTCCCTGGCGCTTCACAAAGAGATCACAGCCCATTCAGAGAGTCCCCGGGATGACGGTACTATCTCGCTGATGCAAACTGCCTGCCCGGCAGCTGAGAAAACACGGAGATTCACATGCAAATCGGCATGGTAGGTTTGGGGCGCATGGGCGCAGGCATGGTGCGTCGCCTCATGGACAAGAACATCCACTGCGTGGTCTACGATCCACAGGAAGACGCAGTGGCGCGCCTAACCGCAGACGGTGCCATCGGAGCGGTCTCCCTAAACGATCTGGTCGAGCAACTGCCGCGCCCGCGGACGGTCTGGCTGATGGTGCCGGCGGGTCTGGTCGATGAACTGCTGGATCAGGTCACCCCGTTGCTGGATGCGGACGACATCGTCATCGACGGCGGCAATTCCTGCTATCACGACGATATCCGGCGGGCGCAGGCGCTGGCGGGGCGGGGCATTCATTACCTGGATGTGGGCACCAGCGGCGGCGTGCATGGTCAGGCGCGTGGCTATTGCCTGATGATCGGCGGCGACGCCACGGCCGTGCAGCGGCTGAATCCGGTGTTCGCGGCACTGTCTCCGGGCCGGGACGCGGCTTCGCGCACGCCGGGCCGTAATGAAGGCATGAGCGCCAACACAGATACCGGCGCAGGCACGGCGGAACAAGGCTATCTGCATTGCGGGCCGGCGGGGGCGGGTCACTTCGTGAAGATGGTGCACAACGGCATCGAGTACGGGATCATGCAGGCCTACGCCGAGGGCTTCAATCTGTTGCGCCATGCGAATGTGGGCAAAAGCGATCATGCGACCGACGCGGAAACCACGCCGATGCGCGATCCGCAGCACTATCAGTACGACATGGATCTACCGGAAATCGCGGAACTCTGGCGCCGGGGCAGTGTGATCGGTTCGTGGCTGCTGGACTTGACGGCGCAGGCGTTTCAGGCGGATCCGGGGCTGGACGGCTTTGCCGGCCGGGTGTCCGATTCCGGCGAGGGCCGCTGGACGCTGCACGCGGCGATTGACGAGGGCGTGCCGGTGCCGGTGCTCAGCGCTGCGCTGTTCGAGCGCTTTCAATCGCGTGGCAATGCCGAGTTCGCCAACAAGGTGCTGTCCGCGATGCGCAAGGGCTTTGGCGGGCACCATGAGCCGGGGACAGAAATCAACCATTCAGCGTAACTCTTTGTCCCAGCGCTGAAATCAGGGAAAGCCCGAGGTTTGTCCATGGGCTTGTCCACAGGCGAAGTGAATAATTGTGTGTGGCCGGTCCTTGTCATGGATCGGTCATTTTTTTACCCCAGACCCTATCCCATTGATCTGAAAAGGGGAAATCAAGTCTCCCAGGACTTGTCCATGGAATTGTCCACAATCTGCGTGGATAAAGCGGTCATGCCCAGCCGGAACACGGCCAGGGAATCTTTCACCTCGTCGGCCAGGCGTTCCTGCAGGCCGGTGGCGCGGGCGGCCTGCTGCACGAGTTGGGTGTTGCGCCGCGTGGCAGTGTCGATCTGGGACATGGCCTGATGGATTTGTTCGATGCCGGCGGATTGCTCCTCGGTCGCGGTGGTGATCTCGCCCATGATGGCGGACACCTTCTGGACCGATGCCACGATGTCCCGCATGGTCCGGCCCGTCTGCTGCACGCGGGCCGAGCCGTCCTCGACGCGCAGGGCGGACTGTTCGATCAGGGTCTTGATTTCCCGCGCGGCGGCGGCGCTGCGTTGGGCCAGCGCCCGCACTTCGGCCGCCACGACGGCAAAGCCGCAGCCCTCTTCACCGGCGCGGGCGGCCTCCACGGCTGCATTCAAGGCCAGGATATTGGTCTGGAAGGCGATGCTGTCGATGACGCCGACGATCTCGCCGATCTTGCGCGAACCCTCCGAGATGCCTTCCATGGTCTGGATCAAGGTGTCCACGGTCTGCCCGCCGTCCGTGGCCACGTCCGAGGCCTGGCCGGCCAGTTGGTTGGCTTCGCGGGCGTTGTCGGCGTTCTGGCGGGTGGTGCTGGCCAGTTCCTCGATGCCGGCGGCCGTCTGCTGCAGGGCCGCCGCCTGCTGTTCCGTGCGCGCGTTCAGGTCCTGGTTGCCGGCTGCGATCTCGCGCGCGCCCTGGACCATGCGGCCGGTGCGTTCCAGCACCATGGTGATCATGGCCCGCAGGCTGTCCTGGGTGCTTTTCAGGCCCAGGAACAACTGACCGATTTCGTCCCGGGTCCAGACTTCGATGGGCGTTGTCAGGTCGCCGGCGGCGATTTTGTGCAGCAACTGGCCGCCGTCCCGCAAGGGGTGCAGGACCATGCGCAACAGGACGCGGTAGACCAGCCACGTGAGCAGGACGGCTGCCAGCGTCAGCCCGATCAGGCCGCTGCGCAGGTTCGCCGGCATCTGCGGCGCCAGCCACAGGACGCCGCCGGTGGCCAGCAGGGTAGGCAGGAGCAGCGCCAGGGTGGACATGGCCAGCCGGGCGCGCAAGGGGCGCGTCAGAAAGAAATGCTTCATGTCTCGTCTCCGTCGCGCGGCCCGCGGGCCTGCGCGGTTGATCGATATGCTTCGGCGTCCGCCGGGGGATGGACGGCCGCCTGGGGTGATGTAACGGACCACTATATCGGTCGCTGGGACGGCGGGGCATTTGCGCGCGCCAATACCCATCATCACGCGCAAGGAACACTGGGTCGATCCCGGGTGATTTCCGACCGTTTCGCCTAAGTGATTGAGACTAAGGGGAAACCCGTGGTTCCCCGATGTTTGTCCATGGATTTGTCCACAGGCTGCGTGGATAAATCAGCGCGATCGGTCGCGTTCATGAAATGGTCATTTTTCTGCCTATGGGTCTATCCCTATGATTCGTAAATGAAAAACACAGTCTCCCGGGACTTGTCCATGGAATTGTCCACAATCCGCGTGGATAAGCGGGTCATGACAGGCACGGATCCGGGATTCGACCAAAGCAGGGGCCGGGCCGACGTAAAATCATCGTTTCCGCTGCTTCACTCTAGGAGATTTCATTCATGGAACAGCTTCAGGCTTTCTGGTCCGGCCTGCCCGATCTCAGCGGCGTTGTGATCAATCTGGGCGTGACCCTGGCGATTCTGGTCATCGGCTGGACCGTGTCCAATCTGCTGGGCCGCTGGATGCGTCACTTGGCCGCTCGTTCGCCCCGGATCGACCCGACCATCGTACCCATGGTGCGCAGCGTCACGGTCTGGGCGGTGCGCATCGTGGTGCTGCTGGCCGTGCTGGCCCGCCTGGGGGTGCAGACCGCCAGCCTGGTGGCCATGCTGGGCGCTTCCGCCCTGGCCATCGGTCTGGCCTTGCAGGGCACGCTGCAGAATTTCGCCGCCGGCATCATGCTGCTGGTGCTGCGGCCGGTGCGTGCGGGGGAATTCGTGACCATCGGCGGGCAGGGTTCCGGCACGGTGGACGAGATCGGCCTGTTCATGACGCGCTTCGTACAGGTCGACGGCATCCAGATCCTGCTGCCCAACACGCTGGTCTGGGGCAGCCCGATCACCAATTACAGCCGCAACAAGACTCGCCGCCTGGACATGATGCTGGGGGTGCGTTACGACGACGATCTGGACGCGGCGCTGAACACGCTGCAGACGCTGGTGGACCACCATGACGACATCCTGTCCGATCCGGCGCCTCAGGTGATGGTGATGGAATACCGGGACAGCACCATCATGGTAAACGTCCGCGTGTGGGCAAAGGCGGAAAAATACTGGGACGTGTATTTCGACCTGCACCGCCGGGCGCCTCAGGCGCTGCGTCAGGCGGGCATGCGCTCGCCCATTCCCCTGCGCGAGGTCCAGTCGATCTCCAGATAATCCTAATCCACCATCCTGTTCAAGCGCTCCGCATCCAGCGGGCGCTGGCCGTTTTCGATGCGCTGGCCCAGGTCTTCCAGGGCCGAGCACAGGCGCTGGATGCGCGCGTCCTGCTGGGCCGTGTGGTTGATCAGTTCGTGCAGCACTTTGACCAGCGGGTCGTCGTCCGTGCGCCCCACCCCATAGGGGGCGAAGTCCTCTTGCGGGACCGTATCGCCGGCGGGTGCGGATTCGGTCCGGCCGCGTTGCAGCAGTTCCTGCAGGGGCCGGGCGGCCCATTCGGAGGGCGCGAGCGGGGCGTCTTCCTGGCAGGGCGATGGGGTGGCGCGCGCCTGGCCGGCAGCCGGAGCGCCTGAAGTCCCCGCAGCAGCCGGAGCCGACGCAGCGTCAGACTCAGCGCCAGAAGAGCCCGTTCCCGAATCCGGACCGGCGCCCGACGGGCTTTCCGGCAAGATCACCCGCGCCGGGTTGCCCACGGCCGTCGCCCCGGCGGGCACGGGCTTGATCACCACCGCGTTGGAGCCGATCCGGGCATGGGCGCCCACGGTGAAGCCGCCCAGGATCTGGGCGCCGGCGCCCACGACCACGCCTTCTTCCAGCGTCGGGTGGCGCTTCTCGCCCTTGTAGAGCCGCGTGCCGCCCAGCGTGACGCCCTGGTAGATCGTGCAGTCATCGCCGATCTCGGCGGTCTCGCCGATCACCACGCCAAAGCCGTGGTCGATGAACACGCGCCGGCCGATGCGCGCGCCGGGATGGATCTCGATGCCGGTCAGCAGGCGTCCCAGGTGGGATGTGAAGCGGCCCGCCCAGTACCATCCGCGCCGCCACAGGCCGTGCGCCAGGCGGTGGATCAGGATGGCGTGCAGGCCGGGATAGCAGGTCAGGATCTCGATGCGGCTGCGGGCTGCGGGATCGCGTTCGTGGATGCAGGCGAGGTCTTCGCGGAGCTGGTCAAACATGTCGGTCGGGGCCTGGGGCCTGTGCGTGTTCGTTAAGAAGTGTGCGTGGGGACGGCGCGCCGTGGGGCGCCGGGTGTCCGGCGCTGCGGATCATGGCCGTGCACAGGCCGCGCATCATGTCCACCTCGTCTGCGCTCAGCCGGTTGCGGGTCCACATCTGCCGCATGCGCGGCACGAGTTTCTTCGGATGCCTGGGGTCCAGAAATCCCACCGCCAGCAAGGCCTGCTCGAAATGATCCAGCATCGCCTGCACCCGTTCGCTGCTGGCCGGGTCCGATCCGGGGTCGTGCCGGGCATGGGTGTCGGGCAGGCGCGCCGCGCCGGCCAGGGGCAGCAGGGCGTAGCGCATTTCCCAGGCCGCCAGTTGCAGCGCCTGGGACACGTTCAGGGAACTGTACTCCGGGTTGGCCGGGATGTGGCAGACCCGCTGGCACAGGGTGATGTCTTCATTGGACAGGCCGGTGCGCTCCGTGCCCAGGACGATGGCGATGCGCGCGTCCGGCCGGCCCAGTTCGGTGGCTGATTGCGCAGCGGCCTCGCGGATGTCGCAGGGCGGAGGGCCGATGGCCCGCGCGCGCGCCGTCAGGGCGAAGGTCAGGGTGACGGGCCCCAGCGCGTCGGCCAGGCTGGCGTGCTGCCGCGCGCTTTCCAGGATGTCGCCGGCCCCGCTCGCCAGGGCGATGGCCTCGGGGTGGCCGACGATGTCCGGGTCGGCGGGGGCCACCAGATGCAGGTCGTGAAAGCCCATGGTTTTGATCGCCCGGGCCGCCGAACCGACGTTGCCGGGATGGGTGGGGCTGACCATGATGAAGCGCACCCGGCTGAAAATATCCAGGGTGTCGGGGGGCGAGTCGGAGGAAACTGGCGGAGTCATTTAAAATAGGCTTCTGTTACCCGTGATCTTTGGAAACCTATGCACCCGATGCTCAACACCGCCATCAAGGCGGCACGCCGTGCCGGCGCCATCATCAACCGCTCCAGCCTTGACCTGGAACGCCTGAACGTGGCGCGCAAAGGGCCCAAGGACTATGTCACGGAAGTCGATCGGGCCGCTGAGGAATCCATCATCGACATTTTACGCACAGCCTATCCCGACCACGGCATCCTGGCCGAGGAATCCGGCCGTCTGCAGGCGGGCGGCGGCCAGGCCGAATCGGAATTCCAATGGGTGATCGACCCGTTGGACGGTACCACGAACTTCATCCACGGCTTCGCCCACTATGCCGTGTCCATCGCCTTGATGCATCGGGGCCAGGCCGCGCACGCCGTGGTCTACGACCCGACGCGCAACGAGATGTTCACCGCCAGCCGCGGCAGCGGCGCCTTTCTGAACGATCGCCGGGTGCGGGTGTCCTCCTGCACGCGCTATCACGATGCGCTGCTGGCCTCCCACATTCCCCAGTCCACGGCCTTGCCGGCGACCTCGCCTTTCGTGCCCCTGCTGGCCGAGTGCGCGGCGGCGCGGCGCACGGGCTCCACGGTTCTGGATCTGGCCTGGGTGGCCAGCGGCCGTCTGGACGGCTTTTGCGGCGTCAAGCTCAAGCCCTGGGACATGGCCGCCGGCAGCCTGCTGGTGCTGGAAGCCGGCGGCCTGATGGCCGATTTCCAGGGCGAGCAGGGCTGGATGGAATCGGGCAATGTGCTGGCCGCGCCGCCCAAGATATTCGCGCAGATGATCACCCATCTGCGCGGCTGACGGGACATGATGATGGAGTGGATGCTGGACCCGGCAGCCTGGGTGGGCTTGCTCACCCTGGTTGTCCTGGAAATCGTCCTGGGTATCGACAACCTGGTCTTTATCGCCATCCTGGTCGACAAGCTGCCGCCCAAGCAGCGCGACCGCGCCCGCGTCCTGGGCCTGAGCCTGGCGCTGATCATGCGTCTGTTCCTGCTGACGCTGATGTCCTGGCTGGTGAAGCTGACCGAGCCGATCGTACACCTGGGCGACCTGGCGTTCTCGGGCCGCGACCTGATCCTGATCACGGGCGGTTTTTTCCTGTTGTTCAAGGGCACCTTCGAACTGCATGACCGCATCGAGGGCCGCACCCAGCATGCCTCGGGGTCGCGCCTGCATGCCGGCTTCTGGGTGATCGTCACCCAGATCGTCATCCTGGACGCGGTGTTCTCCGTCGATTCGGTGATCACGGCCGTGGGGATGGTCGATCACCTGGCCATCATGATGGCGGCGGTGGTGATCGCCATGGGGATCATGCTGGTGGCGTCCAAGCCCCTGACCGCCTTCGTCAATGCCCACCAGACGGTGGTCATTCTGTGCCTGGGCTTTCTGCTGACGATCGGTTTTTCGCTGGTGGCCGACGGCTTCAGTTTCCACGTGCCCAAGGGCTACCTGTACGCCGCCATCGTGTTCTCGGTGCTGATCGAGAGCCTCAATCAATGGGCGCGGCGTAATGTGCGCCGCGCCGAGATGCGCCGGCCGCTGCGCGAGCGCACGGCCGAGACCGTGCTGCTGATGCTGGGCCGCAAGCCCATGGTCGGCCCCGAGCCGGATGACGATGAGGACGCGCCGCCGCCGACCGAGGCCTTCGTCGACGAGGAGCGCAATATGGTCAGCGGCGTGCTGACGCTCAGTGATCGCAACGTGCATTCCGTGATGACGCCGCGCACCGACGTGTCCTGGATCAATCTGGACGTGCCGCTGGACGATCTGCGCGCGCAACTGATCCGCGAGCCGCACAGCTTCTTCCCGGTGTGCCGCGGCACCCTGGACGAGGTCGTGGGCGTGGGCCGCGCCAAAGATCTGCTGCTGGACCTGCTGGAGCACGGCGGCATCCGCGAGACCCGGCTGCGCGAACCCATCATCGTCCACGAGACCATTCCCATCCTGCAGCTCATGGAGACGCTCAAGCGTTCGCACGGGCTGCTGGTGCTGGTGGCCGATGAGTTCGGCTCCATCGTCGGCGTGGTGACGCCGATCGACATCTTCGAGGCCATCGCCGGTGAGTTCCCCGACGAGGACGAGGTGCCCGACATCATCGACCAGGGCGACGGCCGCTGGCGCGTGGACGGGGCCGCCGACCTGCACCACCTGGAACAGGTCCTGCACACCGACGGCCTGGTCGACGAGCACGAGGAATACTCCACCATCGCCGGCTATCTGCTGAGCCGTTTCGGGCGTCTGCCCGCTGTGGGCGACCATTGCGAACTGACCAGCGGCTACGGCGGTTTCCGCTTCACCGTCGCCGCGCTGGAGGGGCGGCGGATCTCCGCTGTCCAGATCGACAGCCTGGACCCGTTCGACCCCGAGGCGGATCCGCAGGATTAAGGACTTTTGTCGACCTCGCCGCTTGCCAGCGGCTCAGGTTCGTCCGGCATAGGGCAGTCCGCAGTGGACTGTCCTATGTCCTGCCTCATCCGTATTCCGGTCGCATCGATCTCGATCCAGCCCCCCCGCGGGGGCGGGTCGCGGTCGAATTCCCAATCCGGCAGCACATAACGCCGCGCCGCGCGGCTGTCCAGATCCAGCGCGTGGACGGCGGGCCGGTGCGTGTGGCCGTGGATCAGGACGTCGCACCCGGCCTCGCGCAGCGCCCGGGCGATGGCGGCGGCATTCACGTCCATGATCGCCATGGTTTTGTGGCGGCGGGCCTGTCGGCTGCGGGCGCGGGCGCGCGCGGCGATGGCGCGCCGCAAGCTCAGCGGCAGGGCCAGAAAAACGTGTTGGATCCAGGGGGTATGGACGATGCGGCGGAAGCGCTGGTAGGCGAGGTCGTCGGTGCAGAATTCATCGCCGTGGGCCAGCAGGATCGCACCGGCGTCGGTGTCCAGGACGACGGGGGCGTCCAGTAGCCGGGCGCCCAGCGCGTCGGCCAGGGCGCGGCCCATCAGGAAATCGCGGTTGCCGCGCACCAGCCACAAGGGCAGATCGGCTGCGGTGGCGCGCAGCGCGTCCAGGGCGGCGGCCAGCCAGTCGGGCGGATCGCGCAGGGCGTGATCGTCGCCAATCCAGGCGTCAAAAATGTCGCCGCACAGGATCAGGGCGTCGGCCTGGCGCCGGGCCCGATCCAGGAAATCGTAAAAGGCGCAGGCCGTCTCGGGGACGGCCTCGCCCAGGTGGATGTCCGAGGCGACCCAGACGGCGCCTCGTAGTACCAGTTTATTCAACCAGCGTAGCGCTTTCGATGATGACGTCCTCGGCCGGCACGTCCTGGTGGAAGCCCTTGCTGCCGGTCTTCACTTTCTTGATTTCATCGACGACTTCGGTGCCTTCGATGACGCGGCCGAACACGGCGTAGCCCCAGCCATTGGAGGTGGGCGCGGAGAAGTTCAGGAAATCGTTGTCCGCCACGTTGATGAAGAACTGGGCCGTGGCCGAGTGCGGATCGGCGGTGCGCGCCATGGCGAGCGTGTAGCGGTCGTTCTTCAGGCCGTTGTTGGCCTCGTTTTCGATCGGGGCGTGGGTCTGCTTCTGCTTCATGCCGGGCTCGAAGCCGCCGCCCTGGATCATGAAGTTGTTGATGACGCGGTGAAAGACGGTGCCGTCATAGAAGCCTTCCTTGACGTAGCTGAGGAAGTTTTCAACGGTCTTGGGGGCTTTTTCGGCGTCCAGTTCGATCAGCAGATCGCCCTTGTTGGTGTGCAGTTTGACGTGCGGATGAGTGCTCATGGCTGTGCTTTGGGGTGAGGGGTTGGAATCGGTCTGTGCGGCGACGGCAGCGCCGCCCGCCAGGACCAGGACGCAGCCCAGGCTGCAGGCCCGCGTCCAGGGCAGGATGCGGGAAAGAAACGAGGAATGGGACATGGAGGCGTCCAGGATAAAGGGTTTATTGTGCCTGAGGCGCGGGGATCTTGGGAACCTCTGAATCAGAGGCCCCCTTGTCGTGCGCCTACTGGGCGGGGGCCTGCGCCGGTTTCGGCGCGTGGCCGCCTGCTGCGCGCGCGCGGTCGAAGGATTCCTGGGCCAGGCGCATCTGCACGTGTCCGAGGTTTTCCAGCGCCGGTGCGAAGGACGGGTCGGACACCAGCGCCATGTCCAGCGCCTCGCGGGCCAGTTGGAGCTGGCCTCGCCGGGCGTATTCGATCGCCAGCGCGTTCCAGGGTTCGGGCAGTTCGGGGTAGTCGGTGGTCATCTGGCGCCAGACGGCCATGGCCTGGTCGCGTTGGCCCAGCGCATCCAGGGCGCGGCCCTGCAGGTAGCGCAACTGGACGTCGTCGCCCGGGGTGACGGACGCGTCGCGCGCGGCCTGACGCTTGGCGATGATGTCCAGGGCTTCCTGGGCGCGGCCCGCGTCGATCAGCGCCGAGACGTGACCGGCGATCTGGGCGGCCGTGAGCGGAACGGCCGTGTCCACTGACGGGGTGGCCTTTTTCAGCAGGTCGGCAAAGGCCTGCCAGCCGCGATCCGGGGGAGGCGTTTCGGTGAACGCCCCGGTGTCCGGGTCGTAGTTCAGGCTGGGCAGGGCCGCGTCGGCGCTGGAGGGTGCCGCAAGGGCCGAACCCGCCGTCAGGCAGGCGCACAGGGCCAAAACAGGAAGGAAAGGGCGGGTCACGTCTCGGGGCGCCTATGGGTGGGGTTCTGGGATTGGACCGGGGGACGGTATACTTGTCAGTCCATTTTACATCCCCGCGCGCTGCCCGTATGGTCCGGAGCGGCGGGCTTGCTCGTCTCATCCGATCCGACATGCTCCATATCCACGACACCCTGACACGCCAGAAAATGCCGCTGCGGACAGCGGAACCGGGGGTGGTGCGCATGTACGTTTGCGGCATGACGGTCTACGACTTCTGCCACCTGGGCCATGCGCGGATGCTGGTCGGCTTCGACGTGGTGCAGCGCTGGCTGCGGGCCTCGGGCTATCAGGTGCGCTACGTGCGCAACATCACCGACATCGACGACAAGATCATCCGCCGCGCCGTCGAGCGCGGCGTGACGATCCGCGCGCTGACCGAGTTCTTCATCGACGCCATGCGCGCCGACGAGCGCGCCCTGGGGGTCCAGTCTCCCGACGACGAGCCGCGCGCCACGGAGCACGTGGCCGGCATGCTCGACATCATCCGCACCCTCGAATCCAAGGGCTTGGCCTATCAGGGCGCAGACGGCGACGTCAATTTCCCGGTGCGCAAATTCCCTGGCTACGGCAAGCTGTCGGGCAAATCGCTGGACGATCTGCGCGCAGGCGAACGTGTCGCCGTGTCGGCCGGCAAGCAGGATCCGCTGGACTTCGTGCTGTGGAAATCCGCCAAACCCGAAGAGCCCGCCGACACCCGCTGGGACTCTCCCTACGGGCCGGGGCGACCGGGCTGGCACATCGAATGCTCGGCCATGAGCCACGCGCTGCTGGGCATGCCGCTGGATATCCACGGCGGCGGCCCGGACCTGAAATTTCCCCATCACGAAAACGAGATCGCCCAAAGCGAAGGCGCTTTCGGCGGCACCCTGGCCACGGCCTGGATGCACTGCGGTCCGATGATGGTGGACGCCGAAAAAATGTCCAAGTCCCTGGGCAATTTCCGCCGTATCCGCGATACCCTTGCCGTGGACGCGGCCGATGACCGTTCCGACTACGCCGTCAACCCGCGCGAAGCCGAGATGCTGCGTTTTTTCCTGGTGCGCAGCCACTACCGCAGCGCCCAGAACTACGCACCCGACAATCTGCTGGACGCCCAGAACGCCCTGGACCGGCTCTACCAGACGCTGGCCAGCGTGCCGCCTGCCGACGTGTCCGTCGATTGGGACGATCCGGCCGCGCAGGCCTTCCGCGCCGCCATGGACGACGACTTCAACACGGCGGGGGCCGTGGCTGTGCTGTTCGACCTGGCCGGCCAGGCCAACCGTGAATCCAGCGCCCGGGCCAGCGGCCTGATGCGCGCCCTGGGCGGCATCCTGGGCCTGTTGCAGGCCGATCCCGCCGTCTATCTGAAATCCCCCACCCGTTTCCTGGCGGGCGGCGTCCGTGCGGACGTGCTGTCGTCCGACGCCATCGAGGCCCTGATCGCCGAGCGCACTCAGGCCAAGGCCGCGCGCGATTTCGCCCGGGCCGATGCCATCCGCGCCGAGTTGCGCGAGCAGGGCGTGGAGCTGGCCGATGCGGCCGGCGGCGCCACCCAATGGCGGCGGGTGTGACTGTGGACATGCAACATCACAGCTCCGCTGCGCTGCAGCCCGCCTATTGGACCCAGGCTTGCGAACACTTGATGCAGCGCGACCGCATCCTGCGCAAGCTGATCCCGGTCTACGGCCACGAATCCATGCAGGCGCGCCAGAGCCCGTTCCAGACCCTGACCCGCATCATCGTCGGCCAGCAGATTTCCCTGGCGCTGGGGCGCAAGCTCTGGGCCCGGCTGGTCCAGGCCTGCGGCAACGACATGCAGCCCGGCTGCATCGCCCGCTTCACCGAAGCCGAACTGCGCGAACTCGGCCTGTCCCTGCGCAAGGCCCAGTACTTGCGCGACGCGGCCGAATTCTTTGCCCAGCATGACCGCATGGACCCGGCCTGGTGGGAATCCCGCGACGATGCGGCCGTGATGGCGCTGCTGTGCGACATCCGCGGCGTGGGCCGCTGGACGGCTGAAATGTTCCTGATCTTCTTCCTTGGCCGCCCCGACGTCCTGCCGCTGGACGATACGGCGCTGCTCAAGGCCATTTCCCATCACTACTTCAGCGGCGAGCCGGTCTCGCGCTTCGAGGCCCGCGAGGTCTCCCAGGCCTGGGCGCCGTGGCGCACGGTGGCGAGCTGGTACCTGTGGCGCAGCATGGATGCGGCCGCCGTCGAGTATTGATGTCCTGAACGTTCTGACCGAATATCCTGACCGAGTCCCGAAATTCCATTCTGGAACCCCTGCTCTCATGCGAAATACATTTCTTGAATTCGAACAGCCTCTGGCCGAGCTCGACCAAAAGATCGAAGAACTGCGCTACGTGCAGACCGATTCCGCCGTCGACATCTCCGAGGAAGTCAACCGCCTGCAGCAGAAAAGTCAGTCCCTGGCCAAGAGCATCTACGCCAAGCTGACCCCCTGGCAGACCGCCTTGGTGGCCCGCCACCCCCAGCGGCCCTACACCATGGACTACGTCCAGGCGCTGTTCACGGATTTCCACGAACTGCACGGCGACCGCATGTATGCCGATGACCAGTCCATCGTGGGCGGGCTGGCGCGCTTCAACGGCACGCCCTGCATGGTGATCGGCCACCAGAAAGGCCGCGACACCAAGGAACGCGCCCTGCGCAACTTCGGCATGCCGCTGCCCGAGGGCTACCGCAAGGCCCTGCGCCTGATGAAACTGGCCGAGAAATTCCGCCTGCCGGTGTTCACCTTCGTCGATACGCCGGGCGCCTATCCCGGCGTCGGGGCCGAGGAACGCGGCCAGTCCGAGGCCATCGGCCACAATCTGTACGCCATGGCCGGCCTGAAAGTCCCCATCATCGTCACCATCATCGGTGAAGGCGGCTCGGGCGGCGCGCTGGCCATCGCCGTGGGCGACACGGTCATGATGCTGCAGTACGCCACCTATGCCGTCATCTCGCCCGAAGGCTGCGCCTCCATCCTGTGGCGCAGCGCCGACAAGGCTTCAGTCGCCGCCGAGGCCCTGGCCATCACCGCGCCGCGCCTCAAGGATCTGGGCCTGATCGACCGTGTGGTCAACGAACCCGTGGGCGGCGCCCATCGGGATCCGGCCACCATGGCCCGTCAGCTTCAACGCGCCCTGGCCGACGCCCTGCGTGAACTCTCCAGCCTGGACGTGGACGAACTGCTGCGCCGCCGTCTCGAGCGCGTCTCCGCTTATGGGCGCTTCCAGGACGCCCGATAGTCCGGCGCTCGACCCATCGCTGTTGCGGGCGGTCGACGCCGCCCTGGCCGCGCTGCCCGCCGGCGCTGCCGTCGGTGTGGCGCTTAGCGCCGGGGCCGATTCCGCCGTACTGGCCTTGCATGCCGCCCACGCGGCGCGGCGACTCGGGCTGCCTCTGCATTGTTTTCACATTCATCACGGCCTGCAGGCCGAAGCCGACGGCTGGCTGATCCAGGCGCATCGTCTGGCAGGGCTGCTGGGGGTTGGCTGCCATAGCCGCCGGGTGACCGTGGATGTCGATGGCCGCGGCATGGAAGCCGCCGCCCGCGACGCCCGCTATGCCGCGTTGGCCGAACTGGCCGCCCATGCCGGCGTCGGCCGCCTGCTGCTGGCCCATCATCAGGACGATCAGGCCGAAACCGTGCTGTTGCGCCTGTTGCGCGGCACCGGGCCGCTGGGCCTGGCGGCCATGCGCCCGGTGACGGCGCGCGGCGGCCTGGTCTGGCTCCGGCCCTGGTTGGACCAGCCCCGGTCCTTGATCCTGGACAGCGCCCGGCGTTTCGAGGCGCTGAGCGGCTGGCGGCCCGTCCGCGATCCCAGCAATGCCGACGAGCGCTACGCCCGGGGCGCCTTGCGCACCGGCCTGACACCGGTGCTGGATGCGCGCTGGCCTGCCTGGCGCCGGACCCTGGCCCGCCACGCGGCTCAGGCGCGTGATCTGTCGGATTGGGTGGACGAAACCGCGCAGGCGGATTGGGCCGGGCTGGATCCCGACCCCGACGACCAGGCATTTTCACTGGCCGCCTGGCGCGCGCTGCCCCTGTCGCGCCAGGCGCCGGTCTTGCGCCACTGGCTGCGGATCCTGGGCCTGCGCATGCCCACCGAGGCTCGCCTGCAAGCCTGGCTGCGCCAATTGCGCGGGGTGCATGCCCTGGGGCATGACCGCGACGTGCGGCTGGGGCATGAGGGCGTCTGGATCGTGGTGCGGCGCGGCCGCGTCCTCCGTATCCCGAAAACCCAGGTAGAATAATTGGCTTTGCTGCACGCTGTGCGGTAAATCACCGATCTACACGGGAATTGTCCGAACGATCCCCCAGGCTTCAATCTTCATCAGGGCATCATGCTAATCGTCCAGAAATACGGCGGCACCTCGATGGGTTCCGTCGAACGCATTCAGAACGTTGCGCGGCGTGTGGCCAAATGGCACGCAGCCGGCCACCAGGTCGTCGTCGTCCCCTCGGCCATGTCGGGCGAAACAAACCGCCTGCTGGGTCTGGCCAAAGAAATTTCCCCCCAGCCCGATCTGCGTGAACTGGACATGTTGGCCGCCACCGGCGAACAGGCCAGCAGCGCATTGCTGGCCATCGCCCTGATGCGCCAGGGCGTCGCCGCCCGCAGCTATACGGGATGGCAAGTGCCGGTGCGGACCGACAGCTCGTACACGAAAGCGCGCATCCACTCCATTGACGATACCCGCATTCGCGCCGACCTGGATTCGGGCCGCGTGGTGGTCGTCACGGGCTTCCAGGGCATTGACGACGAAGGTCACATCACCACCCTGGGGCGGGGCGGTTCGGACACCTCGGCCGTGGCGGTCGCCGCCGCCATGGGGGCCGACGAATGCCTCATCTTCACCGACGTGGACGGCGTCTACACCACCGACCCGCGCGTCGTCCCCGAAGCCCGGCGCATGAACGTCATTTCCTTCGAGGAAATGCTGGAAATGGCGTCGCTGGGCTCCAAGGTCCTGCAGATCCGTTCCGTTGAATTCGCCGGCAAATATCAGGTGCCGCTGCGAGTCCTGTCCTCGCTGACCGATCCCATGATCCCGGTCGACGAAGAAATGCACTCGGGCACACTCATCACTTTCGAGGAAGACCAGAAAATGGAAACCGCCGTTGTCTCCGGCATCGCTTTCAGCCGCGACGAAGCCAAAGTCACCCTGCGCAACGTCCCCGACACCCCGGGCGTGGCCTATTCGATCCTGGGCCCCGTGGCCGCGGCCAATATCGACGTGGACATGATCCTGCAGAACATCTCGCAGCAGGGCATGACCGACTTCTCCTTCACGGTCAACCGCAACGACTTTGCACGCACCCTGGATCTGCTCAAGGACCAGATCGGCCCGGCCGTGGGCGCCGGCGACGTCGTCTCCGACGACAAGGTCGCCAAGGTCTCCATCGTCGGCATCGGCATGCGCAGCCACGTCGGCGTCGCCAGCCTGATGTTCCGCACCCTGGCCGAAGAAGGCATCAACATCCAGATGATCAGCACCTCGGAAATCAAGACCTCCGTGCTGATCAACGACAAGTACATGGAACTGGCCGTGCGCGCCCTGCATAAGGCCTTCGAGCTGGACCAGGCATCCGTCCAGGCCGAGGCCTGATCGGCCGTTTTGATGCGGCGCCGGCTTGACGGCGCCCGCTGCTTCCTGTGCTAGAATGCCGGTCTTGCTGGAGACGTGGCCGAGTGGTTGAAGGTACTCCCCTGCTAAGGGAGCATGCGGCTTATACCCGCATCGAGGGTTCGAATCCCTCCGTCTCCGCCAGCAATGCATCCAAGAACGTCCAAGACGGTCTTGAAAGTCCTAGAGAATCAAAGCTCTAGGGCTTTTTCTTTGTCCGCAGAGACTGCTATAGACGGTACCAACATATCCCATCAGTGGATGGTATTTTCCGCCCCCGATACCATCAACGCAAGTTTTCGTACCATCAAACCCCAGCCCGACGGGGGGCGGGTTAGGGTGCCAGGGTGGGGGGTACACCCCCCGTCCCCCCGTGGACCAGGGGTAGGGACCCACCCCCCCACCCCTCACGTATCGCGGATATACGGGAAGTCAAAAAACTTGAATTGATTTTTGTGGCTTGTCACAATCGTCTCACTCAGAGGAGAGGAGCAACCATGAACCAATGGAGTGACTACGACAGGCCGCCCGCGATGCGCCCAGAGGTTGGAGTCGATGTGTCGCTGATCGGGAATCGAAAGCAGGAATCAGAGGAATGGACAGGCCCGGCACTGGATGAAGGGTGTCAAGACTGGTCCGGTCCCTCCCCGCTGGTCGGCGGAAACGTCGTGCGCTGGCGGTTCCTCAGTGAGCCACACGGCGGGGGGAACTTCATGCAGTGCGTTGATGCTGATGGCCGGGTGTTCGTGACTTCAATGCACATCACGACGGCGGGCCATACAGGGCGAGGGGGAGCGCCGGAATCCCAGGGCGGTATGGTGCGGTTGCGGGCGTGGTTGCGGCGCGGCGGGTAGTGAGGAAAACCATGTCAGCATCCACCCCAGTTCCCAAACGCTGACATCCAGGCCTTGCAGATGCGTTGCAGGTTGATGATGGTCAGGTTGTGCTCGCCCCGCTCGATGCCGCCCATGTAGCTGCGGTCTATCTCGGCTTTGTGGGCGAGCGATTCTTGCGACAGGCCGGATTCTGCCCGCAGTGCGCGTATCGTCTGCCCGATGCCTACCAGGGTAGGGTTGCCAGCATAGTCCGGGGATAGTCTTGCCGTGCCCGATCTGCTGGCTTGTTGCTGTATGTAGCACCAGCATACTGAATTATTGCAATATGTGACAACGCGAGATATGATGCCCCGGGCTCCAACGATGTCACGTTATGACAGATGGGGTTATATTTTGGGTTATAGGCAGAAAATCACGGCTATGTCTCAATCCAAATCAGCTTATGGTGCAGCCCAGGAAGAAGGAGATTCTCCATGCGACAGTTGATGGCTGGCTTTGCCTGCATAGTCCTTGGCGGCTGCGCCACCACATGGTACAGCGATAAATTTCCAAGTGAAGAGTCAAAGCAGAATCAGCTAAAGAAAGATTCTGGCTATTGTCGTGCCGTGTCCCATGGGGCCGTTCCAATGCCAGCCACTCGTATTTATATACCTGAACAACAAAGCTATAACGTCCACGGTTCGGCGAGTGGGTATAACGGCCAAACTGGATATACCACCTATAACTACACCGGAACTGTTACCCCTAGTACAAGTCCGGGGAGCAGTTTTGCTAGTGGTTTTGCGCAAGGGATGGCTATAGGCACAATCGCCAGGGCGAATTCAGAAAGAGCGGAAGTATTTAACGCTTGCATGATGAATTTGGGCTGGTCGGACAAGCCTTTGTCAACTGTAGCGGTCTATTCTGCGCAGAAAGCATCGCCACCCATGATCGGCACAGAATCCCCGCAGCTTACGGGATATAATTCCTCAAAATCCAGCCCTATAAAGCTCGCATGTGGTGTCTTTTCTGATGTGCCAGGGAGGAAGTATTTTGCCGGAGACAGCCAGTTTATTTACATAATTGACACTCAAGCCAAAACTATTCAAACATCCAGCGGTGCAGGCCTTAACGTTAAATCTTGGTCTGAGCGGGAAATTATCACGGACGATAAAAGCAGCAATACTTTTGATACCACACCGCCAATTTCCGCACATAGCATCGTAATATTCGATAGATTGACTGGGGCGTATCAGCGGCTGAAGGTGTGGCGAACGGCTGAAGGAAAAAACGTCGCAGGAAACGACTTAGCCGCTATAGCCAGTCAGCACCCTTTGTGGGGCGACTGGTTAGTGGGAATTACCGAGTCTAGAGTACTGACGGGAGACTGCCGAGTAGTACAACAAAAATTCTAATTCGGTAAGCAACGCCGCTATGGCCCGGCGTAACGCTACTGCTTGCTGGTTATACGTGCCATGTGTTAGCTGTTTTGATTGGCAGTGCGAGCGAATCCCCCAGACGTTTTCGAGGATATGAACGCTGTCGTCTACGACTTTACCGAAGGCCGCGCCGGAGCGTCTGCCCGGGAGTTCTTCAGAGACCGGACAGGGAGCCTGGTCTGTGACTATTACGTCGGCCACAAGGCCTGCTTTACCCAGGGCATCACGGAGGTGGGTTGTATGGCGCACGCCCGGCGCAAGTTCTTCGACTTGCACGCCGTATGCCTATCTGAAGGACGTGCTCATGCGCCTGCCCACGCATCCGAACAGTAGGATCGGGGATCGTTGTCGCATCCCTGGCAGCCTGCCTCAGGCTGAGGTTTGTCGTCAGTTGAAATCTGCTCCACCGGCATCGCTTCTGCATGCATACTAGAAGGGCTGCGGCCGCCGACAGACGGCCGTCAGGGTGTGCTCGTCGGACGCTAACTTTGCGACAATTGAATCAGCGGGTTAATAATTTGGAGCACTCCCGCTAGCAGTAACCGTGTCACCCCCGACACCCTCCAGCAGGGCCGCAACCGCCCGGGCCAGCGCCTGCCGGGCCTGGGACCGTCCGCCGTGCTTTAACCCGTTCATGGATACGATGGCCTTACCTTCGGCGGAGCGGGGGCCGGTGGATCGCTCCCAGGGCTTCCAGCGGCGGATGGCCTCGGCCTGCCGTTTGCGGCGTTCTTCTGTCCAGCGCGTTGTCATAGCGTAATAGTCTGGTCGTGGCAGGGTGTCAGCCCGCCAGGGCTTTCAGGGTGACGGCAGCCTGGTACTGACAGCGCAGGGCCAGCCGCCCGTACAGGTCGCACTCTTGTACGGTGCTAGCAGTGGCCGCCCGGTTTGCGAAGGCCAGGAACAGCCGGTCGAGGTCCTGCAACTGCGCTGCCATCAGGCGGTCCGAGGTCTGCCGATCCGCGGTGGCACGAGTCAGGGTGTCGGGCATGACGGGGGTGGGCGGATTGTGGGCGGAGAGGGTGGCGGCGAAGTCGTCGGCTAGTGCCAGGATATTCTCAACGCTGGGAGCATCGGTCATCGTTTGTCCTCGATTCCCCTCACGGGGGAGCAGCGATCCGGGGGGGGGGGGGGGGCGGATCAGTTTGTCTTAATTCGTACTTCCGATTGATCCGCTCCCGTGCCGGTTGCCGGTTCCCTATAGGGGGAACCGGCACGGCCGGCAAAACCCGGGGCTTGCGCCGGTTGCCGTTTCTTGCCGGAAACGGCATCAACCGGCAGCGGCTCAGTACTGCGAACGATTCCCCCTTCGAGGGTGTAGCCGTGTCGTCCGTCCTTGCACACGTTTCGTAGCCCGTTAGAGGCGTATTCCCGGCGACGGTCGCGGCCCTCCGCTGGGGGCCCCTCGTGGGCCAGCATTTCGGCAATGATGGTGGATTCTGCTGCCTTGGACCCCAGATCAATTATTAGGGTACGCATGGCGTCGATTGCGAGTTGTTCCCACTTGCCGAGTGGGCGGGTTTCAACCGGGACCGCCGCACCCTTGACCACGCAACTGGTGATCTGATCCCCGTCGGCGTCCGTACCGACAACGAGGGTCTCCAGGTCGAACCCGTACGCGAGACCGTCTACCCCGTCCTTCGACTTGGTGACTTTCAGCATGCGCCCCCCAGCCTTACGGGAGACTTCCAGTTCAGCATCGGCGGCGGCTTTCAGACCCGACCACCCCCGCGCCCCCCGGCTGGTGTCTTTGCCTGCGTGGTGAACCAGCATCACGGTCGCGCCGGTGTGCTGGTGCAGGAACTTGCAGTGCCCCAGGGCCTTACCCATATCTTCCCCGGCGTTCTCATTGGCCCCGGGGGTCATCTGGGCGAAGGTGTCCAGGATGATGAGATCAGCCCCGCCGCGGTCGGTAATGCTGTGGGTCAGGGCGGCAACGTCGGCAGGCTGCATCAGGTTCGGGGCAGCATCCACGATCCCCAGCGGCAGGGATGCAAACGAGATGTCGTGATGTTGTTCATAGGCGCGGACCCGGCCCCCGAATCCCCCGGCACCCTCTGCCGCGACGATGACAACCCGCCCCGGCTTGGTTCGCATCCCGCGCCAGTTGACCCCTCGCACGATAGCCCCGGCCAAATCGAGGGCAACAAAGGACTTCCCGGCCCCGGATTCGCCATACAGAACCACCAAACCGGCACGGGGAATCAGGCCCTTGATGTGCCACTCTGCCGGGGGGCGGGCCAGGAATTCCCCAGCGGCCAGCACGGGGAACCGTGCCGGGGTGTCAGGGGCGGGCAGTTGCGGGGTGGTCGGTGTGGGCGCGACGGGGGTGGTGTCGGGCAGAACTGCCCCAGTATCACGGGCCATCTGAATGAGGGTGCCGATACTGACACCCCCGGCATCCCGTTTGAACGAGGCCCATTGCTTCGCCACTTCATCGGCGCCAGGGTAGCGGTGGACGGCCCGTGCGCTCCAGGCGTCCCAGAGGTCGAGGCCCACATCATCGCCCTGGTATTCAGAGTGCAGCGCCATGCCCACACGAATCCAGGTGTCCCGGTTGCAGTCCGGTGACAGAGCATCCAGGCATGCAGCGATCCGGTCAGGGGTTACCTGTGGGTAAAGTCCCGCGCTCAAGTCGTCGTTGTTCGCAAAGCCCGACGGGATATGCACGATAGCGGGGGGCGTAGTCCTCGTCGCAAAGTCCAGCAGCCATTGAGGGGCCTCTGCCATGACTCCTTCGTTTGCGGCGGGCAACCCCTCCAGGTCGTGGCGGATGACATAGCCTCCATCGGCGCGAATATCCAGCCCAGGACCGAGTTGCCCCGCTGAACTACGGGCCGACAGACCGTCAGGCAGGCGGAAATAAAAATGCACCCCGCCACTCCGGGTTCGATAGACAAAGGTCTTCGGCACCCCGTAGCCCCGTGCCTTCATGGTGTTGATGCCGTCCGCCCCGTTTTTCCGGTCGATGTCCAGCACAATCAGCCCGCCCCCCGTCGGCTGGCCTACCAGCGCGTCGGGGTGCATTTGATCCCAGGCGGCGATCTGGTCGGGGTCGGCGGACGCATCCTTGAACCCGTGTCGTGTCAGGGGCCGCTTGTCGGCGTCGCAGGGGAAAACGGGGATGCCTGCGGCGACCAGGGGGCGGACACGTTCTGCGAACGATGCGTGGGCCGTCATCACATCCCCCCAGGGATCGACGTCAACCCGTGCCGGTTCTTGAAACTGGGAGGCAACGGGGCGCGACGGTACCCGTTCGCCCAGTCGGGACGGGTGTATTCACTCAGGCGGTCGAACCATGCCAGCGCCTTATTGTGCAGCGCCATCAGTCGGGGCGGGTGGATTGCCCAGGCCGCATCATGCCCACGGCACCAGCTAGCGAGGGACTCCAGGCTAGCGACATCATCGGCGGTCAGGGTGTAAGTGGTGCATACAGCGTTCCCGCATACCCGGACTGCCAGCCCATTCCCGTCGAACGGGACCCCCAGCAGGGCAACCCGCTTATCAGGCCCACACTTGTAGATTTCGAGTGCGCTCAGGGCACGGTAGTAGGCTGCATCCGTCATCTGGGCAGCATTTGCGCTCGTTGGCCTGATGTAACCGCTTGTACTATGATGCATAAGGGTTCTCCATTTTCGTATTTGGTGGAATCAATGACCCCCGTCATGCCCGGCGGGGGTTTTCTTTTAGGCCGCTGCACGGTCTAGCGCCCTGGTTTTCAGCCGCGCCGCGTAGGCTTGCAGGTCCACCGTATCGAAATACCTGATCCGCCCTTCGTGGTAGCCCTGGGGGCAGTCGGGATCGTTCTTGACACGGTCCCAGAGGGTGGAGACACCCATGTCCAGGAATTGGGCGGCGAGGCGGGGGCGCATGCGTTCCGGGAGAAAACGTGCATAAGTGGGGATGACTTGCATATTGGTTTCCTTAGATTCTCCCGTACGAGTGGGGAGTTGGAACCAAGTGTGAGGCAGGTCAGGGAATAGGTGGGGTGCAGTTATTTGCGATTTTTCATGCGCTTGATGGCGCGGTTGCGGGCGCGGCGCATGCCCCCAGGGTCTTGGTTGCTGTCGGGGTCTTGGTCCTGTTGGAAAATTCCGCAGGCAACTAATACATCCCTGGTTTTCTGCTCAGCGTGGGGCCGGGACGCCCCTGTGCTGTGAAACAGGTTGTAGAGGTTCCGGATCAGGGCGTCGCGGTCCGGTTGCGCGGGTTGTCCGGGGGTGTGCCTCGTGGCAGAGACCTGCTGTTCATATTCTTGCAGGGCAGTCCCGACAGGGGCGCCATTTACTACGGCGGCTTTCACCATGAAGGGGACCGCCTGGGGTTCAGGCAGAGACTGGGTTCTTTTGTAATACTTACGCAGGCGGCGGGCGTACGCTTGCTGGGTGCGCAACGTCGGCCCCTGCATGACTGCCCGTTTTGCTCGAAACTGCGCGATCAGGTGCGCAATCTCCTGTTCGTGGTGACTGGTATCAATCCCCGGCTTACAGAGGGCCTGTTGGATGGCCCGCATTTCATCTGCCGTCAGTGGTTCGACGGAGACGATACGCGAGAAGGAGACTGGATTCTTAATGGCCATACGGTCTCCCTTGATTACGCCACCCGCGCCAGTTGCACGACGTTATCCGCCCGTTGCCCGTCGAGGAAATCACCCCATGCATCCATCATCGCGGCCCGCTGGGGCAGGTACAGGGCGTGGTTGTAGGCAGCCGATACGGCGTTGCGCGGCTGGTGGGCGAGTTGCAGTTCGATATGCTCGTGGGGCCAGCCTTGCTCATGCAGCAGGGTCGAGGCCACACCCCTAAACCCGTGGCCGGTCATCCTGCCCTTGTAGCCCATCGCATCGAGCGCGGCCAGGATGGCATTGTTCGACATGGGGCGGCGGTGGTCCCGGTCGTTGCAAAACAACAGCGGGCTATCCCCGGTCAGTTGCCGCACGTCGGCCAGGACTGCCAGGGCCTGCCGCGACAAGGGCACGATATGCGGGGTGCGCATCTTCATTCTGTCGGCAGGAAGCGTCCAGCGGGCCGCGTCGAGGTCGAACTCATCCCAGCGGGCACCGATCAGTTCGCCAGTTCGGACGAACGTCAGGGCCATCAGTTGCATAGCCAGCCGGGTACGGATGCGTCCGTTGTATCGGTCGATGGCCCGCAGCAGGGCGGGTAGTTCTTTTGTGTCTACCCGGGCGTAATTCGTTTTCGAGCGGGCAGGCAGGATGTCGGCAGGCTTGATGTCCGCCGCTGTGTTGCGGGGCGCGAGGTCGTGGGCCACGGAGTACCGCATGACCTGTCCGCAGGTTTCGAGGACTCGCTTTGCGACATCTAGCGCCCCGCGGCTTTCGATCCGCTTGGCAACGTCCCGGAACGCGGATGCGGGGATTTCGGAGACAGGCAATTTCCCGATCAGGGGGAAAGCGTCTGCCTCCAGTCGCCGGATGACGTACCCAGCATGGGCGGGGCTTTTCGACGGCTTCCAATGGTCGAACCATTGACGGGCTACACGCTCGAATGAGTTTTCAGCGGCAGCAGCCCGGGCCGCTTTGGTGGCCTTGCGTTCCGCCATGGGGTCATGGTCTGCCGCCAGCAGCTTACGGGCGGCGTCGTGGCGTTCCCGGGCCAGGGCCAGCGGCACATCAGGGTAGATGCCGAAAGTCATCGTCTTTTGTTTGTCGTGGTATCGGTAGTTCCAGCGCCACAACTTGCCGCCCGTCGGCATCACGCGCAGGTACAGGCCGCGTTGATCGGGCAGGTTGTAGGGTTTGTCGGCAGGCTTCGCGGCGCGGCAGGCCGTGTCCGACAACTGGGTGTTGCGGCGGTGCGCCGTCGTGGTGGTGGTCATGGGGCATACTCCAGCATAGTGACAGCCCCGACGGATGCCGGGGCGGGACCGGGGGGTTAATCGGTCGCGGCTCCTGTGAGCCATGCGTGGAGCGCATCGTCGGGATAGCAGACGCGGCCATCCTCGATGCGAAATGGCGGGCCGACCCTCCGACCCGTTGCCAGATATCCATCCCGCCAGCGGCGGACTTGGCTTACCCGGACTTCCAACAGCAATGCAACTTCGTGTTCCGTGTACATATAGTTTCCCTCAAATGAGATGGTGTGAGCATCACTTGATGGGCATTTTGTTGGTACACGGTCTTTGCGTCAGGGCGAAAGCTAGGAAAATCAGGGCTTTCGGGACATCTTGGGGATGCCTCCGTCCCAGCAATTCCCGGCGCCGACCCGCCGGATCCCGAAACCCGCCGAACCTCGGTTCCGCGGGTTTTGTTTTGGCCGATCGATTTTTTCGAGTCGGCTCATCCATCGGTCGCCCGCGGGCGTACACTTTCGCGGTAGCTCTCGTCCCTTCTTGCCAGCGAGCCGACCATGAAGCTGACCGTCTCCGGATTCCGGCTGTTCCTGTCCTGCGTCCTGATGCTGGGCGCGGGTGCTCCCGCCGCCCAGGCGGCGGACGACGCCTCCGGCGGGCCCGACGTCGAGGCCGGATCGCGTCACAAGGTTGATTTCGCGGACCGGTTGGCACGAGCTCGCGTCGGCCCCGATGATGAGGTGGTGGTTCTGGTCCATTCGGCCAAGGATTGCGTGTTCTGCCAACGCTGGAAGGGCTCCCTGGGAGGGCAGGGCGAAATCGCGCGGTATGCGGATACCCATCCGGGCGTGCGCTATTACGTGGTGGAACGATCGCGGATCGCCGACGCGGAAACCGGGGATCTCTATCCCGGGGCGTTGGCCTGGCTGTACGACAAACGCGCAGGCAAAGGCAAGGCCAACCTGGCCGTGCCTTCGTATGACGTCATCGTGCGCCACAAAGTCGTGTGGCACGCCTTCGGCTACAGCGCCTGGGACAAGACTGTGTTGCCGGCGGTCCGGTCGCTGGACGATCGGCGGTCGGTCGGGAACGGGAACTGACGGCGGTTCGCGCCGGCCCGGCCTGCTCGCGCTTCGGGCTTGGAAAACAGCTTGGTGATCAGGCAGTCGGGTGTGGGTATATTTTCCTATTAATTATACAGACTGGTATGTATAATTAATCATCATCCGATTCGAGAGCCTCCGCCATGGCGCGTCCAGCCGGTACTGTTTCAATTGCCCGTTCACGCATTCTGTCCTGCGCGTCGGACCTGTTCTATCGCAAGGGCATCAACCATGTGGGTGTCAACGAGATCATCGAGGCCAGCGGCGTGGCCCGGATGACGCTCTATCATCACTTCAAGTCCAAGAACGACATCATCAGCGCGGTGCTCGACATGCGCAGGGCGCGCCGCCTCGAAGGCATCCAGGTTTCCATGCAAGAGGCCGATACGCCGCGCGGCCGGATCCTGGCCATCTTCGACTATCTCGATCGCGTGATCGACGATCCCGGGTTTCGCGGCTGCGCTTTCATCAACGCGGCGGTCGAACTGGCCGATCCGGCGCATCCCGGCTTCGAGATTTCCATGCGGCACAAGCGGCGCATGATTGAGGAATTTGAGCGGATCGCGGCGCAGGCGGGGTGGCGCGCGCCCGACCTGTTTGCTTTGCAATGCCAGTTGCTGTGGGACGGCGCCGTCGCTGCCGCCCAGATCGGCTATGACGACGCGCCTGTGCGGGCGGCCCGCGCCGCGCTTGAAACACTGATTGACGCAGCCGAATCCGGCGCGGCGCGGCGCGCCGGAGAGCAGCCATGAGGCCGGCCGTCCTTGCCTGGGCGCTGTCCGGCGGCTCGGCGGTCGCCGTGGGTTTCGCGCGCTTCGGCTACGCCTTGATCCTGCCGGCGATGCGGGTGGACCTGCAACTGAACTACGCGCAGGCTGGCTGGCTCAATACTGCGAACGCGCTTGGCTATCTGTTGGGCTCCCTGCTGACCATCCACTTCGTGGCGCGCTTGGGCAACCGGCGACTGTTCATGGGCGGCATGGCGCTGACGACGCTCGCGGTGCTGGCCAGCGGATTGACGCAGGACTTCTTCTGGCTGAGCGTCTATCGCTTCGCGGCCGGGTTCGGCGGAGCGGGCGCTTTCATTTGCGGGGGCGTGCTGGCGGGGGTGCTGGGCATGCGCGCCATTGTGATCTTTTTCAGCGGCGGCGGCCTGGGCATGCTGCTGACGGGCGCGGCCTTGCCGTGGCTGTTCGAATGGCAGGGGACGGTCGCCTGGCCGGCGGCGTGGATCGCCATGGGGCTCGTCTGTCTGCCGTGCGCCGTTGCCGCGATCCGCGCCGCTGCGGCCATTGCCGAGCCCTCGTCCTCGCGCGACAGCGCCCGGTGGCCCTGGCGGCCTTGCCTGCCGATGCTGAGCGCCTATTTCATTTTCGGTCTGGGCTACATCGCCTACATGACCTTCATGGTGGCCTGGGTGCGGCAGCACACGGCCGATACGACTCGTCTGGCCATGGCCACCTCCGTGATGTGGGGGCTGCTGGGGGTGGCGACTTTGCTGGCGCCGGTGCTCTGGGCGCGGCTGTTCAACGGGCGCCGGGACGGCTTGCCCATGGGAGCGGCCCTGCTCGTGTTGACGGCGGGTGCGGGGCTGCCCTTGATCCTGCCCGATCTGGCGGGCATCTGGCTGTCCGCAATGCTGGTGGGCGGCAGTGTCTTCATGGTGCCGTCCGCAGTGACCGGCTTCGTCAAGGGCAATCTGGCGCGGCCGGCCTGGGGCAACGCCATGGCGGTCGCCACCAGCCTGTTCGCCATCGGCCAGACGATCGGTCCGGCGGCCTGCGGATGGATCAGCGACCTGGCCGGCTCGCTGTCCTTCGGGCTGGCTGTATCGGCTGCGGTGCTGTTCGCGGCCGGCGTGCTGGCCGCCTGGCAGAAACCGCTGGCTTGAGACGGCTTAGCGCCTCGGGAAGCTGTCGTCGTAGATGTACATCGGGTCCGGCCCCGGGTGGAATTTGGTCACCTGGTCGCCCGCGCGCCCCATGAACACGTACATCAGCGAATTCCAGACGTGGTCCTGTTTGTAGCGGTAGCTCCAGACGATCTGGCGCACGTTGGGCAGGCCGGCCGTGTCGATGATGGCGGGCGGTCCGAATTCGCAGCGCACCTGGTCCGCCGTCCATGTGCCTTGCTTCAGGATCTGGAAGTGCTCGTCCGTCAGAATGGGTTCGACCTTCTGGACGCGGCCCTGGGCATCCACCGTGGCGCCCCAGGCGTATTGTCCGAGCGGCTGGCGGGACCAGACGACGCGGTCGTGGCCCTGGCGGTCGACGCATTGCAGCGTCGGCGCGCCAAACTGCGCCGTCACCTGGGTCAGCGGCGTGCCCGGCGGGGTGGCGGTGATGCTGGCGCAGCCTGCCAGCCAGAGGCCTGCGCCCGCTGCCAGGGCGCCTCGGGCGAGGGTGCGCGTGTATGAGCGGGAAAACATGAGACGCCTCCATATGCGGTTTTCATCCCCCGATCAGACATCTTTGACGACGATCTCCTACAATCGGATGATCTTGTCGTCCGGGTGCCGAGCCCGTCGGCGCGGCCGGCGGAGCCGGGTCTGCTCATGCAGGGGAGAGATATGCATTCTAACTTCATGGATGCCGTGCGGTCGCGCAGCGATCAGGCCATCGCTTCCGGCGATCTGCAGCCCATCGAGGCCGAACAGGTCGTGATAGAGGACCGGGGCCTGCCCTTCATCGTCCGCTGGGTGGCCGCCTTGGCGGCCAAGGACGCGGCGAAGCAGGGCGCCGCGGCAGGGCAGCCTGCCTCTCCGAGTACCGCCGCCGTGACCCTGCCGGGCGGGCCGCGCGACCCGGACTTCAATCCCTTCCTGAAACCCGACCCTGCCTTGCTCGTGGGCCCGGTCGGGGATCATCACTCGGCCATTCTCAATAAATTCCCCGTGTGCCTGCACCATCTGGTGCTGGCCCGGCGCACGTTCGCGGAACAGCTTTCGCCCCTGGAAGAAATCGACTTCCAGGCCCTGGCCTTCGTCCTGTCGGCTCAGGGCGGCCTGGGCTTTTATAACGGCGGCGCCGCTGCGGGCGCCAGCCAGCGGCACAAGCACGTCCAATGGATTCCCGATGCCCCGGGCAACGCCTCGCTGCGCGCCCTGGGGGCCGGCCTGCCGGCAGGGCAGGCGCAGGGCACCGTCGTCCGCCATCCCGCGCTGGGCCTGGCCCATTGCTTCGTGCGCGTGGACGCCGGCCTGGGGGCCCATGCCGAGGCCAGCGCCCGCGCCATGCTGATCGCTTTCGGTCAGGCCTGCGCTGCGCTCGACCTGCGCTCCGGCGCAGACGGCCTGCTGCCGCCCTGCAATATGCTGGTGGGCGACGGCTGGATGTTGGTGCTGCCGCGCAGCCAGGAGCATTTCCAGGGCGTGTCCTTGAACGCTTTGTCCTTCGGCGGCACGATCTACGTGCGCGATCCGGCCCAGATAGACGCCATCCGCACGGCCGGTCCGCTGCAGGCTTTGGCGAGTGTGGGGGTGGCAGGCTGAGTTCGGGGTGTGCTGAGCAGGACCTTTCCGTCCCTTGTGAACGCCTGAAGGCAGCATTGGCCCGTCATGGAACGGGCGAGAGGACATTATGAGTTTCAACGATCTCCCCCAAGGCACGGATAACGTGTTGTTGGACCTAGGGTTTGATGACGCTGAGGAACTGACCGCCAAGGCAGCACTCGCTCTCAAGCTCAATGCCTTGATCGACCAGCGCGGCCTGAACCAGATGGCCGTGGCGACAATCACTGGCATGACCCAGCCCAAGGTCTCTCAGATCCGTCGATATAAGCTCCAGAACATTTCTCTGGAGCGGTTGATGCAGGCGTTGGTCTCACTGGACCAGCAAGTCGAGATCGTCGTGCGGCCAGCTCGGCGCGCACATGCGCCGGGGATTACCGTCGCTGCTTGAGGCAGCCCTCCACGTCGCGGTCCGTAGGCCGCTCCGATTCGACAGATATGAGATAGCTCGCAAGGGCTTCTCATGTCCGGTTTCATGCAAAAAACCAATAGCACACCCCGATCGAGGCCAGCACCCCTGCCAGGTCCGCCAGCAGGGCGCAGCCCACGGCGTGGCGCGCGCGTTGGACGCCGACCGCGCCGAAATACACGGCCAGGACGTAGAAGGTCGTCTCGGTGCTGCCCTGGACTGTGGCGGCCAGCAGGGCGGGGAAGCTGTCCGGCCCGAAGTGCTGCATGGTCTCGATCATCAGGGCGCGCGCCGCGCTGCCGGAAAAAGGCTTGACCAGGGCGGTGGGCAGGGCGTCGACGAAACGCGCGTCCAGGCCGCCCGCATGCACCAGCCAGCGGATGCCGTCCAGCAGCACGTCCAGTGCGCCGGAGGCGCGCAGCACTCCCACCGCGCACAGCATGGCGACCAGATAGGGCAGCAGCCCCTTGCAGACGTCGAAACCGTCCTTGGCGCCCTCGATGAAGCTTTCGTAGACGGGAATGCGTTTCCAGGCGCCGGCGATCAGGAAAGCGACCAAGATGCCGAACAGCGTCAGATTGCCCAGCAGCGAGGACAGGGCGGCCACGGCGGCGGCGCTCATGGAGGCCAGCAGCGCCATGAAGCCGCCCAGCAGCAGCGCGCCGCTGCCCAGCCAGGCCAGGACCACGGGATCGTGCAGCCGCAGCCGCTGCATGAAGGCCACCGCCAGCAGGCCCGTCAAAGTCGAGGCCGAGGTCGCCAGCAGAATCGGCAGGAACACCAGCGTCGGATCGGCCGCGCCCTGCTGCGCCCGGTACATGAAGATCGTCACCGGCAGCAGCGTCAGCGACGAGGCGTTCAGCACCAGAAACAGGATCTGTGCGTTGCTGGCGGATTTGGGTTCCGGGTTCAGCGTCTGCAGCGCATGCATGGCCCGCAGCCCGATCGGCGTGGCGGCATTGTCCAGCCCCAGCGCGTTGGCGGCAAAGTTCAGCGTGATCAGGCCCAGGGCCGGATGCCCGGCCGGCACCTCCGGCATCAGGCGGCGGAACAGCGGTCCCAGCAGCCGCGCCAGGCCGGCCACCAGTCCGGCCGATTCCGCGATCTTCAGAAAACCCATCCACAAGGTCAGCGTGCCGAACAGCATCAGCATCAGCTTGACCGACAGATCCGCCATGTCGAACAGGCTGGCGATCAGGCGGGCGAACACGCCCGGATCGCCCAGGACGAGCCATTGGAACAGTGCGGCCGCCGCCGCGACGAGGAAGAACCCGAGCCAGAGGATGTTCAGCATGTCGCAGTCTAGCGCGGCGCAATACCGGCTGTCATGAGAGAATCTGGGCATCCGCGTGCCTGGCGCGAGGCCAATGGACATGCGGGAACCCGCGATCTGAATCCAACTTCTCCGTCCGGATACAACATTAGGGTAATTCCTGATCCCGGCCGGAGGGATAGGGGTCGATGTTGTGAACATGCAACGACTTCCCGGGAAACTGGCGGTTTTGTCCCGCTCAACATAGCGTTCATCCCGGATTTTTGATGCAATACCTACAACTTCCCATCGCGGAGTTGGAAGAGCAGCAGCACAGGTTGTTGTTGGCCTGCTCTGATTCACACAAATCTACGGAGATTTCTTACATGAAAAAGACTCTGCTCGCTGCTGCTCTGCTGGCCGGCTTTGCCACCGCTGGCGTTGCTCAAGCGGAAACGTCCGTGACGCTGTACGGCATCCTGGATACCGGCTACGGCTACCAGAACTTCAAGTACGATCACAACGGCGCCGACGTCCGCGCTCGTTCCTCGGGCCTGCGCGACGGTACCTTCAACGGCAGCCGTTGGGGTCTGAAGGGTGCTGAAGACCTGGGTGACGGCCTGCGCGCCATCTTCCAAGTCGAAGCCCACGTCAACCTGGGTGGTGAGGGCGGTGCTGCTCAGAGCGGCTTCAACCGTCAATCCTTCGTCGGTCTGTCCAGCGACAGCTGGGGTACCTTCACGATGGGTCGCCAGTACTCCGCCGGCACGGAAACCTTCATGGGTCCGAACGGTGTGAACCTGGGTGATGCCGATAAGGTCTTCGGTTCTGTTGGCCTGGGTGGCGGCACCCGCGTCAACAACTCCTTCAAGTATGTGACGCCCGATATGGCCGGCTTCAAGGTCATCGCCCTGTATGGCACTGGTACTGATGGCAGCACCTGGGTCACTCGTGACGGCGACAAGTCGTTGTCTGATCGCGGTACCCGCGTGTCTCTGGGCGCTTCGTATGTCAACGGCCCGATCAGCGTTGGTGCTAGCTACGACCGTCAGAGCGTGACTGGCGCTACCTCCACCACGGGAGCTCCGTACGCTCTGAATCCTGCCACGGGCAAGATCGAAGGAACCAAGACCACGACCAATGGTTCGCCGTCTGCTCTGACCAACTGGCAGATCAGCGCTGCCTACGACTTTGAAGTCGTGAAGCTGGGTCTGGGCTACGGTCAGGATCGCCACGGCAAGATCGGCTGGAATGGCGGTGCTGAATCCCTGAGCACGATTGCTGAAGGCATGGGCAACGGCTCGCTCGATACCGCCAACTACAGCTTCAAGTCCAACAACTACCACGTGGGTCTGAGCGCCCCGATCGGTGGCGGCACCCTGTACGCTGGCTGGAACTACTCCACCTCCAACCTGGACGACGCGAATGCCTGGGGTGACGAGGCTGGCAACATCAGCGCCTACCAGGTCAACTACGTGTACCCCCTGTCCAAGCGCACCAGCCTCTACACGTACGCTTCGTACATGAAGAACGTTGGCTACGTCAAGGACCTGAAGGGTACCGAAGCCGGCGTGGGTATCAACCACAAGTTCTAATCGTCTCGCGTGGCTTGTCCACGCTTGCGATGCGGCCCGGCTTGCCGGGCCGTCACGAACGGCGGGGGCTTCGGTCCTCGATGCAAAAACCACCCTCCGGGGTGGTTTTTGCATTTGTGGCGCACGATCCCTTGCCGTCATCCGGCCGCGGCAAAACGGTCAATAAATTTAATGGGCGTTTATCAGGATGTAGTCCTATAACGGTCATATTCGAATGTCAGACTCCGTACCGGTTCCGGCAGCAACGTCTCGTTGCGGCGCGGCCGGGGGCAGCCACGCTTTTCGTCGACGGGCTGTCCTGATTCATTCAACTTACGGAGATCTCTCTCATGAAAAAGACGCTCCTCGCTGCGGCGCTGTGTGTCGGCTTTGCCGGCGTGGCCCAAGCGGAAACGTCCGTCACGCTTTATGGCATCCTGGACACCGGCTACGGCTATAGCCAGGTCAAGTACGACAGGAATAATGTGCAGGGCTCGAACACCAGTTCGGGTTTGCGCGATGGTATCTTTAACGGCAGCCGCTGGGGCCTGAAGGGTTCTGAAGACCTGGGCGACGGCCTGCGCGCCGTCTTCCAGCTGGAAGCCAACGCCAATCTGGGCGAAGGGTCGGGCAGCAAGCACAGCGGCTTTGCGCGCCAGACGTTTGTCGGTCTGACCAGTGATAGCTGGGGGGGCCTTCACGATGGGCCGCCAGTACAACCTGGGCTATAACGGATTCACCCATGATGTGAATGAAGGGGTGAGCTTCGGTGACATGGATCGGGCCTTTGGGGCGCAGGGTTCAAGCACCCGCATGGACAACTCGTTCAAGTACGTCACCCCCAGTCTGTCAGGCTTCAAGGCCGGGATTGCCTACGGCAACCCCGACACGACCGTCACCCGCATCAACGGTGCGAGCAAGTCGGATCGCAGCAATCACCTGTCGACCGCCTTGAAATACGAGAGCGGTCCTCTCTTTGTCGCCGCCAGTTATGACCGCGCCAGCAGCTCGCTGGACAACGCGATCACCAACTGGGCCATCGCCGGCGCCTACGACTTCGAGGTGGTCAAGCTGCACCTGGCCTATGGCCAGGACCGCTATGGCAAGCTGGGCTGGGCCAACGAAGCGAAAGACCTGTACGAAAAGCTGATCGGCACCTATTCGTTGGGCAAGGACTTCAAGTCCAGCAACTACTACGTGGGCCTGTCGGCGCCGGTCGGCGCGGGCACCCTGGTGGCGTCCTGGTCGCGATCTTCGTCCAATCTGGACGACAGCGACAAGTGGGGCGACAAGGCCAAGGCCCAGAACATCTATCACGTGAACTACAAGTACCCCCTGTCCAAGCGTACCTCGGTGTACGCCTACGGCAGCTATGGAACGGGTGTCGGCTATGTCGACGGCGTGAAGGTGAAGGAAGCCGGTGTCGGCCTGAATCACAAGTTCTGATCACTGCGCATGGAACCCCCCATGCCGCGTGAGGCCCGGTCCGCCGGGCCGTCCCGAATGACGGGGGCTTCGGCCCCCGGCAGCAAGAAAGCCGCCTTCGGGTGGCTTTCTTGGGTCATGCGCGACAAAAGATCGACAAAAATGGACACTGAATTTTCCTCTGTGTTGTTTATTGCAGCGCAGCGCAAGCGTAGAGTGTTTCCAGTGGGGCAGGACGTGATTCACCCGCAGATGGCCCGTGAGGTCCTGCTTTCACATGCACTTGAATGTGAAGGAAATCATCATGAAAACTGTGACCGCTGCCTCTATCGCCATCCTGTCCCTGGGCCTTGCCTCTGCGGGTATCGCGCAAGCCGATCAGGGCAATTATCCGGACATCGTGACCCCCAGCACCCAGACCCGGGCGGAAGTCGTGCATGAACTGCGCGTGGCGCAGTCCCAGGGTCTGGTCACCGAGGACCAGCAACCCGACTATCCTCAATTGCAGAACACCGGCCCGTCCCTGAGCCGCGCCCAAGTGCTGGCTCAACTCAAGCAAGCCGAGCTCGACGGCCAGGTCGTCCTCGATAACACCGCGCTGCATCCTTCTTGAACATGCTCATTGCCGCGTCGGGCTGCAGCATCAGCTTGCAGTGCCGGGCCCGAAAGCCTGCTGTGCTTAAGGTGCAGCAGGCTTTTTTGCACCTGGGCCTGCGGTGTTCAGCACATGGCTTTCAGTCCCTTGCGCACGATGAGATCCAGCAGTTTTTGTGGCGAACGGAGAAAACGGGACGTTTTTAACCAATCGTAGTTTTGTGATCTGGCCGTGATCTGGTGGTCCGGTCATCATGAAGCTTCTGACCCATACCGGGTTTGTTTTGCTTTTGTCTACACAAAGGCGTAAGCTGAAATGAAGATCGCAGGCTTTGACTGGGATGCCGGCAACTGGCCGAAATGTGGCAAGCACGGCGTGTCCCAAACGGAAATAGAGCAAGTCATGTCTGGGGCGCCGGCTTGTATGTCGGACCCGTTTCCTGATGAGCCGCGCCAGCGGGCGATCGGCAGAACGTGGGCCGGACGATACGTTTTTCTGGTGTTTTGCTTCGGGCGGTCGGCGAGCAGTTGAAGATTCGTCCAATCAGCGCTCGCTACATGCATCAAAAAGAGATTGCACACTATGAACGCCAAGTTGAAACCCATTCCCACACTGCGCAGCGATGAGGAGGCAGAGGACTTTGTCGCCAACGCGGACTTGACGGAGTACGACCTGTCGCAGTTCAAGCCCGTGCACTTCGAGATCGAACCTAAATCCGCGTCGCTGAACATGCGTTTGCCCGTCGCGCTGCTCGACGCAGTCAAGGCTCGCGCGAAAGCCAGGGGCATTCCCTACACCCGCTACGTGCGCATGGTGCTGGAAACAGACGTCATGCAGGGGGCGGGCGCCATGCGGCGCAAGCATTCATAAGAGCCGAGGCAGCCGTCGGGTGGTCGTCAGCCCAATCCGCAGACCTCGAAACCTGGTCCCTGAACATCCTGGACGCGACCACCCTGGAAGACGTCTTCCGCGACTGACGCCCCTGCGGGTCGTATCGCCGTCTTGCCGCCCCATCCCGCCTTCCGGTGGGATGCGTCTTTTCAGGTGCTTGAAAGGCTTCTCGTGATCTGCTGAATTCTTGATCTCGAATATGTTTCCACTGCGGGTTTTCCCGGCGTTTGAGCTTGTCGAAATGCTACAATCCCGTGGTTTGATCTTTTGGAACAGGGGCCATCCATGAATCTGGCACAGTACTTTCCCGTGCTGCTTTTCATCATCGTCGCCACGCTGATCGGCGCGGCCCTGCTGGGCGCGGGCCGCCTGCTGGGCCGGAACGTGCCGGATCCCGAAAAGCTCTCGGCCTACGAGTGCGGCTTCGAGACCTTCGGTGATTCGCGCATGAAGTTCGACGTGCGCTACTACCTGGTGGCCATCCTGTTCATCATGTTCGACCTGGAAATCGCTTTCCTGTTCCCCTGGGCCATGGCCAATGGCGCGGTGGGCATGGTCGGTTTCTGGACGGTCGCCATCTTCCTCGGCGTGCTGACGGTCGGCTTCATCTACGAGTGGCGGCGCGGCGCGCTGGACTGGGAATAAACGGGGGTTCATATGGCTATCGAAGGTGTCATGGACAAAGGTTTCATCACCACCAGTGCGGACAAGTTCCTGAACTGGGCAAAGACGGGCTCGCTGTGGCCCATGACGTTCGGCCTGGCCTGTTGCGCGGTCGAGATGATGCATGCCGGCGCGGCGCGCTACGACCTGGACCAGTTCGGCATTATTTTCCGTCCCAGCCCGCGTCAGTCCGACCTGATGATCGTGGCCGGCACGCTGTGCAACAAGATGGCTCCGGCCCTGCGCAAGGTCTACGACCAGATGCCCGAACCCCGCTGGGTGGTTTCCATGGGTTCCTGTGCCAACGGCGGCGGTTACTACCACTATTCCTATTCTGTGGTGCGCGGCTGTGACCGCATCGTGCCGGTGGACGTCTACGTGCCGGGCTGTCCGCCGACGGCCGAGGCCCTGGTCTACGGCCTGCTGCAGATGCAGAACAAGATCCGCCTGACCAACACCATCGCCCGCTAAGGCGCCGTCCAACCGTTGATGCACACGATATGACACGGCTACAGACTTTAGACACGAACCTGCGCGCGGTCCTGGGGGCCTCGGCTGAACTGACCGAAGATCGCGGCGAACTGACGCTGCGCGTGCCCGCGGACGCCTGGGTGGAAACCTGCCGCGTGCTGCGCGACCACGCCAGCCTGCGCTTCGAATCCTGCGTCGACCTCTGCGGGGTCGATTATTCCGCCTGGAAGGCGCCCACGTACGCCGCCGGCGACGCGCATCCCCAGCGTTTCGCCGTGGTGATCCACCTGCTGTCGGTGACGCACAACTGGCGCCTGCGGGTGCGGGTGTACGCGACCGACGACGCGTTCCCGGTGGTCGCTTCGCTGGTGGACATCTGGCCCTCGGTCAACTGGTACGAGCGCGAAGCCTTCGACCTGTACGGCGTCGTCTTCGAAGGCCACCCCGACCTGCGCCGCATTCTGACGGACTACGGCTTCATCGGCCACCCGTTCCGCAAGGACTTCCCGATTTCCGGGCACGTGGAAATGCGCTACGACCCCGAACAGAAGCGCGTCGTCTACCAACCCGTCACGATCGAGCCGCGCGAGGTCACCCCGCGCATCGTGCGCGAAGACCACTACGGCATAGAACGGTACTGACATGGCAGAAATCCAGAACTACAACCTGAACTTCGGCCCGCAGCACCCGGCCGCGCACGGGGTGCTGCGCCTGGTGCTCGAACTGGACGGCGAAGTCGTCCAGCGCGCCGACCCGCACATCGGCCTGCTGCACCGCGCTACTGAAAAACTGGCGGAAACCCGCACCTTCCTGCAGACGCTGCCCTATATGGATCGTCTGGACTACGTGTCCATGATGAGCAACGAGCACGCCTACTGCATGGCGGTGGAAAAGCTGCTGGGCATCGAAATCCCGCTGCGCGCGCAGTACATCCGCGTCATGTTCGACGAGATCACGCGCGTCCTGAATCACCTGATGTCGCTGGGTTCGCACGCGCTGGACGTGGGCGCCATGGCGGTGTTCCTGTACGCTTTCCGCGAACGCGAAGACCTGATGGACTGCTACGAGGCGGTCTCGGGCGCGCGCATGCATGCGGCCTACTATCGTCCGGGCGGCGTGTACCGCGATCTGCCCGACACGATGCCGCAGTTCAAGGGCTCCAAGTACCGTTCCGACAAGGAAGTGCGCGCCATGAACGAGGCGCGTTCGGGTTCGCTGCTGGACTTCATCGAAGACTTCACCAACCGCTTCCCGGCCTGTGTGGACGAATACGAGGTCCTGCTGACGGACAACCGCATCTGGAAGCAGCGCCTGGTGGACGTCGGTATCGTGTCGCCGGAACGCGCGCTGGCGCTGGGCTTTACCGGCCCGATGCTGCGCGGCTCCGGCATCGAATGGGACCTGCGCAAGCACCAGCCCTACGAAGTCTACGATCGCGTGGATTTCGACATTCCCGTGGGCAAGAACGGCGACTGCTACGACCGTTATCTGTGCCGCATCGCGGAAATGCGCGAATCCAACCGCATCATCCGCCAGTGTGTGGAATGGCTGCGCAACAACCCCGGTCCCGTCATCACCGGCAACCACAAGGTCGCCCCGCCCGCGCGCGAGAAGATGAAGACGGGCATGGAAGACCTGATCCACCACTTCAAGCTGTTTACCGAGGGCATGCACGTCCCCGAGGGCGAGGCCTACGCCGCCGTCGAACACCCCAAGGGCGAGTTCGGCATCTATCTGGTGTCCGACGGGGCCAACAAGCCCTACCGCCTGAAGATCCGTGCGCCGGGCTTTGCCCACCTGCACTCGCTGGAAGAAATGTCCAAGGGCCACATGATCGCCGACGTGGTCACCATCATCGGGACCCAGGACATCGTGTTCGGCGAGATCGATCGCTAGCCGCGCGGACATCACAGGGAATCTGATTATGTTGCTTTCCGAACAAGCCTACCGGCACATCGACCGGGAAATCGCCAAATACCCGGCGGACCAGAAGCAGTCCGCCGTGATGGCGGCGCTGACGATCGCCCAGGGCGAACAAGGCTGGGTGTCGCCGGACGTGATCCGCGACGTGGCCGCCTACCTGGGCATGCCGCCGGTCGCGGTCCAGGAAGTCGCCACTTTCTACAATATGTACAACACCAAGCCGGTGGGCCGCTTCACGCTGTCCATCTGCACCAATCTGCCCTGTGCGCTCCAGGGCGGCACCGAGGCCGCCGAGCACCTCAAGCGCACGCTGGGCATCGATTTTCACGAGACCACGCCGGACGGCCTGTTCACCCTGGTCGAGGGTGAGTGCATGGGCGCCTGCGGTGACGCGCCCGTGATGCTGGCCAACGGCACGCACATGTGCTGCCGCATGCAGCCGGCCAAGATCGACGCCTTGATCGGTGAACTGAAGGAATCCGCATGAGCGCCCAGGACGTACTGCAGAAATTCTCCACGGACGCGTTCGCGCCCGATCTGGGCGGTGATCCCGCCCGCAGCATGATCTTCCACGGCCGCCACATCCAGCCGCAGATCCTGGCCGATCTGGACGGGCACAACTGGGGCATCCGCGACTACATGGCGCGCGGCGGCTACGAAGCCCTGAAAAAAGTCCTGTCGGGCATGACGGCCGACGACGTGATCGCCGAACTGAAGGCGTCGAACCTGCGCGGCCGAGGCGGCGCGGGCTTCCCGACGGGCCTGAAGTGGTCCTTCATGCCGCGCAACATCCCCGGCCAGAAATACGTGGTCTGCAACTCGGACGAGGGCGAGCCCGGGACCTTCAAGGACCGCGACATCCTGCGCTACAACCCGCACGCCGTGATCGAAGGCATGATCATCGGCGGTTTCGCGATGGGCGCGTCGGTGGGCTACAACTACATCCACGGCGAAATTTTCCAGATCCACCAGCGCTTCGAGCAGGCCCTGGAAGAAGCCCGCGAGGCCGGCTTCCTGGGCGACGACATCCTGGGTTCGGGCTTCAGCTTCCAGTTGCACTCGCACCACGGCTTCGGCGCCTACATCTGCGGCGAAGAAACCGCGCTGCTGGAATCCCTCGAAGGCAAAAAGGGCCAGCCGCGCTTCAAGCCGCCGTTCCCGGCCAGCTTCGGCCTGTACGGCAAGCCCACCACGATCAACAACACGGAAACCTTCGCGGCCGTGCCCTGGGTGATCCGCATGGGCTCCCAGGCCTACGCCGAACTGGGCATCGAAAAGGCGGGCGGCACCAAGATCTTCTCGATCTCGGGCGACGTCGAGCGCCCCGGCAACTACGAAATCCCGCTGGGCACGCCGTTTGCCACGCTGCTGGAACTGGCGGGCGGGATGCGCGGCGGGCGCAAGCTGAAGGCCGTGATTCCCGGGGGCTCTTCGGCCCCGGTGCTGCCGGCCGACATCATGATGCAGACCAATATGGACTATGACTCCATCGCCAAGGCCGGCTCCATGCTGGGTTCGGGCGCGGTCATCGTCATGGACGAGACCCGCTGCATGGTCAAGTCGCTGATGCGTCTGTCGTATTTCTACTTCGAGGAATCCTGCGGTCAATGCACGCCCTGCCGCGAGGGCACGGGCTGGCTGTACCGCATGATGCACCGCATGGAAAACGGCCAGGGCACGATGGAAGACATCGACACCCTGGACTCCGTGGCGCACAACATGATGGGGCGCACGATTTGCGCCCTGGCCGATGCGGCCGCCATGCCCGTGCGCAGCTTCATCAAGCATTTCCGCGACGAATTCGTGCACCACGTGGACCATAAGGACTGCGTGGTTGCCAAGTATCTGTAGGGTCAGGACACGCCATGGTAGAACTCACCATCGACGGACTTAAGGTCGAAGCCGCAGAAGGCAGCATGCTGATTCAGGCTGCCCACGAGGCGGGCCTGTACATCCCCCATTTCTGCTATCACAAGAAACTCAGCATCGCCGCCAACTGCCGGATGTGCCTGGTCGAAGTCGAAAAGGCCCCCAAGGCCCTGCCGGCCTGTGCGACGCCGGTCACCAACGGCATGGTGGTGCACACCCGCTCGCCCAAGGCCATCGACGCCCAGCGCGCGGTCATGGAATTCCTGCTGATCAACCACCCGCTGGATTGCCCGGTCTGCGACCAGGGCGGCGAGTGCCAGCTCCAGGATCTGGCCGTGGGCTACGGCGAATCGGCCTCGCGCTACAAAGAACCCAAGCGCGTGGTGTTCCACAAGCCCATGGGCCCCTTGATCTCGGCCGAACAGATGCAGCGCTGCATCCACTGCACCCGCTGCGTGCGCGTGGGCCAGGAAATCAGCGGCTACATGGAACTCGGCATGCTGAACCGGGGTGAATTCTCCGAAATCACCACCTTTGTGGGCGAGGCCGTGGAATCCGAACTGTCGGGCAATATGATCGACGTCTGCCCGGTCGGCGCACTGCTGTCCAAGCCCTTCAGCATGAACGCCCGCACCTGGGAACTGGCGCGCCGCCGTTCGGTCAGCCCGCACGACAGCGTGGGCGCCAACCTGGTGGTGCAGACCAAGATGGACCGCGTGCTGCGCGTGGTGCCGTTTGAAAACGAGCCGGTCAACGAATGCTGGATCAGCGACCGCGACCGCTTCTCCTACGCCGGCCTGTATTCCGAAGACCGCCTGCAGCACCCGATGGTGCGCGGCTGCGACGGCCAGTGGCACGAGGCCTCCTGGTCCGACGCGCTGCAGTCCGTGGTCACCGGCCTGAAGCAGGTGCGTGAGGACGGCGGCGGCGCCCAGATCGGCGCGCTGGCCACCGAAACGTCCACGCTCGAAGAACTCGCCCTGCTGGCGCGCCTGACGCGCGCCCTGGGTTCGGACAATATCGACTTCCGCCTGCGCGGCGACGGCGCGGCGTTTGACGCCGTGCGTTCGGGCGCGCCCTGGCTGGGCCTGCCGATTGCCGACCTGAATACGCTCGACCGCACCCTGGTGGTGGGTTCCATCCTGCGCAAGGATCATCCGCTGCTGGCGCAGCGCCTGCGCCAGGCGGCCAAGCGCGGCATGCAACTGTCCCTGGTGGACAGTGTGGCTGCCGATCCGCTGGTGCCGGTCGCCGGCCGCCTGACGGTCAAGCCGTCCGCCCTGGCGCCGGCCCTGGCCGAAATCGCCGTGGCCCTGGCTGAACTCAAATCCCAGCCTGTCCCCGAGGGCCTGTCCGGCGTGCAGCCGGGCGAGTCCGCGCGCGCCATCGCCGCCAGCCTCGCCTCGGGCGAGCGGGTGGCGGTGCTGATGGGCAATCTGGCCCTGGCCGACGATCAGGCTGCGCAACTGGCCGCCAATGCCCAGGCCATCGCCGCGCTGGCGGGCGGGCGCTTCGGTTTCCTGACCCCCGGCGGCAACACGGTGGGCGGCTACCTGGCGGGCGCGGTGCCGGCCGAGGGCGGCCTGGACGCCCGGCGCATGCTGGGCGGCGAGCCCCTCAAGGCCTATCTGGTGCTGCACGCCGAACCGCGCCTGGACAGTGAACTGGGCGAGCGCGCCGTGCGCGCGCTGCAGGGTTCGGCCATGGCGGTGGCCTTCACGGCCTTCCGCTCGGCGGCCGAGGACTGGGCCGACGTGATGCTGCCGATCGCGCCCTTCACCGAAACCTCCGGCACCTTCGTCAACGCCGAAGGCCGCGTGCAGAGCTTCAAGGGCGTGGCCGCCCCGGTGGGCGACACCCGCCCGGCCTGGAAGGTGCTGCGCGTGCTGGGCAACCTGATGGATCTGCAGGGTTTCGACGACGAGACCTCCGAATCGGTGCGCGACACGGTGATGGTCGGAGGCCTGGACGGCCGCCTGTCCAACGAGATCCGTCTGGCGCCGGCCGCGATCGCCGCGGCCGCCGGTCTGGAACGTGTGGCCGAACTGCCCATCTACCGCACCGACGCGCTGGTGCGCCGGTCGCAGCCGCTGCAGGAACACATCAATTCCGCGCCGCCGCGTGCGGCGATGAACGCCGCCACGCTGCAATTGCAGGGCCTGTCGGCCGGGGACGCCGTGCGCGTGTCCACGGCCCACGGCTCGGTCGAACTGGAAGCCGCCCTGGATGACACGGTGGCCGACGGGGCCGTGCGCATCGCCGGGGCCTTTGAACAGACCGCCGCCTTGGGCATGGGCTCGGGCGCAATCCAGGTGGAGCGTCGCTAATGGACTGGCTGAATACCCTCAACGCCTTCGGCGCCGGCCTGATCGGCGAGACCCCCTGGCTGGTGGTCTGGACGCTGGTGAAGATCGTCGTCATCGCCGTGCCCATCATTCTGTGCGTGGCTTACCTGACGTACTGGGAACGCAAGATGATCGGCGCCATGCACGTGCGCCTGGGACCCACCCGCGTGGGCTACCGGGGCCTGCTGCAGCCTTTCGCCGACGTGTTCAAGCTGCTGACCAAAGAACTGATCGTGCCGTCGCAGGCCAACCGCGTCCTGTACGTGCTGGCCCCGGTGGTCACGCTGATGCCGGCGCTGGCCGCCTGGGCGGTGATTCCGTTCCAGCCGGAAGTCGTCCTGGCGGACGTCAACGCCGGCCTGCTGTTCATCCTGGCCATCACGTCGGTCGAGGTCTACGGCGTCATCATGGCCGGCTGGGCGTCGAACTCGAAATACGCGCTGCTGGGCGCGCTGCGCGCCTCGGCGCAGATGGTGTCCTACGAACTGGGCATCGGCTTCGTCATGGTCACGGTGCTGCTGGTCTCCGGCACGCTGAACCTGTCGGGCATCGTCGAGGGCCAGACCGTCGGCTACTTCGCCGGCATGGGCCTCAGCTTCCTGTCCTGGAACTGGCTGCCGCTGCTGCCGCTGTTCGTGATCTACGTCGTATCTTCGGTGGCGGAAACCAACCGCCACCCCTTCGACGTGGTGGAAGGCGAATCGGAAATCGTGGCCGGCCACATGGTGGAATATTCCGGCATGGGCTTCGCGCTGTTCTTCCTGGGCGAATACGCCAACATGATTCTGCTGTCGGCGATGGCGTCGATCATGTTCCTGGGCGGCTGGGCCGCGCCGCTGGACTTCGCACCCTTCACCTGGGTGCCGGGTTGGCTGTGGCTGGGGATCAAGACCTTCGTGGTGGTGTCCATGTTCATCTGGTTCCGCGCGACGTTCCCGCGCTACCGCTACGACCAGATCATGCGTCTGGGCTGGAAGGTCTTCATCCCCCTGACGGGGATCTGGCTGGTGGTGGTGGCGATCTGGATGCAGACGCCCTGGAACATCTGGCAGTAAGGGGTACGAGATGGAAGCGATCAAGGATTTCTTCGGCAGCCTGATGCTGAAGGAAATGCTCGAAGGCATGCGCCTGACGGGCAAATACTTCTTCAAGCGCAAGATCACGCTGCGCTATCCGGTGGAAAAGACGCCGGCCTCGCCGCGGTTCCGCGGTCTGCACGCGCAGCGTCGCTACGCCAACGGCGAAGAGCGCTGCATCGCCTGCAAGCTGTGCGAAGCGGTCTGCCCGGCCCTGGCCATCACGATCGAGTCGCACCAGCGCGAGGACGGCACGCGCCGCACCACGCGCTACGACATCGATCTGGCCAAGTGCATCTTCTGCGGCTTCTGCGAAGAAGCCTGTCCCACGGACGCCATCGTGGAGACGCACCTGCACGAATACCACGGTGAAAAGCGCGGCGACCTGTACTACACCAAGGACATGTTGCTGGCCGTGGGCGACCGCTACGAGTCGGAAATCGCGGCCCGCCGCGCCGCCGACGCGCCTTATCGTTGATGCCGGGAACACCGACCATGAGTTTCGATACCGTTCTGTTCTACCTGCTGGCCATCGTGCTGGTCGTGGCGGCGTTCCGCGTCATCACGGCCACCAGCCCCGTGACCGGGGTGCTGCATCTGATCCTGACCTTCTTCACCGCGTCCATGATGTGGATGCTGCTCCAGGCCGAATTCCTGGCGCTGGTGCTGGTGATCGTCTACGTCGGCGCCGTGATGGTGCTGTTCCTGTTCGTCGTCATGATGCTCGACATGCGCACCGAGGGCCTGAAGCAAGGCCTGAAGGTCTACCTGCCGCTGGGCCTGACCATCGGCGGGATCATGGTGCTGGAAATGGCCTTCGTGGTGATGCGTTCCTGGGGCAACGCCCCGGCGCTGCCGACCCCGGCCGATGATTTCGACAATACCCTGGCCCTGGGCACCGCGATGTACACCCAGTACACCTACGCCGTCGAAATCGGCGGGGTGATCCTGCTGGTGGGCATGATCTGCGCCATCGCCCTGACCATGCGCAAGCGCGCCGACTACAAGCGCACCAACCCGAGCAAGCAGGTGCGTGTGCGCGCCGCCGACCGGGTGCGTCTGGTGAGCATGCCCGCGCAGGTCGAGACGGCCGACGCGCAATCCGAAGGAGCCGAAAAATGATGACGATAGGCCTGAGCCATTACCTGATCATCGGGGCGATCCTGTTCGCCGTGGGGGTGTTCGGCTTTTTCCTGAACCGCCGCAACCTGATCGTGCTGCTGATGTCGATCGAACTGATCCTGCTGGCAGCCAATATGAACTTCGTCGCCTTCTCCATCGGATCGGGCGATCCCGCCGGACAGATTTTCGTGTTCTTCGTGCTGACCGTGGCCGCTGCCGAAGCCGCCATCGGGCTGGCCATCCTGGTGCTGCTGTTTCGCAATCTCAGCACCATCAACGTCGACAAGCTCGACTCGCTGAAGGGGTAGTCACGCCATGTCCGCACAGAATCTGTATCTCCTGATCGCCCTGGCGCCGCTGGTCACTGCCGTGATCGCCGGCTTCTTCGGCACGGGCTTTCTCGGCTCGTGGCTGGGGCGCCGCGGCTCGCATCTGCTGACCATCCTGGGGGTGGCGGTGTCCTTCGCCGGCTCGCTGCTGGTGCTGCAGCAGGTGCTGGACGGCCAGACCTTCGAAGGCACGGTCTACACCTGGTCCATGATCGGTTCGGTCAAGTTCGAGATCGGTTTCCTGATCGATCCGCTGACGGCGCTGATGATGGTGGTGGTGACCTCGGTGTCGCTGATGGTGCACATCTACACCATCGGCTACATGTCCGACGATCCGGGCTACCAGCGTTTCTTCTCGTACATTTCCCTGTTCACCTTCTCCATGCTGATGCTGGTGATGGCGAACAATATGCTGCAGCTGTTCTTCGGCTGGGAAGCCGTGGGCCTGGTGTCCTACCTGCTGATCGGCTTTTACTACGGCCGTCCGTCGGCGGTGTTCGCCAACATGAAGGCCTTTCTGGTGAACCGCGTGGGCGACTTCGGCTTCGTGCTGGGGATCGGCCTGCTGTACGCCTATACCGGCAGCCTGAACTACGCCGAAGTTTTCGCCCAGGTCGACAAGCTGTCCGGCCTGCTGTTCCCGGGCACCGAATGGCATCTGCTGACCGTGGCCTGCCTGTGCCTGTTCGTGGGCGCCATGGGCAAGTCCGCCCAGGCCCCGCTGCACGTCTGGCTGCCGGACTCCATGGAAGGCCCGACGCCGATTTCCGCCCTGATCCACGCCGCCACCATGGTGACGGCCGGCATCTTTATGGTGGCGCGCTTCTCGCCCGTGTTCGAGATGTCGCCCACGGCGCTGTCGGTCATCATCGTGATCGGCGCTTTTGGCGCGCTGTTCCTGGGCATCCTCGGGGTGGTGCAGAACGACATCAAGCGCGTGGTGGCGTATTCCACGCTGTCGCAGCTGGGCTATATGACGGTGGCGCTGGGCGCCTCGGCCTACCCGGTGGCGATTTTCCACCTGATGACGCACGCGTTCTTCAAGGCGCTGCTGTTCCTGGGCGCGGGCTCGGTCATCCTGGGCATGCACCACGATCAGGACATGCGCCACATGGGCGGCCTGCGCAAATACATGCCGATCACCTGGATCACCATGCTGATCGGCACGCTGGCCCTGGTGGGCACGCCGTTCTTCTCGGGCTTCTATTCCAAGGAACACATCATCGAGGCTGCGGGCGCTGCCGGCATCTGGGGGGCGAACTTCGCCTACTACGCGACGCTGTGCGGCGTGTTCGTGACCTCGCTGTATTCCTTCCGCCTGTACTTCCTGGTCTTCCACGGCAAGGAACGTTTCGACCTCAAGCACGGTCCGGCGCACGTCCATCATGACGAAGGCCGCACCCTGGCCGGTCACGACGCGCACGGCCATGACACGCATGCGCACGGCCACGATCACGGTCACGACGACCATCACGGCGGCGGCCTGCCCAAGGAGTCGCCCTGGGTGGTGACGCTGCCGCTGGTGCTGCTGGCGGTGATGTCGGTGGTGGCCGGTGTCTGGTTCATCGACCCGCTGCTGTTCAACGGCTATTTCGCCAAGAGCATCACGATTGCGTCGCATCATCCGGCCATGGCCGAACTGGCCCACGAGTGGCACGGCTGGGTGGCCTTCGCGCTGCACGGCTTCACCTCGGTGCCGTTCCTGCTGCTGCTGGCCGGCTTCGTGGTCGCCTGGTACTGCTGGCTGGTGAATCCGTCCGTGCCGGCCGCGTTCGCGCGCAGCCTGGCGCCGGTCTATCGCCTGCTGGACAACAAGTACTACTTCGACTGGTTCAATGAGAACGTCATCGCCCGCTTTGCCCGCGCCCTGGGGCGCGGCCTGTGGCAAGGCGGCGACCGCGGCATCATCGACGGTCTGGTCGTCAACGGCAGCGCGCGGCTGGTGGGGGCGGTGTCCGCCACGGCCCGCCTGATGCAGTCCGGCTACATCTATCACTACGCCTTCGCCATGATCATCGGCATCATGGTGTTTCTCACTTTCTTCGTCTTGATGGTTCACTGATGGCTAGCGAAATGGCGTCCTCTACACTCCCCTGGCTGACCCTCTCGATCTTCGTCCCGATCTTCTTCGGGCTGCTGGTGCTGCTGATCGGCCGGGACGACAATCCGGGTCCGGCCCGGGTGCTGTCGCTGGTCGGCTCCATCGTCGGGCTGCTGGTGACCATTCCCCTGTACACCGGCTTCAACCCGGACACGGCCGAGATGCAGTTCGTCGAGAACAAGCCCTGGATCGAGGCCTTCAACCTCAATTACCACCTGGGGATCGACGGCATCTCGGTGTGGTTCGTGCTGCTGACGGCCTTCATCACCATCATCGTGGTGCTGGCCGGCTGGGAAATCATCAAGTCGCGCGTGGCCCAGTACATGGCCGCGTTCCTGATCCTGTCGGGCCTGATGATCGGGGTATTCTGCGCCCTGGACGGCATGTTGTTCTACGTGTTCTTCGAGGCCACCCTGATCCCGATGTACATCATCATCGGCGCCTGGGGCGGTCCGAACCGGGTGTACGCGGCGTTCAAGTTCTTCCTCTACACGCTGATGGGCTCGCTGCTGACCCTGATCGCCTTCATCTACCTGTGGCACGCCTCGGGCGGGTCCTTTGATGTGGCGACCTGGCACAAGCTGCCCCTGGACAAGACCGAGCAGATCTTCATCTTCGTGGCGCTGCTGGCCGCCTTTGCGGTCAAGGTGCCGATGTGGCCGGTGCACACCTGGCTGCCGGACGCCCACGTCGAGGCGCCCACGGGCGGCTCCATCGTGCTGGCGGCCATCATGCTGAAGCTGGGCGCCTATGGTTTCCTGCGCTTTTCGCTGCCGATCGCCCCGGACGCCTCGCACAGCCTGGCCGGCCTGATGATCGCGCTGTCGCTGATCGCGGTGATCTACATCGGCCTGGTCGCCATCGTCCAGGACGACATGAAGAAACTCGTGGCGTATTCGTCCGTGGCGCACATGGGCTTCGTGACCCTGGGCTTTTTCGTGTTCAACGTCACGGGTATGGAAGGCGCCATCATCCAGATGATCTCGCACGGCTTCGTGTCGGGCGCCATGTTCATGTGCATCGGCGTCATGTACGACCGCCTGCACACGCGCCGCATCGACGCCTATGGCGGGGTGGTGCACCGCATGCCGCGCTTCGTCACGTATTTCGTGCTGTTCTCCATGGCCAACGCGGGCCTGCCGGGCACCAGCGGTTTCATCGGTGAATTCACCGTGATCCTGGGCGCGGTGCAGTACAACTTCTGGATCGGCCTGCTGGCCGCCTCGGCCCTGATCTGGGGCGCGGGGTATTCGCTGTGGATGGTCAAGCGCGTGGCCTTCGGCCCCGTGGCCAACGAGCAGGTGGACGGCATGTCCGACCTGTGCAGCCGCGAGTTCCTGATCCTGGGCCTGCTGGCCATCCTGACGCTGTTCATGGGCATCTATCCCAAGCCCTTCACGGACCTGATGCATCCCTCGGTGCAAGCCTTGCTGCAGCACGTGTCCCTCTCGAAACTGTAGGCCTGAACCACTATGCAAAATCTTTTCGACTTCGCGCTGGCGACTCCCGAGATCGTTCTGCTGGTGCTGACCGGGGCCGTGCTGCTGATCGACGCCTTCGGCAACGAACCTTCCCGGCGCATGACCTTCATGCTGACCATGGGCACGCTGCTGGTCGTCATCCTGGTGTCCTGGGGGCAGTGGGGCGAGGCGACGCAGGGCCGCACCTTCAGCGGCCTGTACGTGGCGGACTCTCTGGGCCATTTCCTGAAGATCCTGTCGGCCATCACGGTCGGCGTGACGCTGATCTACGGCCGTGCCTACGCTGAAAAGCGCGACATGGTGGTGCGCGGCGGCGACATGTATTCCCTGGCGCTGCTGACCCTGCTGGGCGTGTTCGTGATGATCTCGGCCGGCAGCATGCTGACGGTGTACCTGGGCGTGGAGCTGATGTCCTTCGCCCTGTACGGCCTGGTGGCCCTGCGCCGCGATCATCTGGCCTCGACCGAAGCCGCGATGAAATACTACGTGCTGGGCTGCCTGGCCTCGGGCATTTTGCTGTACGGCATGTCCATGATCTACGGCGCCACCGGCCAGCTGGGTCTGGCCGAAATCGCCCAGGTGATCCGCGACGGCGGCGCCCAGCGCATGCCGCTGGTGTTCGGCGTGGTGTTCATTGTCTCGGGTCTGGCCTTCAAGATGACGGCTGCACCTTTCCACATGTGGACGCCCGACGTCTACCAGGGCGCGCCGACCACGGTGACGCTGCTGGTGGGCTCGGCGCCGAAGTTCGCCGCCTTCGTCATCACGCTGCGGCTGCTGATCGAAGCCCTGCACGGCATCGCGGTGGACTGGCAGCCGATGCTGCTGATCCTGGCCGTGTTGTCGCTGGCCATCGGCAACATCGTCGCCATCGCCCAGACCAACTTCAAGCGCATGCTGGCGTATTCGACCATCGGCCAGATGGGCTTCGTGTTCCTGGGCCTGATGTCGGGCGTGTACGAGGGCCAGGCCGGCGCCAGCGCCGCAGCCTACGGCTCCTCGCTGTTCTATGTGGTCATCTATGTGCTGACCACGCTGTCCACCTTCGGCCTGATCCTGCTGCTGTCGCGCCAGGGCTTCGAGTGCGAGGAAATCTCCGACCTCAAGGGCCTGAACCGCCGCAACCCGCTGCTGGCCGGCGTGCTGCTGCTGTCCATGTTCTCGCTGGCGGGCATCCCGCCGCTGTCGGGCTTCTACGCCAAGCTGGTCGTGCTGCAGGCCGTGGTCGGCGCCGGCCATGTCTGGCTGGCCGTGTTCGCGGTGATGTGCTCGCTGATCGGCGCCTTCTACTACCTGCGCGTGGTCAAGACGGCGTACTTCGACGAGCCCGAGGACACCGTCACGCTGGGCGCCGGCACGCTGGTCACGCGCGGCGTGATGTCCGTCAACGGCCTGCTGGTGATCGGCCTGGGCATCCTGCCGGGCGGCCTGATGTCCCTGTGCGTGGACGTCATCCGCCAGTCGCTGGCTTTCTGATCGAGCCATGTCCCTTACGGTAGCGGCCTGGATCGTCATCCTCTGCGCCTTGGTCATGGCCAATCTGCCGTTCCTGCTGGAACGGCGGCTGGCGCCCTGGCCTTGGGGGGCGGGCGGTGCGCTGTCCGGTTTGATGCGCTGGTGCCTGGGCCTGGTCTTTCTGGCGGCGCTGGCCCTGTGGTCCTGGGGCACGCTGAAGCTGGTGGGCGGGTCGTTCGCCGGCGGGGGCGCGACGACGGCGCTGTTTTTGCTGAAGCTGCTGGTCAGCCTGCTGATCGCGGGAGCGCTGCTGGCGCTGCCGGGCTGGCGCTGGGCGGCTTCGGGTGCGGTCGCTTCGAGTACGGCTGCCGCGGGTGCGGCCTCTGCCGCCGCGCCGCGCCGTGTCGGCCACGTCAAGTCCTTCTTCGACCGCCTGCTGGAAGTCCTGGTCGGCTACGTGCTGGTCGGCACCCTGGGCTTCGCCCTGGAACTGAACCTGGGCAACGCCTTTCCCCAGCGCTGGGAATTCTATGCCGTGACCCTGGCCCTGTTCCTGGTGCTGGGTTATCCGGGATTCGTCTGGCGCTATATGTTGCGGCGGCGCCGTTGATTCAATAGAGCACTCCTGCGTCCACGTCGGCCAGCGTGCGGCAGCCCGTCAGGGCCATCGCCACTTCCAGTTCCCCCCGCAGTATTTGAACCAGGTGCGCCAGCGCGGGTGCGCCGCCGACGGCCAGCGCGTGCAGCGCGGGCCGGCCGATCAGCACGCCCTGGGCGCCCAGCGCCAAGGCCTTGAGGATGTCCGTGCCGCGCCGGATGCCGCCGTCCACCAGCATGGGGATGCGGCCCGCCACGGCCTGCGCGATGGCCGGCAGGGCTTCGCAGGTGGAGGGCAGGGTGTCCAGGCAGCGGCCGCCGTGGTTGGAAACGATCAGGCCGTCGACCCCGTGCGCCAGGGCCAGACGCGCGTCCTCCGGGTCCAGAATCCCCTTGAGCCATAGCGGCGTGCCGGCGGGCAGGCGGTGGCGCAGCCAGGCCACGTCATCCCAGGTCGGGGCGGTATCCAGCAGGCCGCTGTCGAACAGGGGGCTGCCGCCGGGCGGCGCTGTTCGCGCAGCGGGCGGCGACAGGCCGTCCAGATGCACGGAGCGGATCGTGTCGGGCTTGCTGAAACCGCTGCGTTGTTCGGCGTTGCGCACGCCGTTCACGGGGGCGTCCACAGTCAGCACCAGGGCGCGGGCGCCGGCCCGCAGGGCGCGGCTTGCCAGGGCCAGCGTGTCCTCGCGGCGGGTCTGGGCGTAGAGCTGGAACCACAGATGGGGGGGCTCGGGCAGGGCGGCCAGTGTTTCGATGGCCGTGCCGGACTGGGCGCTGAGCACATAAGGCGTGCCGGTGGCCGCAGCCGCCAGCGCGGTCGCGGTTTCGCCGTCCGGGTGGACCAGGCCGTGCCAGGCGGTCGGAGCGATGAGGATCGGGTGCGCCAGCGTCCGGCCATTCAGTGTCAGGCGGGTATGCGCGCCGGCCAGCGGCCGCAGCGCGCGGCTGCGCAGCCGCAGGGCCGGCCAGGCGCCGAGATTGGCGTGGGCGGTATGTTCGTCCGCGCCGCCGGAGTCCAGCCAGGCCCAGATCGAGGGGTCCAGGCGTGCGCGGGCCTGTTCGGCATAGTCCTGGGCGCAGAGGGGGGCGGTCATGGGAGGTTCCGGGGTTTGGGATGGAAGGTGAAGGATGCCATAGACCGGTCGGCGGCGCGTGGGCGTTCCCGCCTGGTCTTGTCGTCAGTATCCACTAAAATGGCCGCGCTGAATCCCGAGGACTTTTGACATGGCACACATCATCCTGCAGGCGCCGCGCCTGTCGGCGGCGGACATCGAACGGCTGGCAGCCGTGGCCTGCGCGGGCGGCGTCCAGGAACTGGGCCCCACCGCCGTGCGCCTGCTGGACGTCGATCCGGATTGCCGGGACGAGGCTCTGGCGCAGGCTGCGGCCGTCCGCATGGACGCGGCCTGGCTGGAGACCGTGCATCGCCTGGGCGACTGCCGGGTGCTGGCCATGGACATGGACTCTACCCTGGTCAATATCGAGTGCATCGATGAGATCGCCGACGCCGTGGGCCGCAAGGCCGAGGTCGCCGCGATCACCGAGGCGTCCATGCGCGGCGAGATCAAGGATTTCTCCGAAAGCCTGCGCCGTCGCGTCGCCCTGCTGCGCGGCGTGCCGGAAACCGCGCTGGAGCAGGTGTTTACCGAACGCCTGCGGCTGAACCCCGGCGCCGAGCGCCTGATCGAAGCTGTCCGCGCTCACGGCCTGAAGACGATCCTGGTGTCCGGGGGATTTACCTTCTTCACCGAACGCCTGCGCCGGGGGCTGGCGCTGGACGAGGCCCATGCCAACGTCCTGGAGGCCGTTGACGGCGTGCTGACGGGCCGGGTGCTGGGCGACATCGTCGACGGCGCCACCAAGGCGCGCCACGTGCGCGCGCTGGCCGAATCCGTGGGCGCAACGTCCGAGCAGATCATCGTGCTGGGAGATGGGTCGAATGACCTGCCCATGATGGCGCAGGCGTTCTATTCAGTGGCTTACCGGGCCAAGCCCGTGGTGCGCGCCCAGGCGCGCTTCGCCCTGGACCACAGCCCGCTGGATGCGGTGCTGAACTGGTTCAGGTTGCGGCATTAGGGCGGGTGTCAGCCCCGAAACACCTCGTCCAGGGTGGCGGCGTCGATGACATTCAGCGCCCAGGCTTCCAGCTGAGTGGCCGATGCGCTGTGCAGTTGTTCGATGAGGTGAGCGGGCAGCGGACCAAAGCGGTGGGCAAGTTGATGCTCCAACAAGTGCGCTTGGCCTTGCTGTTCCCATTGCTCGGTCCAGGTGATGGCTTTTTCAGCGAGTGTCATGTTGAACTCCTGCAGATCAGTGGTTTCTGGGGGTGATGCGCTGGGGACGACGCGCGCCAGCAGCACATGACGCAACCAGAGGGTAAAGGCGCGCCGTAGTTCCTCGAAACCAGGATCGATCGTGGCGTCGAGCAAAGTGTGGACGATTTCTCGTAGTTCATCAATGCCCTGGGCATGCTCCATGCGAAACAACAGTGTGGCCAGATTCCGGTCAGGCAGCGCGCCCGCTTGCAGCAGGGCGCCTTCGTCGATCAGCAGGTAGCGCAATTGGGGCTGGTAGCGGGCCAGCGCGGGATCGGCGGGTGTCAGCAGAGCCGACAGTTCCGTGGGCGCGCGCCAGCGGCGATGGCCGCTGTACAAGACGATCGGCAGCAGCAGTGGCAATGGCGCACCGGTTGGAATCAGCCGGTGCTGCAGCAGAGATTCATACAGCAGGCCGGCATAGGTCAGCAGTCGTAGTGCCATGATCCGGACTGGCTGACTCTGAAATTCCAGCAGGATCAGGATGTACAGATCGGTGGCGGGCGGTGTGCCGTCGGCAGCGGGTTTTTGAGGGATACGCCAGACCGCGTCGCCGCAACGGCGGCGCAGATCGTCGCTGATGTATTCAGCGGGTACCGGTTGCAGGCCGATCCAGTTCAGCGTATCGATCCAGGGATCCTGGACGGCGCAGGCAAGCAGATCACGCAGTAGGCGTGGGTCGGAAAACAGGCGTCGGTAGCAGGCATCGTGCCGATTCATGCGGACTCCCCGGAAAGTGGGCTATGGGGGAATAGCATGCTTGCGCCGACGGCCGAATGCGCATCGTCGGGACAGGAAGGTCCGTGAGGGAAACTACGGCAGGACCGTCAACCCAGCAGACTCGTGGTGCGCGCCCAGGCGCGCTTCGCCCTGGACCTTAGTCCGCTGGACGCGGTGCTGAACGGGTTCAGGTTGCGGCATCAGGCGGATTCGTGGTGGGCGATGTCGGCCTGGCGCCTGATGCTGTCGATCCGATGAAACGGATCAGCTTGACAGTCGCAGTTCCGGGTGCAGGCCGGCGCGGGCTGCCAGCGTCAGCAACATATCCAGGCTGAAGTCTTCCACCTTGCCCCTGATCAGGCGAGAGACGCGAGGCTGCGTAATGCCGAGTTTTTGAGCGGCTTCGGCTTGAGTCCAGCCTTGCTCTTTCAAGCGCTGGGCTGTGCGGATCATGACTTCGGCACGCAACTGCATGACTTGAGCTTCGGCGGGATCGAAGCCCAGATCGATGAAGACATTGCCGCTGCCGGGCGTGCAGCTTTCGTCATTCCAGCGGGGATCGGTTTTTTTCATGATCAGACTCTAATCATCTTGTAGCGTTTGGCGGTCAGGCCCACGTCTGCCTTGGTTGTCTTTTGCGTCTTCTTCTGGAGGGCGTGCAAGACATAGATCGCATCGGCGAACTTGGCGACGTACATCACTCGGAATGCACCGTTGGCGGCGTCTCGGTAGCGAATTTCATAAGCGCTCGGGCCTACGTCCGGCATGGGCTTGAAATCGCGCGGTTCCCCGCCGAACTGCACAGTCATCAATTCAAGCCCGAGCTCGTACCGCACGTCAGCGGGCATAGCGAGCAGATCTTTCTGGCTGGACCCGAGAAACTTCAGAGGTTTCATGATGTCGATGGGTAAATTATGCTTGTACCTGCATAAATATGCAAATATTTGAATGAAGTGAGAGCAAGTGATGTGTTCTTGCACGACGTATCACTTGTTGTGAGTCGCCAGAACAGTATGCGGATACTCGGGGAACTTAGGACGCTGGCGGGATGGAAACATCCGTGGGGAGAACTGCGAATGCCGCGTCAAATCATAAAGTCGGGGTGCTTGCCCAGGCGCGCTTCGCCCTGGACCTCAGCCCGCTGGACGCGGTGCTGAACGGGTTCAGGTTGCGGCATCAGGCGTCCAGCAGTGAGGTCCAGGCGGTTTGCTTGGGGGGCGATCCAGTGCGCTGCCTAGTATTCTGGCGGCCCATTGATTCAGGCTTTCTCCATGCGCAGCTGCCGCCAGGGTTGCGGCCTCGTGTGTATCGGCCGGGAGCCGGAGCACGAACCGGCCCGAGAAGCGCTTTCGCGGCTCGACCCCGCGCCGACGGCATTCTTCCAGGAATATCTCGAGCGATTGCTCACCTTCGTGCCGTAATCCGACGATGTCGCTGGCATAGAAGTCAGCGCCGCCATTGAGTCCGATAAATTCGCCCCGGAACATTTCCAGGTCGGGATCGTAGTTGATGACGGCTGGATGGCCGTTGATCGTCATGATGTTCTTCATGGCTGTACTCCATGCTCTTCGAGCCAGCGCCGCAGCGAGGCGATGGCGCCCTTGTCCATGTCTCGAGAAGGGTGTGGCCGATGCATGACCTTCACTTGTCCGTACAGGAAGATCGCGACGCGGGACCCTTCGCGTTCGGTCAGGCTGGCGCCCAACTCGGTCAACAGTGCACAGGCATCGGCCCATTTCACACCGGCTGGGGTGGGCTTGGAGAAGATCAGCGCTAATGTCTTGCGGTGCCTGCTTTTCATTTAAATGATACTAAAAAATAGTACTTATTAAAAGAACAGGTGTGACGGATCATCCCGCGTCAGCTGTAGCGGCATGGCGTGGGCCGGAGGTGGGCCAAGAGGTTGGGGCTTTGCGCTGAATTGGCGCGAGCGAGATGAGTATGCTCGTTCCCGTTGACGCATGAGCGTCGACGGTGCGGAAATGTCCGTGCGGAGAACTACGAATGCAGTGTGGCGGCGTGCTGCCTTACACCTCCGACCACATGCGCAGCAGATTGTGATAGACCCCCGTCAGTTGGGCGACGGTTTCGGGGTCGGCGCCGGCCTGGATCAGGCGCTGGATGGCGATGTCCTGGTTCAGCAGCAGTGCGCGGCGGCTGTCGTCGCGCACCAGGCTTTGGGTCCAGAAGAATGAGCCATAGCGCACGCCCCGGGTGACGGGGGTGACGCGGTGCAGACTGGTCCCGGGGTAGACCACGGCGTGGCCGGCGGGCAGCTTGATGCGCTGTTCGCCGTAGGTGTCCTGGATGATGAGTTCGCCGCCCTCGTATTCGTCCGGGTCGCTGAAGAATACCGTGGTGGACACGTCCGTGCGGATGCGCGTGGTCGTATTGGACACCTGGAAGATCGCGTTGTCGATGTGAAAACCGTATTCCTCGCCGCCTTCGTAGCGGTTGAAGCGCGGCGGCAGGATGCGCGCGGGCAGGGCGGCGGACATGAAGGTGGGGTTCGCCGACAGGGCCTGGACGATGATCTGGCCCCATTGCTGGGCGTCGGAATGGTCCAGCGGCAGTTGCCGGTTGCGCTTGACCTGCGCGGCAACGTGGCCGGCGGTCTCGCGGCCATCGGCCCAGGCCGCCTGCTCCAACGCGGCGCGGCATTGGCGGGTTTGCTCGGGGGTCAGCAGATCGGGGAGGGTCAGCAGCATGGGGGACGTTCCGCTTTGGGAATCGGTTTGGGATCAGACTGCAAGCATAGCAACTCCGGAGCTGGCCCGGGGCCGGATGATTGTCTTCTCCAGACATGAAAACGGGGCCGACCCAGGCGGGGCTGCCCCGTTTTCACGCCCGGACGCGGCATGAGCTGCGTTCGGGCAATGACGACTGGCCTTAGAAGCTGGCTTCGGCGCTCAGGATGACAGTACGGCCTGCGCCCGGTACGCCGAACAACTGGAAGCCGTCGGAACTGCTGGACACCTGCTGGTAGTAGAACTTGTCGAACAGGTTGTTCACGTTCAGCCGCAGGTTCAGGTTCTTGTTCGCCTGATAGGACAATGCGGCATTGGCGACCCAGTAGGACGGCGCATCGACCTTGGCGGAGTGCCCCCCCTTGGCTGATACGGTATTGCCTTCACGGAAGCGCCGCTCGCCGACATACTGGGCTCCCAGGCTGCCGGAGAACTTGGGTGTGAAGTCGTAGGTTGTCCACAGATTGAAGGTCATGTCGGGCACGTTCTTCATCTTGCCGCCTTCCTGCAGCGGATCGCCTGCGTCCTCCAGGATCTTGCTCTGCATGAAGGCTGCGCCTGCATAGGCCGACCAGCGCGGAGTGAACGATCCCGCCAGGCCCAGTTCCAGACCGCGCACCCGTTCCTTGGCAGCGCGCTGGGTCGGATTCCCCAGGTCGTCGGTATCGCTGGGATTGCTGCGCTCGACCTGGAACAGGGCGGCCGTGGCCAGCAGGCGCTGGTCGAACAGTTCCCATTTGGTGCCCAGTTCCCAGGTGTTGGCCACGCCTGGCGAGTAAGATGAGACGTTGGCATTGCCGCCGCCGCCGCTGCGCGAGGCCGCCGCCGAAGCAGAGGGCTGGGAGGCGCGGCTGTAGGACAGGTACACGCTGCCGTTTTCGGCGGGCTTGTAGATCAGGCCCAGGCGACCGCTCCAGATGCCGTCGCTTTGGCTATAGGGCGCGACTTGGCCGTTGGCTTCGTACCATTTCACTTTGTAGTAGTCGTGACGCAGGCCGGCGGCGACTTCCCATTGCGGCGTCAAGGTGATCTGGTCGTAGACGTAGACCCCCAGGTTGGTGACTTCGGCGCCGCTGCTGTCCGTGCTGGTCTTGGTGGCCCAGGGGCCGTCATAATGGGTGTTCGGATCGCGGACATCAATGACCCAGCGATTGTTGCCGATATTCGGCAACCAGCGGCTGTAGGGATCCTTGCGGTAGCTTTCCTGGTAGTACTCCACGCCCGTAACCATCTGATGGCGGACGGCGCCGGTCTGGAAGTCCAGGTTCAGGTCGGTCTGGTTGGCGAAGATCTTGCCCCGGTAGGAATTGGTGTTGCCGAACAGCCGTGCCACAGCCCAGTGGCCGGTCGGATAGACTTCATTGCCGGCGTTGTCATAACCCCAATAGTTACTGTTTCCGGGGTTGGGGATGATCTGCCCTTGATGGGTGGCTCCGGGCGCGTTCAGCAACCGTCCGCCAGTCGTCAGGTGCGTGAAACGCTTGGTCTGCGACCAGCGGGAATGATTGCGGATCGATGCCTTGTCGGTGAAGTCATGTTCCAGGTTCAGGTCGAAGGCGTCGACTTCGGTTTCCTCGATGTCGGCGTTCTTCAGGCCGCCCCAGAAGTCCCGTGAGATGTGTTGCATGCGTTCGCCGTCGCGTCCGACCGGCACGCCGAAGTCCGGGATGTTCTTGTCCTTCTGGTGGAAGTAGGACAGCGTGACGCGCGTGGGGGTGCCCAGGCCGAAGCTCAGTGAGGGCGCGACACCCCAGCGCTCGAACTCGGTGGGGCCCCGGCCCGCGACGCGGTTGTGGTGGCCCATGGCATTGATGCGGAACGCCGTGGATTCGCCGAGCTGGTGGTTGATGTCCACTGTCGCCCGGCGGTACTGGTCGGTGCCCACGCCCAGGCCGGCGCGGTACAGACTGCCCAGATGGGGCGTCTTGCTGACCAGGTTGACCGAACCGCCGACGGCGGCCACGCCGGATTCGATGGACCCCGTGCCCTTGTAGACCTCGGCCTGCTCCATGTTGAAGATGTCGGTGCGGGTGGACAGTTGGCTGTCGCGCACGCCGTCCACCGTGATGCTCTGTTCGGCCGAAAAGCCGCGAATGGTGAACATGTCACCCCAGCCCGCGCCGCCTTCGCCGGATGAGAAGGTGATGCCGGGCACGTTGCGCAGCACGTCCTGCAGGCTTTGAGCACCTTGTTGTTCCAGTACCTCCGCAGGCACGATGCTGATGGTCTGCGGGGTATCCACCAGGGGCGCCTGGAATTTCACGGACTGGACATGATCCGCCTTGAAAGCGGGTGCCTGGCCAGTCACCTGGATGGGCGACAGCTCCGAGACACCGGTGGTCTGCGCCAGGGCAAACCCGGGCGCCACTGTCAGGGCGCCGCACAGAGCCGCACTGAGAGACGTCGTCTGACTTAGTGGCCGTTTCGTGGATTTTTGTGGCTGATGCTCGTTGATCGGTTCCATTTCTTGACAGGTATCAATTTATTGAGTGAGAAGACGCATGATAACCGTTCTCATTAAAAATTCAGTAATCTGTCAGAATACAGTCAGGAAAATGTCAGAATTTGATGTAAAACACAGTGCCGTGTAGGAAAATAACAACGGAGTGGAAATTGCCATGCACGGGCGGGCAGTGTGCATCGGGGTGTGATCAAGCGTAGTGTGGTGTGATGAGGTGAGCCGAGGGGCGGGCTGAACGTGGCAGCGGGCGGCGCATGGCAAGACGCCCCCGCAGCAGAGTCGCTGCGAGGGCGTCTTGCCAGGTTGGGCACTTGAAGCTCCGGGCCTGGCGCCCGAGGCTTCAGGGAGGGTCAATCCTTCAGATCAATACTTCAGGTTCGCGGTCAGGATGAACTGGCGGCCGGGCCCGAAGTCGGCATGGTGCACGCCGTTGGTATGCGTGTAGTAGTCCTTGTCGGTCAGGTTCAGGGCGTTCAGTTGGAAGCTGAGGTTCTTGTTGACCTGGTAGGCCGCCATGGCGTCGAAGCGCCAGTAGGCGGGCATGTAGACGCCGCTGGCGCCGCCGCCGGCCCCGCCCTGATTGCCGCCGAAGGTCTTGCCGACGTAGTAGGCGCCTGCGCCCACGGTGAGGGGCGGCAGGACCTTGTAGGTGGACCACAGGCTGAAGCTGTGCTTGGGCGTATTCGCCAGGGGATCGCCTTCGTTGACGCCGTTGTAGGCGCCTTGCACCAGCTCGCTGTCCATGTAGGTGTAGCCGCCGTAGACAGCCCACTTCGGCGTGATCTTGCCGTTGATACCCAGTTCCAGGCCGCGCACGCGAGTCTTGCCTGCCTGAGCGAAGAGGCCGGGCTCGACTTCAATCTGCGCATCGCGGCGTTCAGTCTGGAAGATTGCGGCGGTCAGGCCCAGGCGCTCGTCCAGGACGTTCCACTTGGTGCCCAGCTCGACGGTGCTGCTTTTTTCGGGGCGCAGCTCTTCCATGGTGGGGCTGATGCCTTCCTGGTCGCCGCCCGACATGGTCGGCGGAGTCGAGGCGGTGGCGTAGCTCAGGTAGATGCTGCCGTTCTGCGCGGGTTTGTAGATCAGGCCGATCTGATAGTTGAACATGTTCCAGGAGCCGTCGCTGGGCACCATCGCGGTCGAGCCGCGTCCCACGGTCGATTCGCCCGAGATCCGGTAGCGGTCGAAGCGCAGGCCGGCATTGACCATGAACTGGTCGGACAGGGCGATGCTGTCGGAGAAGTAGGCGGCTTGCGTAGTGGACTTGGCGTCCAGGCTCAACGCGCCGCGTGTGATGGAGCCGGACCAGGGGTCGTTCGGATTGGGGTTGTAGAGTGGTGTGCAGTCGAGCTTGCCGGCGCCGAAGACGGCCGGGCATGCCGCGCCGCGTGTAGTGCTGAGAGCGTAGCTCGCGTTCTTCGTGGTTTCCTGGGACAGTTCGATGCCGGCGTTGAAGCTGTGCTTCAGGCCGCCCGTCTCGAACTTGCCCGACAGTTCGGTCACGTTGGCCAGCATGGTGCTTTTCTGCCAACGGGACTTGGTGCCGCGCTGCAGCCACCATTGTTGGGTGACCGGATCGAATTTTCGGGTGCCGTCCCCCGGGTTGGTGACGACGTAGTCATTGATTGTTTCCCCGTAGCGGGTGGCGTTGCGCAGGGTCAGCCGATCCGTGATGTCGTGTTCCAATTCGATCGTGCCGATGTCCGCCCTGGTCTTGCGGAAGTCGCGGTCCAGGCCGTAGAAAGTATCGCGGTCTACGTCGAGGATGCCGGTGTCGGTCTCAATGGTGGTGCCGCGCGTCAACGGCACCCCGTAATCCGGCATTCCGTCCGTCTGATAGTGGTAGAAGCTGATCGAGGCGCGCGTCGGCGTGCCCAGCCCGAAAGAAATCGTCGGCGCTACGCCCCAGTTCTTGTAGTCCACGGCATCGCGGCCCGGCATGTCGCCCGAGGCGCCCATGACGTTCAGGCGGAAGGCCGCTGTGTCGCTGAACTGCCAGTTGCCGTCGGCGGTGGCGCGGAAATACTTGTCGGTGCCGATGCCCAGGCTGGCGCTGGCGGCGTTGCCCAGATGCGCGTGCTTGCTGGTCAGATTGATGCTGCCGCCGCCGGTGCCTCGCCCGCCCAGGACAGAGTCGGCGCCGCGGATGACTTCCACGCTTTCCAGATTGAATATCTCGCGCGTCTGGCCACCCGCATCGCGGACACCGTCCACGTAGAGGTTGCTGGCCGAAGAGGCCCCGCGAATGAAGGGGCGGTCGGCCAGGGGCTGGCCGCCTTCGCCGGCGCCGAAGGTGATGCCCGGTGAATTGCGCAGGACGTCTTCCAGCGAGGTCGCGTTGGTGTCCTGGATGATGGCCTGGGGAATGACCTGGACGGACTTGGGCGTGTCCAGCAGCGGCGCCGTGAACTTGGCCTGGGATGCTTCGTCGGTCTTGTAGGTGTCGCCCCGGTCGCCTTGAACCGTCACGGGACTCAGCGTGGCGGGTTTGCCGGTGGCTTGGGCTTGCGCGGCCGTTGGCAGAAATGTTCCCGGTGCGGCGAGCGCCAGGGCGAGGGACGAGCCCAGCAGGGTCCGGGAGGCGGAAGGGTGCGATACCAAGAGCTTCTCCATTAAATGTTATAAGAATCTAAATAAGAACGAATCGCATTCTATTATTAGAAGATTGAAATGTGAAGGAATTGTGAAGAAGAGATACAAATTCGTTGACAGGTTCCTGTCAGGTTCCGCGCCATTTCCGCTCGAGTCAGGGTGATAGAATCCCTGCGATTCATTCTCGATCAAGGGCATGCCCCGATCCTCTCCGCGTCCATGCCTTCCTCTTTCGTATCTCCCGGCCGGCCGCCGGTCTGGCCCGATGTCCAGCCTCCCGTCGCTCCCCGCGAGACCCACGAAATCCGGCAGCTCGGACGCGTGCGCACCGATGCCTATGCCTGGATGAAACTCATCCCGTCATCCGGGACGCGGACGCTGGACACGCTGCCGCCGCGCCTGCGCGATCATCTGCAGGCCGAGATGCGGTATGCGCAGGACGTCCTGCATCCCCTGGAAGCCGACGTTCGATGGTTCCATGAACGCCTGAGCGCCGGAGCACCTGCCATCCAGGAGCCGCCGCCCCCCGCGGCGGCGGGCTGGCGCTATCACGCCGGGCTGCCCGAAGGCGGTTCGCATCGCGTCTTTTGCCGTTCCGACGCGGATGGGCGGACTCAGCGCCTGCTCGACGAAGCCGTGCGCGCCGAGGGGCACGCCTACTATCGCGCGACGGACCATCAGCCCAGCCCGGACGGCCGCTATTTTGCCTGGGCGGAAGATGTGGTCGGCGATGATCGCCACCGGATCTGCCTGCTCGACATCGCCAGCGGCGACGTCCGCACCCTGGTGGCGGCCGATGCCTTCGGCTACGGCGGCTTCACCTTTTCACCTTCGTCCCGCCACCTGTTCTGGATCTGGCGCGACGCGCACAGCCGTCCGACCCGCCTGTACCGTTCCCCGGTCGAGGGCGGCGAGGCGGCGCTGGTCCACGAGGAGCAGGATCCCGCCATCTTCATGCGGGTGGCGCGTACGGCGGCCGGCGGCTTCGTGACGCTGACGCTGGCCGGCCCGGACACCGGCGAGGTCCGGCTGATCGCCGCCGACGCCGAGACGGACTCGCCCCGTCCGGTGCGGCCGCGCCGGCGGGGCGTGCGCTACGAGGTGGACGAGTGGAACGGCGCCCTGCTGATGCTGACCGATGCGGACGGGGCGGTCGATCGCAAGCTGCTGCGCCTCGATCCCGTCACGCTCGAGGTCCGCGACGAACTGATCCCCCACCGGGCCGGTGTGCCCATCCTCGCGATCCGGCCTTTCGCCGAGGCGCTCGTCCGGCTGGAACGCGTCCAGGGCCTGCATCGTCTCGTGCTGACGCATCTCGACGGGCGGGAGACGACGATCGGATTCGATGAGCCCGCCTATTGCCTCGCGCTCGCCGCCCTGCAGCCCTATGGCGCCGGGCAGGCGCGCATCACGCATCAGGCGCCGGCCAGCCCGCCGTGCTGGGTGGACGTGGACCTGGCGAGCGGACGCCGGCATGTGGCGGGACGCGCCGATCCGCGCGGCTTCGATCCCGCTGCGTACTGTGTCGAACGACTGGAGGCACGGGCGCCGGATGGGGAAACCGTGCCCATGACCGTGCTGTCCCGACGGGATGCGCATGGGCCGCAGCCGTTGCTGCTGACGGGCTATGGCGCCTACGGCATCGCCCGGGAGCCCGATTTTTCCTGGCCGGCGGCGGTGCTGGTCGATGCCGGGTTCCGGTATGCGATCGCGCACGTGCGCGGCGGATCGGAGAAGGGCGCGCGCTGGTACCAGGACGGATGCCGCGAACACAAAGGCCATTCGATGACCGATTTCATCGCCTGCGCGCGCCATCTGGCGGCAAGCGGCCATGCCGCGCCCGGCCGGATCGTGGCCCATGGCGTGTCGGCCGGCGGGCTGCTGGTGTGCGGCGCGATGAACATGGAGCCCGGGCTCTGGGCGGGCGTGATCGCCCAGGTGCCTTTCGTCGACATGCTGAACACCATGAGCGACGCCGATCATCCGCTGGTGCCGCTGTTGCGCCCGGACTGGGGCGACCCGCTGGACGACCCGCAGGCCTATGACTGGATCGCCGGCATTTCGCCCTACGAGAACGTCGGCCGGGCCGATTATCCGCCGCTGCTGTGCACGGCCGGACTGAAGGACGACCGCGTGCCCTATTGGGAACCGGCCAAGCTGGTGGCGAACATCCGCCGCCGGGGGACCGGCGACCGGCCGGCGATCCTGGTCCTGGACCCGGACAGCGGCCACCAGGGCAGCGACGATCGGGACCAGGCGTTCGCGCAGGCGGCGCTGTTCTGGGCCTTCGCCTGCCGGTGCGCGGGGGTGCCGGTGCCGCCGGCAGGGGCGGGGCGCTCCTAGGCGGGGCTTTCCGCCGCCAGCCGCCGTTCTTTGATCGTCCGCAGGACGGACCGCAGGGCGCAGCCGGCGGACACCGTCAGCGCCGGCACGGCGACGGCGGCGACGGCGTTCAGCAGATGCTTGTCGAACATCCCGTCCGACAGCGTGCCGGCCAGCAGCGGGCCGGCGGCGCCGAACAGCGAAACGACGAAGCTCCAGAGGGCGAAGCAGCGCGCCCTGAGGGACGCGGGCGCCAGATCCTGCAGCATGGTGGGCACCAGGGCGTTGGCCGTGCAGGTCATGAACAGGAACAGCCCGACGGCGATGAAGGCCTGGTCGAGCGTGCGCATGGACGTCAGCAGCAGGAGCACCGGGATGGCGATGACCACCGACAGGCCCATGACCAGGGGGCGCGCCGCCTGGCCGATGCGCCTGGCCAGGGCGCGGTCCAGCAGTCCGGCCACCGGCAGGCAGCCGACGCTGGTGAGCAGGATGATGAGCCCCATGGCGTGGCCGATGTCGCCGGGCGCGGCGTCGAACCGGCGTTCCAGCGACAGCGCGATCAACTGGTTGAGCGCCTGCACCGCGGTGATCAGGCAGCCGGCCGTGCCGACGAACAGGCCGACGGCCCGCCAGCGCAGCCGCAGGAAGGCCGGCAGCGACCCGTGGGCCGCGCGGTCGTCCGCACCGAGGTGGCGGACAGGGTCGGCCGTCAGGGCGCCGAGCAGCAGCAGGGGCAGGCCGGCCATGCCGAGCAGCAGAAAGGCCTTGCGCCAGGGTTCCGCCTCCCAGGCGAACAGCGTGTCCGCCGCGGACAGGATGACGTCGCTGAAATAGAAGCCGCCGCTCGCCCCGGCCGCCATCAGGGCCGCGAAGCCGAGATTGGACGCCACCCGGTGCCGCTCCGGTGCCAGGTCGGGAATCATGGAGTAGACCAGCGGAACCATGGCGAATTCGGTGACGCCCGCGGCCGAACGGCCGATGAAGAAGAGCGGGAACGTGTGCGCGATGGCGCTCAGCCCCATCAGGGCGGACGAGACCGCGATCAGGCACAGCAGCACCCGCTTGCGCGAGTAGCGGTCCGCGAAGCGCGCCAGCGGGATCGCCAGCGCGCTGGCGATCAGGATGCCTGCCAGTCCCTGCAGCGCGCCCAGGGCGGCGTCGCCGACGCCGAAGCTTTTCTGGATGGCGGACAGGGAGACGGCCTGCAGCCCGACGTCGGCCATTTGCAGGCCGGCGGCGATGCCCAGGAAAGCGACCGTGAAAAGACCCTGGACAGTCCAGGCGGACTGTCCAGGGCATGCGGCGTCCCGGGATGGGGCCGGGCTCAGTGTCATTGACTCAGCGCCATTGATATTGCAACTGCATGTCGATGGTGCGTTCACTGCCGTAGTAGCAGTAGAAGTCGCAAGCGCTGACGTAGGTCTTGTCGGCCAGGTTGCGCGCGTTCAACTGCACGGCCCAGTTGCGGTCGATCTGGTAGCGTGCCATCAGGTCGAGCAGGGTGTAGCTGGGCACGGTTTCGCCCGGGTAGTTTTTCTGATCGTTCGTCGAGCCGTTGTAGCGTACGCCGGCTGCGACCGTCAGTGCGCCGCCGCGAGGCATGTCGAAGCGGTGATCGACCCAGAGGCTGGCCTGGTGGCGAGGGATCAACGGCGTGCGGATGGTCCGTCCACCGTCGATGTCCTGGCGGGAGTGGTTGTAGGTGTAGCTGACCTTCAGGCCGGTGCGTGGCGTGATCCTGAAATCACCCTGCAGTTCCACGCCTTTGTTGGTGCGTTTGCCGCTCTGCGATTGGATGTTGGATGCGTCCGTGACGAGGGCGTTCTTTTCTTCGATGTCGAAATAGGCCAGGGTCACGGTGCCGTCCAGCCAGTCGGGCTCCAGCTTGATCCCGACTTCCTTCTGTTTCCCCTCGTAGGGCTGGTAGCCATTGCCGTGGCCGTCGGCGCCTGCGATGGGCTTGAAGGATTCGGAATAGCTGACGTAGGGGGAGACACCGTAGTCGCTGATGTACATGGCGCCGACGTTCACGCTGTTGTGGCTGGCGTCGTATCCGGCGATCGTCCCGCTGCTGAGGCTGTCACTTCTGGCACGGTCGTGCCGGATGCCGGCATTGAAGTTCCAGTGCGACCCGACCCGCGCCTGGGCGGAGGCGTACAAGCCCAGCTGGTTGGTATGCAGGTCGTAAGGGAGTGCGGTGACCGGGAAAGACTGGCCGTAGACCGGATCGAACATGTCCAGGTTCGGCGCCCAGCCGAAGCCGTTGTTGCGGCCAGAGGTGCTGGACTTCAGGTAGTCGATGCCGACGACGGGCAGGATCTCCACCGATTCGCCCAGGCGCACATGGCCTTTGATCCGGTTGTCGATGTAGTGGTTGCTGGTGCTGCCGTCGGTGAGCGAATAGCCGCGCAGCAGTTCGCGATTGTTGTCCGATGACCAGGCGAATACGTTGCGCTGGTCGATGTCCAGGTGGGAATACTTGTAGTTCTGCGTGAAGGTCCAGTCCGGGCTCAGCTTGTGGCTGAACAGCCAGCCGGCGCTGATCTGCGTGCGCTTCAGATGGTCGAAACCAGGCTCGCCCGCGTTCAGCCGCCGATCGATCTTGCCGTAGGGAGTGTCGATGAGGGTGCCGTAGCCGGACAGGAAACCGTTGGTGGGGCGGCCGTCCTCGCGCTGGATGCTGGTGAGCAGCGTCAGGGACGTACGATCATTGAAGTCCATCGTCAGGCTGGGCGCCAGATAGTAGCTCTTCATGTCCGTTTCGCGCTGCATGCTGTCCGCGCGGCGAGCCTGGGCGACGATGCGGTAATAGACGTTGCCTGCCTCGTTGGCGATGCCGTTGTAGTCGATGCCCAGGCCCAGGCGGCCGCGATGGCCTGCCTCGGCGTTCATCAGCAGGGATTCTTCCTTGTGGGGCCGCTTGGTGACCAGGTTGACTGCGCCGCCGGTCTCGGATGCGCCGAATTCCAGTGCGCTGGGGCCTTTCAGGACTTCAACCTGTTCAACGCCGAAGATCTCCGGTTTCCAGACGAAGAATCCGTTCGGGGTCGTCGGCGTGCCGTCCAGCGAGGTCGATGCGTCAAACCCCCGGATCTTGAACCATTCGACCTTGTTGTCCCCGCCGAAGGGTTCGCTGAGGATGCCCGCCTGGTATTGCAGGGCCTCGTCGAGCTTGCGTGCGCCCTGATTTTCGATGTCCTTGGCGCTGATCACGACGCTGGAATTGGGGGCGTAGAAGTCCAGGCTCTGCAGATCGCCGACGGAGCCGGTCACGGTGACGGCGCCGAGTTCCTTGACCGCCTGGCCGTTGCCGGCATTGGCCGCCTGGTCGGCGGTTGCGGCCGTCGAGCCGGCGGCGCCCGCGTTCGTTGCGGTGTTTTGCGCATGGCCGGGCGCCGAGGCCAGCGCGAGGCACCCGGTCGCGGCGAGCGCCGCCCAGGTCTTGGGTGAATGAATGGATTTCCGCATGTCTTTCCTGGTCGGTGGACGATGAAGGGAGCGGAAAGGGTGTGAAAGCCCCGCAGGTTTTCCGGGCCCGACGGCGGCTTCGCGCGAATTTCCCCTCTCTGGATCAGGCGTGTCTTGTAGACCTGTCCTGAATGAGGGATAAATTCTAAACAATAATGATTATCAGTTCAAATATTAAGTAAATTGTCAGATCGACAGGCCTGGCGGTGGTGCGCCTGTGTTCGAGAGGGCGGTGCGTGATCTCAGCCGCCATCCGGCCGCTTGCGTGGTCGCCCGCCTTTGCGGCCATTGAGGCGCGCCGCCCGGGTCTTGGCCTCGGAGCGAGCTCGCCCGCCCGCCTGTCCGAGCAGGCTCGCCATCCAGCGGCGCGTGCCGAACAGCCCCTGGATCAGGGCGGGCACATATAAATCCGCGTCCAGATCCGGCCAGTGCAGCCCAGTGCCTTCCGGGCTGATTTCGATCCTGTCCAGGGAGGCCGGCGGCGCGTCCGCCAGCCCTTGCAGCAGATGAACCGAAATGGTCAGCTCGAGGCCGTGGCGCAGCGTGATGACGATCCGCCGTGAGGCGGCATCGTAACGCACGGCCTCGGCGTAGCCGGTGTCCGGGATGGGGTCATCATCGTCCGGGAGCGACGTGGGGAAGGTGTCAGAGATCGTCATGGGTCATGCTCCAGTGCAGGCATAGCAGATGGGCGTGTGCTTCCAGCCGCTTGCGAATCCGGGACAGCGTGTGGTGCGCCAACCCGGCGATCCGGGCGGGCTCCGGTGGGCCATGCGGGCAATTGAGCCAGAACACGGCCTCAGCGTCGTGGCCGATCACGTGGACGTGGGGCGGACGGTGATCATTGGGGTAGATCACGACACGCCAGCCTTCGAATCGCAGGATGGTAGCCATAGTTTATATAAACCCAAGCGGTTTGGATAGTAGCGAACATGCCAAACCACCAGCATGCCTGTGGGCATGCTGGATGGGGAGTCTATGGCGCGAGTTTGGTCCGCTGAGGATATTCCGGATGGAGGCTTAGGTCCGGCCGCCTACGCCGTTCCGCCCAGCCTTTGCAGCAAGCCCCTCAGCTTCTGCACGCGACCCGGCACGTCCACGGCGCCGCCGAAGGCGATTTTCAGGCGGTCGGGGCCGTTCAGGCGGACCTGGCGGTCCTGTTGCACCAGTTCAATGATGCGGATCGGATCCACGTTGGGCTGGGCGGAGAACTGGATCGAGGCCTGGGTTTCGCCGGCGTCGATCTTGATCACGCCCAGCGGCTCGGCCAGCAGGCGCAGGCGGTGCAGCGACAGCAGGGTCTGGCCGGCCTCGGGCAGCTTGCCGTAGCGGTCGATCAGTTCTTCCTGCAGCAGGGTGAGCGCGTCGGCGTCGGCGGCGTGCGCCAGGCGCTTGTACAGGCCCAGGCGGGCCTGGACGTCGGCGCAGTAGTCCGAGGGCAGCAGCGCCGGGGCGTGCAGGTTGACTTCGCACTGGCTGCCGAAGGGCGATTCCAGGTCGGGCTCCTCGCCGGATTTCAGGGCGCGCACGGCGGCGGCCAGCATGTCGTTGTACAGGCTGTAGCCGATTTCCTGGATGTTGCCGGACTGCGATTCGCCCAGGACCTCGCCGCTGCCGCGGATCTCCAGGTCGTGCATGGCCAGGAAGAAGCCGGCGCCCAGTTCCTCCATGGACTGGATGGCTTCCAGGCGCTTTTTGGCGTTGGCCGTGATGGCATCCTCGCCTGGAGTCAGCAGGTAGGCGTAGGCCTGGTGGTGGGACCGGCCGACCCGGCCGCGCAACTGGTGCAACTGGGCCAGGCCCAGCTTGTCGGCGCGGTGGATGAGGATGGTGTTGGCCGAGGGCACGTCGATGCCGGTCTCGATGATGGTGGTGCACAGCAGCACGTTGTAGCGCTGCTGGTAGAAGCCCTTCATGACTTCTTCCAGTTCGCGCTCGGCCATCTGGCCGTGGGCGACGGCGATGCGGGCTTCGGGGACGAGTTCCTCCAGCCGCGCGCGGCGGTTGTGGATGGTCTCGACCTCGTTGTGCAGGAAGTAGACCTGGCCGCCGCGCTTGAGCTCGCGCAGGACGGCCTCGCGGATGGTGCTGCCGTCCTCGCGGCGCACGAAGGTCTTGATCGCCAGGCGTTTCTGCGGCGCGGTGGCGATGACGGAGAAGTCGCGGATGCCTTCCAGGGACATGCCCAGGGTGCGGGGGATGGGCGTGGCCGTCAGGGTCAGCACGTCGACTTCGGCGCGCAAGGCCTTCAGGGCTTCCTTCTGGCGCACGCCGAAGCGGTGTTCCTCGTCGATGATGACCAGGCCCAGTTGTTTGTAGCGCACGTCCTTGGACAGGAGCTTGTGCGTGCCGATGACGATGTCCACGGATCCTGCGGCCAGGCCGTCGATGGCCTTGGCCGTTTCCTTGCCGGTGCGAAAGCGCGAGAGTTCGGCGATGCGCACCGGCCAGTCGGCGAAGCGGGTGGCGAAGTTATGCGCGTGCTGTTCGGCCAGCAGGGTGGTGGGGCACAGCAGCGCCACCTGACGGCCGTTCATCACGGCCAGGAAGGCGGCGCGCAGGGCGACTTCGGTCTTGCCGAAGCCCACGTCGCCGCAGACCAGGCGGTCCATGGGACGGCCGGAGGTCATGTCCTGGATGACCGCGTGGATGGCGTCGGCCTGATCCGGGGTTTCCTCGAAGCCGAAGCCCTCGGCGAAGGCCTGGTAGTCGCGGGCGGGGAATTTGAAGTGCAGGCCTTCGCGCGCGGCGCGGCGGGCATACAGGGCGAGCAGCTCGGCCGCCGTGTCGCGCGCCTGGCGGGCGGCCTTGCGGCGGGCCTTTTCCCATTGGCCCGAGCCCAGCGGGTGCAGCGGCGCCTGATCCGGGTCGGCGCCGCTGTAGCGGGCGATCAGGTGCAGTTGCGAGACCGGCACGTACAGGGTGGCGTCGCGGGCGTATTCAAGATGCAGCAGTTCGATGGGGCCTTCGCCCAGGTCCATGCTGACCAGGCCGTGATAGCGGCCGATGCCGTGCTGGACGTGCACCACCGGGTCGCCCACGTGCAGTTCGGCCAGATCGCGCACCATGGCGTCGATGTTGCTGCTGTGTTCGTGGCGGCGGCGCGTGCGCGCCGGCCGTCCGGCCTGGGCGGGATAGAGATCGTTTTCCGTCAGCACCGCCAGCCCGGCGGGCGGCGACTGGAAGCCGCCCGTCAGCGGCGCCACGACCAGAGAGAAGCGTGCTTCACCCTGCAGGCAGTCCTGCCAGGAATCAAAGATCGCGTCCGGCTTCAGACGATAGTCGGCCAGCAGTTCGGCGATGGTTTCCCGGCGCCCGGCGGAGTCCACGCACAGCGCCGTGCGCAGCGGTGTCGCGTCCAGATGGCGGCGCAGGTCGGCCAGGGGATCGTCGGCGCGGCGGTTGACGGCCGCAGCCGGGCAGGGGCTGAAGTCCGGGTGCGCGCCTTCGTCGGTCAGCGCCAGCCGGGCCAGGCTGCGCAGGCCGGTGTGAAAGGCCTCGTCGTCCAGGAACAGGGCGTCGGGCGGCAGCACCGGGCGTTCCGGGTCGGACTTCAGGAACTGCCAGCGGTTGCGGGCGTCCTGGACAAAGCGCTCGATGGCGGCCGAGGCGTCGCCCAGGGTGACGGCGATGGTGTCGGGCGGCAGGTAGTCGAACAGCGTGGCGGTCTGCTCGAAGAACAGCGGCAGGTAGTATTCGATGCCGGCGAAGGCGATGCCGTTGCCGATGTCCTTGTAGGGCAGGGCGCGTGACGGATCGCCCTCGAAAACTTCGCGGAAACGCGCGCGGAAGCGGTTGCGCGCGGCCTCGTCCATGGGGAATTCGCGGCCCGGCAGCAGTTCGATTTCGCGCACCGGGTACAGGCTGCGCTGGGTGTCGCCGTCGAAGCTGCGGATGGACTCGATCTCGCGGTCGAACAGGTCGAGACGGTAGGGCAGGGCCGATCCCATGGGGAACAGGTCGATCAGGCCGCCGCGGATGCAGAACTCGCCCGGCGCGCCGACCTGGGTGACGTGGTTGTAGTTGGCCAGGGTCAACTGGGTGCGCAGGCGTTCTTCATCCAGCGCATCACCTTGGCGGAACTGGAAGGTGTAGGCCGCCAGGAAGGCGGGCGGGGCCAGGCGGACCAGGGCGGTGGTGACCGGCACCACCAGGATGTCCACGGCGCCCTGGCCCAGGGCATGCAAGGTCCGCAGGCGTTCGGATATCAGGTCCTGGTGCGGGGAAAAACTGTCATAGGGCAGGGTTTCCCAGTCGGGCAGGAAGCGCACCCGCAGGTCCGGGTCGAACAGGGCGATCTCGTCGGCCAGGCGCCGCGCGGCCAGCGGATCGGCGCAGAACGCGGCCAGCGGATGCCGGGCCTCGCGGGCCAGCGAGGCCAGCAGCAGGGCGTCGCCGGAGCCCGGCGGGCGTGGCTGGGCGTAGCGCTGGCCGGGCCGCAGGGCGGCCAGGGTGGGGCCGATCGACGGCAGGGACAGAGGGGTGTTCGAAGAATCCATGGGGTGTTCGGGAGAAGTTACGGCCGGCGCTTGCCGATCAGGCTTTTCTTGGTTTTTTCCAGCACGCGGCTGGCCTGGTCGCCGCGCCGCAGGGCCACGCCCAGGGCCAGCACGTCGATGATGGTCAGATGCGCCAGCCGCGAGATCATGGGGCTGTAGAGCGCGGTGTCTTCCTGGGTGTCGGCGCGCAGGATCAGGGTGGCCCGTTCGGCCAGGGGCGTGCCGGAGGCGGTCAGGGCGATGATCGGGCACGCGTTCGCCCGTGCCAGATCGACGGCTTCGAGCAGTTCACGCGAGCGGCCCGAATGCGAGATGGCCACCAGCACGTCGGCGGGGCCCAGCAAGGAGGCCGCCATGGCCTGGATGTGGCTGTCGGCGTAGGCGGCGACCGCCAGATCGAAGCGGAAGAACTTGTGCTGCGCGTCGGTGGCGACGATGCCGGAATTGCCCACGCCGTAGAACTCGATGCGGCGGGCCTGCGCCAGCAGGCCGATGGCCGACTCGACGGCGGCGGGGTCGAGCGCGTCGCGCACGCGCAGCAGCGCCGAGACGGCGTTGTCGAAGACCTTGCCGGTCAGGCCGGCCACGCTTTCGTCGGATTGCAGCGAGGAATGCACATAGGGCACGCCGGTCATCAGGCTGGCGGCCAACTGGACCTTGAAATCGGGCCATCCTGCGTGGCCCAGCGCGCGGCAGAAGCGGATGACCGTGGGCTCGCTGACCTCGGCCGCCTGGGCGATTTCGCCGATGGTCATGCGCGCGACGTCGCCGGGGTGGGCGATGGCCAGGCGCGCAACGCGGGCGGCGGCGCGGCTCAGCCTGGGCAGGCGGGCGCGCAGCTCGGGCAGGATGGATGTGTTCATGTGGGCATCAGTATAAAGGCGGCCTGTTGCGGCTGGGCGCAACAGGGACGAGATCGGGCGGCCGCGATAAGTAGTGAAATTACATAAACTAAGTAAATTTCAATTGAATAAATAAAAAATGTAGTTTTACTAAAAACAAGCCTATACTGAAGCCTCGTTCATCTCTGCATTCCGGAGGTTCCTGTGGCGCCCGCACCCCTGCATCCCGTCGTCCAGTCCGTGACCGCGCGCATCATCGCCCGCAGCCGCGCCACCCGTGAACCTTATCTGGCGCGCAGCCGCGCCGCCTATGGGCGAAAGACGCAGCGCGCCGGGCTGGCGTGCGCCAATCTGGCGCACGCCCTGGCCGCCGAACCCGATGCCGCCAAGGCGCGCCTGGCGGGCACGGAGCGGCCCAATCTGGCCATCGTGTCGGCCTACAACGACATGTTGTCGGCGCATCAGCCGCTGGGCCGCTATCCGGCCTGGATCAAGCAGGCCGCGTTTGCCGCCGGCGGCAGCGCCCAGTTCGCGGGCGGGGTGCCGGCCATGTGCGACGGCATCACCCAGGGCCAGGCGGGCATGGAACTGAGCCTGTTCTCCCGCGACGTGATTGCCATGTCCACGGCGATTGCGCTCAGCCACCAGATGTTCGACGCGGCGGTCTGCCTGGGAGTGTGCGACAAGATCGTGCCGGGCATGCTGATCGGCGCGCTCGCTTTCGGGCATCTGCCGGTGGTGTTCGTACCGGCCGGGCCGATGCCGTCCGGCGTCTCCAACGAGGAAAAGTCCCGCGTGAGGCAAGCGCATGCACGCGGCGAAGCGGACCGCGACGCCCTGCTGGCCTCGGAAATGGGCGCCTATCACGCGCCCGGCACCTGCACGTTCTACGGCACGGCCAATTCCAACCAGATGCTGATGGAGATCATGGGCCTGCACCTGCCCGGGGCGTCCTTTGTGCCGCCGGGCACGGCGCTGCGCGAGGCCCTGACGCGCGAGGCCGCGCGCCATGCGCTGGGGCTGGCCGCCGGGGGCGGGCGCTTCACGCCGGTGGCCGAAGTCATCGACGAACGCGCGCTGGTCAACGGCATCGTCGGCCTGCTGGCGACCGGAGGTTCCACGAACCACACTTTGCATCTGGTCGCGGTCGCCCGCGCGGCCGGCATCGCAATCGACTGGGACGATTTTTCCGACCTGTCGGCCGTGGTGCCGCTGTTGACGCGCGTCTATCCCAACGGCGCGGCCGACGTGAACCAGTTCCAGGCGGCGGGCGGCATGGCCTTGCTGATCCGCAGCCTGCGCGACGCCGGACTGCTGCATGATGAGGTGACCACCGTCATGGGCCGGGGACTGGCGGCCTACACGCGCCGTCCGGCGCTGCGCGAGGGCGCCGTGGTCTGGGAAGACGGCCCGTGCGCCTCCACCGACCTGTCGGTGCTGCGCGGGGCGGATGCGCCTTTCAGTCCGGACGGTGGCTTGAAGCTGCTGCGGGGCAATCTGGGGCGTGCGGTGATCAAGGTCTCCGCCGTCGCGCCCGAGCATCGCGTGGTCGAGGCCCCGGCGCGGATCTTCGACACGCAAGAGGCGCTGTTGCAGGCCTTCGGGCGCGGCGAACTGGAGCGCGATCTGGTGGCGGTGCTGCGTTTTCAGGGGCCGCGTGCCAACGGCATGCCTGAACTGCATCAACTGACGCCCGCCCTGTCCGTGCTGCAGGCCCGGGGGCACCGGGTGGCCCTGGTGACCGACGGCCGGATGTCGGGCGCCTCGGGCAAGGTGCCCGCTGCGATCCACGTCACCCCCGAGGCTTGCGCAGGCGGACCGTTGGCGCGCCTGCGCGACGGGGACGTCGTGCGGCTGGACGCGTCGACCGGCACGCTGGCGGTGCTGGGGGACACGGACTGGCCGGCGCGCGCGCCGGCCGGGTTCGATCCGGCGGCGTCCGCCCAGGGCATCGGCCGGGACCTGTTCGGCGTGGCCCGCGCCCAGGCGGACGGGGCCGAGCAGGGCGCCGGTTTTTTCCAGTGGCCGCAATGGGCGGGGCGCTGAGCATGCGCCGGTCCGATGGATATCGCCGATCTGGTGGATACAATGGGGCGCCAAGTTTCCTGACCAGGCCTTTACGCCCATGAGCCCTCATCCGCCGCGCAGCACGATCGCCGACGTGGCCCGCCGCGCGGGCGTGTCCAAGGCCACGGTATCGCGGTTCCTCAACCACCGCGATACCCTGCTGTCGCCGGAAATCGCCCAGCGGGTCGAGGCCGCGATCGAGGCCCTGGCCTACACGCCCAGCCCGATGGCCCGGGCGCTCAAGCGCGGCCGTTCGCGGCTGATCGGCCTGGTGGTGGCCGACATCACCAATCCCTATTCCGTCGCCGTCCTCAGCGGGGCGGAGCAGGCCTGCCGTCAGGCGGGCTATCTGATGATGCTGTTCAATCTGGCCAACGAGCGCGAACGCGAAAGCGTGGGCCTGCAGATGCTGTCCTCCTACCAGGTCGAAGGCTTCATCCTCAACACGCTGGGCCTGGAGCAGGGCGCGGTGCTCAAGTCGGTCCTGCAGGACCGGCCGGTGGTGTTGGTCGACCGTCTGTACCAGGGCCTGGAAGTCGATTTCGTCTCGCTGGACAATGTGCAGGCCATCGACGCCTGCTTCGATCATTTGATGGCGGCGGGTTATCGGGATTTCCTGTTCGTCACTGAACCGCTGGGGGCCGTCAGTTCCCGGATCGAGCGCGTGCGCGCCTGCGAGGCCCGCCTGGCGGCGCTGGCGCCGGCGGCCGAGGGCCGCTGGGTCGAGGCCGGCGCCGATGATCCGGACGGCCTGGCGCGTGCCTTGCAGGATGCGCGCGCCGGTGCGCGCCGACCGCCTGCCGTGATTGCGGCCAACGGGGTGGTGACCATGCGCATCGTGGCCGCCGTGACGGCGCTGGGCTGGCGCCTGGGGGAAGAGATCGGCCTGATCGGCATCGACGACACGTCCTGGGCGCCGTATGTCGGGCCGGGGATCAGCGCCGTGGCGCAGCCGACGGACGCGTTGGGCAGCCTGGCGGCACGCTGCCTGATCGAGCGCATCGGCGGTCTGGCCGTGCCCGCGCGCACGATCCGGCTGCCCGGGACACTGATGGCGCGGGGTTCGACGCGCCTGACGCCGTAAAGCCCCCGCCCCCTGGGGCTTGAAGACCGCCAAACCCGGGATCCGGATTCCAGGGTTAGCCCCGATATTCGCCAATTCTGCATTTCAGTATAATGAAACCGGTTTCATAAAGACGGATTTACGGTAATTCCCATGAATTACACCTTCCAGTTCGGTCCGGTGTTCGAGGCATGGCCGCTGCTGCTGCACGGCACCTGGATGACGATCCAGCTCTCCGGCCTGGCCATGTTGTTCGGCCTGGCGGTCGCGGTGCTGTGCGCCTGGGGCAAGACGGCCGGGCCGGCGCCCGCCCGTGCGCTGATCCAGGTCTACATCGAACTCATCCGCAACACGCCTTTCCTGGTCCAGTTGTTCTTTTTCTTCTTCGCCCTGCCGGCCGTCGGCGTGCGCTGGTCGCCCTATACGGCCGCGCTGGTGGCCATGACGGTCAACCTGGGCGCCTACGCCACGGAAATCGTGCGTGCTGGGATCGAGGCCATCCCCCGGGGCCAGATCGAGGCCGGCCTGGCCCTGAACCTGACGCGGCTCGAGGTTTTCCGCTTCGTGGTGCTCAGGCCCGCGCTGCGCGCCATCTATCCGGCGCTCACCAGCCAGTTCATCCTGCTGATGCTGGCCTCCAGCGTGGTGTCGGTGATCTCGGCCGATGACCTGACGTCGGTGGCCGCCACCCTGCAGTCCGAGACCTTCCGCAGCTTCGAGATCTACATCGTCATCACGCTGATCTATCTGGTGTTGACGCTGTGCTTTTCCACCGTCTTTCGCTGGATCCACGACCGCTATCTTCATTATCCGGACGGCCGCTCATGAGAACCTTCGGCTCCTCTGATTTCTGGTACATCCTGCAGGCCGCCCAGTGGACCGTGCTGCTGTCGATCATCGCCTTCATCGGCGGCGGGGTGGTCGGGCTGGCGGTGGCCCTGGCGCGTACCGGCACGCACCGCGCCGCCCGGGCGCTGGCCACGGGATTCATCAAAGTGTTCCAGGGCACGCCGCTGCTGCTGCAGTTGTTCCTGGTGTTTTTCGGCGCGCCGGTGATCGGTCTGGAAATCGACCCCTGGACGGCCGCCGCCGTGGCGCTGACGCTGAATGCCGGCTCGTTTCTGGCCGAGATCTGGCGCGGCTGCATCGAGGCCGTGCCGCGCGGCCAATGGGAAGCCGCCGCCGCCCTGGGGCTGAATTACCGTGACCGCCTGCGCGACGTGATCCTGCCGCAGGCCCTGAAGGTCGCCGTGCCGCCCACCGTGGGTTATCTGGTCCAGGTCATCAAGGGCACGTCGCTGGCGGCCATCATCGGCTTTACCGAACTGACCCGCGCGGGCCAGATCGTGAACAACGCCACGTTCGAGCCCATGGTGGTCTTTTCCATCGTGGCGGCCCTGTATTTTCTGCTGTGCTGGCCGCTGTCGCTGCTGGCGGGGCGGATGGAGCGGCGTCTGGCCCTGTCCCAGGCGCGCAGTTGAAGCATCCAGGGTTTCGGGGCGGATCCCGCCCCATTTCAGTGTCAACAGGCCCCGGGCCGACAAACTTACGGAGACGTTCTATGTTCAAGAAACACACCTTGCGCGGCATGTTGGGCGGCACCCTGCTGGCCGCCTGCGCCACCCTGGCCATCGGCCTGGCGCCTGCGGCCTCGGCCGAGACCATCGATCAGGTCAAGCAAAAGGGCGAACTGACGATCGGCATGCTGGTCGATTTCCCGCCCTACGGCATCATGAACACCGAGAACCAGCCCGACGGCTACGACGCCGACGTGGCCAAGCTGCTGGCCAAGGACCTGGGCGTCAAGGTCAAGATCCTGCCGGTGACCGGACCCAACCGCATTCCCTACCTGCTGACCGACAAGGTCGATCTGCTGGTGGCCTCGCTGGCGATCACGCCGGAGCGGGCCAAGCAGGTGCAGTTCTCGCATCCGTATTCGGCCGCGCAGATCGTGGTGTTCGGTGGCAAGGATCTGAAGGTCTCCGGTCCGGAAGGTCTGTCGGGCAAGAAGATCGGCGTGGCGCGCGCCAGCACCCAGGACATCGCCGTCACCAAGATCGCCCCGAAGGATGCCGACATCCGCCGCTTCGACGACGACGCCTCGGCCATGCAAGCGCTGCTGTCCGGCCAGGTCGACGCGATCGGGTGCTCCACCACGGTGGCCGCCGGCATCGCCAAGCGTGCGCCGGACCGCTTCGACAACAAGTTCGTGCTGCTGCAGCAGGAAATGGCCGTGGCCATGCGCCCGGGCCAGCCCGAAACGCTCAAGGCCGTCAACGAACTGGTCGACCGCAACATCCAGAACGGTGAATTCAGCAAGCTCTACCAGAAGTGGCTGGGCTCGCCGCTGCCCGAACTGAAGCAATAATCCTGACTGATTGACGACTGGCCGCCATGACTTCGACCCCGCCCCGCAATACGCCTTCCGGCGATCCGATCATCCAGATCGAGAAGCTCAACAAATGGTACGGGCAGTTCCATGCCCTGACCGACATTGACCTGACGGTGGCGGCGGGCGAGCGCATCGTGATCTGCGGCCCTTCGGGCTCGGGCAAGTCCACCCTGATCCGCTGCATCAACGGCCTGGAGACCATCCGGGACGGGCGTATCGTGGTGGACGGCATCACCCTGGGCGCCGACGGGCGCGGGATCGACGCCGTGCGGCAGGAAGTCGGGATGGTGTTTCAGCAGTTCAATCTGTTTCCCCACATGACGGTGCTGCGCAATTGCATGCTGGCGCCGATGCGTTCGCGCGGGCTGACGGCCGCGCAGGCCGAGGCCCTGGCGATGGAATACCTGTCGCGCGTGCGGATCGCCGAACAGGCGCACAAATACCCCAGCCAGCTTTCGGGCGGGCAGCAGCAGCGCGTGGCCATCGCCCGCGCCCTGTGCATGACTCCCAAGGTCATGCTGTTCGACGAACCCACTTCGGCCCTGGACCCGGAAATGGTCAAGGAAGTCCTGGACACCATGATCGGCCTGGCCCGCGACGGCATGACCATGCTGTGCGTGACCCATGAAATGGGTTTCGCCCGCAGCGTGGCCGACCGGGTGATCTTCATGGCCGACGGCCGGATCATCGAGCAGGCGCCGCCGGACCAGTTCTTCGAGTCTCCGAGTCACGAAAAGACGCGCGGTTTCCTCGGCCAGATTCTGAATCACTGAGGGCGGGGCATGAATACGCAGATCCCGGTGCACGGCGCACTGGTTTCCCTGACCTCGTTTGGCGCGGACGAGGTCCGGCGCCACGGCCAGGCCTGGTTTGCGCGCCTGGCCCGCACGGCCGGCGCCCATGGTGTCGAGGTGCGCGGCGAACTGTTGCGCGAAGACGCGGCGGGCGAACTCGATGCGTTGGCGGCGCTGGCTGCTGAAACCGGCCTGGCCTGCGTCTATTCCAGTCCGCGGGGGATGTGGGATGCGGCCGGCCACTTTGACGCGACGGCCGTCCACGAAGGCTTGGAACGCGCGCTCCGGCTGGGCGCCGGCTGGTTGAAAATGTCGATCGGCGGCTTTGCGCCGCGTGCTCCGGCGGGCCTGGACGCTTTGCGAACCTTGCTGGCCGGTCATCCGGTCGAACTGCTGGTGGAAAACGACCAGACGGAATCGGCGGGCACCCTCCCGGCCCTGGCCGCGTTCTTTCGCGCTGCGGACGATGCGGGCGTGCCCTTGGGCATGACTTTTGACATGGGCAATTGGCACTGGGTGGGCGAATGCCCGCTGCAGGCGGCCGCGGCGTTCGCCTCGCGGGTGCGCTACGTGCATTGCAAGGGGGCGCTGCGGCGGTCCGACCGCTGGGTGGCCGTGCCGCTGGAATCGTCCGCCGCACCCTGGCGCGCGGTGCTGCGGGCGCTGCCGGCCACGGCCCCCCGGGCCATCGAATATCCCTTGGTGGGCGAGGACCTCACCCGCATCACGGGCCAGGCGCTGGATGCGCTGCGCCGACTGGAGCAGGCTCTCTATGACAACAAATGAATCGCTCGACGTCGTCACGCTGGGCGAGGCGATGGTGATGCTGGTGGCCGGGCAGCCCGGGCCGCTGGAGCAGGTAGACGCTTTTGACAAGCGTACGGCGGGCGCCGAGACCAACGTGGCCATCGGACTGGCCCGCCTGGGTCTGCGGGTCGGCTGGGGCAGCCGCCTGGGGCAGGATTCCCTGGGCCGCTACCTGCTCGACAGCCTGCGCGGCGAGGGTGTGGATTGCTCGCGCGTGGCCCTGGTGGCGGGCGAGCGCACCGGCCTGCTGTTCAAGGACCGGGTCCTGGACGGCAGCGATCCCAAGGTCGAATACCACCGCGCCGGCTCTGCGGCCAGCCGCATGCGCCCGGACGACGTGGATCAGGGCTGGCTGCTGTCGGCCCGGCATCTGCACTCGACCGGCGTATTTGCCGCAGTGTCGGACGGCAGTTTCCAGGTCACGAAACAGACCATGCGCCTGATGCGCGAGGCCGGCCGGACCGTGTCCTTCGATACCAATCTGCGCCCCACGCTGTGGGCCTCGACCGAGGCCATGCGCGCCGGGATCAATGAGCTGGCCGCGCTGGCCGACTGGGTGCTGCCCGGCGTGGAAGAAGGTTTGCTGCTGACCGGCGAGCGCGCGCCCGAAGCCATCGCGCGTTTCTACCTCGACCTGGGCGCGCGGCTGGTGGTCGTCAAGCTGGGTGCGGACGGAGCGTATTACGATGACGGCACGCGCAGCGGCCACGTGCCGGCCAGCCCCGTGGCGCAGGTCGTGGACACCGTGGGCGCGGGCGATGGCTTTGCCGTGGGGGTGATCAGCGGCCTGCTCGAAGGCCTGCCGCTGGAACGCGCCGTGGCGCGCGGCGCCTGGATCGGTGCGCGCATGGTGCAGGTGCCGGGCGATACCGAGGGCCTGCCCACGCGGGCCGAGTTGCAGGCGGCGGGGCTGTAGTCCGCCGTCGGCGTGTATTTTTGCCGCCAGGCCGCCCTAAGGCCCGCCCCCATGGGATGGGGGCGGCAAGCCCGAAGGGCGCGGCGTGGGGGCATTTTCTGGAGTCCCTTGCATGTCCGCCCAAACGTCCCGTCAAACCGTTCTCGTCTATCGCGATCTGCCCGAGCCGCAATTGGCGCGGATTCAGGCCGAGCACGAGGTCATCCGGGCCGACCCCCGCCGCGAAGATCAGCGCGAGGCGTTCTTCCAGGCGCTGGGCCGGGTCCAGGGCATGATCGGCTCCAGCGTGCGCCTGGACCCGGCGATGCTGGACCGGGCGCCCGCGCTGCGGGTGGTGTCCAGTATTTCGGTCGGCGTCGATGCCTATCCGCTGGACGCGCTGCGCGAGCGCGGCATCGTGCTGTGCCATACCCCGGACGTCCTGACGGAATCCGTCGCGGATCTGCTGTTCGGCATGGTGCTGGCCACCAGCCGCCGGCTGTGCGAGATGGCGAATCTGGTGCGCGAGGGGCGCTGGCTGCACAGCGTCGGCCCTGCCGAATACGGTTGGGATGTGAACGGCAAGACTCTGGGTATCGTCGGCTACGGCCGGATCGGCCAGGCGCTGGCCCGCCGCGCGGCCCTGGGCTTCAATATGCCGGTGGTCTATCACAGCCGCCGGCCGGTCGACAGCGGCCTGCCGTCCGGCAAGGCGCGGGCCGTCGGGCTGGAGGCGCTGCTGGAGACCGCCGATTTTGTCGTGCTGGTGTTGCCGCTGACCGAGTCCACGCGGGGTCTGATCGGGCCGCAGGCCTTTGCCCGCATGAAGCCCGGCGCGATCCTGATCAACGGTGCGCGCGGCCCCATTGTCCAGGAACGCGCCCTGCTGGACGCCCTGGAGGGCGGGCGCCTGCGCGGCGCCGGGCTGGACGTGTTCGACGTCGAGCCGCTGCCCCAGGATTCGCCGCTGCGCGGCCATCCGCGCATCCTGGCGTTGCCGCACATCGGTTCGGCCACGCACGAGACCCGCACCGCCATGGCGGCCATGGCGGTGGATAATCTGCTGCACGTGTTGCGGGGCGAGGCCCCGCGCGCGGCTTATCCCCTGTAGCGCCTATCTTGCCGCGAGCGCGCAGGCTTCGCGGGCCAGCGCGGTGATGGCGTCCCATTGGCCGGCCTGGACGGCGGCGGCGGGCGTCAGCCAGGAACCGCCGATGCAACCGACGTTGGGCAGGGCCAGGTACTGGGCGGCGTTGCCCGCGTGGATGCCCCCGGTGGGGCAGAAGATCAGATCGGGCAGGGGGCCGTGCCAGGCTTTCAGCAGCGCCGCGCCGCCCACGGCCTCGGCCGGAAACAGTTTCTGCACCAGAAAGCCCAGGTCGGCTGCGCGCATGGCCTCGGAGGCTGTGGCCACGCCCGGCAGGAAAGGCATGCCCGAATCCCGCACGGCGCGGGCCAGGTCTTCGGTCAGGCCGGGGCTGATGCCGAAGCGGGCGCCGGCGCGCATGGCGGCGTCCAGTTGCTGCGGCGTGCGCACGGTGCCCACGCCGACCACGGCGTCGGGCACCTGATCCTGAATGGCGCGGATCGCGTCCAGCGCGGCCGCCGAGCGCAGCGTGATTTCCAGCGTGCGGACTCCCCCTGCCACCAGGGCGCGGGCCAGGTTCACGGCCGAGTCTGCGTCATGGACCACGATGACCGGCATGACGGGGCTGAGTTCGATCAGTTCGAGAGCATTCATGGATGTCAGAGGCGGGGTGCCGAAAGAAAAGATGTAGCCATTCTACAAGCGAAAGGCGATGTCATTGATATTTTTGTGATTTTGATCTTTCGGCTACTTTTTGGTGTGCTCGCAGCCGAGGACTTGGGGGGATGGCCGTGCTGCCGGACCCAGGGGTAAGGCGCGCCCCGTGGGCTAAAATCGCCCTTCATGAAATCCCTTCCTTCTACGCGTCGCGGCAGGGCGATCCGTCCCGCCGCGCAGGACCGGCCAAGCCGATGACCGAAGCCCTGATCGCCCTGGTGCCGGCCGCGGGTATCGGCGCGCGCGCCGGCAGCCCCGATGGCCGGCCCAAGCAGTATCGTGATCTGGGCGGCGAACCCATGCTGCGCCGTACAGTACGGGCCTTGCTGGCTGATCCGCGCATCATGCAGGTGCGGGTAGCGGTGGCGCCCGGCGATTCCTGGGTGGAGGCTGCCCTGGCCGGCTTGCCGCGCACGGTCTGGCGTCCTTGCGGCGGCCCCACGCGGGCCGAGACCGTACGCGCCGCCCTGCAGGACGCCGGTCTGGCGGACGACGCCTGGGTGCTGGTGCACGACGCTGCACGGCCGGGCTTGCCGGTCGATGCCCTGGGGCGCCTGATCGATGCCTGCCTGGCCAGGGACCGGGGCGGGCTGCTGGCCCTGCCGGTGGCCGATACGGTCAAACAGGCCTGGGGCGCGCTGGATGCAGGCCGCTCGGATCGATGCTCGGCGGACGGTGACGCGCAGGCCGGGCACACGCAGGTCGGTTACGCCCGGGTGGCGCGGACCCTGCCGCGCGAGGGCTTGTGGCTGGCGCAGACGCCGCAGATGTTCCGTGCCCGGGAATTGCAGGCGGCGCTGGACGCCTGCGCGGGCGATCCCCGGGTGACCGACGAGGCCTCGGCGGTGGAGCTGGCCGGCGCCTCCGGCCGCGCGCCCTTGCTGGTGCGCGGCGCGCGCGCCAACGACAAGCTGACCTGGCCGGAAGATTTCGACTGGTTCGAGGACCGATTGGCGGCAGGCCGCGCGCCTGCTGACCGCTGAGCCACATCCCATTGGAGCCATCCCATCATGACGTCCCCCTTTCCTTTCCGCATCGGCCAGGGCCACGATCTGCACGTGCTGGCCGAGGGCCGGCCGCTGATCCTCGGCGGCGTGCACATTCCCTACGAGCGAGGGCTGGTCGGCCATTCGGATGCGGACGCCTTGCTGCATGCGATCACCGACGCCGTGCTGGGGGCGGCGGGGCTGGGGGACATCGGCCGGCACTTTTCCGATCGCGATCCGCGCTGGGCCGGGGCCGACAGCCGCCTGTTCCTGCGCGAAGCCGCGCGCCTGGCCCGCGAGGCGGGCTGGACCGTGGTCAATGTGGACGCCACGGTGCACGCCCAGGCGCCCAAGATCGCGCCGCATGCGCCGGCCATGGTCGCCTGCATCGCCGGTGATCTGGGGATCGATCCGACGCTGGTCAACGTCAAGGCCAAGACCAACGAAGGCCTGGGCTATCTGGGGCGGGGCGAAGGGATTGCGACCAGCGCAGTGGCGTTGCTGGCGAGAATCTGAGACAGATGCCGGACCGCAGGCGCGGCCCGGCGTGGGAAGGACTACAGGGTGCCGCCGCCGATAGGACGGTTGCAGGCGCACAGGCCTTCGGTCTGCAGCGCGTCCAGGACGCGCAGGGTTTCCTCGGGGCTGCGGCCGACGTTGAAATTGTTGACCGCCACGTGCTGGATGATGTTGTCCGGATCGACGATGAAGGTGGCGCGCAGGGCGACGCCTTCGGACTTTTCGCGGATGCCCAGCGGGTCGACCAGCGCGCCGGCCGTGTCGCTGAACTGGTAGTGGTTGAGCTTGCCCAGTTCCGGGCTGTCGCGCCGCCAGGCGAGCTTGACGTATTCATTGTCGGTCGAGCCGCCCATGAGGACGGCGCCGCGTTCCTCGAATTCGTCGGCCAGGGCGTTGAAGCCGACGATTTCGGTGGGGCAGACCTGGGTGAAGTCCTTGGGGTAGAAGTAGATCACCTTCCATTTGCCGGGGAAGGACGATTCCGTGATGTCCTCGAAGGCTGAGACGCCGTTTTCCTCGTGCTGATTGAAGCCGGGTTTGACGCCGGTGACGCGGAAGGCCTCGAGCTTGTCGCCTATGGTTTTCATCGGGGCTCCTGAGATGAGTACGGCCATCGGGGCCGCATCCCATTCTACGCCATCGGCCTCGTCCGCCGCAGGCCGTCCGAGTCCGCGGATGCACGCGGCGCGAGGACTTGTTCAGGCGCTCCCTAACCCTTGGCCTTGGGGATCTCGATGCGCGCCAGCAGGCCCTGGGGGGCGTTGGTCGCCAGGGTGAATTTTCCGCCCACCTGGCCCAGCAGCCGTTCGACGATGGACAAGCCCAGGCCTGCGCCGCTGACCCCGGTGCGGGCGGATTCACCGCGCGCGAAGGGCCGCAGCAGGCGCTGGATGTCGGTCTGGGGGATGCCGACGCCCTGGTCGCGGACTTCGATGGTCAACTGGTTGCCGCTCTGGTAGGCGGCCAGGCTGATGTGGGCGCGGCCGTCGCTGGCGCTGCGGCCGTAGCGGCGCGCGTTCTCGATCAGGTTGCTGACGATGCGCTTGAGATCGTTGGCGCTGATGCGCGCCTGCAGGCCGGGCTGAATGGAGGCCTGCAATTCGCCGCCCAGGGACGCGGTGTGGCTGCGCTCACGCTCGAACAGGTCCTGCAGCGCGCGCGAGACGTCGACGCCGGTCGCCGGCACCTGGCCGGCCGGACGCGCGTATTCCATCAACTGGCCGATGCTGTGGTTGATCTGGGCCAGATCCTCGTCGATGGCCTGGCGGGCCTCGTCGGTCATGTGGCTCATCTCGATTTCCAGGCGGATGCGCGCCAGGGGAGTGCGCAGGTCGTGGGAAATCCCCGCCAGCATGATTTCCCGGTCGGCCTCGTTCTGCCGCAGGTCGCGCGCCATGCGGTTGAACGCCATGTTCATGTCGCGGATCTCGATCGGCCCCTTTTCGGGCAGCGGCGTGGGCATTTCGCCGCGCGCCAGTTGCTGGGCGACCTTGGCCAACTGGGCCAGGGGCTGATTGATGAAGCGCACGCTGATGGCCGCCCCCAGCAGCGCCAGCATCAGGGACGCCGCCACCCAGCCCAGCCATTCTCGGCCGGTGGTCAGGCGCAACTGGTCGCGGTCGAAGACCAGCCAGTACAAGTCTTCGTTGATGTGGAAGCTGATCCAGATGCCGGGGGCCTGGTTGACGGACCACATGACGGCCGTCTGGCTGCCCAGGCGGGAGCGGATCTCGCCGGACACATTGTTCCAGTAGTCGGTGTGGGGCAGGGGTTCGAGCACATCGGAGCGCTCGCGGGGCTGGACGCGAAGGCTTTCCTGGGTGGCCAGGTCCAGCAGCAGCGAGGGTCGCACGGCCGGGTCGGCGTACATCAGGGCCGAGCGCGTGATGCTGACCGTGGTGGCGATACGCTGCGCCAGTTGGGCGGCGCGGGGGCCTTCTTCGATGTTGAAGACGATCTGCAGCCACGCCCCCAGGCTGACCAGCATCAGGGAGGCGATCAGCAGGAAGGAACGGCTGAACAGCCCCAGCCGCAGCCGGGGCCGGATGCCGTGCCGGAGCAGCCGTCTCAGGAAAGTCATGGGAGGAACGATGCGCGCGGCCCGAAGGCCGCCAGAGGTTTACTTATTGCCGCCGGGCCGCCCCAAGGCAATAAGCGCCCCCTTGGGGGGCAGCAAGCCGAAGGCGCAGCGTGGGGGCACTGTTATTGGCCGCCGTCGGGAACGAAGACGTAGCCCAGGCCCCAGACCGTCTGGATGAAAACCGGCTTGGAAGGGTTGGGTTCGATCAGCTTGCGCAGCCGTGATATCTGGACGTCCAGGCTGCGGTCGAAGGCTTCGTATTCGCGGCCCCGGGCCAGTTCCATGAGCTTGTCGCGCGACAGCGGGACCTTGGGATGGCGGGCGAAGACCTTGAGGACGGAGAATTCGCCGGTGGTGATGGGGACGGCCTCGCCGCTGCGCGTCAGGGTGCGGGTGGAGAGGTTCAGCACGTAGGGACCGAATTCGACGGATTCGTTTTCCTGGCTGGGGGCGCCGGGGTGTTCCTCGGTGCCGCGGCGGCGCAGGATGGCGTTGACCCGGGCCAGCAGTTCGCGAGGGTTGAACGGCTTGGTCAGGTAGTCGTCGGCCCCCATTTCCAGACCGACGATGCGGTCGATTTCCTCGGCCTTGGCGGTCAGCATGATGATGGGCGTGTTGTCATGGTTGCCACGCAGCCGGCGGCAGATGGACAGGCCGTCTTCTCCGGGGAGCATCAGGTCCAGCACCAGGAGATCAAAATGTTCCCGTTGCCAGAGCTTCGCCATTTCCTTGGCGTCTTCGGCGACGTAGACATTGAAGCCCTGTTCGGACAGATAACGGCGTAGCAGATCGCGCAGCCTGGGATCGTCGTCGACGATGAGGATCTTGCGGGTGAGGGTCTGGTTTTGCGTGTTCATGCGGAAAATGTAACAGGGTCGGGAAGCAGGTTCCAGCGCTTATCACAACAAATTACACAATAAGCGTTTGGTCTTCGTTTTGGAAATAAGCGGGGCCCTTTTGGGTCTCCTTTAAAATAGCCAGGCCATGGACGATTTTCACATTCTCTCGTTTGAAACATCAAGCACTTTGTGCGGTGTCGCGCTGCTGTCCCGAACGGACGGCCGGACGCGGCTGCGCACGGCCCTGCACGAGGGCCGGAGCGCGCACGCCGAACGCATCCTGCCCATGGCGTGCGATCTGCTGGATCAGGCCGGCCTGGACCGGCGCGCCCTGTCGGCGATCGCCTTCGGCCAGGGGCCGGGCGGGTTCACCGGGCTGCGCGTAGCCTGCGGGGTGGCCCAGGGCCTGGCCGTGGCGCTGGACGTCCCGGTGCTGCCGGTCGATTCCCTGTGCGCGGTGGCGCTGCAAGGCGCCGGAGAGGACCCGGCCGGGGTCCACGTGGTGCTGCAGGACGCGCGCATGAACGAGGTCTACGCCGCCGCCTACCGGGCCGATGGCGCGGGCTGGGTCACGCTGCAGGCGCCGGCCCTGCTGGCGCGCGCCGATGTGGCGGCCTGGGCCGCCCGCGAGTCGGCCGGCTGGGATATGTGGGCGGGGGGCGGCTGGACGGTGCATGGCGATGCGCTCGACGTGTTTCCCGGCCTGGGTGACGAACTCGAAGCCCTGGGTGGGCGTTGCACACCCGTGCCGCCGGAAAGCGTTCACGCGCAGGCCGGCACCATCGCCCGGCTGGCGGAACAGGCCTGGCGGGAAGGGCGCGCGGTGGACGCCGCCCTGGCCTCGCCCGCCTATGTGCGCGACAAGGTCGCCTATACCACGGTCGAGCGCGCCGGCGGGCTGGGGGGCAATCCCCTGGTCGACGCCGCGACCCTGACTTTGCACGACATGATGCCGGCCGACGTCAACGAGGTCGCCGCCATCGAAGGCCGGGTGCAGTCCTTTCCCTGGACCCGCAAGAATTTCGCCGACGGCCTGGCCGCCGGCTATCGCGGCTGGGTGGTGCGCCGCATGGGCGCGATGCTGGGCTTCGCCCTGGTGATGGACGCACCGGACATGGCGCACCTGCTGGTCATCGGTGTGCGCCCGGACGCCCAGCGCCAGGGCGTGGGCGCGCGGCTGCTGCGCCACTGCATCGACCATTGCCGCCAGACCGGCCAGCCGGCCCTGACGCTCGAAGTCCGTCCCAGCAACGAAAACGCCATCGCGTTCTACCATCAGCACGGCTTCGCCCAGGTCGGCTTGCGGCGGGGCTATTACCCGGCGGTCCAGGGCCGCGAGGACGCCTGGATCATGACCCTGACGGTGGACGCTGCCCAAGGAAACGCCGGGCCGGGCATCGCCCGGTCCTGGGGGCGCTCATGACGCCGCGCGCCCTGCTGCGTCCGGGCCAGATCGCCTGGCTGGCCGAGATCGGCCTGAACACCCATTGGCTGGCGACGCGCCCGGAGCCGGCCGCCGACGAGGGGGCCGCCGCGTCGATGGCGCGTGCGCCGCAGACAGCGGCCGCCGTTGCCGGGCCCGCAGTGGCCGGTTCGGCGCCCGCCGCCGTGGCCTCGACCGAGTCCGATGCGGGCGCACGGGCCGCCATGGACGCCCGGGACGCCGCCATCGCGGCCATCCTCCCCGAATCCCGTGCCCCGTCGGCTTCCGGACTGACGCGCGTGCGCGCCCCGGCAGGGCTGGTCGCACCGCAAACTCCCGCCGCTATCGCTCCAGCCGCGTGCCCCGACCTGACCGTGCTGGACACCGCCGTCTCGGCCTGCACCGCTTGCGCCCGACACACCCAGCGCGCCCGGGCGGTGCCCGGGATGGGCCAGGCCGACCGGCCGTATTACCTGATCATCGGCGAGCAGCCCGGCATGGAGGATGACGCCAGCGGCCTGCCGTTCCAGGGCGACCCGGGGCGTCTGCTGACGGCCATGCTGGCGGCCGCGCGCCTGCCGCATGCCGACTCGGTCTATCTGGCCCATGGGGTCAAATGCCGCGCCGTCGGCGGCCATGAGCCCACCTCTCAGGACGTCGCCGCCTGCCTGCCCTGGCTGCACCGGCAGATCGCCTTGTTGCAGCCGCGCTGGATCCTGGCGCTGGGCCGGGTGGCCGCGCGGGCGGTGATCGGCACGGACAAGGATCTGGACGCACTGCGGGGCGGCCCGCATCAGTACATGCCTGACCAGGGCGCACCGATTCCCGTCTGGGTCACGCACCAGCCTTCATCGCTGCTGGTGCGTTCGGCCTGGAAGGCCGAAGCATGGCGGGATCTGGCGGGCCTGGCGCAGGCCGTGCGAGCGGCGGAAAAAACCTGAGTTCAGTGCAGCGCAGTCCCATGCCCTGTCTGGCCGATCATCTGGCTCAGTTCCGGGTGGGCGCGGTGATTCAGCCGGTTCCAGTGGATGAAGACCAGCATCAGGCAGGCCACCAGGATGCCGAACAGGGCGATGATCAGATTGATCGACAGGCCCAGCCACAGCATCAGGCTGTACATGGCCAGCATCAGCAGGATGTTCAACTGTTCGTTGAAATTCTGCACTGCGATCGAATGCCCGGCTGACAGCAGCACGTGGCCGCGATGCTGCAGCAGCGCATTCATCGGGACCACGAAAAAGCCCGACAGGCCGCCGATCAGCAGCAGCAGGCAGTACACCGCCCAGGGTGTGTAGACGGCCGGCATCAGCAGCACCACCAGGCCCATGGCCACCCCCACCGGCAGGACAGCCAGCGCGCGGCGCAGCGGCACCCGGCCGGCGCAGACCGCGCCGATCACCGTCCCGAAGGCGGCCACGCCCATCAGCACGGACGCCTGGTCCAGGCGGTAGCCCAGGTGCTGGGCGCCCCATTCAATGACGATGAACTGCAGTGTTGCGCCCGCGCCCCAGAACAGCGTGGTGACGGCCAGCGAGATCTGGCCGAGCTTGTCCGACCACAGGATGCGGACGTAGCGGGTGAAATTGCGGATCAGGGCCGTCGGATGCGTCTGCTGGCGGGGATAGAAGGCATGGGTGTCGGGGATCAGCAGATTGCACAGGGCGGCGGCGACGTAGACCAGGCCGATCATCAGGATGGCGCTTTGCGCGGCGTTGTCGGCCAGACGGTCCACCCAGGCCAGGGACATCAGCCAGGCCGAGACCGACGGGCTGATCAGCAAGCCGCCCAGCACGGTGCCGACGATGACCGACAGCACGGTCAGGCCCTCGATCCAGCTATTGCCTTTGACCAGCAGTTCGGGCGGCAGCATTTCGGTGACGATGCCGTATTTGGCCGGGGAATAGGCGGCGGCGCCGATGCCGACGACGGTGTAGGCCGCGAAGATCAGGATCAGTTGCTGGTTGTGGCCCAGGCCGAACGCGCCGTAGCTGAACATCAGCAGGCAGCCGCAGGTCTTGAGCGCGTTGGTGGCGAACATGACCCGGCCCTTGGGGAAGGCGTCGGCGAAGGCGCCGACGAAGGCCGCCAGCACGACGTAGGCCAGGGCGAACCACCACTTCATCATGGGGGCCATCCAGTCCGGGCCGCTGAGGTCGGCGATCAGCCCGATGGCGGCGATGAGCAGGGCGTTGTCCGCGACGGACGACAGCGCCTGCGCAGCCATGACCATGAAAAAGCCCTTGTTCAATCGCGGACCCCGAAGTGGTTGACGAAAGGGGCGGCTGCCGTGAGGCGCGCCCGTAAAAAAGAGTTGCAGTATAGCGGGTTGTGGACCGCCCGCAGGCGGCCGCTCAGGCCCGGTGCGTTATCATACGCTGTCACTTACGCGCCCCGATTTTTCGTTCGTCCCAGCACCGTGCGCCTCACGCAGATCAAACTTGCCGGATTCAAGTCCTTCGTGGATCCGACCGTGATTCCCACGCCCAGCGAGCTGGTCGGCGTGGTGGGTCCCAACGGCTGCGGGAAATCCAACATCATCGATGCCGTGCGCTGGGTCCTGGGCGAGACCAAGGCGTCCGAACTGCGCGGCGCCTCGATGCAGGACGTGATCTTCAACGGATCCGGCCAGCGCAAGCCGGCTGCGCGCGCCTCGGTCGAACTGGTGTTCGACAACAGCCAGGGCAGGGCGGCGGGCCAGTGGTCCACCTTCGCGGAAATCGCCGTGCGCCGGGTACTGACCCGCGACGGCGCCAGCAGTTATTTCGTGAACAATCAGGCGGTGCGCCGCCGCGACATCCACGACATCTTCCTGGGGACCGGGCTGGGCGCGCGCGGCTACGCCATCATCGGCCAGGGCATGATCAATCGCCTGATCGAGGCCCGTCCCGAGGAACTGCGCGTCTATCTCGAAGAAGCCGCCGGGGTGTCGCGCTACAAAGAACGCCGTCGCGAAACCGAGAACCGCCTGGGCGACACGCGTGAAAACCTGACCCGCCTGGACGACATCCTGCGCGAACTCGCCAGCCAGCTCGACAAGCTGGAATCCCAGGCCAAGGTGGCGGCCGATTACCGGGCGCTGCAGGCCGAAGGCGAGCTCAAGCAGCACGCCCTGTGGCTGCTGCGCGAGCAGGCCGCGCGTGAAAGCCGCCAGTCCCTGGCCGTCGACACCGAACGCGCCCAGGCCGAGCTGGAATCCGCCGTGGCCGGGTTGCGCGCCCTGGAATCCGACCTGGAAACCCGCCGCGCCGCGCACTTCGAGGCCAGCGAGCAGGTCCACCAGACGCAGGGCCGCCTGTTCGAGGCCGGCGCCCAGGTCAGCCGCCTGGAAGCCGAAATCCGCCACGTGGTCGATTCCCGCAACCGCCTGCAGATCCGGCGCACGCAATTACAGGCCCAGCAGCAGGAATGGGGCGATCAGCGCACCCACAGCCAGGCGTCGATCGAGGACACCCAGGCGCAGATCGAGGAAGCCGAGGCGCGGGCGGAACAGTTGGCCGAGCGGGCGCAGCACGCCCAGGACGGCCTGCCGGACCTGGACGCCCGGCTGCGCGATCTGGCGGCCCGGCGCGACGAGGATCGCCGTGTGCTGGCGCGCACCGAACAGGAACTGGCGCTGGCGGCGCAGTCCCAGCGGGACGCCGACGGCCAGTTGCGCGCCCTGGAAGACCGCCGCGCGCGGCTGGATGATGAGCGCGCCGCCCTGGGTGCGCCCGACCCGGCCGAATTGCAGCGCTGGGCGGGGGAATGCGCCGTCGCCCAGGAACGCCTGGAAGAAGCCCAGGCGCGCCTGCTGGAACTCGAATCCCGCCTGCCGGAACTGGAAGAGGCCCGCGCCGAGGCCTTGCAGGCCAGCCAGGCGGCCCGTCTGGACCTGGAAAAGCTGGATGCGCGCCGCCAGGCCCTGATCGCGCTGCAGGAAAAGATCCAGTCCGAGGACGCGCTGGAGCCCTGGCTGCAGCGTCAGGAACTGGGCGGCTTGACGCGCCTGTGGCAGCAACTGCACGTTGACGCGGGCTGGGAAACCGCCCTGGAAGCCGTGCTGCACGAACGCATGAACGCCCTGGGCCTGCGTACGCTGGACCACGTGCGCGCCTTCGCCCAGGATGTCCCGCCTGCGCGCCTGGCCTTTTATCAGACGCCCGGCGATGCCGGGCAGCCCGCCGCGACCGCGACGGACGCACCGCGCCTGCTGGATTTCGTCCAGGCGCGCGACGCCGCTTTGCAGGCCCTGCTGGCCGTCTGGCTGCGCGACGTGCGCGTGGCCGACGACCTGGGCGCCGCCATCGCGCGGCGCGGTGAACTGCCGCCGGGCGGCGTCTGGGTGCTGCGCGACGGCCACCGGGTCGATGCGTGCAGCGTGCGCTTCTACGCCGCCGATTCCGAACAGGCCGGCCAGTTGGCGCGCCGCCAGCAGATCGACAACCTGGCCCTGGAAATCCGCGCCGCGCAGTTGATCGCCGACCAGGCGCTGGATGCCCACGCCCAGGCCGACGCCGCCTGCCGCAACCTGACCCAGGCGCTGCAGCCCGCGCGCCAGCAGATCGCCGAGCGCATGCGGGCGCAGCACGATGCCCAGATCCGCCACCAGCAGCTCAGCCAGCAGGCGGCGCAGTCCGACGAGCAATCCCGCCGCCTGGACCGCGACCTGAAGGAACTGGCCGAGCAGCAGGCCGGGCTGGATACCCGGCGGGCCGAATCCGAGGCCCGCTTCGAATCGCTGGACCAGGTCCTGGCCGAACAGCAGGAACGCCTGGCGGAACTGGACATGCAGGCCGAAGACCTGTCCCGGCAGGCCGAACAATCCCGCCAGCAGGGCCGCGACCAGGAACGCGCCGCCCAGGAAGCCGAATACGCCGTGCGCACCCTGCGCAACCGGCTGGACGAATTGCGCCGCACCCTGCAACTGGCCGAAGACCAGGCCCGCCGCTCGGGCGCCGAACTCGAATCCCTGCAGGGCGAACTGTTCGATCTGGACGAGTCCATGGCGCAGGCCGGCTTGCAGGACGCGCTCGAATCCCGGGCTGCGTGCGAAGAAGCCCTGCGCGAGGCGCGGCTGGCCCAGGATCAGGCGGCCGCCGTCCTGCGCGAAGCCGACGAGGGCCGGCTGACGCTGGAGCGCGGCCTGGACCCGCTGCGGGCGCGCATCACCGAACTGCAACTGAAGGAACAGGCGTCGCGCCTGTCGGTCGAGCAGTTCGCCGAGCAGCTCGACGCCCGTCAGGTGGACCGTGACGCTTTGCGCCGCCACCTGGACGAACAGCCGCCCCAGTGGCGGCGTCTGGAGTGGCTGCAGTCCGAAGTCCAGCGCATCACGCGCAACATCGAATCGCTGGGGGCCGTGAACCTGGCGGCGCTGGACGAATTGACGGCGGCGCGCGAGCGCAAGGGCTTCCTGGACGCCCAGCACGCCGACTTGCTGGCGGCCATCGAGACCCTGGAAAACGCCATCCGCCGCATTGACCGCGAGACCCGCGAACTGCTGTCGCAGACCTTCGAGACAGTCAACGGCCATTTCGGCGAACTGTTCCCGCGCCTGTTCGGCGGCGGCGAGGCCCGCCTGACCATGACCGGCGAGGAAATCCTGGACGCCGGGGTGCAGGTCATGGCCCAGCCGCCGGGCAAGCGCAACAGCACCATCCATCTGCTGTCGGGCGGCGAAAAGGCCCTGACGGCGACGGCGCTGGTGTTTGCCTTGTTCAAGCTCAATCCGGCGCCGTTCTGCCTGCTCGACGAGGTCGATGCGCCGCTGGACGACGCCAATACCGAACGCTATGCGAACCTGGTGCGCGGCATGAGCGACCAGACGCAGTTTCTGTTCATTTCACACAATAAAATCGCCATGCAGATGGCCCGGCAACTGGTCGGGGTGACCATGCAGGAACAGGGTGTGTCGCGGATCGTGGCCGTGGACATGGATTCTGCCCTGCAATGGGCGGCCGAGGCGGCCTGAGCGGATAAGAGGACTTTATGAGCGACTTGCAGATCTTGCTGATTTCGATCGGGGTGGCGCTGATCGTCGTCGTCCTGCTGTACAACACCTGGCAGGATTGGCGGGCGCGGCGCAGCATGCGCCAGTCGCTGCCGGAGGCCGGCCATGACGTGCTGATGCGTGACACGGAACCGCGGCGCGAGCCGGGCCTGTGGCAAGCCGGCCGGCCCGCCGCCGACGACAGCCCGGAGGCCGACCCCGCCTGCGAGGCCGTCATCGACATCGCCCTGGCGCATCCCGTGGCGGGCGAGTCCCTGGCCGAGGCCTTGCGGGCCATCGGCCGCGTGGGCAAGAAACCCGTGCGTGTGTTCGCCGAACGCGAAGGCGGCGGCCACCGCGCCGGGGCGCAGCCGGGCGAATCCTACGTGTCGCTGCAACTGGCGGTCGTGCTGGCCAACCGCAGCGGCCCCCTGACGGCCATCGAATGGTCCAATCTATGGACCCTGGCGCAGAACCTGGCTGAACGCTTCGAGGGCCTGATCGAGGCCCCGGACCAGGACGTGGTGCTGCGCCAGGCGGCGGACCTGGACGCGCGCTGCGCCGCCATGGACGCCCAGGTCGGGCTGATCCTGCAATTGGCCCAGCCGCGCGCGGTCGCGGCGATCGCCCAGTCGGCCGCCGAGGCGGGTTTCGTCCAGGCGCGCGGGCAGTGGGCCTGGATGGCGGAAAACGGCCTGCCGCGCTTCGCCTTGCAGGTCGAGGCCTCGGAAGGTGACGCCACGCACCGCGTCGATCTGGTGCTGGACGTGCCCAACAGCCTGCCGGATGATCAGGCCTTCAGCCGCATGGTGACCGTGGGCCGCGACCTGGCTGCGCGTCTGGACGCCCACGTGCTGGATGATCAGGGCCGCACCTTCCAGGACGACTCCGCGCCTGCCATCGACCGGCAGATCAGCGCCTTGTACGACCAACTGGATCAGGCGGGCTTTCTGGCCGGCACCGACCGCGCAGCGCGGGTGTTCTCGTGACCACCGGATCCGACGCGGGCGGCCCCGATCGCGAGGCCGCCGACCGCAGCCGCCTGGACGCCCTGCGCGCCGACATCGAAGCCCACAACCGCCGCTATTACGTCGAGGACGCGCCGTCCATCTCGGACGCGCAGTACGACCAGTTGATGGCCGAGCTGCAGGCGCTGGAAACCGCGCATCCCGACTGGGTGACGCCCGATTCCCCGACGCAGCGGGTCGGCGCGGCGCCGCTGGATCATTTCGCCTCCGTGACGCATGCCGTGCGCATGCTGTCGCTGGGCAATGCCTTCGAGACCGAAGACGTCGTCGCCTTTGACGAGCGGATCGTGGCGACCTTGATCGAGTCGGGTCTGTTGAGCGGGGCCGCAGCCGATCCTGATGCCGGAGCCGCGCAGGCCGCTCACGTCCAGGGAACGCTGCCGCTGAGCGACGGGCCTGCGCCGCCGCCCGGCGTGGCCTACGTCGCGGAATACAAATTCGACGGCCTGGCCGTCAGCCTGCGCTACGAGCAGGGCCGCCTGGTCCAGGCGGCGACCCGGGGCGACGGCGCGCAGGGCGAGGACATCACCGTCAACATCCGCACGCTGCGCTCGGTGCCCCTGCGCCTGCGCGGCGCGGACGCGCCCGCAGTGCTGGAAGTGCGCGGCGAGGTGCTGATGACGCGGGCGGATTTCGCGCGGCTGAACGAGGCCCAGGTCGCCCGGGGCGACAAGCCCTTCGTCAATCCGCGCAACGCGGCCGCCGGCAGCCTGCGTCAACTGGACCCGCGCATCACGGCGACCCGGCCGTTGCGCTTCTACGCCTACGGCTGGGGGCTGATCCAGGACGCCGCCGGGGCCCCGTTGCAGCCGCGCGCCAGCCATTCCGGGATGCTGGACTGGCTGGCCGGCTTCGGCTTTGCCGTCAGCCCCGGCCGCGCGCTGTGCCGGGGGGCGTCGGAGCTGCTGCGTTTCTACGAAACCGTGGGCGCATCCCGCGCGAACCTGCCCTACGACATCGACGGCGTGGTTTACAAGGTCGATGACCTGCGCGCCCAGGAAGTCCTGGGCTTTGTCGCGCGCGCGCCGCGCTTCGCCCTGGCGCACAAATTCCCCGCCCAGGAGGAAACCACCCGCCTGATCGGCATCGACGTCCAGGTGGGGCGCACCGGCGCGTTGACGCCGGTGGCGCGGCTGCAGCCGGTCTTCGTCGGCGGCGTGACCGTCACCAACGCCACGCTGCACAACGAGGACGAGATCCGCCGCAAGGACGTGCGCATCGGCGACACCGTGGTGGTGCGCCGCGCGGGCGACGTGATCCCCGAAGTCGTCGGGCCGGTGCTGGCGCTGCGTCCGGCCGATGCGCCGGTCTTCGACCTGCTGGCCGTCTGCCCGGTGTGCCCGGAGTGCGGCTCGGCGGTCGAACGCCCGGAAGGCGAAGCCATCACGCGCTGCACCGGCGGGCTGTTCTGTCCCGCGCAGCGCAAGCAGACCCTGTGGCATGCCGCCAGCCGCAAGGCCCTGGACATCGACGGCCTGGGCGACAAGCTGATCGAGCAACTGGTGGACAACGGCAAGGTTCACACCCTGGCCGATCTGTACAAGCTGGCGGATCCGTCCGGCGGCGGCGAGCTGGAACTGTCCACCTATCCCCGCATGGGGGCGAAATCGGCGCGCAATCTGGTCGAGGCCATCAATGAGCGTCGCAGCCCGCCCCTGTCCCGTCTGTTGTACGCCCTGGGCATCCGCCATGTGGGCGAGACCACGGCGCGCGACGTGGCGCGGCATTTCGGCGCCATCGAAGCCATCATGGACGCGTCCGAGGAAGACCTGCTGCAGGTGCCGGACGTCGGCCCGGTGGTGGCCGCCTCGATCCGGCGTTTCTTCGCCGAGGCGCATAACCGCGAAGTCATCGCCGATCTGCGTGCCGTCGGGGTCGAACCCCAGGCCGACGCGGCGCCGGTCGGCGAGAAGCCCCTGGCGGGCAAGACCCTGGTGTTGACCGGCACCCTGCCGACCCTCAGCCGCGACGAGGCCACCCGCCGCGTCCTGGCCGCCGGCGGCAAAGTCAGCGGCTCGGTGTCGCGCAAGACCGCCTGGGTGGTGGCCGGCGAGGAAGCCGGCAGCAAGCTCGCCAAGGCGGCCGAGTTGGGCGTGCCCGTGATCGACGAGGCCGGGCTGCTGGCGTTGCTGGACGGGGTGTCTCGAAGCTGAGCCCGAGTCCGGGCGGATGTTCTCTGCGTCCGTACGCAGCATCTGACCGGAGACGGGGGCGACGAGGTCTCCCCGGCCGCCTCAGGACACGCTTTGGATCGGTCCCGGATATTGCAGAATCTGGCTGTCGGCCGTCAGCAGTGTGATGCCTTCCAGTGTGGCTTGGGCGATCAGCAGCCGGTCGAATGGGTCTTTGTGCAGCGCGGGCAGGCCTGCGACTGCCACGGCGTGCTGACTGCTGATCCGCAGTTCTTCGTAGCCGTTGTCCAGCAGTCCTCGGCGCAGCACATGGGGATCTACCTGAAAATCGTCGCGGCCCAGCCCGGATTTGATGGTGATTTCCCAAAGGCTGGCGGCACTGAAGATCAGGACGTTGTTGTCGTCTTCCAGCCAGGCGCGTGCCTGCCCGGTCAGCTTTTCGGGTTGCCCGGCGGACCAGAGCAGGACATGTGTATCCAGCAGGAAGTTCATTCGGTCCCCTCGAACAGCGCCTGGACCGTCGTGGCGGACATGCGGTCGAAATCGTCCGGCACGGACAACCGGCCGCTTAGAAAGCCCAGCCTCCGGATGGGCCGCACAGGCGTGTCCAGAGCGACGACCTTGACCAGGGGCTTGCCCGCCTTGGCGATGATGAAGGGCTCGCCCTGAGCGGCCTGCTCGACCAGGCGCGACAAATGGGTTTTGGCCTCGTGGATGTTGATGGCGTTCATGACGGAATCCTTGATTAAACTTAGTTCATTAAACTTAGTTTATTTGATTTCCACTCAGCAGTCAGCCATCTTCAAAATAAAGAGGCGACCTTCTTGCGAAGGCCGCCTCTTTGAACCATGTTGGGACTGGATGCTGCGCAGCGTGGGGGCTTATTACTTTGCCGCGCTGTTGTCCACGACCTTGGCGTCCTTCATCAGGCCCTTCTGGTAGCCGGCCAGGGCTTGCTGGCGCATCATTTCTTCCAGTTGGGGCTTGGCTTCGTCAAAGGACGGGAAGGCGATCGGGCGCACGTCCTCGACCTGGATCACGTGCCAGCCGAATTGGGTCTGCACGGGCTGGGCGCTGAGGTCGCCCTTCTTCATGCTTTCCACGGCCTGGGCGAATTCGGGCACGTAGTTGCTGGTCGGGCCCCAGCCCAGTTCGCCGCCGTTCTTGCCGCTGCCGGTGTCGATGGAGTCTTTCTTGGCGGCGGCTTCGAAGGTGGTCTTCTTGGCCTTGATCGCCTTGATCAGTTCCTTGGCCTTGGCCTCGTCCTTGACCAGGATGTGGCGCAGCTTGAATTCCTGGCGCGACCCCTGTTCGGCCTTGATGGTGTCGTATTCCTTCTTCAGGTCGGCTTCGCTGACGGGGTTGTCCTTCAGGTACTTGGCCATCAGAGCGCGCACCAGAATGCTTTGCGTGGCCAGCTCGGTTTCCTGCTGGACGGCGGGGTCCTTTTGCAGACCGGCCTTCTCGGCGGCCTGGACGGCCACCAGGCGGTTGATCATTTCCTGCTTGACCTGATCGCGCAATTGAGGCGTATCCTGGGCGCCCTGGGTGACCAGCATGCCGACGAACTGGTCGAATTTGGCCTGGGAGATGCCCTGGCCGTTGACGGTGGCGATGTCCTTGGCCCAGACCGGCAGCGTCAGGGAGCAGGCCAGGGCGACAGCAGCGATACGTTTCATGAAAATCCTTCGATGGGAGGGGTGCCGGCCTCGATGGCCAGCGCGTGGATCGGATGGGGCATCAGATCTCGCACGCAATCATACACAAGACGATGGCGGGCGAGGGTGCCGAGCCCCTGGAATTGCTTGGACAGGATGCGGACGCGAAAGTGCCGTGCGCCGCCTTGCGCGCCGGCGTGGCCGGCGTGCAGGTGGGATTCGTCGATCAGGTCGAGCTGCGTGGGATCGAGCGCGCTCAGGCGTTCGAGCAGCAGGGCGCGCAGATCGGCAGGTGCGGGGCTGCTCATGGGCGGTCTCCGGCGAAGAGCGGACTGGGGCGCATGCGTGCCGTCATCCGCGCGGCTCGCCGTCGGGGTCGCCGGCCTGGGGCTCGGCGGGTTCGGCCTGGATGTGCCGGCTCAGCCACAGGGACTGCACCACCACGAAGAGCAGCAGCAGGACCATCAGGCCGAAGACCTTGAAATTCACCCATTGCGACTCGGTGAAGCGGCCGGAGAAGGCCACGTACAGGTTCAGCGCGCCCGAGGCCACGAAGAACGCGGCCCAACTGTCGTTCAGGCGGTTCCAGGCGCGCTCGGGCAGGGCGATCTTGTCGCCCATCAGGCGGCGCATCAGGTTGCGGCCGGTGAGCAGGCGCGCGCCCACCAGGATGGCGGCGAACAGCCAATACAGCACCGTGGGTTTCCATTTGATGAAGGTATCGTCGTGCAGCAGCAAGGTCGCGCCGCCGAACACGACGATCACCGTCAGGTTGATCCAGTGCATGGGTTCGATCGCGCGGCCGGTCAGGCGCAGCCACAGGATCTGCAGCACGGCCGCCGCCATGGCGGTCCCGGTGGCGACGTAAATGTCGGCGAAGCGGAACGCCAGGAAGAACAGGATCAGCGGAAAGAGGTCGAAAAGGAATTTTTTCACAGGAGACTTATTCGGCCGGGACGAAGCGCAGGGAAAGAGAGTTGATGCAGTAGCGCAGCCCCGTGGGCGGCGGACCGTCGGGGAACACGTGGCCCAGATGGGCGTCGCAGGCGGCGCACAGGATTTCCGTGCGGATCATGCCGTGGCTGGTGTCGCGCAGTTCGCGCACGCGGTCGGGGGCGACCGGCTCGAAATAACTGGGCCAGCCGCAGCCTGCGTCGAATTTGGTGTCCGAGGCGAACAGGGGCGTGCCGCAGCAGACACAGAAATAGGTGCCCGCCTGGGCGGTGTCCCAGTAGCGGCCCGTGAACGGCCGCTCGGTGTGTTTCAGCCGCGTGACCGCGAATTCGTCGGGGGAGAGCTGCGCGCGCCATTCGGCGTCCGTGCGCGTGATCTTGTCCACGGGAAAGGTGTCCAGAATCTCACTTCAATCCTCCATCTTAATCGACTTTGGATGTCGAGGCAGGGATCCGGGGCGCGGTGCATCCGGCGCTATGGCGGGTTCGGGCCTGCGCCGTATGGCAGCAAATTGCTGCAGGCTGCGATAATATGACGCCCGTTCATGTGTTTATGCCTCAGCCCGCCGGGTTCGCGGCTATGAATTGCACGGTCCGTCAAAAAACATTCGGAGACAATCATGACATTTCCGCTTTCCCTGCGGCTCACCCTGGGCGCGGCCGCGCTGCTGGCCGCGCTGCCCCTGGCCGCCACGGCTCAAATCAAGGTCGGCGTGACGGTGTCGTCCACCGGACCGGCCGCCTCGCTGGGCATTCCCGAACGCGACACCGTGGCGCTGCTGCCCGCGGAAATCGGCGGCCAGGCCGTGCAATACATTGTGCTGGATGACGCCACCGACACCACCCAGGCGGTGAAGAACATCCGCAAGCTCACGGCCGACGATCACGTCGACGTGGTGCTGGGGACGTCCGCCGTGCCGGGTTCGCTGGCCATGTCCGACGTCGCCGCCGAGACCGGCACGCCCATGATCAGCGTGGCCGCCGGCGTCAAGCTCGTCGCGCCCGTGGACGGTCCGCGCAAGTGGGTCTTCAAGACGCCGCAGAACGACGCCCTGATGGCTGCGGCCCTGGCGGATGCGATGGTCAAGCAGCACGTCAAGACCCTGGGCTTCATTGGTTTCAGCGATGCCTACGGCGAGGGCTGGCTGCAGGAAATGACCGCCAAGGCCGAGGCGAAGGGCATCAAGGTCGTGGCCGCGGAACGCTATGCCCGGCCCGACACCAGCGTCACCGGCCAGGTGCTGAAGCTGCTTGCGGCCAAGCCCGACGGCATCCTGATCGCCGGTGCCGGCACGCCGGCGGCCCTGCCGCAGCGTGAACTGGTGGAGCGCGGCTACAAGGGCCGGATCTATCAGACCCACGGCGCGGCCAACAATGACGTGCTGCGCGTCTGCGGCAAGGCCTGCGAGGGCATGGTCCTGCCCGCCGGCCCGTTGCTGGTGGCGGCCCAGTTGCCCGACAGCAACCCGGTCAAGGCCAGCGCCCTGACGTACGTCAAGGCCTACGAAGGCAAGTACGGCGCGGGCACGACCAACACCTTCGGCGGCCATATGTGGGACGCCGGCCAGTTGATCAACGACGCCATTCCGCGCGCCCTGAAGACCGGCGCCAAGCCGGGCACGCCGGAATTCCGCTCGGCCCTGCGCGATGCGCTGGAACAGGTCAAGGACCTGCCCGCTTCGCAGGGGGTCTTCACCATGAGCCCGACCGACCACGCCGGCATGGACGAGCGCGGCCGCGTCATGGTCAAGGTCGTCGACGGCAAGTGGACCTACCAGCCGGATCTGTAAGGATGCATTCGCACGCCCTCCGGTTCGTTTCCCGGGCTGTTCTCCGGCCCGCGCCTGTCGGCGCGTGCGCCGGCCGGGGGGAGGGCGCATGGATCTGACCATTGCGCTGATCCTGCTGCAGGACGGCATCCTGAACGGCGCCATCTACGCCCTGCTGGGCCTGGCGCTGGTGCTGGTGTTCGTGGTGACGCGGGTGATCCTGATTCCCCAGGGGGAATTCGTCACCTTCGGCGCGCTGTCCCTGGCCTTCCTGGCCAATGGCCGGGTGCCGGGCACGGTGCATCTGCTGGTGATCATGGGCGTGCTGGTCTGCCTGGTCGAGGCGCTGTCGTGCTGGCGCGCGCGCCAGTGGCGCGGCTATGTCCGCACCCTGGGCTGGGCGCTGGTCCTGCCGCTGGTGCTGGAGGCCCTGGCGCCGCTGGCCGTCGGGCCTGACGTGCCGCTGATCCTGCAAGTGCTGTGCGCGCTGGCGCTGGTGGTGCCCATGGGGCCGATGATCTACCGCCTGGTGTATCAGCCGGTGGAGCAGGCCAGCGTGCTGGTGCTGCTGATCGTGTCGGTCGCCGTGCATTTTGCCCTGACCGGTCTGGGGCTGCTGTTCTTTGGCGCCGAGGGCTGGCGCACGCCGGCCCTGGTCGAAGGTTCGGTGCAGATCGGGCCGGTGGAATGGACGGCCCAGACTTTCGCGGTGCTGGCCACCTGTATCGTGCTGATCGGCGGGCTGTGGCTGTTCTTCAGCCGCACCCTGTATGGCAGCGCCTTGCGGGCCACCGCCGTCAACCGGCGCGGTGCGCGGCTGGTGGGCATCAGCACGCGGGTGGCGGGCAGCCTGACGTTCACCTTGGCGGCCGCCATCGGCGCGCTGTCGGGCATGCTGATCGCCGCCATCACCACCATTTATTACGACACGGGCTTTCTGATCGGCCTGAAGGGCTTCGTGGCGGCGATTTTCGGCGGCCTGGTCAGCTATCCGGTGGCGGCGGCGGGCGCCCTGTTCGTCGGCATCCTGGAGGCGTTTTCCTCTTTCTGGGCCAGTCCCTTCAAGGAAGCCATCGTCTTCACCCTGATCATCCCGGTCCTGCTGTGGCGCTCGTTCGGCAGCGTCCACCTGGACGAGGAGGAATAGGTTCCCATGCGCCCGCGTCACCTGTTGATGATCCTGCTCCCGATCCTGGCGGTGCTGCCCTGGATTCCGGGCGTGCCCGCCTTCTGGATCACCCAGATGAACTACATCGGGCTCTACAGCCTGGTGGTGCTGGGGCTGGTGCTGCTGACCGGCGTCGGCGGACTGACGTCCTTCGGCCAGTCGGCTTTTGTCGGCCTGGGGGCCTACACCACGGCCTGGCTGTCGACGGCGGGCGGCATGTCCCCCTGGCTGGGGCTGATCGCGGGCCTGTTGCTGACCTGTCTGGTAGCGTATGCGCTGGGGGCGATCACGCTGCGCCTGTCCGGCCACTATCTGCCCTTGTGCACCCTGGCCTGGTGCCTGGCGCTGTATTACCTGTACGGCAATCTGGATTTCCTGGGCCGCTACGACGGCATCGCGGGCATTCCGCCGCTGTCCCTGGGCGGCTGGTCCCTGGGGACCGGCGAGCGCATGTATCTCTTGATCTGGCTGGTCCTGCTGCTGGCGCTGTGGGCCACGCACAATCTGCTGGATTCGCGCGCCGGGCGGGCCATCCGCGCCCTGCGTAGCGGTTCCATGGCCGAGTCCTTCGGCGTGGACCTCAAGCACTACAAAGTCGTGATCTTCGTCCACGCGGCCCTGCTGGGCTGCGTGTCGGGCTGGTTGTATGCGCACATGCAGCGCGCCGTCAGCCCCAGCCCCTTCGGCCTGGGCTACGGCATCGAATACCTGTTCATGGCCGTGGTGGGCGGTTCGGGCAGCGTCTGGGGCGCGGTGGCGGGCGCCGCCGCCATCCTGGTCGTCAAGGATCAGTTGCAGAACGTCCTGCCCGGCCTGGTGGGCACCACCGCCAATCTGGAACTGCTGGCCTTCGGCGTGCTGATGATCCTGGTGCTGCAATATGCGCGCGACGGCCTGTGGCCCGTCCTGGCCCGCTTGTGGCAACGGCTGGGCGGACGCGCCGAATCCAGCGGCCACGACCCGGCGCGCTTGGCCGCCGCGCCCGAACTGCCGCGCCGGCCGGCGCCCAAGGCGGGCGATCTGGTGCTGGAAGTCGATCGCGTGCGCAAGGAGTTCGGCGGTCTGGTGGCGGTCAACGACATCAGCTTCAGCCTGCGGGCGGGCGAGATCATGGGGCTGATCGGCCCCAACGGGGCGGGCAAAAGCACGACCTTCAACCTGATCAGCGGCGTGGCGCCCCTGTCCGGCGGTACGGTGCGCTTCATGGGGGATCGCATCGACGGCCTGCCGGCGCGCGAGATCGCCCGCCGGGGGATGGCGCGCAGCTTCCAGCACGTGCAGTTGCTGCCGGACATGAGCGTGCTGGAAAACGTCGCGTTGGGCGCCCATCTGCGCAGCAGCGCCGGCGTGGTGTCGGCCGCGCTGCGACTGGACCGCACCGCCGAGGCCTCGCTGCTGCGCGAGGCGGCGCGCCAGATCGAGCGGGTGGGGCTGGGCGACGTGATCGACCAGCCGGCCGGCAGCCTGCCGCTGGGCCGCCAGCGCATCGTGGAGATCGCCCGGGCGCTGTGCTGCGATCCGATCGCGCTGCTGCTCGACGAGCCGGCGGCCGGCCTGCGCTATCAGGAAAAACAGGCTTTGGCCGCCGTGCTGGACCAGTTGCGCCGCGAGGGCATGAGCCTGCTGCTGGTCGAGCACGATATGGACTTCGTGATGAACCTCACCGATCATCTGCTGGTCATGGATTTCGGCACGCCGCTGGCCGAGGGCGTTCCGGCGGACATTCAGCGCAATCCAGCCGTGCTGGAAGCCTATCTGGGCGGTCTCGACGAGACCTGGAGCGTCCCTGACGCCGTGCCGCAAGGAGAGGCGTCATGAGCGTGGACAAGCACATGACGCCCGACACCCTGCTGGCGCTCCAAGGCCTGTCGGCGCATTACGGCAAGGTCGCCGCGCTGGACCCCATCGACCTGACCGTGGCCCGGGGCGAGATCGTGACCGTCATCGGCGCCAACGGCGCCGGGAAATCGACGCTGCTGGGCGCCATCATGGGGGCGCTGCCTCTGCGGGGGCATAGCCGGGGCTCGATCCTGTTCCAGGGCGCCGAAGTGCAGGGCTGGGACATCGAACGCCGCGTCGGCCAGGGCTTGTCCCTGGTGCCGGAACGCCGCGAACTGTTCGCCAGCATGTCGGTGCGCGACAACCTGCTGCTGGGGGGCTTTCGCCTGTACCGCGCCGGCGTGCGCGGCTGGCGTGACACGCTGGACGAGGTCTACACCCTGTTTCCGCGTCTGAAGGAACGTGCGGCCCAGGCAGCGGGCACGCTGTCGGGTGGTGAGCGCCAGATGCTGGCCCTGGGCCGCGCCCTGATGGCGCGCCCGGCGCTGCTGATGCTGGACGAGCCCAGCCTGGGCCTGGCCCCCCGGGTGGTGCGCGAAATCTTCCAGACGATTCAGCAATTACGCAGCACCGGCGTGTCCATCCTGCTGGTGGAGCAGAACGCCCGCGCCGCCCTGCACGTGGCCGACCGGGGCTATGTCCTGGAAACCGGCGCCGTCGTCCTGGAAGGCGAGGCCCGCATGCTGGCGGGCCATCCTCGGGTGATTGAGAGCTATCTAGGACTGACAGGCGCGAAAAAGGACGCCTAGCCTAGCCGTCCGGCCGTGCCTTCCGGTCGACCTGCAGCGACTCGATCACCAGCCGGTCGCCGGCCCGCTTCAGATTGACGTCCACCGAGCCGCCCGTCGGGCAGCAGTTGGCGTCTTGCTTGCGGTACAGCCAGGCCTGGGCGGTGAGGCCGACCAGATTCAGATTCACGCCCTTGTCGACGGACAGGCCGGCCGGAAGGCGTTTCTGCAGATCGGATTCCCAACACTGGGTGTCCAGCCGCGTCCAGCGGTCTTGCTGAAAGAAAAACACGTCGTCGTCGCTGAAGGCGCCCGTGCCGCTGACCGAGACCGGCAGTTCCAGCATGGTGTCCGGACCGGCGCGGCCGATGGACGGGGCGCTGATGTCCATTTCTCCCGGATCGTCCAGGCGCATCAGGAAGCGGCTGATCCGGCCCGCACCCTGGTCCAGGAACAGGGCCGCGCCCTTTAATTCGCAAGCGCCGGAGGCGGCCTCGGGGCCGACACAGTAGAGGGCGTAGTGCGTCTGGGAGGCCCCTGTCGCGCCGGCCGCGTCGACGGCCCCGGATTCGGTGACACGGCAGGCAGGCGGGTTGGCGTCGTCGGCGAGCGTTGCCAATTCGCGGCAGGTCTGCGCGAGCGCAGCGTCCAGCCCTCCGGTGAAGGCGACCGCCGGAGGGTCGGTGACGGGCTGGCCCGTGACCGCGTCGATCGGTCCGCAGGCCGGCTCATCCGCCCGGGCGATCCCGGCGCTCAGTCCCGAAGCGATCAGGAGGGTGAGGATCAGGGCGCGCGGGCGGGATGTCATGGGGGGACCTGTCGAATGTGCGGCGGCGCGGTTCAGCCTTGCGTCTTTTGCCGCCAGTTGAGCCATTCGCCGACGATGCCGCGGCGGAAGGCCATCACGCAGAGGATGAAGATCAGGCCGATGACGATGGTGACGGATTCACCCAGGACCCGGAACCATTCGATGCCGGTCTGTTGCATCAGGAAGCGGCCGAACTCGCCGACCTTGTTTTCCAGGGCGACGACGATGATCGCACCGAGCACCGGGCCGGTGAGCGTGCCCATGCCGCCGATCAGCGTCATCAGGATCACCATGCCCGACATCTGCCAGGTGGCGTCCGACAGCGTGGCCGAGACGAACACCAGCGACTTGGTGGCGCCGGCCAGCCCGGCCAGGGTGGCCGAGAGCACGAAAGCCAGCAGCTTGAAGCGGTCCACGTCGTAGCCCAGCGAGATCATGCGCGGTTCGTTTTCGCGGATGGCCTTGAGCACCTGGCCGAAGGGCGAGTGCACGGTGCGCCAGATCAGCGCATAGCCCAGCACGAAGATCACCAGCACCACGTAGTACAGGTTGATGTCCCGGGTCAGGTCGAGGCCCAGGATGCTGCCGCGCGGGATGCCTTGCAGCCCGTCCTCGCCGCCGGTGAACGGCGCCTGCAGGAAGTAGAAGAACTGCATTTGCGCCAGCGCCAGGGTGATCATGGCGAAGTAGATGCCGCTGCGCCGGATGGAGAGCAGGCCGAAGACCAGTCCCAGCACGCCGGCGGCGGCCGTGCCGAACAGCAGTCCGCCGATCGTGGGCCAGCCCCAGGCGGTCAGCGCCTGGCCGCAGGCATAGGCGGCCAGGCCCAGAAAGGCGGCGTGGCCGAAGGACAGCAGCCCGGTGTAGCCCAGCAGCAGGTTGAAGGCGCAGGCGAACAGGGCATAGCACATGACCTTCATGATGAAGATCGGATAGCCGCCCAGCGCGGGCAGGACCGCGAGCAGGACGAAGATGGCCAGATAGGCGATCAGTTGACGATTCATGATTCCTTCCCGAACAGCCCGGCCGGGCGGATGAGCAGCACGATGACCATGATGATGAACACCACGGTGCTGGAGGCCTCGGGCCAGAAGACCTTGGTGAAGCCCTCGATGATGCCCAGGCCCAGGCCGGTGACGATCGACCCCAGGATCGAGCCCATGCCGCCGATGACGACCACGGCGAAGACGACGATGATCAGGTTCGAACCCATCAGCGGGGAGACCTGCAGGATGGGGGCGGCGAGCACGCCGGCAAAGCCCGCCAGCCCGACGCCGAAGCCGAAGGTCAGCGAGATCATCAGCGGCACGTTCACGCCGAAGGCCTCGACCAGCTTGGGGTTTTCGGTGCCGGCGCGCAGCAGGGCGCCGAGGCGGGTTTTTTCGATGACGAACCAGGTCAGCAGGCAGGCCAGGATGGAGGCGACGACGACCCAGGCGCGATAGATGGGCATGAACATGAAGCCCAGGTTCACGCCGCCCTGCAGCAGGGCGGGGGTGCTGTAGGGTTGGCCGGAGACGCCGTAGAAGCTGCGGAACAGGCCTTCGATGAGCAGGGTCAGGCCGAAGGTGAGCAGCAGGCCGTAGAGGTGATCGAGCTTGTAGAGGTGGCGCAGCAGCAGGCGTTCGAGGAGGATGCCGAACAGGCCCACGACGATGGGGGCGAGGATCAGCATGACCCAGTAGTTCAGGCCCAGGTACTGCAGGCCCATCCAGGCGACGAAGGCGCCCAGCATGTAGAGCGCGCCGTGGGCGAAATTGATGATGTTGAGCAGGCCGAAGATGACGGCCAGCCCCAGCGAGAGCACGGCGTAGAACGAGCCGTTGACCAGGCCCAGCAGAAGCTGGCCGAGCAGGGCCTGGAGGGGTACACCGAAAAGTTGTGTCATAGGGCTGCGGCGAAAGCGGGCGGAAAGGATAACGCGGATCGCGGCTCCCCGTCTTGCGGCGGGGAGCCGGGGGTCATGTGCCGCTTACTTGAGAGCGCAGGTCGAGGTCGACTCGTCGCCGTAGACCGATTCGGCCGGCAGGGTGCGCACGATGTTGTAGTAGTCCCAGGGCTCCTTGGACTGGTCGGGCTTCTTGACCTGGGCCAGGTACATGTCGTGCATCAGCAGGCCGTCCTTGCGGACGTAGCCGTCCTTGATGAACATGTCGTTGATCTTGGTGCTCTTGAGGTGCGCCATGATGGCGTCGCCGTCATCCGTGCCGGTGGCCTTGACGGCTTCCAGGTAGGTCTTGGCGGCCGAGTAGTCGCCCGCCTGCAGGAAGGACGGCGCGCGCTTGTGCTGTTCGAAGAACTTCTTGGACCAGGCGCGCGAGGCGTCGTCCTGGTTCCAGTACCAGGCGGTCGTCAGGTACAGGCCGGCGGTGTTGTCCAGGCCCAGGGCGTGGACGTCGTTGATGAACACCAGCAGGCCGGCCAGCTTCATGGTCTGGGTGATGCCGAATTCCTTGGCGGCCTTGACGGAGTTGATGAAGTCGCCGCCCGCGTTGGCCAGGCCCAGGACCTGGGCGCCGGAGCTTTGCGCCTGCAGCAGGAAGGAGGAGAAGTCCGTCGTGGCCAGCGGCGCGCGCACGGCGCCCAGGTTTTTACCGCCGGATTTTTCCACGACCTTCATCGTGTCCTGTTCCAGCGAATGGCCGAAGGCGTAGTCGGCGGTCAGGTAGAACCAGGTCTTGCCGCCTTCGCGCACCACGGCCGAGCCCGTGCCGTTGGCCAGGGCGATGGTGTTGTAGGCGTAGTGGACGGTGTAGGGCGTGCATTGCGCATTGGTCAGCGCCGAGGAGCCGGCCCCCACCACCAGGAAGGGTTTCTTCTTTTCGGCCGCGACGGCGGCCATGGCCAGCGCGGTGGAGGAGTTGGTGCCGCCGATCAGCATGTCCAGGTTCTGCTTGTCGAACCATTCGCGGGCGCGGGCCGAGGCGATGTCGGCCTTGTTCTGGTGGTCGGCGGTCAGCAGTTCGATCTTCTTCCCGTTGATCTCGCCGCCCATGTCGGCGATCGCCATGCGGATGGCGTCGGCGCCGGCATTGCCGTCGATGTCGGCGTACACGCCGGACATGTCGGCGATGAAGCCGATGCGGATCACGTCGTCCGAAATCCCCGCGGCTTGGGCTGAGAGGCCGAAGCCCAGGCCGGCAACGGCCAGCGCGGCGGATAGAGTACGCAGTTTCATGGGAAGTCTCCTGTATGTGCCGGTTGTGCCGGCGAATCAGTAAAAAAGAGGGCAGCGGACGTCGGTCAGACGCCCAGCAGGCTGTCGAGGGTGGACTGTTTTTCCTGGAGCTGGCCGGCGGGGAATTGCTCCACGATCTGGCCGTGTTCCATGACGTAGAAGTGATCGGCCAGGGGCGCCGCGAAGCGGAAGTTCTGCTCGACCATGACGATGGTGTAGCCCTTGGCCTTCAGGGTGCGGATCATGCGGTCCAGCGCCTGCACGATGACCGGGGCCAGGCCTTCGGAGATTTCGTCGAGCAGCAGCAGATTGGCGCCGGTGCGCAGGATGCGGGCGACGGCCAGCATCTGCTGCTCGCCCCCGGACAGGCGCGTGCCCGGCGAGTGGCGCCGTTCGAGCAGATTGGGGAACATGTCGTAGATTTCGGCCAGCGACATGCCCCCGCCCAGCGTGTCGCCCACGGTGGGCGGCAGCAGCAGGTTTTCTTCGCAGGACAGCGAGGCGAAGATGCCGCGCTCTTCCGGGCAGTAGCCGATGCCCAGGTGGGCGATGCGGTAGGTGGGCAGGTGGATCGATTCGGTGCCCTGGATGCGGATGGAGCCCGTGCGCCGGCTGGTCAGGCCCAGCAGCGCGCGCAGCGTGGTGGTGCGCCCGGCGCCGTTGCGCCCCAGCAGGGTCACGACCTGGCCGGGCTCGACGCGCATGTCCACGCCGTGCAGGACGTGCGACTCGCCGTACCAGGCGTGCAAGTCGGAGATTTCGAGTGCGGCGGTGCTCATGCATGGGCCCCTTCGAGTTCGCCCTGGGTGGTGCCCATGTAGGCTTCCATCACGGCGGGGTTGTTCGAGACGGCGGCGTAATCGCCTTCGGCCAGCACCGCGCCGCGCGCCAGCACGGTGATGCGGTCGGCGATGGAGGAGATGACCTTCATATTGTGTTCGACCATCAGGATGGTGCGCCCGACGCTGACCTGCTTGATCAGGCGCGTGACGCGATCGACGTCTTCGTGGCCCATGCCCTGGGTGGGTTCGTCCAGCAGCATCAGGCGGGGTTCCATGGCCAGGGTGGTGGCGATTTCCAGGGCGCGCTTGCGGCCGTAGGGCAGGTTCACCGTCATTTGCGAGGCGAATTCCGCCAGATCGACTTCGGCCAGCAGTTCCATGGCCCGGTCATTGAGGCGATCCAGGCTGGATTCGCTGCGCCAGAAATGGAAGGAGGCGCCGGTGGCGCGCTGCAAGGCGATGCGTACGTTGTCCAGCACCGTGAGCTGCGGGAAGACGGCCGAGATCTGGAAGGAGCGGATGATGCCTTTGCGGGCGATTTCAGCCGGTTTGTCGCCGGTGATTTCCTTGCCTTCGAAGAAGATCTGGCCCTGGCTGGGCACGAGAAATTTGGTGAGCAGGTTGAAGCAGGTGGTTTTACCTGCGCCGTTGGGGCCGATCAGCGCGTGGATGTGGCCGCGCTGGATCTTCAGATCGACGGAATCCACGGCGGTGAAGCCGAGGAAAGTCTTTGAAAGTTGGCGGGTTTCGAGAATGATGGTGGGGTCTGTGCCCATAATGCCCAGTGTCCAATGTCGCAGTGCGGTGCCTGATGGCGGAATACTTCAAGTATGGAGTGATCCCGGCCGCTGCTCCATAGGGGTTTTACAGAGTTGCCGCTGCGTCGCTGGAATGTTGCGGCGCAATAGGTCGGCGGGATCGAGGGCCGGGCGGCCCGGGCTCAATCGAGCCGGGTCTTGTCCGGGTAGTCGCACAGATCGGCGATCGGACACTGGGGGCATTTCGGTTTGCGGGCCACGCAGACGTAGCGGCCGTGCAGGATCAGCCAGTGGTGGGCGTCCAGCAGGTATTCCTTCGGCACCCGGCGCAGCAGCGCCTGCTCGACGGCCAGCACGGTCTTGCCCGGGGCGATGCCGGTCCGGTTGGAGACGCGGAAGATGTGCGTGTCCACGGCCATGGCGGGCTGGCGAAAGGCCGTGTTCAGCACCACGTTGGCGGTCTTGCGGCCGACGCCGGGCAGGGCTTCCAGGTCTTCCCGGCGGTCGGGCACCTGGCCGCCGTGCCGCTCCAGCAGCAGTTCGCAGGTGCGGATGACGTTGCGCGCCTTGGTCTTGTACAAGCCGATGGTGCGGATCGCTTCGGTCAGTCCTTCGACGCCCATCGCCAGCAGGCCTTCGGGGGTGCCGTGTTCGGGAAAGAAGCGGGCTGTGGCCAGATTGACGGAACGGTCGGTCGCCTGGGCCGAGAGCATGACGGCCACCAGCAACTGGAAGACGCTGCCGTATTCCAGTTCGGTCCGGGGCGCGGGGTTGGCTTCGCGCAGGCGGCGGAAGCATTCTTCGATGGCGGCGCGTTTCATGGGCGTCGGGCGCGTGCCCGGGCCAGGGCCTGGGCGATGCGATCCTGTTTGTCGTGGGGGGCGGGGGCGGCCAGAACGGGCTTGTTGGCCAGGGTGCGCGCGGCGGGGCCGGCGGCCTCGTCATGGCGCGCCTGCAGCCGTGCGTTGCGGGCCTGGTAGCGTGCGCGGGCGGCGTCCGCGTCGTCGGCCGTCCAGTCGCGGCCGGCGGGGATCATGGCGATGCAGTCCACCGGACAGGGCGCCACGCAGCGTTCGCAGCCGGTGCAGTCGGCCTCGATGACGGTGTGCATGCACTGGTTGGCCCCGAGGATGGCGTCCACCGGACAGGCCTGGATGCACAGGGTGCAGCCGATGCAGTGGGCCTCGTCGATGATCGCCACGTGAAAGGGCTGATGCGTGCCGCAGGCCGGGTCCAGGGGGCGGATCGGGCGGTCCAGCGTCTCTGCCAGGGCCTGGATGACGCGCGGCCCGCCGGGCGGACAGCGGTTGACGTCGGCTGCGCCTTCGGCCATGGCCTGGGCGTAGGGGCGGCAGCCGTCATAGCCGCATTGCGTGCATTGGGTCTGCGGCAGCAGGGCGTCGAGGGTGTCGGTCAGTGTGGGCACGGCAGTGGAAATGCACAGGGGACGGTTGCAAACCGTCCCCCGGAAACGGGCTTGCATTCAACCAGATCACGTCGTTGGTTCGCCTCGCCGTGCAAGAGCACTGTCTTCGGCTTCCCGCCTCGTGCTCCAGCTGAATGCAGGCCCGTTAAGCATGAGCGCGGATAAAAGAAGAAATTTTAGGACAGATCTGCTGGCGCCAGCGTCGTCCGGAGAAAATGCCGTAGTGGCCGCAGTTGGCGGCGGTGTGGATTTCACGCATGGACGGGGACAGGTTGGCGCACAGCTCGTGGGCGGCGTGCGTCTGGCCCTGGCCGGAAATGTCGTCCAGTTCGCCTTCGATGGTCAGCAGGGCGGTCTTGCGGATGGCAGAGGGAGTGACCAGTTCGCCGTCGACCGTCCAGGTGCCGCGCGGCAGGCGGAATTCCTGGAAGACGGTGCGGATGGTGTCCAGGTAGAACTGCGCCGGCATGTCCAGCACGGCGTTGTATTCGTCGTAGAAGCGGCGGTGTGCTTCGGCGTCGCTGTCGTCACCGCGCAGCAGATGCAGATAGAAATCGTAGTGGGATTTCACGTGCCGGTCCGGGTTCATGGCGACGAAGCCGGCATGCTGCAGGAATCCGGGGTAGACCAGACGGCCGGCGCCCGGGTAGCGGGGCGGCACCCGATGGATCACGGTGTTCTCGAACCATTCGTAGGGTTTGGTCATGGCCAGGCGATTGACCTGGGTGGGCGATTTGCGCGTGTCGATGGGGCCGCCCATCATGGTCATGCTGCGCGGCTGACAGGGGTCATTGGCGGCGGCCAGCAGAGAGATTGCGGCCAGGACCGGCACCGTGGGCTGGCAGACCGAGATCACATGGGTGTCGGGGCCCAGGTGGCGCAGGAAGGTCTGGACGTAGCGGACGTAGTCGTCCAGGCCGAAGGTGCCTTCGGAAGCCGGCACCATGCGCGCGTCGATCCAGTCGGTGACGTAGACCTCGTGGTCGGGCAGCAGGGCGCGCACCGTGTCGCGCAGCAGAGTGGCGTGGTGTCCGGACAGAGGCGCCACCAGCAGCACCTGTGGATCCTGGCGGCGGGTGTCGCGGCGGAAATGCACCAGGCGGCAGAAGGGCTGGGCCAGGGCGATGTCCTCGGTCACGGCGACTTCGCGTCCGCCGATCTGGGTGGTGGGCAGGTTCCAGTCCGGCTTTTCGTAGTCCTTGCCCACGCGGTGGGCCAGCTCGTAGGCGGCGGCGAACTGCCGCGACAACGGAGTGTAGGCCAGGGGGCTGTAGGGATTGGAGAACAGTTGTGAACCGGTTTCAGTGAAAGCCGTGAAAGGGGCCAGGATTGAGCGTTGAAGCTCGTGCAAGTCATACAGCATGGGTAGGCGTTCCCGTCGGTCTGGTCCGGCGCACGTCGCACGCCGAAGTATCGGTCATCTGGACCTAAAGTACTGGTAATCGTGACAGGGCGCTACCGTAATTTCCCGTATATCGAACATATACCGTTCGAATGTGGGTTTTTGCAGACGGATCATTAAGAACCGTCATGAATCGTCAGGAACAGACCGTTACAGACGGATTGCGAAGGTCTCATGATCGACCGGCCCGCGCCGGCCGGGACGGGATCGCGCGTCCGGTGGCGGGCGGGGTCGCCCGCACCGGTCAGGGGCGTTCCAGGTATTTGAGTTTGTCGGCCACGCCGTTCCAGTCGTCGGCGCCGTCCAGCGGGCTGCTGGAGCGGTTGATGGGGCCGAATGAGGGGGTCAGTTCGGCGTTCAGGGCGATGTAATCAATCTGGTCCTGGGGCACGTCTTCTTCGGCGAAGATGGCGTTGGCCGGGCATTCGGGCACACAGACGGCGCAGTCGATGCATTCTTCGGGGTCGATCACCAGGAAATTCGGCCCCTCGCGGAAACAGTCTACGGGACAGACATCGACACAGTCGGTGTACTTGCACTTGATACAGTTTTCGGTGACGACGTGGGTCATGAGGGTGCTCCGGGCTTGCAGACAAAGACCCTTGAAAACGGGCCAATCAGGATTTTACCGAATTTATCCGGGAGAACCCGGAGAGCCCGTGTGCACGACGTGGATGAGTCCGGACATAGGACAGTCCCTGCGGACTGTCCTATGCCTGACGAATCCGACCGGCCTGCAGGCCGGGAGGTGGAGAGATGTCGCAATTGACACTGGTCCTATGCCTGACGAATCGGAGCGCCTTGCAAGGCGCGACGTGGAGAGATGTCGCAATTGACAATGGCCCCATACCGCTACAGCAGCAACGCCGCCAGCGTGCCGCCCAGTTCGGTGCCGCGCGCCAGCCAGTCGTCGGGCACGGTCTTGGGGGCCAGAATGGTCTCGGGCGTCTGGGCGTGCATGGGCACGATCAGGGTCGGGGCGACGGCCTTGAGGCGCCAGCCGGTACAGATGCGTTCCAGTTGCCTGCGGGCGCCTTCGCCGTCGGAACCGGCGGTGATGATGGCGCCGTAAGGCCGGCCATTGATCTGGTCCAGCACGTGGTAGTAGGTGCGGTCCAGGCATTCCTTCATGGCGCCGCTGAGCGCCGCCAGGTTTTCCGGTGCCGCAAACAGGTAGCCGTCGGCGGCGAGCAGGTTCTCGGTCCGCACGGTGTCGGCGGGGCGGATCTGCAGGTCGAAGCGGTCGGTCGCCCCGAGTTCGTCGGCCACGGCCTGGGCGCCGATGGCGGCGGCCCGGGCCATGTGCAGTGCGGCGCCGGTGCGGGAATGCCAGATGATCAGCAGTTGGGTCGTCATGAAGATTGTTTGCGCGGAGCCAGGCTCACTCACTCAATCAAGTAGTATAGAGGCTCCAAGTCTGAAGGCTTGAACTCGGTTCCCCAGGCCCCGTTTTTCCCGATCCGGCATCATGAGTGTCCCCCCGCAGCCCGTTTCCGCAGATCCCTTCGGCCCCGAGTGGTTCCAGACCGCACGCGGCGGGCTGGACGACGCCGACGCGGCCATCCTGCAACAGGCGGCCGACTGGGTGCGCGAGCCCCTGCGCGATGCGCGGGCCAGCACGGGCGAGGCGCTGGATGCGCATGCCGCCGCCGTGGTCCTGATCCTGCGCGACCTGGATACGGACGCGGCCACCCGCGCGGCAGCCCTGCTGGCCGTGCAGCCGGTGCCGGCGGGCGAGGTGTCGCGCACCGACCCGCTGCGCAAGGCCTTTGGCGCCGAAATCACCACCCTGGTCCAGGGCGTGCGCGCCCTGCTGCGTCTGGGCGCCGTCGCAGGCCGGGCGGGTGACGGTTCCGGCGCCGACCAGAAGGAAATGCAGCGCAAGATGCTGCTGGCCATGGCGGCAGACCTGCGCATCGTGCTGATGCGGCTGGCGTCCCGCCTGCAGTCGCTGCGCTGGCATGCCGCCAGCCGCACGCCCTGCCCGCCGGAATTCGCCCGGGAAACCATGGCGCTGTACACGCCGCTGGCCAACCGCCTGGGGATCTGGCAGCTGAAATGGGAAATGGAGGATCTGTCTTTCCGTTTCCTCGAACCGGATACCTACAAGACCATCGCCAGGCAACTGGAGGAAAAACGCACCGAACGCGAGACCTTCATCGAGGACGTGATGGCGCGCTTGCAGGCGGCGCTGGCCGAGGCCGGCATCCGGGCCGAACTCAGCGGCCGGCCCAAGCACATCTACAGCATCTGGAACAAGATGCGCATCAAGCACCTGGAATTCCGCCAGTTGTTCGACCTGCGCGCCTTGCGGGTGATCGTCGAGGACGAGCGGGCCTGCTACGCCGCGCTGGCCCTGGTGCATGCGATGTGGACGCCGGTGCCCGAGGAATTCGACGACTACATCGCCCGGCCCAAGCCCAACGGCTACCGTTCTCTGCACACCGTGGTGGCCGACGCCGAAGGCCGGGCCTTCGAGGTCCAGATCCGCACCCGCGACATGCATCATTTCGCCGAATACGGGATGGCGGCCCACTGGCGCTACAAAGAAGCCGGCGCCCGGGGCGGCCAGGTGTCGGCCGCCGGGGAATACGATCAGAAGATCGCCTGGATGCGCCAACTGCTGTCCTGGAAGGACGAAGGCGGCGCGGCGCCCGCGCCCGAGGCGCAGCCGGATGCGCGCATCTACGTGATGACGCCCCAGGCGCGCGTGCTGGAGTTGCCCGCCGGCGCTACGCCAGTGGATTTCGCCTACCTGCTGCACACCGATCTGGGCCACCGCTGCCGGGGCGCCCGGGTGGACGGTCAGATCGTGCCGCTGTCTACGCCTCTGCGCACGGGCCAGACCGTGGAGATCACCGCCGCCAAGTCCGGCGGCCCCTCGCGCGACTGGCTCAATACCCAGTTGGGCTATCTGGCCAGCCCGCGTGCGCGGGCCAAGGTCCGGGCCTGGTTCAACGCGGTCGAACTGCAGCAGCGCATCGCCCAGGGCCAGACCCTGGTCGAAAAAGAACTGCAGCGCCTGGGCCGCACCGCCGTCAACCAGGAGCACCTGGCCCAGCAACTGGGTTTCGCCCGCGCCGACGACCTGTACGTCGCGGCGGCCAAGGAAGAATTCAGCCTGCGGCAGATCGACCATGTCCTGCGCGACCCCGAACCGGCGCGCGAGCAGCCCGACGAGGCGCGTGTCTACGCCAGCGATGCCGGCAGCGTCGCCCGCACGGGCAAGAGCGGGGTGCTGGTGGTCGGGGTCGATTCCCTGATGACGCAACTGGCGCGCTGCTGCCGGCCCGTGCCGCCCGATGCCATCGAGGGTTTCGTCACGCGGGGCCGGGGGGTGTCGATCCACCGCCGCGATTGCGCATCCTGGGCGGCCCTGGCGCAGCGCCACCCGGAACGCTGCATCGAAGTCGACTGGGGCCAGACCGGCCAGACCATGTATCCCGTGGACCTGAGCATCCACGCCCAGGACCGTCCCAATCTGCTGCGCGACCTGTCCGAAGTCTTCGCGCGCCTGCGGCTGCGGGTGGTGCGCGTCACGACCCACAGCCGCCGCTCTCTGGCGCATATGGTGTTCACCGTCGAGGTGCGTGACGGCGAGCAGATCCGCCAGGCGCTGGCCGCCGTCAATGAACTGCCCGGGGTCCAGGCCGGGCGGCAGTAAACAGGCCTGGTCATGCGCGCGACGGGCAGCCCCCAGCGTGAATTCCCCCTTGGGGGGACGGCGCGCAGCGCCAAGGGGGCGCCAGGCGGGGCAGGACTGCTAAAATGCTTGTTTGGCCCGTGCGTCCGCCCCAGAATCCGGCGGCGCCTTTGATGCGAGACTGGACTTGAAACCCTATCATCTGCCGGATGCCCGGGGGCATTTCGGGAAGTTCGGCGGTTCATTCGTCGCCGAAACGCTGGTGCATGCTCTGGACGCTCTGCGTGACGCCTACGAGCGCTATCGCGACGACCCCGAATTCCAGCGCGAATTCGCCTATGAACTGGAACACTTCGTCGGCCGGCCCAGCCCGGTCTACCATGCCCGGCGCTGGTCCGAGCAACTGGGCGGCGCGCAGATCTGGTTCAAGCGCGAAGACCTGAACCACACCGGCGCCCACAAGGTCAACAACTGCATCGGCCAGGCCCTGCTCGCCAAGCGCATGGGCAAGCCGCGCGTGATCGCTGAAACCGGGGCAGGCCAGCACGGCGTGGCCACGGCCACCGTGGCCGCCCGCTACGGCATGGAATGCGTGGTCTACATGGGCAGCGAGGACGTGCGCCGTCAGGCGTCCAACGTCTACCGCATGAAGCTGCTGGGCGCCACGGTGGTGCCCGTCGAATCGGGCTCGCGCACCCTGAAGGACGCCCTGAACGAAGCCATGCGCGACTGGGTCACCAATGTGGAAGACACCTTCTACATCATCGGCACCGTCGCCGGTCCCGAGCCCTACCCCCGCATGGTGCGCGACTTCCAGACCATCATCGGCCGCGAATGCCGCGAACAGATGCCGCGCGACGCGGGCCGCCAGCCGGACTACGTGATCGCCGCCGTGGGCGGCGGGTCCAATGCCATCGGCATCTTCCATCCCTACATCGAGGACGAAGCCGTGCAACTGATCGGCGTCGAAGCCGCCGGCGAGGGCCTGGAGACGGGCCGCCATGCGGCGTCGCTGAACCGCGGCGTGGTCGGGGTGCTGCACGGCAACCGCACCTATCTGCTGCAGGACGAGCACGGCCAGATCACCGAAACCCACTCCGTGTCCGCCGGCCTGGATTATCCCGGCGTCGGTCCGGAACACGCCTGGCTGCACGACAGCGGGCGTGCTCAGTACGTGGGCATCACCGACCAGGAAGCCCTGGCCGCGTTCCACGACTGCTGCCGCATCGAAGGCATCATGCCCGCCCTGGAGTCCTCGCACGCCATCGCGCACGCGGTGAAGCTCGCCCCGACCCTGCCGCGCGACCGGATCATTCTGGTCAATCTGTCCGGCCGGGGCGACAAGGACATGCATACCGTGGCCGAATACAGCGGCATCACGCTCTAAAGGTTTAGGAACACAAGCCATGACTTCATCGAATGCCCGTCTGGCGGCTCGCTTCGCCTCCCTGGAGGGACGGGCGGCCTTGATCCCGTACGTGACGGCGGGCGATCCCCTGGTGACATCCACCCCCGCGCTGATGCACGCTCTGGCGGCGGCCGGCGCCGACGTGATCGAACTCGGCGTGCCGTTCTCCGATCCGATGGCCGACGGCCCGGTGATCCAGCAGGCGGGTGAACGCGCCATTGCAGCGGGCGTCAGCCTGAGCGCGGTGCTGGACATCGTGGCCGAATTCCGCCGCCAGGACGACACCACGCCGGTCGTGCTGATGGGCTACGCCAACCCCGTCGAATGCATGGGCCAGGAGGCCTTTGCGCAGCGGGCCGCCCGGGCCGGCGTGGACGGCGTGCTGACCGTGGACTACACGCCCGAGGAATCCGTCGAATTCGCCGCCTTGCTGGGGCAGTCCGGCCTGGACCCCATCTATCTGCTGGCGCCGACCTCCGTCGATGCCCGCATTCGCGAGGTCGCCCGCCTGGCGCGGGGCTACGTCTATTATGTTTCGCTCAAGGGCGTGACCGGCGCCGGCCACCTGAACACGGACGACGTGGCGCGCCGCCTGGCGGACATCCGCCGCCACGTCAGCATCCCCGTGGGGGTGGGTTTCGGCATCCGCGACGCCGAAAGCGCCGCGCGCGTGGCGCAGCATGCCGACGCCGTGGTGATCGGCAGCAAACTCATCCAGATCATCGAGGAAGCATCCCTGCGCGACGGCCCCCAGGCCGCCATCGGCGCGGCGGCCCAGTGGCTGGCCCAGGTGCGCCAGGCCATCGAACCCATCCGAAAACAAGGCTGACCATGAGCTGGTTTGAAAAGATCCTCCCCCCGCGCATCAACCGCAACAGCGATTCGGCCTCCAAGCGTGTGCCCGAAGGCTTGTGGGTGAAATGCCCGTCCTGCGAGTCCGTCCTGTACAAGGAAGACCTGCAGGCGACCCTGAACGTCTGCCCCAAGTGCAGCCACCACATGCGCCTCGGCGCCCGGGCGCGCATCGACGCGCTGCTGGACGCGGACGGCCGGGTGGAAATCGGCGCCCAGACGCGCCCCATGGACCCGCTGAAGTTCAAGGACTCGCGCAAATACCCGGAACGCGTCGCCGAAGCCGTCAAGCAGACCGGCGAGACCGAGGCGATGGTGGTGATGAGCGGCACGGTGCTGTCGGTGCCGGCGGTGCTGGCGTGCTTCGAGTTCGCCTTCATGGGCGGTTCGATGGGCTCGGTGGTGGGCGAACGCTTCGCCCGCGGCGTCCAGGAAGCCATCGACCGGCGTCTGCCCTTCATCTGCGTGTCGTCCTCGGGCGGCGCGCGCATGCAGGAGTCCCTGTTCTCGCTGATGCAGATGGCCAAGACCACCGCCATGCTGCATCAGTTGTCCGAAGCCGGGCTGCCCTTCATCAGCGTCCTGACCGACCCGACGATGGGCGGGGTGTCCGCCTCTTTCGCCTTCATGGGCGACGTGGTGCTGGCTGAACCCAATGCCTTGATCGGCTTCGCCGGTCCGCGCGTGATCGAGCAGACCGTACGCGAAAAACTGCCGGAAGGCTTCCAGCGCGCCGAATTCCTGCTGGAAAAGGGCGCCATCGACCGCGTGATCGACCGCCGCGAAATGCAAGCCGAACTGGCCCACTTGCTGGCGCTGTTCACGCGCCAGCCGATCGAGGTCGTCCGGGCGGCGTGATCCATCTCTGCAGTAAGAATTAAAAACACCTCAAAAATTGGGCATCGGCCTGGTTTTTGAGGTGTTTTTCATGGAAAGGCCTGAAACTGCGGTCAGGATTCCATGGTCTGCACATACCGGCGGTGAATGAGCCAGTTCGACAGGAGCGCCATGACCAGGGTGGCGCAGACGAGGACCAAGGCCATGGCCGAACCGAAGGGCCAGTTCGACGAGCGCGTGATCTGATCGTATAGCGCGGGCGCCATCATGGTGACCCCCGTGCCGCCGAGCAGCACAGGCGTTGCGTAGGCATTCATGCAGAGGATGAAGACCAGCATCGTGCCGGCGGCAACGCCCGGCGCCACGATCGGCAGCAGAATCCTGAAGAAGGTGGTGCGAAAATCTGCACCCAGGTTCCGGGCGGCTTCCTCGACGGAAAAGTCGACCCCTTCCAGGATGCTTTGCAGGGTCAGGATCATATAGGGCATCACGACGGCCGTCGTGCTCAAGACCACGGCAAACGGCGTGTAGAGCAGCCGCAGCGGCTGGTCGATCAGCCCCAGCATGGACAGCAATGCGTTGGCGACGCCGGCATTGCTCAACACCACCATCCACCCAGCCGCCCGTACGACGCCTCCAACCATCAGCGGGAACACCAGGAGGATGATCCACAGACTCTTGTAGCGGCTTTGCGTCCTGGCAAGAAAATAGGCGACTGGAAATCCGAGCGTCGCAGCCAGGGCTGTACAGAGCGCGGATATCCAGAGTGTCGTGAACAGGACATGCCGGTAATAGGGGTCAGTCCAGAATTTCAGGTAGTTGTCGATCGTCCAGGCGCTGGCCATCATGTCGACCGGATCAAAGTGATTGAAGCTGTACCGGAAGACCAGCAGGACGGGGAGAATGATGATGACGAGCACTACGAGCGATGCGGGGAAGGCGAGGCCGGGGCCCAGCAGGCGTGCCTGGGATGTGGGTGCTGATCGGGACATGATGCGCTCTCCCGGTCAGGAAAACAGGATGCAGTCGCCTGCCTGAAAGCAGGCATGGGCGCGGTCCCCCGCGCGACGCGGGACCGTACTGAATTCTGCGGAATTGCTGACCAGGCTGGAGATCCGCTCGCCGCTGTCGAGGCGCATGTGGATGGAGAGCACCGAGCCCAGGTAGGTCACGGATTCGATGACGCCTGGCAGCGCATTGTCGACCTGCGCGCCGGCGACCAGGCGCACCCGTTCCGGCCGGATGCCGACATGCCTGATGTCCTGAGTCAGCCGGGCGGCCCGCACCTGCGCGCCGTGGGCGCTCTGGAACAGATCGTGGCTTACGGTCTGTCCTTCGAAGAAGTTCATTTTGCCCAGGAAATCCGCGACGAAGAGATTTGCCGGGCGCTCGTACACGTCCTCGGGCGCGCCGATCTGCTGCACCACGCCATTGTTCATGATGGCCATGCGATCGGATATGGCCATGGCCTCGTCCTGGTCATGGGTCACGAAGATCGTGGTCAGACCAAGGCGCTGTTGCAGCGTGCGGATTTCTTCCCGCACTTCCACGCGCAGGCTGGCATCCAGATTGGACAGGGGCTCGTCCAGCAGGAATACCTTCGGCTGGATTGCCAGGGCGCGCGCGATCGCCACGCGCTGCTGCTGTCCGCCGGACAGTTGGCGCGGATAGCGGTCTTTCAGGCGCGTCATGTGCAGCATGTCCAGCACCTGCCGGATGCGCCCGTCTCGTTCGGACATGGGCACCTTGTGCATTTCCAGACCGAACGCGACGTTCTGCGTCACCGTCATATGGGGAAACAAGGCATATCGCTGGAACACCATGCCGGTATTTCTCTTGTGCACCGGCACATGGGTCACTTCGGTCCCGCCGATGTGGATGGCGCCGGCCGTGGGCTCTATGAAGCCGGCGATCATGCGCAGCGTGGTCGTCTTGCCGCATCCGCTGGGGCCGAGAAAGGCGATGAGTTCGCCGTCAGCGATGTCGAGCGTGACCGCTTCCACGGCCACCGAGTCGCCGAACTGCTTGCGTAGATCTTGTATGGATACGTGCGCCATTTTTTACACTACCTGACTTAATTTGACGAAGCGGTCGGTCACCAGCATGATCAGACCGAGCAGCACGATCTGGATTGCAGCGACTGCGGCGATGGCCGGGTCCAGATTGAATTGCAGATACTGCATCACCACGACCGGCAGCGTCGTGCGGCCCGGTCCGGCCAGCGACAGGGACAGCTCGAGGTTTTCGAAGGACACCACGAAGCTGAACAGGGTGGCGGCCACGACGGCGGGTCGCATCATGGGCAAGGTGACCCGCAGAAAGGCGACCCGGCCGTTGGCGCCCAGATTTCGGGCGGCTTCCTCAATCGAGGGGTCCAGGCCCACCAGGCTGGCGGAGACCAGCCGGACCGTCCAGGGAATGGTCAGGCAGACATGCGCCAGGACCAGGCCGCTGTAGGTGCCGACGACCTGGGCGTCGAGCCATTCTTCTGCATTCAGGTAGAACAGGTAGATCGCGATACCGGCCACGATGCCCGGCATGAGGATGGGAGAGAGCAGCAGTGTATTGATCCATTTGGCCCCGGGCACCCGGAACCGGACGATGCCCACCGCCGCCAGGACGCCCAGGATGACCCCGCATACGGCGGCGTAGATTGCAACCTGGATGCTCAGCAGGAAACCGGACGTGAAGGCCTCGTTTTCCCATGCTTTGACGTACCAGGACAGGGTATAGCCCGAAGGGGGGAAGTACATGATCGGATCGCGGAAGAAGCTCAGCCAGACCACGAAGATCAAGGGGCACAGGATGTAGAAGAACATCAGGGCTACGAAGGCCCGGTGGATGACGCGGCCCCAGGCAATGCGTCGACGCCTGGCGGGCGTGTGGCGTGCCGGAGCTGCATGTGTGGCCTTGGGGCTCATCATCTTTCCTCCTGGTTTACAGGCTGTTGCGCACGAATGAGCCGCCTTTCATGACTGCTGACAGACCGGCATCGGGCTTTGCAAGGAGCCCGATGTCATCGATGGGCGAGCCGTTCACGATGACCAGGTCCGCCAGGGCGCCGGGCGCGATGACGCCGATCTGTCCTTGCATGCCCAGTACCTCCGCGCCGATGGTCGTGGCGCTTTCGATGATTTCCCAAGGAGAAAGGACGCGCGCCCGCAGGTTGAACTCCTCGTTCTGGTGGAGGTGGGACTCGCCCAGCAGGTCCGTTCCATACCCCATCTTGACGCCGTGGCGCCGGAAAATTTCCAGAGATTCAAACCCGGCATCGCGTACGCTGGTGAGCTTGGCGATTGCCGAAGGCGACAGGTCGTAGCTGTCGCTATAGCGGGTGAGGATCGCGAAGGTGGCCAGGGTAGGCACGGCATAGACGCGCTTCTCGGCCATGAGCGCGGCCGTCTCGTCATCGATGAGATTGCCGTGTTCGATGGTGCGTACGCCGCAGGTGACGGCGTGCCGGATCGAAGCCGCGGAGTAGGCATGCGCCATGACGTAGGAGCCGCGCGCGGTCGCCTCGCCGACGATCGCCAGCAGCTCGGGGGCGGAAAACCCCAGGGTGCCGATGCTGTCCGTGGGCGAGGAAACGCCGCCGCTGGCCATGACCTTGATGTGGTCGGCCCCCATCTTGAACTCTTCGCGGGCCGCGCGCAGCACATTGTCCACGCCGTCGCAAACCCGGCTGAGCGCGCCCAGGCGGCTGCAGCACGGGCAGCCTGGGTCAAGGTAGTCGAGGCGCATGCGCGTGTCGCCGTTGCCGGCCGTTTGGCTCAGCGATTTGCCGGCCACGAACAGACGCGGTCCGTCGACGATCCCTTCTTCGACGGCGCTCTTCAGCGCAAAGCCCGCACCGCCAGCATCACGCACCGTGGTGAAACCCCTGTGCAGCATGCCTTTGAGGATCGGGACGGCCTTGAGTGCGACCCGGATGTTCGGCACCAGGGGCTGTGCTCCGAGGTTGAGTTGGGTCGCCATGACGTGTACGTGCAGGTCGATCAGGCCGGGCAGGACAGTCCGGCCTTTGAGGTCGATGCTGCGCGCTGCGGCAGAGGAGGCCGGGCGATCGGACACCTCCTTGATCCGGCCTGCTTCGATGACGATGTCGCGGCCCTCCAACCTGTCCCGTGCGGGCAGGTCGAGCAGGGTCGCGTTTTTCAGGATGAGGGCGTCCATGGGTCAGTTGTGAGATCAGACAGTCGGAAGGGGCTCAAAGGCCAAATTTGAATTCCTTTGCCCAGAAATCCAGCAAGGCCTGTTTTTCGGCGATGACCTTGTGGTAGTCCAGCTTCATGAAGCGCTTGCGCTCTTCGTCCGTGAAAGAGACGTTCGCGGCCAGCTCTGCGGGCAGGTCGGCGTTTCGGACGGTAGGCGCGTAGCCGAACGATTCGGCGAACCCTCGCTGTGCGGCGGGTTCCAATGCGGCGTTCAGATAGGCATAGGCGCAGTCGAGCGATTTGCTGTTCCTGGTCGCTGCGACCATGAAAGTCGTCGTGACGGATCCTTCTTCGGGAAAGACGAGCTCCAGCGGCAGGCCGGCTTTCTTCCATTGCAGGCCGCGCGCCTTCCAGATGCAGCTCATCCAGACATCGCCCGACTTCAAGGCCACGGCAAGCGCCTCGTTGGACGGGAAGACCTTGGGTTCGTTCTTGCGTAATTCCCGCAGGAATTTGTAGGCCGGGTCGAAGCTCGAGCCGTCTCCGCCGCCCGCCAGGGTTGAAAACAGCACATTATGCAGATCAGGGGTGTTGGAGAAGGCGAAGCGCCCGCGATACTTGGGATTCAACGCATCGCGCAGGGAGGCGGGGCGATCCATGCGCTCCGGGTTGTAAACCAGCGCCATGGCGCTGTAGAAGTGGGGCACGGCGTACGACACGCGGAAATCTTCGTACACGTTCGCCAAGTTGGGCACGTGCGCCTCGTCGACGGGCGCCAGGGTGCCCGCTTCAGACATTTCGAGCATGTCGATGTCGCCGAGTGTGGAAATATCCATTGCGGCGCGGTGCGCATTGCGCGATGCGCGCATCTTGGTCATGCGGCTCGTATAGTCGCCGACGTCATAGATGATGGAGCCGCCTGCGGGTTTGACGTAGGGCTCGGTGATGTACTTGTCGAACAGGGTCTGATTGTCCCCGCCCCAGGTGCCTACGACCAGATCCTTGCAGGACACGCCTTTTCCGGCAGCCAGGCTCAGGCCTGGAATCCAGGGCGCTGTGGCGAGCGCCCCCATGCTTGAGGTCAGCGCGAGAAAGCGCCTGCGATCCATTCCATTCATGTCCGTCTCCTGTCATTTGTGAGCTGCGCCGCTATTGGTTGCGACGTCTGAGGCCGCCGAGGGGTGGGGCTTCGACAAAGTGTAGGAGAACCAGTACATATAGTAAAATGAATATATATGATCGGAGCATAATTAAAATATATGGAAAAAAAAGAGAAGAATTCCTTCAGAAAGCTCAGCCTTCATCAGGCGGATCTGCTCTACCGCGTGATCAATTCCCGCACGCTGACCGATGCGGCGGCGGCCATGCATATCTCCCAGCCGGCGGTCAGCAAGCAGCTCCAGACCCTGCAGCAGTCTCTGGGCATCAAGCTGTTCCATCGACAGGGCAATCGCCTGGTTCCTACGGCGGAGTCATTGCTGTTGGCGGAGCAGGTCGGGCGCGCCCACGCTTCGGTCGAAGTGCTCAACCGGCTCGCAGCCAACATCCGCAATCTCCAGCATGGCGAGCTTTCAATCTGCGCCAGCCCTTCAATCGCCACCCATTGGCTGTCCCGGGCCTTGGCTCCGTTCTGGGATATCAGCCAGCTCGACGTCCGGCTGAACATTGCCAACAGCGTGGCCGTCATGGATTTCGCCGAGACCGGCCAGGTTGACCTGGGTATCGGCGTCAAGCTCATGGACCGCCCATCGGCTGTCCAGACCGAGCTTTTCACCATGTATGTGTCTTGCCTGGTCCCGAGGCATCATGCCCTGGGCCGCCGCCAGCGCCTGATGCTCGATGACCTGGTGGGGTATCCGTTCATCCTGGGGACGGGTCTGGAGATCGAACAGATCATCGGTCCGCATTTTCAGCGGGGGCCGCTGTCGCGCAATGTGCGCTGCCGGGTCGAAATGTCCGTCACGGCCTGCCAGATGGCCAAGCAATCTGATTGCATCGCGGTCGTGGACAGCCTGGCGGCGGACTACTATACCGATGAGCATTACGTGAGCGTGCCTATCTGGCCCCGGCTGCTTCTACCCGTGTGCCTGGTCACTTCGAGCACGGGGGCGCAGAGCATCGCCACTCAGACGCTGATCGAGCACCTGCGCGCCGTGGCCTTCAGGGAAAGCGCTCAGGCGGATCAGGTTCGATCGCCGGCACGGCCTGCCTAGTGTCCTGTTTGGTTAGTTCGTGCATTCAGATTCGGATGCATGGGCTTGTCAGGCAAGGCGCAAACCGCAGCGATAGCCAGGCTATCGCGAGAATTTGCAACGCAGTATGGCGAGCCCAGGCGCCGAAGATGAGTATTTGAATTAGCCAAACAGGACACTAGCCCCGCGCCACGAAGTGATCGCCCGCATCCTTGGGCAGCCGCACCGTGTCGATCAACCCGATCAGGGCGATCACGGCGGCGATCATGAAGGCGGCGCGATAGGGAAACACCGGTCCGGTGATGTCCAGCGCGCCGGCCAGTGCGTCGCCCACGCGGATCGCCAGGGCCCCCAGCGTGATGCCGGCCGCCATGGCAAGCCGCGTGACAACGTTGAACAGCCCGTTGGCGTCGGCCATGCGGGTCTCGGTTACGTCGGCGAAGGCGAGCGTGCCCAGGCAGGTGAACTGCATCGAGCGGGCCATGCCGTGGATGAACAGGATGGGCAGCAGCACGGCCAGCGGCAGCGTCGGGGTCAGCAGCGCACAGGCGGCCAGGCTGGCCGCCGCCAGCAGTCCGTTCCACAGCATCACCTGCCGATAGCCGAAACGGCGCAGAATGGGCGTGGTCACCGCCTTCATGCCCAGGTTGCCGGCAAACACCACCAGCAACAGCAAACCCGCCTGAAAGGCGTCCAGGCCGAAGCCCAGCTGCAGCATCAGCGGCAGCAGGAAGGGCAGGCTGCTGATTGCCATCCGCGTGGCCGAGCCGCCCAGCATCACGACGCGAAAGGTGGCGATGCGCATGGGCGTCAGGCTCAGCATCGGGGCTGCTGCGCGGCGCAGGTGCCGCAGCGCGGCCAGGATCAGGGCCATGCCGCAGGCCAGCAGGGCAAACCCGGCGGCATTGACCGAGGCGGCCAGCCATTCCAGCGCGCCCAGCAGGCCGAAGATGCCCAGGCCGCACAGGATGAAGCCGGTCCAGTCGAAGGGCTGGCGCGGCGGCGGCTCTATCGTCGGGATCAGCCACAGCGCCAGACCCAGGCCCAGAATGCCCAGGGGCACATTGAGAAAGAAGATCCAGTGCCAGTGCAGATGGCTGGCGATGAAGCCGCCCAGCGGCGGCGCGATCACCGGCGCCACCAGGGCCGGCCAGACCAGGTTGGACATTGCCACCATGCGCTGCGAGGGCGGCGTATAGCGCAGCACCAGCAGCCGGCCGACGGGCACCATCAGCGCGCCGCTGGCGCCTTGCAGCACTCGCAGGGCGATGAAGGCATCCAGGCTTTCAACCAGACCGCAGCCCAATGAGGTCAGGGTGAAGCCGGCGATGGCGGCGGCGAACACACGGCGTGGGCCGTAGCGGTCGGTCACCCAGCCGCTGACCGGGATGAAGGCCCCCAGCGCCAGCAGGTAGGCGCTGATGGCGATGTTCAGTTGCACTGCGTCGACGCCGAACGAACGGCCCATGTCCGGCAGGGCGGTGGCGATGATGTTGCCGTCCAGCGTCTCCATGAACATGGCGCCGGTGACGAGAAAGGTCACCAGCCGCAGGCGTGTGTCCTGGAGTACGCTCATGGGGTGCGCCCGGGGTGTGGCGTGATGCCTCGGTCGTTTCGCATGGTCTGGTCTGTTTCTTTGGAAATGCAGTCGAAAAAAATGCCCGAAACAGAGTTTCGGGCATTTTGCCTGAGGCTGCTGCCTCAATCCGAGGTTTCCACCTGCTGCAGCGGTTCGCTTTGCACCACGGCGGCCGGCTTGCGGGCGCGGCCCAGGGGCTTGGGCGGCGCGGGCGGCACGTAAGGCGTGCTGGAGCGGGTCTCGATCATCTGCATGCCGACGGCTTGCAGGGATTCGTCCGAGGGCAGGGCGATCGGGCTGGACGCGTCCGGTACGGGAGCCGGAGCGGGTTCAGCCTGAGCCGGAGCGGGCTCGGCCTGGACCGGAGCGGGTTCAGCCTGGACCGGAGCAGGTTCGGCCTGGACCGGGGCGACCGGGGCCGTTTCCACCGCCACCGGCGCTTCTTCGGCCACAGGGGCGACAGGCGCGGTTTCGACCGGAGCGGCGGGCGCTTCGGTGATCACGGGCGCCGGGGCCGCGGCTTCGGCGGCGGGCGCTTCGGCACGGGCTTCGTCAGCCGTCGTGGTCACGGCTTCGGCTGCGACCGATGCGGCCGGCGTTTCGCTGACCAGGACTTCGGGATCGAAGCGCGGGGTTTCGTGCGTTTCGATGGTCGGCGTCGTGTCGCTGTCGGCCGAGATGTCCTCGGTGGACGTCGTATCGGCGGCGTCACCATTGCGACGACCGCGGCGGCCGCGACGGCGGCGGCGCTTGCGTTCCGGATTGTCCGGATCCGTGTCGGTGTCCGCATCTGCGTCCACGGCCGGGCCGGCGACGAGCGCGTCGTCGTCCTGTGCTTCGTCGGCGGACGGGCTTTGCGGCGCGTCGGGCAGGCCGTAAGGGTTGGCCTCGGCCTGGGCCGGCGCGGTTTCGGGGGCCGGAGCCGCGTTCAGTTCGTCGGCCTGCAGGGCGATCGCTTCGCCCGTCTGGACTGCGGTTTCTTCCGGGCGGCTGCGGCCACGGCCGCGGCGGTTACGGCCGCGGCGCGGTTCGGCGGTGTCGTCCAGGACTTCGGTCAGGGCGGCGTTGTCGGCCTGGACCGGTTGGACGGTTTCGGCGGCCGGGCGTTCGCGGCGCGAGGCCGGACGGCCCTCGCTGCGTTCGGGACGATCAGCGCGTTCCGACCGTTCCGTGCGTTCGCCACGCTCGGCGCGGTCGCCACGGCCGCTGCGTTCGCCGCGCGGGGCGTCCTGACGGCGTTCGCCGCGTCGGCCGCCATTGCGGTTGGAAGCGCCGCCGCGGCGGCGGCCGTCACCGGATTCACGGGACGGGGCGGGTGCGGCCGGTGCGGCCGCAGCGGGGGCGGCGGTTTCAGCCGTCGAGCCGGTGAGCCAGCCAAACAGGCGCTTGAGCAGGCCGCCTTGGGGCGCGGCCGGCGCCGCCGCGGGTGCGGCGGCCTCGGTGGCGCGGGGGGCGCGTTCGACGTGGGCCGGGGCCGGCTGGGAGGGCTGGATGCCCTTGACCAGGGCTTCGGGGCGGGTCTTGGCTTCCTGGGCCTTGTTCGGCTGCCAGACGAGCTTGTCTTCGGGTTCTTGCGTGAGTTCGAAGCTGGTCTTGTTCTCGTCCAGGCGCGGATCATCGTGGCGCAGGCGCTCGATGTGGTGATGCGGCGTTTCCAGGGACTTGTTCGGGATCAGGACCAGATTGACCTTCAGGCGGGATTCGATCTGGCCGATGTCGCGGCGCTTTTCGTTCAGCAGGAAGGTGGCGACGTCGACCGGCACCTGAGCGTGCAGGGCGGCCGTGCCTTCCTTCATGGCTTCTTCCTGGAGCAGGCGCAGCACGTGCAGGGCGCTGGATTCGGCGTCGCGGATCACGCCGGTGCCGGTGCAGCGCGGGCAGGTGACGTGCGAGCCTTCGTTCAGGGCCGGGCGCAGGCGCTGGCGGGACAGTTCCATCAGGCCGAAGCGGGAGATCTTGCCCATCTGGACGCGGGCTCGGTCGAAATGCAGGGCATCACGCAGGCGCTGTTCGACGGCGCGCTGGTTCTTGCTGTCCTCCATGTCGATGAAGTCGATCACGATCAGTCCGCCCAGGTCGCGCAGGCGCAGTTGGCGGGCGACTTCGTCGGCGGCCTCCTGGTTGGTGCGCAGGGCGGTTTCTTCGATGTCGGCGCCGCGCGTCGAGCGTGCGGAGTTGACGTCGACCGCGACCAGAGCCTCGGTGTGATCGATCACGATGGCGCCGCCCGAGGGCAGGGTGACCGTGCGCGAGTAGGCGGTTTCGATCTGGTGTTCGATCTGGAAGCGGGAGAACAGGGGCACGTCGTCGCGGTAGCGCTTCACGCGATTGACGTTGTCCGGCATGACCACGCTCATGAAGGCGGTCGCCTGATCGTGGATGTCGTCCGTGTCGATCAGGATTTCGCCGATTTCCGGCGAGAAATAGTCGCGGATGGCGCGGATGACCAGGCTGGATTCCAGATAGATCAGGATCGGCGCCTTGTTTTCACGCGCGGCGCCGTCAATGGCGGTCCAGAGCTGCAGCAGGTAGTTCAGGTCCCATTGCAGTTCTTCGACGCCGCGGCCGATGCCGGCGGTGCGGGCGATCATGCTCATGCCGGCCGGGATTTCCAGCTGGTCCATGGTGTCGCGCAGTTCCTGGCGGTCTTCGCCTTCGACCCGGCGCGACACGCCGCCGCCGCGCGGATTGTTGGGCATCAGCACCAGGTAGCGGCCGGCCAGGGAGATGAAGGTGGTCAGGGCTGCGCCCTTGTTGCCGCGCTCTTCCTTTTCGACCTGGATGATGAGTTCCTGGCCTTCGCTCAGGGCGTCCTGGATGCGGGCGCTGCGCACGTCCACGCCTTCTTTGAAGTACGTGCGGGCGACTTCCTTGAAGGGCAGGAAGCCGTGGCGGTCTTCCCCGTAGTTGACGAAGCAGGCTTCCAGGCCGGGTTCGATCCGGGTGATGACACCCTTGTAGATATTGCCTTTGCGCTGTTCGCGCCCGGCGGTTTCGATGTCCAGATCGATCAGCTTCTGGCCATCGACAATCGCGACGCGTAATTCTTCTTGGTGCGTCGCATTGAACAGCATGCGTTTCATGAGTGGGTTTCTCCGTAGTCAGGGCGCGCCGGATTCGGCGCACGGCCACGGGTCACTCGGTGTGCGATGCGACAGTCTGCGAGGGGGTCGGTGCGCTGACGAAGTCAGACCGCGCCGATCTCCTGGGGAGGGGGCACGGTGCGCCGGTAGGCGCGGGGTTCGGTCAGCAGGGAGGTCAAGGGCACGATGTGTGGTTGACGAAATGATTGCTGGGAACGGCGAACGCGAGCGGTGGGCCGCGTCCGGTGCGGAAGAGCGAGCAGAATCTGCGGCGTCGCACGCGGCCTGACGTCGATTCCAGCGCCCGGCGGTAGCGCGCGGGGGAGGGAAGCGGGACGGAGCCGGCGACCAAGGACCTGGAGGCTGGAAGTGAGGCAGTACAATGGAGTCCCTGCTTGCCCGACGGAGATGCATCCATTGCGTCTCTACGTCCGGCGGTTTCCAGCCTCTATGGGCTGTTGCGATTATATGCCGCTTTTCCCTATGCGCAAAATAGTTGATTCTCCGGTTCCTCCACCCGCCGTCCGCCAGGTGGTCGTGGGGACCGAGCACGAGGGGCAGCGGCTGGACAATTTCCTGCTGCGGATCTGCAAAGGCGTCCCTAAAAGTCACATCTACAAGGCCATCCGCGACGGTCAGGTCCGGGTGAACAAGGGCCGCTGCCGGGCGGAGACCCGTCTGGCATCCGGCGATACGGTGCGTGTGCCGCCGCTGCGCCTGCCCGCGCCCGGCGCCACGCCGCCGGCGCCGCCGGCCGCCTTTCCCGTGCTGTACGAAGACGAACACCTGCTGGTGATCGACAAGCCCGCCGGGGTGGCGGTGCACGGCGGCAGCGGGGTGTCCTTTGGCGTGATCGAGCAGTTGCGTGCGGCGCGTCCGGACGAACGCCTGTTGGAACTGGCCCATCGCCTGGATCGGGAGACCTCGGGCGTGCTGATGGTGGCGCGCAGCCGCAAGGCCCTGGTGGCCCTGCACGACATGATGCGCGAAAGCCTGGGGCGCAAGCACTATCTGGCGCTGGTCGTGGGCGATTGGGTCAACGACCGCCAGCATATCCGCCTGCCCCTGCTGAAATACCTGACCCCGGACGGCGAGCGCCGGGTGCGCGTCGATGCCTTGGGCAAACCGGCTCACACCATCATGACTTTGCAGCGCCGTTATGCCGGACGTTATTCCCTGGTGGGGGCCGAATTGCGCACCGGGCGCACCCACCAGATCCGGGTGCACTTGGCATCGCAGGGCCATCCGATCGCCGGGGACGAAAAATACGGGCCGGACGCCGTGCGCGCCGCCCTGGCCGCCCAGGGCTTCCGACGCATGTTCCTGCATGCGCACCGGCTGGAAATCCCCCATCCGGTGTCCGGCGCCCCCCTGGTCTTTGAAGCGCCGCTGCCGCCCGCCTGCCGGGCGCTGCTGGATCAACTGGAGCATGCCCGTTCATGAACGCCCCTGACCCTGTCGCTCCGATTGCGACTTCCTCCGCATCGAGTCTCGCGGCTGCGCCGGCCGCACGGTACCGCGCCGTGATCTTCGACTGGGACGGCACCCTGCTGGATTCCACCTATCACATCGTCGAGGCGCTGCTGGGCGCCTGCCGTGACCTGGGGCTGCGCGAACCGTCCCGCGAAGAAGCCGGCTGGGTGATCGGGCTGTCGCTGCAGGCGGCCTTGTACCGCCTGGTGCCGGAACTGGGCGCCGACCGCCAGGATGCGTTCGTGGACCGTTACCGCGCGCATTTCATGGCCTTGCAGCACGAAATGCATTTTTTCGAAGGCCAGACGCAGCTCTTGCGTGATCTGCACGCGGGCGGCGCGATTCTGGGCGTGGCCACGGGCAAGAGCCGGCGCGGCCTGGATGACTCGATCGAGCGCCTGGACCTGCGGGGCCTGTTCCGCGCCACGCGCACGGTGGACGAGGCGCGCGGCAAGCCGGACCCGGACATGCTGCTGCAGTTGCTGGACGAACTGGATCTGGACCCGGGCACGGTGCTGATGGTGGGCGACACCACCCACGACGTGCTGATGGCGCAGGCGGCGGGGGTGGACAGTCTGGCGGTCGCCTACGGGGCGCACAAGCCGTCCCTGCTGGAATCCGCCCGGCCGACGGCGCTGGCGGCCACGGTGCCCGAGATGCAGGCCTGGATCCGGGCGCGCGCGGGAGGCTGATCGCCCCGGGTCAAGAACTTTTTCGCCTGATGAAGGTCTAAACTGGATTGTCTTCCTCCAGGCGGATTCATCATGCGCACACCCTGGGACATCGGCATCCGGCCCTCTGAAATCACCCCCGAACCCATCTGGCGGTCGCGGCGACGCTGGCTGCAGCAGGCGGCGCTGGGCTCTCTGGCGCTGGGCGCGACGGGCCTGGCCCGGGCGGCGGATGCCGACGGACCCGCAGGTCCCGCGCTGGAAGCCCCGCGTGATGCGCATTGGTCGACCGACGAGCCGCCCAACACCTGGCGCGACATCACCACCTACAACAATTTCTACGAGTTCGGCACCGACAAGGGCGATCCGGCCAAATATGCGGGGCGGATGCGGCTGGAACCCTGGACGGTGCGGATCGATGGCGCGGTGCGCAAGCCCCTGACGCTGGACCTGGATGCGCTGCGGCGTCTGGCGCCCCTGGAAGAACGCGTCTACCGGCTGCGTTGCGTCGAGGCCTGGTCCATGGTGGTGCCCTGGACCGGTTATTCCCTGTCTCATTTATTGAAGCAGGTCGAGCCGACGGCGGATGCGCGCTATGTGGTATTCACGACGGCGCTGCAGCCCGAGGCCATGCCGGGCGTGGCGCAGGGCGTGCTGGACTGGCCCTATGTCGAGGGCCTGCGTCTGGACGAGGCCATGCACCCGCTGGCCTTGCTGACCTTTGGTGTCTACGGCCGCGCCCTGCCGCCGCAGAACGGCGCGCCGCTGCGGGTGATCGTACCCTGGAAATACGGTTTCAAATCCGCCAAGTCGCTGGTCGGCATCCGTTTGCAGGCGGAGCCGCCGGTCACCAGCTGGATGCGCGCCGCACCCCGGGAATACGGCTTCTATGCCAATGTGAACCCGGCGGTGCCGCATCCCCGCTGGAGCCAGGAAACCGAACACCGCATCGGCACGGGGTGGTTCTCGCCCCGGCTGCCCACCCAGCCCTTCAATGGCTACGGCGACGCCGTGGCCGGCTTGTATCAGGGCATGGATCTGGCGCGCAATTTCTGATGGGCGCGCGTGCGGAGAGGATGCACCCCCCGGTTTCGGGCTCCGGGGCGGGCCGCCCGCGTCCGGGCGGCGGCTGGGTTTTGGGTGTCTGCATCCACGCCTGCGGCCTGTTTCCCCTGCTGCGCTGGATTGCGCTGGGCGCGACCGGGGGCCTGGGCGTCAATTCACAGGAATTCCTGACGCGCTCCAGCGGCATCTGGGCGCTGGTCCTGTTGTGGGCCACCCTGGCCGTGACGCCGGTGCGCCGGCTGGGCTGGTCCGGCCTGCTGCGCCACCGGCGCAAGCTGGGGCTGTATGCCTTTTTCTATACCGTGCTGCACGTCCTGGCCTGGGCGCTCTGGGACCGGGGCTGGGTGCCGGCCTCGATGTGGGCGGATCTGTGGCAGCGCGATTTCATCGGCGTGGGCGCCTTGGCCGTGCTGTGCCTGGCGCCGCTGGCGGCGACCTCGACCCAGGGCTGGATGCGGCGCCTGGGACGAAACTGGAAGCGCCTGCACACGCTGGTCTACCCGGCCGCCCTCCTGTCGGTCTTGCACTTCGACTGGATGCGGGCGGGCAAGAACGACTTCCTGGAGCCGCGCCTGTACGCCGTGATCCTGGTGCTGCTGCTGGCCGCCCGCCTGCCGGGGTGGTGGCGCGGTTGGCGGCGCTAGTCCGCCAGGTACAGGAACAGGGTCGGCTTGCGCTCGAAATCCGGCGGGCCGGCCTTGCGCCATTGAGCGACGCTGCGCGTGGCGATGGTCTCGTCGTCGCAGGTCAAGGCGCTGGCGATGCACAACCGCGTCGTGTCGCGCAGGGTGCGCAGCAGCGCCTCGAACAGCGCGGCGTTGCGGTAGGGGGTCTCGATCAGGATCTGGGTCTGCTGCTGTTTATGGGATGCCGATTCCCAGGCGCGCAACTGGGCGTCGCGCTCGTGCGCCTTGACCGGCGCGTAGCCATGGAAGGCAAAGCGCTGGCCTTGCAGGCCGCTGGCCATCAGGCCCAGCATGATGGATGACGGTCCCGTCCAGGGCACGACCCGGATCCCGGCGGCGTGCGCCTGGGCCACGACCAGGGCGCCGGGGTCCGCAACGGCCGGGCAGCCGGCCTCCGAGACCAGGCCGATGTCCTGGCCGGCGGGCACGGCGTTCAGCCAGGCGCGGATTTCACCCGCCTGCGTGTCCGGCTTCAGGGTATGGATCGTGATGTCCTGCAGCGGGATCGCGGTTTCGATCTGCTTCAGAAAGGCGCGTGCCGTTTTCGCGTTTTCGGCGATGAAATAGCGAAGCCTGGCGGTGATTTCGCGGGCGGCCCGGGGCAGCCAGCGTTCAGGGTCGGCCTGGCCCAGGCCGACGGGGATCAGGTGCAGGGTGGTGGTCATGATTGAATCTCGGGATATCCGGAATGGGCCGCCAGGGGTTCCAGGCCAAAGGCCCGCAGCATGCGGCACAGGGCGATCAGGGGCAGGCCGATCAGGGCGGTGGGGTCGTCGCTGCGCATCCGTTCCATCAGCGCGACGCCCAGTTGCTCGGCCTTGGCGCTGCCGGCCGTGTCAAAGGGTTGTTCGACGCGCAGATAATGTTCGATCCGGGCGTCGTCCAGGGCCAGGAAACGGCATTCGGTCGGCACTTGCTCCAGCAGATGGCGCCGGCCGTCGGTGACGCACAGGGCGGTGTGGAACAAGACTTCGCGGCCGCCGAAGCGGCGCAGCTGGTCGCGGGCGGCTTCAAAGGAACCCGGCTTGCCGATGGGATCGCCCTCGAATACGGCGACCTGGTCCGAGCCGATCACCAGGGCGCCGGGGTGGCGCGCGGCGATCACGGCGGCTTTTTCCTGCGCCAGGCGCAGGGACAGGTCCAGCGGCGTTTCGCCGGGTCGCGGGCTTTCGTCGATGTCCGGGGATTCGACGGAAAAGGGCAGATTCAGCCGCTGCAGCAGGGTGCGGCGGTAGGGCGAACTGGAAGCCAGGATGAGCGGCATGGGGGGATCCTGATGAACGTGCGTCAGTTTAACGTGCGGGGAAGCCACAGGCGCGTTGACCCTATGCCCTTCAATCAAGTATCATCTAGAGTTTTCCCGAGCAACAAATTTCATGGTCATCGATGCGACCGGGTTCGCGCGGGCCGGCAGCGCCCTGGATGGCAAGATCGGCACAAAGCATTTGGCGCGCCTATGCCAGGATCTGCCCGAACCCCAGGACGGAGAAATCCGCTGGCAGGTGCGTGGCCGGTTCGATGCGCCGTCTGGACAGTCCTGGCTGGATGTCGAGGCCGACGGGCCGGTGCGGGTCATGTGCCAGCGCTGCCTGGAGGCCTTCAGCCTGACGCTGCGCGTGTCCAGCACGCTGGGCCTGGTGGAAACCCAGGCGCAACTGGAAGCCATGGATGCGCTCGAAGCCGAAGGCCAGGGCCCTGATATCGAATACCTCGTCGCCGACCCGCGACTGGACGTTCTGGGCCTGGTCGAGGACGAACTGATTTTGGTGCTGCCCTACGCGCCCCGCCACGAAGTGTGTCCGGGTGACGGGGATGTGCCGGAACCGCCTCGGCGGCCCTCGCCGTTCGCAGTCCTGGAACGGTTCGGGAAAGACTGAATTTTCATTCAACACACGGGCTCGTGCTTACCTTAAAATGAGCGGCCCCGATTCACAGGAGTCATCATGGCTGTCCAGCAAAACAAAAAGAGCCCGTCCAAGCGCGGCATGCATCGTTCGCACGATTTCCTCACGGCGCCCGCCACGGCCATCGAGCCGACCACCGGCGAACTGCACCTGCGCCACCACATCAGCCCGAACGGCACCTATCGCGGTCGCAAGGTCCTGAAGACCAAGAACGACGAATAAGCCATCTGCGCCACGGTTTTTCCACGCGCCGATGACCCATTCCAATCCGACCATCGCCATCGATTGCATGGGCGGTGACCATGGCCTGCCGGTCACCGTACCGGCAGCGATGGCGTTCGCCCAGGCGCACCCGGATACCCGGTGTCTGCTGGTCGGCGACGAGGCCCTGATTCGACAGGCTCTGCAGCAGAACGCGGCGTCCGCCGGCCAGTTCGAGATCCTGCACGCCTCCGAAGTCGTCACCATGCACGACTCGGTGGAAATCGCCCTGCGTCGCAAGAAAGATTCTTCGATGCGGGTGGCCGCCCAGGCCGTCAAGGACGGCCGTGCCGACGCTGCGGTGTCGGCCGGCAATACCGGCGCCTGGATGGCAATTTCCCGCTACGTGCTGAAGACGCTGGACGGCATCGATCGTCCGGCCATCGCCACGGCGCTGCCCAATCAAAAGGGCGGGGCGACCACGGTCCTGGACCTGGGCGCCAACGTGGATTGCACCGCTGAACACCTGCTGCAATTCGGCCTCATGGGGGCTGCGCTGGTGTCCGCCATGGACCAGCGCGCCCAGCCCTCGGTCGGCCTGCTGAACATCGGCGAAGAGCTCATCAAGGGCAACGAAGTCGTCAAGCAGGCGTCCGACCTGCTGCGCGGCAGCGGCCTGAACTTCTACGGCAACGTCGAAGGCGATGACATCTTCAAGGGCACGGTGGACGTGGTCGTCTGCGACGGCTTCGTCGGCAACGTGGTCCTGAAGTCCGTCGAGGGCCTGGCGCGCATGATCGGCTCCATGATGCGCGAGGAATTCCGCCGCAACGCCTTCACCATGACGGCGGGGCTGGTCGCCACGCCCGTCCTGCAGCGATTCCGCGCCCGCGTGGATAATCGCCGCTACAATGGGGCGGCCCTGCTGGGCCTGCGCGGCATCGTCATCAAAAGCCATGGCTCCGCCGATGCCTATGCCTATGGCCAGGCGCTGCAACGGGCCCGCGAGGCCGTGCTCAACGGGCTCCTCGAAGGCACCATCCAGCGTCTCGACGATTTGCGCGGTCGGCCGCCCGCTCCGGCAGCCTAGTCCCTCTCTTTCCGGAATTGATATGCCTTACGCCAGGATCACAGGAACGGGCAGTTATCTGCCTCCACGCGTCGTCAGCAACGATGATCTGGCCGCCGATCTGGCCACGCGCGGCATCGAGACGTCCGATGCCTGGATCACCGAGCGCACCGGCATCCGCCAGCGCCACATCGCCGACCCGGGCACCAAGACCAGCACGCTGGCCACGGCGGCCGCGCGCGCGGCTCTGGACAGCGCCGGCCTGACGGCCGACCAGCTCGATCTGATCATCGTCGCCACTTCCACGCCGGACTTCATCTTCCCCAGCACCGCCTGTCTGGTACAGGCCAATCTGGGCGTGGGCGGCGCTGCCGCCTTTGACGTCCAGGCCGTGTGCAGCGGCTTTGTCTACGCCCTGGCGACGGCGGACGCCTTCGTGCGCGCCGGTCGCGCGCGTCACGCCCTGGTCATCGGCGCCGAGGTCTTCTCCGGCATCCTCGACTGGAACGACCGCCGGACCTGCGTGCTGTTCGGCGACGGCGCCGGCGCCGTGGTGGTCAGCGCTTCCGACGAACCCGGGATCCTGGCCGCGCGATTGAACGCCGACGGGCGTCAGCAGCATATTCTGTGCGCCGCCGGCAACGTCGTGGACGGCCAGGTCACGGGCGATCCTTTCCTGCGCATGGACGGTCAGGCCGTGTTCAAGCTGGCCGTCAATTCCCTGACGCGCTCGGCGCACGAAGTCTGCGACGAGGCCGGCATCCAGGTGTCCGATTTGGACTGGATGGTGCCGCACCAGGCCAATATCCGCATCCTGAATTTCATCGGCCGCAAGCTCAACCTGCCCGAGGAAAAACTCGTCGTCACCCTGGATCAGCACGCCAATACCTCGGCGGCCAGCGTGCCGCTGGCGCTGGACGTCGCCTGGCGCGACGGCCGCATCCGCGCCGGCCAGACCGTGCTGCTGCAAGGGGTGGGCGGCGGCTTCACCTGGGGCTCCGTCCTCGTGAAAATCTGAAGACTACGACATGAAGATTGCATTTGTATTTCCGGGCCAGGGCTCGCAGACCGTGGGCATGATGGACGCCTGGGCGGACGACACCGGCGTCCAGGCCACGTTGCGCGAGGGCGACGCGGCGCTGGGCGAAGACCTGTCCGGTCTGATCGCCCGGGGTCCCGCCGAAACCCTGAACCTGACCACCCATACCCAGCCTGCCATGCTGCTGTGCTCCGTCGCGATGTATCGCGCCTGGCGGCAGGCCGGCGGCGCGGCCCCCGCCCTGGTGGCGGGCCACAGCCTGGGCGAATATTCCGCCCTGGTGGCGGCCGGTGCGCTGGACCTGGCTGACGCGGTGCGCACCGTGCGCGTGCGCGCCCAGGCCATGCAGTCCGCCGTGCCGGTGGGTGAGGGCGGCATGGCCGCCATCCTGGGGCTGGACGACGAGGCCGTGCGCCAGGCCTGCGCCCAGGCCGCCGAAGGCCAGATCGTCGAGGCCGTCAACTACAACGCCCCGGCCCAGGTCGTGATCGCCGGCCATACGGCGGCGGTCGAGCGCGCCTGCGAACGGGCGCGCGCCGCCGGCGCCAAGCGCGCCGTGTCGCTGCCGGTGTCGGCGCCTTTCCATTCGCGCCTGCTGGAGCCGGCCGCGGTCGTGCTGGCCGGCGCGCTGGCGGACGTGGCCCTGACGGCTCCGGCCATGCCCCTGATCAATAACGTCGATGTCGCCCGTCCGGCCGACCCGGCCGCCATCCGCGACGCGCTGGTGCGCCAGGCCTGGCACCCGGTCCGCTGGGTGGAGATCGTCCAGGCCATGAAGCAGGACGGCGTCACCCACCTCGTCGAATGCGGGCCGGGCAAGGTCCTGACCGGCCTGGTCAAGCGCATCGACCGCGAAATCAACACGTTCAACATCACCGATCCGGCGTCCCTGCAAGCGACGCTGGAAGCTCTGGGAGGCTGACATGTCGGAAGCTCTGCTGGCGGGCAAGATCGCCCTTGTGACGGGCGCTTCGCGCGGCATCGGCCGCGCCATCGCCCTGGAATTGGCGGCTGCGGGCGCCACGGTCGTCGGGACGGCCACGTCCGAGGCCGGCGCCCAGGCCATCACCGAAGCCCTGGCGCCGCAAGGCGGACGCGGCGCGGTACTGGAAGTCAATGACGCGGCGTCCTGCGACGCCCTGCTGGCCGAACTGGCCGGCCAGGGCGGGCCGCACATCCTGGTCAATAACGCCGGGATCACCCGCGACGGCCTGATTCTGCGCATGAAGGACGAAGACTGGGCCGCTGTGCTGGGCACCAATCTGTCGTCCGTGTTTCGTCTGTCGCGCGGTGTGGCCAAGATCATGATGAAGGCCCGCTGGGGCCGCATCATCAATATCACGTCCGTGGTGGGCTACAGCGGCAATCCCGGCCAGGCCAACTACGCGGCCGCCAAGGCCGGCGTGGCCGGCCTGTCGCGGTCCCTGGCGGCCGAACTGGGCAGCCGGGGCATCACCGTCAATTGCGTGGCCCCGGGCTTCATCGATACCGACATGACCCGTGCCCTGAACGAAACCCAGACGGCCGCCATCCTGGAGCAGATTCCCCTGGGCCGATTGGGTTCGGCGGCAGAGATCGCCCACGCGGTCGCCTACCTGGCCAGCCCCCAGGCCGGCTACGTAACAGGGACGACGTTGCACGTCAATGGTGGTATGTACATGTAGGGATCAAGAACGGAGCCGGCCCGTCTAAGGTAAAATCCGTTCAACCTCAGCAGGCAGGCCCGGTCGTGATCGTGTTTCCTTCACGGAAGCCGTCCGATGGCCGGGACTGTTTTTTTTGACATAAACCCGCAGCTCCGTTGGTCACATTGGCTATAATTCGCGGGATTTTTCCTTACTGGAGATATGCATGGAAAGCATCGAACAGCGCGTCAAGAAGATCGTCGCTGAGCAACTCGGCGTCAACGAAGCCGAGATCAAGAACGAATCTTCCTTCCTTGACGACCTCGGTGCCGACTCGCTCGATATGGTCGAGCTCGTGATGGCCCTCGAAGACGAATTCGAAACCGAAATCCCTGACGAGGAAGCCGAGAAGATCACGACGGTCCAACAAGCGGTCGACTACATCACCTCGCACAGCAAGCAGTAATCTTCACCAACCCTGTTGCGGCTTGCCGCGCCAGGGCTGGACGGCCTGTCGCACCAAGCCGGACAGGCGCCGGGGCGGTTCGTGGCGGGCACCATCGGCAGGCTGAAACAGCCTGCCGTATTTGGCCCGTCACGGGCCGCCCTTTTCATTTCTTTCTTTAGCTTCAGGAGCCGAGTCAGTGAAACGACGTGTCGTCATAACCGGATTGGGCATCGTTTCGCCCGTGGGCAACGATGTCCAAACCGCCTGGGACAACCTCATTCACGGTCGTTCGGGTATCGGCCGGGTGACGCGTTTCGACGCCTCGGTGCTCAACAGCCAGATCGCGGGCGAGGTCAAGGGCTTCAATGTGACCGACTACATGGGGTCCAAAGAAGCCAAGCAGATGGACTCCTTCATCCATTACGGCGTGGCCGCCGGCATCCAGGCCTGGCGTGATTCGGGGCTGGATATTTCCGCCGAGGACGCCGACCGCATCGGCACCATCATCGGCTCGGGCATCGGCGGCCTGCCGCGCATCGAAGAAACCCAGATCGAATACCTGGAGCGCGGCGCCCGGCGCATTTCGCCGTTCTTCGTGCCGGCCTCGCTGATCAATCTGATCTCGGGCCAGTTGTCCATCATGCTGGGCCTGAAAGGCCCCAGCTACGCCGTGGTCTCGGCCTGCACGACCGGTTTGCACTGCATCGGCGACGCCGCGCGCCTGATCGAATACGGCGACGCCGACATCATGGTGGCCGGCGGGGCCGAAAGCTCCGTCTCTCCCTTGGGCATGGGCGGCTTTGCCGCCATGCGCGCCTTGTCCACCCGCAACGACGATCCCGAGACCGCCTCGCGTCCCTGGGACCGTGACCGCGACGGCTTCGTCCTGGGCGAAGGCGCCGGCGTGCTGGTCCTGGAAGAGTACGAACATGCCCGCCGCCGTGGCGCGCGCATCTACGGCGAATTCCTGGGCTTCGGCATGAGCTCCGACGCGCACCACATCACCAGCCCGGACCAGGACGGCCCGCGCCGGGGCATCCTGCACGCGCTGCGCAACAGCGGTGTGAATCCGGACCAGATCAGCTACGTCAACGCGCACGGCACGTCCACTCCCCTGGGCGACAAGAACGAAACCGCGGCGCTCAAGCTGGCGTTCGGCGATCATGCGTACAAACTGGTGGTCAATTCCACCAAGTCCATGACCGGGCACTTGCTGGGCGCGGCGGGCGGTATCGAGGCGGTCTTCACGACCCTGGCGGTGCATCACCAGGTCTCGCCCCCGACCATCAATATCTTCAACCAGGATCCCGAATGCGACCTGGACTATTGCGCCAACCAGGCGCGCGACATGAAGATCGACGTGGCGCTGTCCAATTCCTTCGGTTTTGGCGGCACCAACGGCTCGATGCTGGTGGGGCGCCTCTGACCCCCCGGCCGAATCATGAGTGAGCGCGAGGTCGATCTCGCGCTGGTCGAGCGCGTCAGGCGTGGCGAGCGTCACGCCTTTGACCTGCTGGTGATCAAATACCAGCGCAAGATCATGCGGCTGCTGTCGCGCATGATCCACGATCCGGCCGAGATCGAGGACGTTGCCCAGGAGGCCTTCATCAAGGCCTACCGCGCCTTGCCCCAGTTCCGGGGCGAGAGCGCCTTCTACACCTGGCTTTACCGCATTGCCCTGAACACCGCCCGCAATTGGCAGGCGGCCAGTTTCCGCCGGCCTTCTACCGTGACGCCGCTGGAAAACGAGGACGGTGAAACTTTTGACCAGATTGACGGCCTAAGCGATCAGAGCACCCCTGAATCGTTGATGGCCAGCCGGCAGGTCGCCCAGGCCGTCAACGAGGCCATCGACGAACTGCCGGACGATTTGCGCGCCGCGATCGTGCTGCGGGAAATCGAAGGGATGAGTTATGAAGAAATCGCCAGCACCATGCAATGTCCCATCGGAACCGTCCGTTCGCGCATCTACCGCGCCCGCGAAGCCATCGCGGCCCGCCTGCGGCCGGTCATGGAACGGGACACGGATCGCCGCTGGTAAGGAGCCGTCATGAACGCCAAACCTGATTCCGCCGTGACAGAGCGTGCCTGGGAGGCCTCGGTGTCCTCCTGGGTGGACGGCGAGGCCGATCTGCGCTCCGAAGAACTCGACACCCCCTACGGGCGCCAGCTCTGGGACACCTACCACCTGATCGGCGACGTCATGCGCAGTCCGGACCTGGCGATCCGCCCGTCCGAACGCTTTTATGCGCGTGTGTCGGCTGCGCTCGACGCCGAGCCGGCCATCGTCGCGCCGTCGCCGCTGGCGCGACGCCACCTGGTGCGTAACAGCCTGTCGGGGCTGGCCGTCGCCGCGGCCGTGGCATCTGTCGTCTGGATGGCCCGTCCGTTCTTCCTGGCGCCGGACGCACCGCCCGCCGCCACGCCGGTCATGGCCCAGGCCGACGAATCCGACGCCGCCGATCCGGGGCTGGCCGACTACATGGCCGCGCACCAGTCGATGGCGGGCGCCGGCGCGGTGCGCCAGGCTTCCTTTGACGGGATGGGGGCGCGCTGATGCCGACCTGGGCGCGGGCCGGATGCCGGGCGGGCTTGTGCCTCGCCCTTGTGTGGACTGCTGCCGCAGGTGCGGCCGAAACCGATCTGACGGCCTTTCTGCGCCAGGTCCAGGAGGCCGCGCGCACCCTGGACTATGCCGGCGTCACCGTCTACCAGCAGGGCCGCACGCTGCAGGCCACGCACCTGGTGCACCAGGTTGACGGCACCGGCGAACGGGAACGCCAGGAAGTCCTGGACGGCACGCCCCAGGAATGCCTGCGGCAGAACGGCCTGGAACAGTGCCTGCTGCCGGAACACCGGCTGGTGATCACGCGGCCCGCGCACAGCGACCATTTCCCGGCGCTGCTGCTGGGCGAGGGCGCGACGATCGCCCAGCACTATGACTGGAAGCCGCTGGACCGCACGTATCGTGTGGCCGGCCGTGAATGCACCGTGTCCGAATTGCGGGCGCGCGACGCCCTGCGCTACAGCTACCGGATCTGCACAGACCCGAAGAACCATCTGCTGCTCAAGAGCCAGACCCTGGACGCCCAGGGCCGTCTGGTGGACCAGGTGGCCTTCAGCCGCGTCCACGTCGGCGCCGACGTGCCGCCGGGATCGCTGGCCTCGCGCTGGAACACGCGCGACTGGCGGCTGCAGACCGAATCCAGCCAGCCGGCCAATCTGGCCGCGCAGGGCTGGCGGTTCACCTTGCCCGCCGGATTCCAGCCCATCGCCGAATTGACGCGCCAGATGGGGCCCGGCCATACGGTCGATCAACTGGTGCTGTCCGACGGATTGGCAGCAATTTCGATCTTCATTGAAACCTTTGATCCGAAACGCGATCAAAGCATCAGACAGGGCGGCCTGCGACAGGGCGCGATCAGCGTCTACCGCATGCGGCTGGCTTCTTTCTGGCTGACCGCGGTCGGCGAGGTGCCGGCGCAGACCGTGCATGACTTGGCTCACGCGGTGCAATACCTGCCTCAGGCCGCCCACTGATCCTCATATCCTCCAAGGAGAACTCCATGGCTTTTCATCTGCCGTATACCGCCGTGGCGCGCGCGGCGGCGGGCGCCGCCGTCAGCCTGGCGCTGGCGACCACCCTGCCCATCAGCGCCGCCCAGGCGCAGGCGGTGGCCGCCCCCAGCGCCGCGCTGCCCGACTTCACCCAGGTGGTCGAGGCCACCGAGGGCTCGGTGGTCAACATCCGCACCACCGAGGCCGTGCCGGTGCGCCGTTCGCCCATGGGGCCGGGCGATGGTGATCCCTCTGACCTGTTCCGCTGGTTCTTCGGCCCGGACTTCATGCCGCCCGGCTTTGGCCAGCAGAATCCGCAGAATCCGCACGCCCGGCCCAAGCAGTCGCCCGCGCCGTCCCAGAGCGAGCGCACGGTGCCGCGCGGCATCGGTTCGGGCTTCGTGATCTCCGCCGACGGCTACATCCTGACGAACAACCACGTCGTGGATAATTCCAACGGCATCTTCGTCACCATGACCAACGGCAAGGAATACAAGGCCAAGGTCATCGGCACGGATGCGCGCACCGACATCGCCCTGATCAAGATCGAGGCCACCGACCTGAAGCCGCTGGAAATCGGCGATTCGGACAAGCTGCGCAAGGGCCAGTGGGTGCTGGCGATCGGTTCGCCCTTCGGGCTGGATTCGACCGTCACGGCCGGCATCGTCAGCGCGATCAACCGCGACACGGGCGACTACCTGCCGTTCATCCAGACCGACGTGGCCGTCAATCCCGGCAATTCCGGCGGTCCGCTGATCAATCTGCAGGGCCAGGTGGTCGGCATCAATTCCCAGATCGTCTCGCGCAGCGGCGGCTTCATGGGTATTTCCCTGGCCATCCCCATCGACGAGGTGATGCGTGTGGTCGAGCAGCTCAAGGCGCACGGCAAGGTCACGCGCGGACGCATCGGGGTGCAGATCACCGAGGTCCAGGACGAGGTCGCCAAGGCCCTGGGGCTGGACAAGGGCCAGGGGGCTCTGGTCAGCAGCGTCGAGGCCGGCGGCCCGGCCGCCAAGGCGGGCGTGCATCCGGGCGACGTGATCACGGCCTTCAACGGCCAGACCATCAAGCACATGACCGACCTGCCGCGTCTGGTGGGATCGACCAACCCGGGCGCCAGCGCCACGATTCAGGTCTGGCGCAAGGGCAAGTCGCTGGAACTGAAGACCACGGTGGCCGAACTCGACGACAAGGCCGCCACGGCCCAGAGCCCCGAGACCCCGTCTCCCAATGACACGGCCGACCGCCTGGGGCTGAAGGTCAAGGCCCTGCCGGCCGACGCCGGTGACCAGGGGGTGGTGGTCGATCAGGCCGAAGGCGCGGCAGCGGAAGCCGGGATCGAGCCGGGTGACGTGATCCTGCGGATCAACGACACCGACATCACCAGCCCGAAGCAGTACGCCCAGATCGTCAAGGGCCTGGACAAGTCCCGTCCGGCCGTGCTGCTGGTCAGCCGCGATCAGCAGTCCCAGTGGGTGATCATCAAGCCGCAATAATGCCGCAGCCCGTCTCCCCGGGAAAAAGCTAAAATACGGCCTGAACGAGAAGGGGACGCCCTGCGGCGTTCCCTTTTCAATTTTTCTTTCTGATCCTATGGACCATATCCGTAATTTTTCCATCATCGCGCACATCGACCACGGTAAATCGACGCTGGCCGACCGCTTGATCCAGCGTTGCGGGGGTCTGCAGGACCGCGAAATGGAAGCGCAGGTCCTGGATTCGATGGACATCGAGCGCGAACGCGGCATCACCATCAAGGCCCAGACGGCGGCGCTCAGCTACAAGGCGGCCGACGGCCGCGTCTACGCGCTGAACCTGATCGACACCCCGGGCCACGTGGACTTCTCCTACGAGGTCAGCCGTTCGCTGTCGGCCTGCGAGGGCGCGCTGCTGGTGGTCGATTCCACCCAGGGCGTCGAGGCCCAGACCGTGGCCAACTGCTACACCGCGATCGAACTGGGCGTCGAGGTCGTGCCGGTCCTGAACAAGATGGACCTGCCCTCGGCCGACCCGGACGCCGCCGCCACCGAGATCGAGGACGTGATCGGCATCGACGCCACCGACGCCATTCAGGCCAGCGCCAAGACCGGCCTGGGCATCGACGAAATCCTCGAGGCCGTCGTGGCCCGGGTGCCGCCCCCCAAGGGCGATCCGGCCGCGCCGCTGCAGGCCCTGATCATCGATTCCTGGTTCGACAACTACGTCGGCGTGGTGATGCTGGTGCGCATCGTCAACGGCAGCCTGCGGCCCAAGGACAAGATCCTGCTGATGGCGACCGGCGCCACCCATTTGTGCGAACAACTGGGCGTGTTCACGCCCAAGTCCCAGCCGCGCGATCAGTTGTCGGCCGGCGAGGTCGGTTTCATCATCGCCGGCATCAAGGAACTGGAGCACGCCAAGGTCGGCGACACCCTGACGCTGGCCGGCAAGCCCGCCGCCACGCCCCTGCCGGGCTTCAAAGAGGTCAAACCGCAGGTGTTCGCCGGGGTCTATCCGGTCGAATCCAGCGAATACGACCAATTGCGCGACTCCCTGGAAAAGCTGAAACTCAACGATTCCTCGCTGATGTTCGAACCCGAGGTCTCGCAGGCCCTGGGCTTCGGTTTCCGCTGCGGGTTCCTGGGACTGCTGCACATGGACATCGTCCAGGAGCGCCTGGAACGCGAATTCGACATGGACATCATCACCACCGCGCCGTCGGTGGTCTACGAGGTCCTGAACCGCGACGGCGAACTACTGAGGGTGGACAGCCCTTCGCGCATGCCCGAAGTCGGCCATATCCAGGAAATCCGCGAACCCATCATGACCGTGACGCTGTTCATGCCCCAGGAATACGTGGGGCCGGTCATGTCGCTGTGCACGACCAAGCGCGGCGTGCAACTGGACATGAGCTATCACGGCCGCCAGGTGCATCTGCGCTACGAGATCCCGCTGGCGGAAATCGTGCTGGACTTCTTCGACCGCCTGAAATCCGTGTCGCGCGGCTATGCGTCCATGGACTATGAGTTCAAAGAATACCGTGTGGCCGACGTGGTGCGTGTGGATCTGCTGATCAACGGCGACCGGGTCGATGCCCTGTCCATGATCGTGCACCGTGCCAACGCCCGGCCCCGGGGGCGGGACGTGGTCACGCGCATGCGCGGCCTGATCCCGCGCCAGATGTTCGACATCGCCATCCAGGCCGCCATCGGCGCCGAGGTCGTCGCCCGCGAAAACGTCAAGGCCCTGCGCAAGAATGTGCTGGCCAAGTGCTATGGCGGCGACATTTCGCGTAAAAAGAAGCTGCTTGAAAAGCAGAAGGCCGGCAAGAAACGCATGAAGCAGGTCGGCAACGTGGAAATTCCGCAAGAAGCCTTCCTGGCCGTGCTGCAGGTCGAAGACAAATAAGAAAGGACACCGCATGAGCTGGGATTTCGCCTTGTTGCTGTTCGTTGCGCTGGTCGTGACGGGCCTGGTCTGGCTGCTGGACGTCTGCGTGCTGCGCGGCCGGCGCCGCGCCCGCGCCGAGGCGGCCGCGCAGGCCTGCCGCAACAACGCCGCCGGACTGGATCCGGCCGCCCTGCAGGTCGAATGCGATCAGGCCTACGAGCGGGCCAACCACCCGTCCTGGTGGGTGGAATACTGCGTCAGCTTCTTCCCGGTGATCCTGTTCGTGTTCGTGCTGCGCTCCTTCGTGGTCGAGCCTTTCCGGATTCCGTCGGGCTCCATGCTGCCGACGCTGGAAAACGGCGACCTGATCCTGGTGAACAAGTACGAATACGGCATCCGCCTGCCGGTGGTCGATCGCAAGATTCTGGACCTGGGCTCGCCCAAGCGCGGCGACGTGGTGGTCTTCCGTTATCCGGTCGATCCTTCGGTGGACTACATCAAGCGGGTGGTCGGCGAGCCGGGTGACGTGATCGAATACCGGGACAAGGTCCTGTCGATCAACGGCACGCCGGTGCCGCGCAGCCGCGAAGGCGATTACTACGAACCCGACCGCGCGTCCTATGTGGGGCAGTACCAGGAGCAATTAGGCGACGTGGCGCACCGTATCCTGCTGAACGCCCAGATGCCGCAGAGCCTGATGCCGATCACGCGCTTTCCGGATTTCCAGGCCTGCACCTATCTGCCTGACGGCGTGCGCTGCACGGTGCCGGCCGGGCATTACTTCATGATGGGCGACAACCGCGACAACAGCCTGGACAGCCGCTACTGGGGTTTCGTGCCGGATCGCAACATCGTCGGGCGCGCCTTCTTCATCTGGATGAACTTCGGTTCGCCCAGCCGGATCGGCGGGTTCAAGTAATGGCTTCCCTGGATTCCCTGCAGTCCGCCCTGGACTACCGGTTTCGGGATCGGGGCCTGCTGGAACAGGCCCTGACCCACCGCAGCCACGGCATGCCGCACAACGAGCGCCTGGAGTTCCTGGGGGATTCGGTGCTGAATTTCGTCGTCTCCACGCTGCTGTTCGCCGAACACGCCGAAATGGACGAAGGCGATCTGTCGCGGGTGCGCTCGAACCTGGTCAAGCAGTCCGCCCTGGCCGACATCGCCCAGACGCTGTCCTTGTCGACCCATCTGCGCCTGGGCGAGGGTGAATTGAAAAGCGGCGGTTTCCGCCGGCCCTCGATCCTGGCCGATGCGCTCGAAGCCATCTTCGGCGCCATCTACCTGGACGGCGGATTTCCCGAGATCAGCCGCGTCATCGAACGCCAGTACCGGCCGATTCTGTCGCATATCGATCTGCGGACCTTCGGCAAGGACCCCAAGACGCTGCTGCAGGAGCTCGTCCAGGGCCGCGGCCATCCCCTGCCGCACTACGAAGTCCTGGCCACCCGGGGGGCGGCGCACGACCAGATGTTCGACGTGGTCTGCGAAATCGCGCCGCTCGGCATCCGGGTGCAGGCTTCCGGCAGCAGCCGGCGGGCGGCCGAGCAGGCCGCTGCCGGTCAGGCGATCATGGCCATCGAATCGCTGGGGCCGGCGCGCCGGTCGGCGCGCCGCCGCAAGTCGGCCCAGCTCTCCCTGCCCGTGGCCGTGGCGCAGGACACGCCCCAGGACCCGACTCAGGACAAGAAATGAACGCTCCCAGCCCCAGCCGTTGCGGTTTCGTCGCCATCGTGGGTCGTCCCAATGTGGGCAAGTCCACCCTGGGCAATGCCCTGGTCGGGGCCAAGCTGTCCATCGTCTCGCGCAAGGCTCAGACCACCCGCCACCGCATCCATGGCGTGCTGACGCGCGACCAGGACCAGTTCGTCTTCGTCGATACGCCCGGCTTCCAGACGCGGCATGGCGGCGCCATGAACCGCATGATGAACCGGGTGGTGACCCAGGCCCTGGCTGAGGTCGACGTCGTGGTCCACGTGGTCGAGGCCGGGAAATGGTCGGCGGGCGACGCCGGCGTGGTGCCGCTGCTGCCCAGGAATCGTCCGGTCATCCTGGCGGTCAACAAGGTCGATGCGATCAAGGACAAGAACGCGATGTTCGCCTACGTGTCGCGCCTGATGGAAGAATTCCCCTACGCGGCCGTCGTGCCGGTCAGTGCGTTGCGCGACGTGCAGCTGGATACGCTGCTGCAGGAGATCGGCCGCTACCTGCCCGAAGGTGAACACCTGTTCGAGGCCGACACCCTGACGGACCGGCCGATGCGCTTTCTGGCGGCTGAACTGATCCGGGAAAAGATCTTCCGCCTGGTGGGCGACGAGCTGCCCTACGGCTGCACCGTGGTCATCGAGCAGTGGGAAGAAAACGACGAGGGCGCGCGCATCGCCGCCTGCGTCGTGATCGAACGCGACAGCCACCGGCCCATCCTGCTGGGGGCGGGCGGCCAGCACATGAAGCGCATCGCCACCGAGGCCCGCCAGGACATCGTCAAGCTGCTCGAAAAGCCGGTCTTCCTCGACGTCTACATCAAGGTCCGCAAGGGCTGGTCGGACCGCGAGGCGGCCCTGCGAGACCTGGGCTATGAGTAAACGCAGCCAGCGCATCCAGGATGCGCGTGGTTACGTGCTGCACGCCAACCCCTGGCGTGAAACTTCTCTCATCATCCAGGCCTTTACCCGCGACCACGGCTGCGTCGCCCTGGTGGCCAAGGGCGCCAAGCGCCCGTATTCGGCGCTGCGCCCGGTGTTGGTCGGTTTCCAGCCGCTGTGGCTGTCCTGGACCGGCTCGGCCGAAGTCCATACCTTGACCCGCGCCGAGTCCGGCCCGGTACGCCTGCTCGACGGCCGGGCCATGATGTCGGGCTGGTACATGAACGAGCTGATCCTGCGCCTGCTGGCGCGCGAAGACCCGCACCCGGGCGTGTTCGACGCCTACGAGACCGCGCTGGACGTGCTGGCCGGGGCGCGCGGCCGCCCCCACGCCGCCGTGCTGCGCCGCTTCGAGTGGCTGCTGCTGGAGCAGGCCGGCTACGGCCTGGATGCCCCGATGCCGGATTTCGACCAGGCGGGCGCCGAGCCGGGACTGCGCCAGGCGCTGCGGGAGCGTCTGGACGAGCTGCTGGACGCACCCCTGCGCACCCGCCAGGTGTTGATGGATTTGCAGCGTTATTGAAATCAGCTTGAAAAAATGAAAAAAGGCATCCTCCTGTCGGTGGCGTCTTCGGTGCTGTTCGCAGCGATGTATTACTACGCGACGCTGATGCAGCCTTTCGACGGCGACATTGTGTTCGCTTGGCGGGTCCTGATGGGACTGCCGATGCTGGCGCTGGTGGTGCAGCGGGCGCGCGGCTGGGGGGCGGTGCGCCAGGCCGCCCGGGACTTTTCCCGGGGGAAGTTCCTGGCGGCCATGATTGTGTGTTCGCTTCTGCTGGGACTGCAGTTGTGGGTGTTCGTGTGGGCGCCGCTGCACGGCCATGCGCTGAACGTGTCCATGGGTTATTTCCTGCTGCCGCTGGTGATGGTGCTGGTGGGGCGGCTGTTCTATCGCGAACAGCTCAGCACCTGGCAGACCTGGGCGGTCGCCTTTGCCGCGCTGGGCGTCGGGCATGAGTGGTGGCGGCTGGGGACGGTGTCCTGGACCACGCTGCTGGTCGCCTTGGGCTATCCGCCGTACTTCATGCTGCGCCGCCGTTTGCGGGTCGATGCGCTGACCAGCTTGTGGTTCGACATGTTCTTCCTGCTGCCGGCGGCCATCGTGATCCTGCAGGCCCAGGCGGCCGAGGCCGTGCGCCTGTTCGCCGCCCATCCGCGCCTGATCCTGCAAGTCCCCGTGCTGGGTCTGCTGAGCGCGGTGTCGTTGTCGATGTACCTGGCGGCCAGCCGGCTCCTGCCCCTGACCCTGTTCGGGCTGCTGAGCTATGTGGAGCCCGTGCTGCTGTTCTGGGTGGCGTTCCTGTTGATGGGCGAGCCCGTGGCGCCGGCGCAGTGGCTGACCTACATCCCGATCTGGATCGCGGTGGGGCTGGTGGCGGCGGAAGGGGCGAGGAAGTTGACGGTGAAGGCTGCGTCAACGGGCGGCTGAGGGCTGCCGGGACTTCTGTGCACCGGGAGCCGGGCCGGCTGCGTCCTCGTGTGAGGGCAGGGCGCTCATCACCTCATGCAAGCGTTGAACCGTGGCAGAGAGCATGTCGCGCCGCGCGGTCAGTGATAACGATAGGCATTGACGCGCCCCCTCATCTTTCAAAGGAATGAATCGGACGTGGGCTCGCGTATGCTTGCGCGTAATCGCAGGTACGAGGGCGATACCCATGCCGCTGGCGACCAGGCCAACGAGTGTCTGAACCTGGATGGCCTCCTGGCTGATCCGGGGTGTGAATCCAGCCGAATGGCATAGCCCTAGTGCGACGCTATGCAGACCTGGGGTTCTGAAGGAGCCGAAAAGTACGAACTCTTCCGATTCGCAATCCCTCAGTTCGATGGATTCCAGATCGGCGTAGCGATGATGCTCCGGGACGGCAAGAATCAGGTCGTCGCGTTCGATCACCCATGTTTTGAGATTGGCGGATTGCGCAATGGGGCCTCGCACGATACCCGCGTCGAGCTCGTGGGCTTCGATGCGCCTGATGATCTCCCACGTGCTGTCCTCACTGAGTTCGAACTGTATCTGGGGGTACTGGAGGCGAAATGTGTTCAGGGTAGCCGGTAAAAGCTCATGGATTGCAGAGTTGACGAATCCGAGTCGTAGAGAGCCCACGTCACCTGAGATCACCCCCTTGGCCAAGCGGCAGGCGTTTTCGGCATGAAAGATTGCTGAGCGGGCCTCCTGGAGCATGGCCTCTCCCGCCGGCGTCAGCGCGGCACCTCGGGCGCCTCGCTGAAGCAGTGTGACGCCAATCTGCTCCTCCATCTTCTTGATGGACACCGATAAGGCAGGTTGTGCCATGAACAACCTGTTGGCGGCACGCCGGAAGTTGCGTTCCTCGGCCAGAACGATCAGCTGCTGAAGTTGCCTCAGTGTCACAGTCATAACATTCCACTATCAAACGATGAAAGAAAAATATTAGACGATTATCAGAGCACATTGCTAGTATTCGCTGATGTCGTTGGGTTATGCGCGTTTGAGGGGCAGGGCTCCCGTATCCGCCAATCTGATTCAGGCATTAATCGTTTGGCTACCAATAAATTTTATTTGCTGGCAATGGAGGAATTATGTATATCGCGATCGTGCAGATACCTGGAATCAGCAGGACCAAGGAAAAGGCCATGGCGGACGCCGGGACCACAATAGAGAAATTCTCCAAAGTCGATGGGCTGTTGAAAAAATACTTCCTCAATGGTGACGCGGGCGGCGGTGGAGTCTATATCTGGGAGTCGAAGGAAGCCGCCGACAAGTGGTATACGAAAGCCTGGGAGGAGGCGAATGTCAAGCGGTTTGGGGTGAAACCTGTCCTGACTTGCTACGATAATTATGTGTTCTTGGATAATCAGAACGGAAAAGTGAGTTTTGACGGCTTGGTTCAAGATATTGCTTAATAATAAATAATCAGTGGAGGTTACAAATGATGTTCAAAAAAACGACGGTCGCCGTCATGTCTCTCTGCGCAAGCGGAGTTGTTTATGCCGCAGATGACACGCTCAATATCGGTGTCATTGCGACCATCTCCGGGGCAGGTGCGGGCTGGGGGCAAGCCGTCCAGCATGGCGCAGAACTGGCAGCCAAAGAAGTAAATGAGGCGGGGGGCCTGGATGTCAGCGGAAAAAAATACAAGGTCAATGTCATTACGTATGATGACAAGTACCAGGCGGGAGAGGCAGTGACTGCCGTGAATCGCCTGGTTCACCAGGATAAGGTGAAATTTATTGTCGGACCCGTGGGGTCGGCGGCAGCAGTCGCCATCAAACCGGTGACGGAGAAGAATGGGGTTGTAATGTCCACGATGGCGTTCAGTGAAAAGATATTGAACGCGCAGTCTCCGTATACGTTCAGGGCCAATGTCACGACTGTGGAATTTGCCCAGGCCCAGATAAACTGGGTGGCCAAGAAGCATGGGATCAAGAAGATCGGCTCTTTTTTCCCCAATGATGAAACCGGGCTGCAAGTGTCGAAGGACGTGGAAAAAGCCTACGGCAATGCCGGTGTGGAACTGGTTGGCAAGGAGTTTTATGAACGCGATCGGGTCGACTTCGTGCCGCTGTTGACAAGACTGATGGGTCTGGATGTGGATGCCATCGAGCTGAACATCAACGCCCCTTCTTCTGCGGGTTTGATCGTCAAGCAGGCCAGGGATTTGGGCTTTGAAGGCTTGTTCATCAGAACAGGCGGCCCTGCCACGCAGGAAATCGTCAATGTCGCCGGGAAGGAATCAGCCGAAGGGATTTTAGTCCATACATTGGTTGATCCGGATTATGCACTGACGAAAGCCTATATCGAACTGCATAAAGCGAACTATGCGCAGGCGATGAACGGATTCAGTCCTTCGTTCTATGACACGACCCGCATGATTTTCGAGGCGATCCGCCAGGCGCAAACAATTGAGGATACCCAGGCGGTCGTTGGGAAATTGGAAAATATCAAGGATTTTGATGGTGCGGCCGGGAAACTATCCTGGACAGGAAAGAGCACCTATGGAATCGACCATCAGATCAGTACGCCATTCTATGTGGCCGAGGTTGTGAACGGCCAGGAAGTCATTCGTGCGAAATGCACGATCAGCGGTGGCTGCCTGGATAATTAGAGAAGACTATGTTTAGTGAGACAATAGTTATCCAGGCTATTGTAAACGGGATCGTCATCGGCAGTTTATACCTGCTGATGGCGATCGGGTTTACCGTGGTATTCGGCTTGATGCGGATCGTCAATTTTTCGCATGCCGAGTTTTACATGCTCGGCGCATTCTTGTGCTTTGTAGGCATTGCATATTTTAAATTGCCGTTCGTTGTGGTGGCGGTGGCGGCCTTCCTTCTTGCATTGGTTTTTGGTAGTTTGACGGAACTGTCGATCTTGAAGCGGATGCGAGGGGATGAGCTCAGCGGCATGATCACGACCATCGGTATCGGCATGATCCTGCAAAGCGTGGCACTGATCATTTTTGGTCCGGATCCATTGGCTGTCCCCAGCGTCGCAAAGGGAATTGTGCGCATAGGCGGTGCGGTGTTGCCTAAAGCACGAGTCTATGCAGGGCTTTTTTCTCTGCTCGTCCTGCTGACGATGTATGTGTTTTTCCATCACACCAGATATGGCAGGGCATTGAGGGCCGTCGTGCAAGACAGGGAAGCTGCTCAGATACAAGGGATCAATACAGGTATCTATTATCCATTGGGCTTTGGCATTGGAGTAGGGTTGGCCGCATTGGCGGGGGCTTTGATGGCGCCTATTTTTTCCGTTTATCCCACAGTCGGCTTTGGCCCCATGGTCAAGTCGTTCATCGTGGTGATCGTCGGTGGTCTGGGTTCCATTCCAGGCGCCGCTATCGCTGCGATGATTCTGGGAATCAGTGAGAGCCTGTCCGGAACATTCATGAAATCAAGCTATGCCGAAATGTCGTTGTTTGTATTTGTGATCGGCCTTCTGGTTCTGCGTCCGCAAGGGCTTTTTGGCGAAAAGAGTTGAAATAAATGAAAAGAAACATATTGGTGCCGGCGGTTGCCCTGTTGCTGTTTTTTATTTATCAATTCGCTGCCGGCAATGTGTTCTATGCCCATATCCTGGTGATGGCGGCTATCAATGCCGTATTGATCAGTGGGATTTCTTTGGTGGCGAGGACCGGCAGGTTGTCTTTTGGGCATGCGGCATTCGCGGCAATCAGCGCCTATGTCTGTGCGATATTGACCACGACGTATGGCGTGAGCTGGACGCTGGCGGCTATTGCAGGGATTTCTGCGGCGGCCATTGTTGCCTATCTTCTTGGAAGCGTCATCGTCAAATGCAGAGGGGTGTATTTTGTTTTAGTGACGTTCGCGTTCGCCGAATTCATTCGTCTGGCGTTGCTGGAGTTCCCCTCGGTGACCGGCGGGGCGAGCGGCTTGTCCGGAATTGCACCGCTTTCAATCGGCGTGTTCACACTGGAAGGCGTGAATCAGTGGTTGATTTTCTCTGTACTGTTTTGTGGCGTCTTGACATTTCTGATCAATCGGTTTTTCAAGACGGCTTCCGGGAAAGAATACCTGTCTGTCAATGACAACCCGGATCTTGCCGAATCCACCGGCATCAATGTCGCCTCTGTTCAACTGGCTTCGTTTGTGGCTGGCGGGGCAATCACTGGATTTGGCGGAATCCTGATGAGTACGTATATCGAATTCATCTCCCCGGAATCGTTCAACATCCATTTGTCCATCACCCTGGTCACCATGCTGGTGATTGGTGGCGTCAATTCCTCATGGGGACCTCTCGTCGGAGCTATTTTTCTGACCCCCTTGCCGGAGATTCTGCGGGGAGCTCAAGAATATCAGCATCTGTCTTATGGCATTGTGCTGGTGGTCATCTTGATGATGAGGCCGAAAGGCCTGGTGTCGGTCTTTTCAAGCCTGTCGTCCGCTCCGTTCGTCTTCAACAAGAAAGAGAAGAAAAATGCTTGAAGTAGAACATGTATCCAAGAATTTTGGCGGCCTGGCTGCCCTGTCGGACATCAATATCAGTGTGGCGAAGGGAGAGACCGTCGGTATCATCGGCCCGAATGGGGCGGGTAAAACGACTGCCTTCAATATCATTACAGGTACGCTCTCGCCCAGCAAGGGGCGGGTGTTGTTGAATGGCAGAGATATCACCGGCTTGAGGCCAAGTGATGTGGTGAAGCTCGGTCTGGCCAGAACGTTTCAGAACGCCACGTTATACCCGGATGTGAATGTCGCTGAAAATATCTTCCGGGGAACCTTGTGGAAACTTCAGCGTAATACGCTGCTGAACATGCTGCCGCCAACACGGCAGTACCTGGACAAGCTTGCTGAAAAGATGCAGTTGGTTGACGAGATCATCGCCACGCTGGAGCTCGAGGAATACCGGAATGTGATCGCCAGGGAGCTTCCTTACGGCATTCAAAAGAAAGTGGGCGTGGCGATTGGCTTGGCGACATCGCCGGAGATTCTGCTGATGGACGAGCCTGCTGCAGGCTTGAACAGCAAGGAGTCACGAGAATTTGGCCGGTTGATCAGCAAGATAAAACAACATTATGGACTGACTGTCGTGCTTGTCGAGCATCATATTGCCCTGGTGCGTGAAATATCATCAAAAATCATTGTGATCTCTCAGGGCAGTGTCATCGCCGAAGGCGTTCCAAATGAGGTGCTGAATGACCGAAGAGTCGTGGAATCATATCTAGGCGGTGGAGGGTGGCATGCTGAGGGTTGAAAGTATTTCTGTTCGGTATGATCTTCTGGAGGCGGTTTCTTCCGTTTCGATCGATATCAAGCAGGGGCAGATCGTCAGCTTGATCGGGGCAAATGGTGCTGGGAAATCCACGACGCTGAAATCCATCATTGGTATCTTGTCATTATCTCGGGGCAAGATATTTTATGACGATGTGGATCTGACCCACACGAAATCGCATGATAGGGTGGCCAAAGGTATTGTGCTTTGCCCTGAGGGCAGGAGGCTGTTTCCGCGAATGACCGTATATGAGAATCTTCTGACCGGGGCTCATTTGAATCGTGGCTCTCGGCTCATAAAGAAAAACCTGAATGATGTGTATGAGCTCTTTCCAAGGGTGGCTGACAGAAGAAAACAGGTTGCGGGGTCATTGTCGGGTGGCGAACAACAGATGGTTGCCATCGGGCGGGCCCTGATGTCCAGCCCTAAAGTGCTCATGCTGGACGAGCCCTCTTTGGGCCTGGCTCCCAAGATCGTCAAGGAAATCGAGCAGGCGGTTAAAAAAATAGTCGAGCTGAAGGGAATTTCTGTCCTGCTGGTCGAGCAAAACGCGAACCTGGCTTTGCAGATGTCGGATTACGGTTATGTGCTCGAAAAAGGGGCAATCATCAAGGAAGGATTGGCAAAGGATCTTTCCGGGGATGAAGAAATAAAGAAAATTTACCTTGGCATATAAAATCAAGAGCGGGCGAGTCAGATATGGATACGGAAGTAGTCGTCATTGGTAGCGGGATCGGCGGATCGGTGACAGCAGGGCGTCTTGCAGAGGCCGGCCTGAAGGTTACCTTGCTGGAGCGGGGGCCTTGGTGGGATACCGTACCGACCCAATCGGCCGGCATCGAAAACAGAGTCAAGTTTCCAAGAGGAGTTGAGCTGTTCTCTCGTGCAGTCCGATCCATTTCCTTGCCCTGGCTGCCTGTGGACAGGCTGGTTGTGAATAAAAAGGGTTTGTTCGACCTGTATTTTTCCAAGAATATGGAGGTGGTTTGCGCGTCCGGCGTGGGAGGGGGCAGTCATGTGTACTCCGCCGTGCATCGCAGGCCGCCGGATGAACATTACTGGGATGGTCATTGCCCGGGTCTGGATGAACTTTCCATGAAACCCTGTTATGACCGGTTTATCCATAGAGTCGGCTCGCAGAAACCGGATGCCGGCAATAGACCGCCTCACACCGCCGCCGAGGTTTTCGTCGATGATCCGCATTTTCTGCCTGCCGTTCCCAGTGCGGAAACCAAGGTGGGTTTCCTGTTGCCGGAAAAATCTCATGAGCACCGCCTGCTTGAGGGAGAAGGCCATATCAAAAGATGGCAAGCGGACTATGGAAGTGATGACCACGGATTTCTGGGTGCGCCTTCCGGAGCAAAATCATCAATGGATATCGTGTATATTTTGCCTGCGCTCAAAAAGGGACTGAATGTATTGGATATGTGCGAAGTGCAGTGCATCAAACATGATGTGCAGCGCAATGATGGATTTAAAGTGACATATAAAAATCTGCGCGATGATACCGTCATCACTATAAACGCTCGATACGTTTTTGTTGGTGCGGGCACCATGAACACGTTGCGTTTGCTGCTGGACAGCAGAGACAAACACAAGACCCTCAAGGGGATGCCGGGCCTGGGAAAGAGATTTAGCGGAAACGGGGATATACGAGGATTCTGGGATTTGAACGATAAAACCCGTGATTTTACAAAAGGTCTTCCAAGCAAGGGCGGAATCAAGCTGAGAAACAATCCTTACGGGGATCTCGTTATTGGGCGCAATGGTCTTCCCAGCCTCAGCCGCTACCCCTTTCCGTCTTTTGTCCTTGATCGTCTCAGGCACGGGATGGTGGTGAGTGGCATGGGTGTCGATGCCATGGATGGTGTGGCAAGTGTCAAGACGGGTAGGTTTAGAATAGCGTTCGATCCTTCCAATAGCCCTATCTACGAAAAAATAAAGGGCACGATGAAAGAAATAGGCAGGTTGTCAGGCCGCAAGATCTATGCGACAAAGCGTCCGTCCACTGTGCATCCTTTGGGAGGCGCCTGCGTGGGTACAGAGGAAAGTGGTGCGGTCGTGGATTGCAATGGCGAGGTTTATGGCACGCCTGGGTTATTTGTGGTGGATGCTGCGGCCTTGCCTGCGCCGGTGGGAACCGGCCCTTCCATGACGATCGGCGCCTGGGCTGAAAACGTCGTGTCCAGATTCCTTAAAAGACAAGATATTCTTTCGCCTGATCCGAATCATTGAAATCATCCGCTCAATCAGAGTTTTTATAGTAGATCACCATGCTTGCTATTGATAATGGTCGAAAAATCCATTTTGAGATCAACGGAAATCCGGCTGGCCGTAAGCTGATGCTCCTGAATTCGCTGGGTACTTCCCTGAGGTCCTGGGATGAGGTGGTTGGCTTGCTAGGGGATCAGTACCATGTCCTGCGGATTGACAAGTCCGGGCACGGTCAATCGGATCCCCATCCTGGGACAGCGCGCATAGCGGATAATACGGCCGATGTGCTGGCCGTCATGGATGCCGTGCAGTGGGACAAGGCAAGTGTCTGTGGAGTATCCATTGGGGGTATGACGATCATTGACATGGCGATCCATTACCCCGACAGGCTCGACAAGATCATCATTTCCAATTCTTCGTCTTACGTCAGCCCGGAAAATCTGATGGAAAGATGTGTGATGATTGATCATTTTGGCCTGGCTTTTGTCGCTGACAAAGTTGTTGGGCGTTTTTTCGTCGATCAGTCAACCGTGTCGAGCAATAGACGGTATATGGTGGCGCTTAGGGATTTTCTGAGTTGTGATGGTGCCAATTACATTAATTGGTGTAACGCCATCGTGGCGATGGATTACAGAGATCAGCTTCACGAGATCAAGGCAGAGACACTGGTCATCACCGGTCAGCATGACAAGGCGACGCCTGCGCACATGGGGCAATATCTGCATGCGTCGATCAAAGGATCAACAATGATCGAGCTGCCCTATGGACACATTCCTTACATGGATAATCCGGAGAAATACGCCGGGATTTTGAAAAGATTCATCTCCTGATCGCACTCGATCGACTGGACAAAAAAATAGCGGGCCGAAGCCCGCTAGACAAATTGAGATCTGGATCGTTAATCAGTCGCGATTTCCGCCGAAGATGCCCAGCAGCATCAGCAGGTTGGAGAAGATGTTGTACAGGTCCAGGTAGACCGCCAGGGTGGCGGACACGTAGTTGGTTTCGCCGCCCTGGACGACGCGCTGCAGGTCGACCAGCAGGAAGGCCGAGAAGATGCCGATGGCCAGCACCGACAAGGTCAGCATCAGGGCCGGGATCTGCAGGAACATATTGGCCACCATGGCGACCAGCAGCAGGACGACGCCCACGAACAGGAATTTCTGCAGGTGGGTGAAATCGCGCTTGGTCGTCGTGGCGACGGTGGCCATGACGCCGAAGACCGCCGCCGTGCCGCCGAAGGCCAGCATGATGAGCTGAGCGCCGTTGCCCATGCCCAGGACGTGGCCCAGCAGCCGCGACAGCATCACGCCCATGAAGAAGGTGAAGCCCAGCAGCAAGGCGACGCCCAGGGAGGAATTCTTGTTGCGTTCGATCAGGAACATCAGGCCGATGGCGCCCACCAGGAACACGATCGTGCTGACGCCGGGGCTGGTGGCCATGGCCTGGTTCATGCCGAAGGACAGGCCGACGGCGGCCCCCAGGACCGTGGGAATCAGCGACAGCGCGAGCAGCCAATAGGTGTTGCGCAAGACGCGGTTGCGGGCGGCAGCCGGCGCGGCATAGGCGCTGGTGTCGGGCAGTGTGTGGCGGAAGTCGGACATGGCGGTTTCCTGTGGTGCGTGGGGCCGGTGCATGGCATCGGCCAGAATGAGGTTAATCTTACAACAAGCTGAATAATGTCGTCTATGCAGGCGGTAAAACGGCGTACCCGGGAGGATCCCGGGCCGGCGCCGTCGCGTGCGCGACAACGGTCCTTATCTTGGACACTCAGGCGCCGCGATGGTTCCCGCCGGCGGGGTGGTCGGCCGGCAGGCGATGCCCCCGGACTTCGTGGCCGGCCTGCTGGTACTGGGCCCAGCGCTGGCGGGCGGCCTGGATGTCGGCCTCGTGGCCGGAGACGATTTCCAGGATGCGCTCGAAGCGTTTGGCCCCCGGGGGGCAGTCCAGGTCCAGGTTCAGCAGCCAGCCGCCGGGCGGCTGGCCGGCCAACGTCGCGGCGTCGGCCACCAGCACCACGTCGGCCTGATCCGCCAGGGGATCGTCGGCCAGGGCGTGCGGGATGAAGCTGGCCGGATCGAATTCCCACAGCAGGGCGTCGAAGCGCCTCAGGCGGCGTTCGTCGGTGCAGTACACCAGCAGCCGGCGGCCCGCACCGACGTGGCGCGCCGCCGTGCCGCAGGCCATGCGCAGCCGGTGGGCCGCGCCGTAGGCGAAATCAACCCGTGTCATGCCCGGATCAGGCCTTGGCGCCGCATTGCCCCAGCAGATAGCTCATCAGCAGGGGCACGGGGCGGCCGGTGGCGCCTTTCTGCTTGCCTTCGAGCCAGGCCGTGCCGGCGATGTCCAGGTGCGCCCAGGGGTATTTGCCGGTGAAGCGCGACAGGAAGCAGGCGGCGGTGGTCGATCCGGCGGGCCGCCCGCCGATGTTGGCCATGTCGGCGAAATTGGACTTGAGCTGGTCCTGGTAGGCGTCCTCCAGGGGCAGGCGCCACGCCGGGTCCAGCGCCTGGCGGCTGGCGGCCAGCAGGTCCGCCGCCAGGGTCTCGTCCTGGGTGAACAGCCCGCTGTTGACGTGGCCCAGGGCGATCACGCAGGCGCCGGTCAGGGTGGCGACGTCGATCACGGCGGCGGGCTTGAAGCGTTCGGCGTAGGTCAGGGCGTCGCACAGGATCAGGCGGCCCTCGGCGTCGGTGTTGAGGATTTCGATGGTGCGGCCCGACATGCTGGTGACGATGTCGCCCGGCTTGATGGCGGTGCCGCTGGGCAGGTTTTCACAACTGGGGATGATGCCGATGATCTCGCGCGGCAGATTCAGTTCGGCCACGGCGCGCATCGTGCCCAGCACGCTGGCGGCGCCGCACATGTCGAACTTCATTTCGTCCATGCCGGGACCGGGCTTGAGCGAGATGCCGCCGGCGTCGAAGGTGATGCCCTTGCCGACCAGCACGATGGGGGCCGCTTTGCGGGCGGCAGCCCCGGCCGGGGTGTGGCGCAGGACGATGAAGGCCGGCGGTTCGGCCGAGCCGCGCGCCACCGACAGGAACGAGCCCATCTTCAGGGCCTCGATCTTTTTCTGATCCAGGACTTCGGCTTTCAGGGTCTTGAACTGCTTGGCCAGGTCGCGCGCCGTCTTGCCCAGGTAGGTGGGCGTGCAGACGTTGGGGGGCAGGTCGCCCAGCAGGCGGGTCAGGTTCATGCCGGCGCCGATGGCCGCACCCTGATCCAGTCCGGTGCGGGCGCGTGCGACCTGGGCCCGGCCCAGGTGCAGGACGAAGGCGCGCAGCTTGGCGGCGGGCTTGGATTTGCTGAACGTGGCGTCGTAGCGGTAGGTGGCCGCGCTGACCAGTCGGGCTGCCGAGCGGGCGTTGTCCGCGACGTCGGCGTCCGCGCAGGGCAGGGCGCACAGGGTCGAAACCGCATGGCCCACCCCGGCGCGGACGCAATAAGCCGCCAGGGCTTCGTGGGCGCGCGCCAGCGTCGCCGCTTTCAGGCTGTCCTGGGCGCCCAGGCCGAGTAAAATGACGCGTTCGGCGGTGATGCCGGCGGGTGCATGCAGCGTCAGGATTGCGCCGGGGGCCGCGTCGAATTCCGCCTTGACGACGGTCCGGATCGCGCCTTTGGTCGCCTGGTCCAGGGCGTCGGTGGCAGGGCTCAGGACTCCGTCCTGGAACACGCCCACGGCCAGGGCCTGGGTTTTCAGCGTGTGCAGAGAGGCCGATGTCGTTGTGCTAAATTCCATTCGTTTTCCTTGGGTCCGGTGAATTCCAGAGAGGTCGTACACCTCTAAACGATCCATTATTCCGCATTTTCCCATGTCATTGTTCAAGCGCGCCGTCTTTTCCGAGATCACCAGCCATGCGGGCATCGTGTTTTCCACGCTGCTGGTGGTGTGGCTGAGCGTGCTGATCGTGCGCCTGCTGGGCGAGGCCGCCAATGGTGATATCGGCGCGAACGTCGTGCTGGGCCTGGCGGCTTTTTCCAGCATCACCGCACTGCCGGTGATCCTGTCCGTGACCTTGTTCGTGGCGGTGCTGACCACGGTCACGCGCAGCTACCGTGAATCCGAGATGTCCGTCTGGTTCGCCAGCGGCCTGTCGCTGGGCCAGTGGCTGCGGCCGGTGATGCGTTTCGCCCTGCCGATGGCGGCCGTGGTGGCGGTGCTGACTCTGTCGGCCTCGCCCTGGGCCTACGGCCAGATCGAAGAATACCGTCAGCGCTTCGAGCAGCGTTCCGACTTGTCCAAGGTCTCGGCCGGCCAGTTCATCGAGACCGACGATGGGCGGCGGGTCTTCTTCGCCGAATCGCCTACCCGGCCGGACGACGAACTGGGCCGGGTGGTGGCCCGCATCATCGAGCCCGACTGGCTCAGCGTGGTCACGGCCGAAAGCGCGGCGATTCGCACCGAGGCCAATGGCGACCGCTTTCTGGTGCTGGGGCCGGGGCACCGCTATGACTTGAAGCCGGGCACGCCCGAAATGCGCCTGCTGGATTTCGACCACTATGGCGTGCGCATCGAAAGCCGCAGCGATTCCGGGGCGCAAGAGGCCAGGCGTCAGCAGGCCCTGCAGCAGATCAAGGCGCGTCCGACGCTGGATCTGATTGCCCAGGGCGACTCCGAATCCATGTCGCAATTGATGTGGCGGCTGTCGCTGCCGCTGGCGGTCCTGAATCTGGCGCTGATCGCCCTGCCGCTGGGGGCGGTGAATCCGCGTCTGGGCCGTTCGGGTGATCTGCTGATCGCCGGCCTGCTGGCGCTGCTGTACATGAACCTGATCAATCTGTCGCGCGGTTGGATCGCCAGCAACGTGCTGTCCTTCGGCGTCGGCCTGACGCTGGTGCACGCCGTGTTCCTGGTCCTGGGCCTGGGGCTGATGTGGCGGCGGGTGCGCATGCCCAAGCCCAAGCGACGTCCCCGGCAGACGGAGGCCTGAGCGCATCGGCGTCCGCTCCGGCCGGCCCGCCAGGAAAACCCTATGTCCGGCACACTGTCTTCGGCGCATTCAGAACTGCTCGGTCGCGTTCGCGACGCGGTCGCCGCGGACGAGCGGTTCGAGGCGTTGCTGATCGGCGGCTCCTATGTGCATGGTGGGCTCGACGCGTACTCTGATCTCGACTTCGTGCTTGTCGTCGCTCAGGCGTGCTACGCGGAGGTCATGGCGGACCGCCTGGCGTTCGCTGAGTCGCTGGGCGGTCTGGTGTCGGCGTTTACGGGCGAGCATGTAGGAGAACCGCGCCTCCTCATCTGCCTTTACGGCCCGCCCCTGGTGCACATCGACCTGAAGTTCGTCGTGGCGTCCGACCTCGATCACGGGATCGAGCGACGGGCGATCCTGTTCGCCCGGGATCCCGTCGGCTTCGAAGCGCGCGCGTGCGCCGCCGCCGTCGAGTGGCCGAACCACCCGCCGGAATGGTTCGAGGCCCGCGCCTGGATCTGGCTGCACTACGCGGCCGCCAAGCTGGGCCGGGGCGAGCTCTACGAGGCGATCGGCATGCTGGGTTTCTTTCGCGAGCAGGTCCTCGGGCCGATGCTCTATCGCCGCGCCGGCCTGGACCAGCGGGGCGTCCGGCGTCTGGAGGCGTTGCGGCTGGATCCGGAGGGCCGGTTGGCGGACACCGTGGCGTGCCACGCATTCGCCTCGGTGCGCGCGGCGATCGTCGCCTGCGTTGAGGCGTATCTCGATTTGCGCGCCGACGATCCCCCCGACGCGCCGCGCGCGGGCATGCCGGGGCTGCTGCTCGATTGCGTCGGTCAGGCTCGGGCCGCGGACGCGGCGCGGCGTCCGGGCGCATAGGACGGCGCCCAGTCCCCGGCCGGGGTGTGCAGGGCCCGGGCGTGGCCGTGCAGCAGATCATGGTTCAGCGTCACGGCCTGTTTCAGATAGTCCCACAGGGCCATGACCCGGCGCGTGCGGCGTAGGTCTTCGTGGCAATACATCCAGAAACTGCGCGTGATCAGGATCGTATCGGCCAGCACGGGCTCCAGGCGTTCGTCCTGGGCCGCCAGAAAGCAGGGCAGGACCACCAGCGCCTGGCCCCCCAGGGCCGCCTGGTACTGGGCCAGCACGCTGGTGCTGCGGAACACCACCCGCGAGGGCGGCACGAGGCCGTCCAGGTAGCGCAGCCGGTCGCTGAACAGCAGTTCGTCAACATAGCCGATGAAGGTGTGCTTGCTGAGGTCGGTCTGGCGCCGGATCGGCGCGTGGCGGGCCAGATAGTCGCGGGTGCCGTACAGCCCCAGGCGGTAGTCGGTCAGCTTGGTGCACAGATAGGGGCCGCGTTGGGGGCGTTTCAGTGCGATGGCGATGTCGGCCTCGCGCTTGGACAGGCTGATGAAGCGCGGCACCGGCATGATGTCCAGCGTCATCGCCGGGTGGCGGCGCTGGAAATCCACCATCAGCGGCGTCAGGACCGTGCTGCCAAAGCCTTCGGTGGAGCCGATCCGCAGGTGGCCGGAGGGCGTCTGGGCGGCGCCGGACAGGGATTCGTGGGCCGCCAGCAGGGTGCTTTCCACCTGTTCGGCGTGGGCGAAGAAGCGCAGGCCCTCTTCGGTCGGGGTGTAGCCGCTGGCGCGGGACTTTTCGAATAGCGTCACACCCAGGTCCTGTTCCAGCGCGCGGATGCGCCGCGTCACGGTGCTGTGCCGCACCCCCAGGCGTTGGGCGGCGGCGCTGGCTCGCTGCGTGCGGGCGACTTCAAGAAAATAGCGGATCGCGTCCCAGTCGGTCATGGTTGTGCAAATATCGTCAACGAATGTGCAAACATTTTCATGGTAATAAGTTTTTTACACAACTAAACTGAGCCGGGGATCAGAATTCCCCGGCGCCCCGCAGAGGGCAAGCCAGACAACGACAACGGAGACAAGACTATGCAGAAATTCTCGCTGACTCTGGCGGCCGCGCTGTGCGCCACCGCCCTGTCCATGTCCGTTTCGCAGGCGGCGACCCCGCCTGTCAAGATCGGGGTGCTGACCGACATGTCGGGCACCTACGCGTCCATGGGCGGCATGGGGTCGGTGTCGGCGGCGCAACTGGCCATCGACGACTGCCTGAAAGCCGAGTGCAAGGGCATGAAGATCGAGCTGGTGTCGGCCGACAACCAGAACAAGGCGGACGTGGGCGCGGCGCGCGCCCGCGAATGGTTCGACCGCGACGAGGTGACGGCGATCGCCGACCTGACCAATTCCGCCGTGGCCCTGGCGGTGCAGAACATCGCCCGCGAAAAGAACAAGGTGGTGATGTTCTCCGGCCCGGCCACCACGGACCTGACCAACAAGAACTGCTCGCCGGTGGGCTTCCACTGGATGTTCGACGTCTATTCGCAGTCGATCGGCGGCGTCATGGCCATGTTCGGCAAGGGCGGCAAGTCCTGGTTCTTCATCACGGTGGACTACGCCTTCGGCCATTCCCTGGAAAAGGGCGCATCCGACATGGTCAAGGCCCTGGGCGGCACGGTCAAGGGCTCCGTCCTGCATCCGCTGAACGCGCCCGACTTCGCCTCGTATCTGCTGCAGGCGCAAAGTTCCGGCGCCCAGGTCGTGGCCCTGGCCAATGGGGGGCAGGATACGGTCAACGCGGTCAAGCAGGCGCGCGAATTCGGCATCGTCAAGGGCGGCCAGCGCCTGGCGTCCCTGCTGGTGTTCCTGTCCGACCTGCGCGCGCTGGGCCTGGAAAACGCCCAGGGCCTGAGCTACGTGGACGGCTTCTACTGGGACTTCGATGACGCCTCGCGCGCCTGGTCCGCCCGTTTCGCCGAGGCCTTCCAGGGCAAGAAGCCCACCATGACGCAGGCCGGCGTGTATTCCAGCGTGCGGCACTACCTGAAGGCCGTGGCGGCCACGGGTTCCACCCAGGGCGACGTGGTGGCGGCGAAGATGCGCGAGATCCCGATCCAGGATCCCATCATGCACAACGCCTCCATCCGTCCCGATGGCCGGGTGATCCACGACATGTATCTGTACGAGGTCAAGACGCCGGCCGAATCCAAGGGCGAATGGGACCTGTCCAAGCTGGTCGCCACGATCCCGGCCAAGGACGCCTTCCAGCCCCTGTCGGCCTCGACCTGCCCGCTGGTCAAGAAATGATTCCGGCTCCCGCTTTCACTGAATTTACTCAGGAGATTTGAATGAGCGACATCCCACGCGTCCCGCTGCTGATCGGCGGGAAACTCGTCCAGTCCGAAACCAAGGAATGGCGCGACATCATCAATCCGGCCACCCAGGAAGTGGTCGCCCGGGTGCCCTTTGCCACGCCGGCCGAAGTCGAGCGGGCGGTGGCCGATGCCAAAGAGGCCTTCAAGACCTGGCGCAACGTCAGCCAGGCCAAGCGCCGCCAGATCATGGTGGATTTCGCCCAGCTCTTGCGCGAACACACGCCGAAGATCGCCGAGGCCATTTCCCGTGAGCACGGCAAGACCCTGCCCGACGCCGAAGGCGAGGTCGCGCGCGGCCTCGAAGGCGTCGATCACGCCGTGTCGGCCAATACCCTGCAACTGGGCGACTATTCCGAAAACGCCGCCACCGGCATCGACGTCTATTCGGTCATCCAGCCCCTGGGCGTGTGCGCCGGGATCACGGCCTTCAACTTCCCCGTGATGCTGCCGTGCTGGATGTTCCCCATTGCCGTGACCTGCGGCAACACCTTTGTCTACAAGCCGTCCGAGCAGGACCCCACGGCCTCGCTGATGGTGGCGCAGCTGGCCCTGGAGGCCGGCCTGCCGCCGGGCGTGCTGAACGTGGTGCACGGCGGCCCGGACGTGGCCGGCGCCCTGTGCGATCACCCCGACATCAAGGCCGTGTCCTTTATCGGCTCGACCCGCGTCGGCACGGAGATCTACCGCCGTTCCTCGAACGCCGGCAAGCGCTGCCAGGCCATGATGGGCGCCAAGAACCACAGTGTCATCATGCCCGACGCCGACCGCGAGGCCGCCCTGAACTCGATGCTGGGCGCGGCCTTCGGCGCGGCCGGCGAGCGCTGCATGGCGATTTCCGTGCTGGTGCTGGTGGGCGAGGCGCAGAAATGGCTGCCGGACTTCGTCGAACGCGCACGCAAGCTGAAGATCAACGTCGGCACCGACCGCAAGGCGGACCTGGGCCCGCTGATCTCGCCCGCCGCCAAACAGCGCGTCGAGGGCTTCATCCAGAAGGGCGTGGACGAGGGCGCTGAACTGCTGCTCGATGGCCGTGGTGTTCAGGTTTCCGGTTACGAAAAGGGCAATTTCGTCGGCCCGACGGTGTTCAGCGGCGTCAAGGCCGGCATGAGCATCTACCGCGAGGAAATCTTCGGGCCGGTGCTGTCCGTGGTGATGGTGGATACGCTGGAGGAAGCGGTGGAATTCATCAATGCCAACCCCAACGGCAATGGCACCTCGATCTTCACGCAGGACGGCGGTCATGCCCGCTACTTCCAGAACAACATCGACGTCGGCCAGGTAGGGATCAACATCCCCATCCCGGTGCCGGTGGCCTGGTTCAGCTTCACAGGGTCGAGGGCCTCGAAACTGGGTGATCTGGGCCCCAACGGCCGCCAGTCGATCTACTTCTGGACCCAGACCAAGACCGTGACCGCCCGCTGGCAGGCGCACCCGCGCGAGATCAATACGACGATCTCGATGCAGTGATCGATACGCCGCGCTCCTTACGGAGGCGGCGGACCGCAGGCGGCGCTCGCCCGTTCAGGGCGGGCGCCGCCTGTGTGTTTGTCAGGGACCGCTCATTGCGCCGAGCCGTTTTTCCGAGTGTTTCAAAATCCATGAATCTTTGTCAAAATGGGGCGGCAAACACGAGATGGCCACTTCAAGGGACGGAGGCGATATGCGGCGATTGATGGCGGTACTGCTGATGGGGATGGCGTTCGGTCAACCGGCGTTCGCGGCAAGCGGTGCTCCCGAATGGGTGGCCTGGACGGGCAAGCTGCCCAAAAACATCGTCCAGGGCGGGACCGATTTCCACGGCACGGATATTCTGTATATCTGCCGGGGCTATTACGTCAATGGCACGCATCCCGGCAAGCTGCTGCGGGGCGACTGCCGCATCGGCCATGGCGGCAAAGAAATCGTCCTGAAGTCGAAATTCGAGGTCATGGTCTGGAAGGCAGCGCCCCCGCAGCCTTCGGGTTCCTGCCTGCATTGACGCCGCCGTCGTTTCGCGTAAACAAATAACAAAAAGTCATATCAACTAGGTTCTATATTCCATATAATGGCTCTTCCTATAGGGTCTTAGATATGAACCTGCAGCAATTCCGATTTGTCCGCGAAACGATCCGGCGCAATTTCAACCTGACCGAGGCGGCGCGTTCGCTGTACACGTCCCAGCCCGGGGTGTCCAAGGCCATCATCGAATTCGAGGACGAATTGGGCGTGCGGATCTTCGAGCGCCACGGCAAGCGTCTCAAGGGCCTGACCAAGCCGGGCCAGGCCGTGTCCGTGGTCATCGACCGCATCATGCGCGAGGTCGACAACCTGAAGAAGGTCAGCGACGAATTCGCCCAGCGCGACGAAGGCGCGCTCGTCATCGCCTGCACCCACACCCAGGCCCGCTACCTGCTGCCGCGCGTGATCCCGGCGTTTCGCGCGCGCTTCCCCAAGGTCCACGTGTCGCTGGCCGAAGGCAATCCCGAGCATCTGGCCAAGCTGGTCCTGCATGAACAGGCGGATCTGGCCATCGCCACCGAGACCCTGGCCCGGACCCCGGGCCTGGTGGCCCTGCCGGTGTACGCCTGGGAACATACCCTGGTGGTGCCGCCCGATCATCCCCTGACGGAATTGACCTCCAGCGCCGCCCGCAATCTGTCGCTGGAGCATCTGGCCCGCTATCCCATCGTGACCTACGACCGGGCGTTCTCGGGCCGGTGCGCCATTGACGCGGCCTTCGAGCAGGCCGGGATCGAGCCCGACATCGTGCTGGAGGCCATCGACGCCGACGTGATCAAGACCTATGCCGACATCGGCCTGGGAATCGGCATCATCGCCGGCATGGCTTTTGATCCGCGCCGCGACAAGGGCCTGGTCGGCCTGCCCGCCGGTCACTTGTTCGGCCGGCACACCACCAGCGTGGCGATCAAGCGCGGGGTGTTCCTGCGCGATTTCGTCTACGTGTTGATGGAGATGCTGGCGCCCGAACTGTCGCGCGACGTGGTGGCCGAGGCGGTGGCGCAGCCTGCGCCGGTCGTCCGCGACGCCGCCTGAACCTGGCCCGGATTCGACCGTATCACTTCGTTGGTTCGCCTCGCCGTGCAAGAGCACTGTCTTCGGCTTCCCGCCTCGTGCTCCGGCCGAATTCGGGCCAGGTTATACACCTAGATAGGCCCGCTTCAACTCCGGATCTTCGATCAGGTCGCGGGCCGGCCCTTCGCGCACGATGCGGCCGGTCTCCAGCACATAGGCCCGGTCGGCGGCCGCCAGCGCCAGGTGGATGTCCTGTTCGACCAGCAGGATGGTGACGCCCTGGTCGCGGATGGCCGTCAGGTTTTCCATCAACTGATCGACGATGATCGGCGCCAGGCCCAGGCTCATCTCGTCGACCAGCAGCAGGCGCGGCCGGGCCATCAGGGCGCGCGCCATGGCGCACATCTGCTGCTCGCCGCCGGACATGCTGCCGGCCAATTGACACCGCCGCTCGGCCATGCGGGGAAACAGGCCGTAGATCCTGTCCAGGTCGGCCCGCACGCCGGCCCGGTCGTCGCGCCGGTAGGCGCCCATCAGCAGATTGTCCTGGACCGACATGCGGGGGAACAGTTGGCGGCCCTCGGGCACCTGCACGATGCCCAGGCGGAAGATCGCGTCGGGCGTGCGCCCGCCGATGGACTGGCTGCCGTGCCATTCGATCGTGCCCGCCTGGATCGGCAGCAGGCCCGAGAGCGTGCGCAGCAGGGTCGTCTTGCCTGCGCCGTTGCTGCCCACCAGCGCCAGGAATTCGGCCGGCCGGACGTCCAGGGAGACCGAGTGCAGCACCTGAACCAGGCCGTAGCCGGCCGACAGGTCGCGGATGCGCAGCAGCACGTCCGGTGCCGCGTGCGGGGGCGTGGGGGTGTTCATGCGCGTTTCTTCCCGAGATAGGCTTCGACGACGCGGCTGTCGGTCAGCACGCTGTCGGGCGCGCCGTCGGCGATCTTCTCGCCGTGGTGCAGCACCATGATGCGGTCCGACAGGGTGCGGATCGCCTTGATGACGTGCTCGATGACGATGATGCTGATGCCGGTGTCGCGCACTTTGCGGATGATGGCGATGACCTCGTCGATTTCCACCAGGTTCAGGCCGGCCATGACCTCGTCGCACAGCAGCACGCGCGGCTGCATGGCCAGGGCCTTGGCCAGTTCCAGGCGTTTGCGGTCGGGGCCGCCCAGGTCCTCGGCGCGGTGATCGACGTGCTTGTCCAGGCCGACGAAGCGCAGGCATTCCCGGGCGCTTTCGCGCGCCAGCGCCAGATTGGCCTGACCCTGTCCGCGGCCGAACAGGGCGCCGACCGCCACATTGTCCAGCACCGGCAGGCCGGGGAAGGGCTGCATGATCTGGAAGGTGCGGCCGATGCCCAGGCGCGCCCGGCGAAAGGCCGCCATGCGGTCGATGCGCCGGCCGTCGAACCAGACCTCGCCCTCGGTGGGCTCCAGGGTGCCGCTCAGCAGACTGATCAGCGTGGTCTTGCCCGCGCCGTTGGGGCCGATGAAGCCCAGGATCTCGCCCGGCGCGAGCGCGAAGCTGACGTCGTGCACGGCCACCAGCCCGGCAAAGCGGCGCGTCAGCCCTCGTGCCTCAAGGATCGGGCGCGCACCGCTTGCGTGTCCGGTGGGCGGTGTGCGTGTGGGGCTGTCCTGCGTGCTCATAGCCGATGCATCCGGATGTTTTCGATGAAATAGCGCCAGCCCGCCTGGCGGTAGCGCCGCGCCACGTCGGCCAGGCCGCGCGGCATCAGCACCACGGCGATGACGATGACGGCGCCGAAGAACAGGCCGGCGATGCTGGTGACTTCGCTGGACAGGAACTCGGAGATCGCCGACAGGATGAGCGAGCCCACCAGCGGCCCCAGGATCGTGCCCGGGCCGCCGAAGACCGCCATGATGATCATCTTCACGTTCAGCGTGATGTCGAAGGCGCTTTCCGGGTCCAGGAAGGTGATCCAGTAGGCGTGGATGCCGCCGGCCAGGGCGCTGAACACGCCGGCCAGGGCGAAGGCCAGGACTTTGTAGCGCGTCGTATCCACCCCCATCACGACCGCGCCTTCCTCGTTCTCGCGGATGGCGATCAGGCCGAAGCCGAAGCGGCTGCGGGTCAGCCACCAGACCGTCAGGGTGGCGATGACGAGCAGGCCCAGGGACAGTTCGTAGAACAGGGCGTCGTCGTTCAGCGGCGGCAGCACCAGGCCGATGTTCTGGCCGGCCAGTTCCACATTGGAGACGATGGCGGCCATGACCTGGGCCAGGGCCAGGGTGGCGATGGCGAAATAATGACCCTTCAGGCGCAGCACCGGGATGCCCAGGCAGATGGCGAAGACCATGGCCAGCACCACGCCGAAGGCCAGTCCGGCGGCGAAGGGCAGTTGCCATTGCACCATGGCGATGCCCACGCCGTAGGCGCCCAGCCCGTAGAACACGGAATTGCCGAAGGACGGGTAGCCGGCGTAGCCGCCGATGATGTTCCAGCCCTGGGCCAGCACGGCCAGCAGCAGCGTGCTGATGCCGAACTGGATGAGCGTGTCCGAGCCGTACAGCGGCAGCAGCGCGAGCGCCGCCAGGACGAGCAGGGCCAGGAGGATGCGCGGGGCGTTCATGCGGTCCTCCCGAGCAGGCCGCTGGGCCGCACGATCAGCACCAGCACCAGCACGCCGAAGCTGGCCACGTCGGCAAAGGTCGGCCCCACGTACAGCGTGGTCAGGGCCTCGATCAGGCCCAGCACGAGACCGCCGGCGATCACGCCCAGGGGCGTGTCCAGGCCGCCGATGATGGCGATGGCGAAGGACTTGGCGGTCAGGGTCGCGCCGATGTAGGGATTGATCTGCGAGACGGTGCCGTACAGGCCGCCGGCCGCGCCGGCCAGGGCCAGGCCCAGGCCGAAGGTCACGGCGTACAGGTGGCGCGGCTCGACGCCGTGCAGGCGCGCAGCCGACAGGTTCTGGGCGGTCGCACGGATCGCCCGGCCCAGCCGGGTGTGCAGCAGAAAGCGCCACATGGCCAGCGTCAGCAGGATGGCCACGCCCGAGGCCGCCAGGCGGACCAGCGGGATGGTCAGGCCCAGGACGCTGATGTTCCGGCCGGAGTAGGACGGGTTGATGGTGCGGAAATCGGCCGAGAACACCAGTTGCGCCAGATAGGTCAGGACGACTTCCAGGCCGAAGGTGATCAGCAGCGTGTTGAACATGGGCGCCCGGGCGACCAGATTCAGGATGCCGCGCTGGACGGCGTAACCGATGCCGAACATCAGGACCGCCGTGAGGGGCAGCCCGAGGAAGGGATCCAGGCCCAGCCAGGTAAAGCTGTACCAGGAAAGGTAGGCGCCCAGCATGATGAAGGCGCCGTGGGCCAGGTTGACGATGTTCAGCACCCCCCAGACCAGGGCCAGGCCGAGCGCCATGATGGCGTACAGCCCGCCCTGCAGGATGCCGTTGACGAGGACTTGCAGCAGGAGGTCCAAGATAGGCTCCCTGGGGACCGAGACGGAGGGATCAGCGCTTGGCCCAGTCGGGCATCGGGTATTTCGCGTCGCGCAGGAATTTGTGGCCGTCGAACACGGCCGCCGGCTGGCCATCCTGCACCTGGATCACCATCTGGTCGAGGTTGATCTGGCCGTTGTCGGCGAAGGCGATGCGCCCGTACAGGCTGTCGAAGTCGCTGGCGGCCAAGGCGTCGCGCACGGCCTTGGGGTCGAGCGTGCCGGCTTTTTCGATGGCCTTCACGATGGCCTCGACATCGGCCACGCCCGAGGCGGCGTGATAGTCGGGTTCGTAGTGATACTGGGTATTCCAGGCCTGGGCGAACTGAGCCGCATCGCCGAACCAGTCGTCCTTCAGCGTGTCGTTGGGCAGCCAGGCGGACATGCCGAAGGCGTATTCAGCGTCCGCGCCCAGCGCCTTGCGGAAGTCCTCGCTGGGTACGCCCACGGTAAAGGAGTAGAGCTTGGGCGAGACGTCCAGGCTCTTGGCCTGGCGGATGAAGTTCAGGATCTCGGTCTCATGCCCCGCGACCAGCACGGCGTCGGCCTGCTTGGCCTTGATCTGCGACAGCAGGGTGTTGAAGTCGCTGGCGTTGCTGCTGTAGCGCTCGTCGATCGTCGTCTTCAGGCCGGCCTGTTCCAGCAGGGGACGGGTGCCCTTGGCCACGGACACGTCGAAGGCGTCATCCGCATAGAGCAGGGCGACCTGGGCGGGCATCGGCTTGAGCTGCTTGAGCATGGCAATCGTGCTGCCGAAGTAGTTGCTGGCCGGCGCCAGGGTGCCGAACACGTACTTGAAGCCGCGCGAGAAGATCTGATCCGATGCGCCGCCGCCCTGGACCATCGGGACCTGATATTTTTCCGACACGGCGGAATCGGCCAGGGCGAAGTTGCTGGCAAAGGGTCCCAGCAGGAAGTTCACCTTGTCCTTGGAGACCAGTTGCGTGTACTGGCGCACGCTCAGGTTCACGTCGGATTGGTTGTCGTAGATCTTCAGCGCCAGCGTGTATTTCTTGCCGCCGACCTGGACGCCGCCCTTGCGATTGATCTGGTCGACCGCCAGGCGGTAGGCGTCCTGGTAATACCGGCCGGTGTTGGCCACGGGGCCGGTCAGCTGGACCGAAGCGCCCAGGACGATCTGATTGTCGGCCGCCTGGCTGGCGGGGCTGCCCAGGCTCAGGGCCAGGGCCAAGGCCGCACAGGGCAACCCGTCACGCAGCAGAGTGTGCATGGTGTGTCTCCGTTGATGGTTGTTTGAGGGAATTGTGCGCCGGGTTCGGTAACAACTTTCTGAACGGAAGTTGACGAAAGACTGAATCGGTTCGGGGCGGTCGGGGCGCCAGAGGCCGTCGGGCGGACGGCTGCACATTTTTTTACACACGTGCTAATTGCGTTTGTTAATAGTAATGATTATCATTAACTATCAAAACAACGTGTACAAGCCCGTGCCCTCGCGCACCGGCCACCTCCAGGAGTCCACACCATGGCGCAATCCCAAGTCAGTGCATTGATCGTCGGCGCGGACCGGCTGGGCAATATCCCGGATCTGCTGCGTGACCACAATATTGCCATCCGCCACCACATCAGCGGCCGCGAACCCGCGCACCAGAAGAAGACGCCCTCGCTGCCTTCCGGCACGGAGCTGGTCATCCTGCTGACGGATTTCCTGGGGCACAACGTGATGAAGACCTTTCGCCTGGCGGCGCAGCGCGCCGGCATCCGCGTGCTGGCGTGCCGGCGATCGGTGTGCAGCATGCAGCAGGCGCTGGACCAGTGCGGTTATTGCAAGGCGTGTCCGCTGCGTGAAGAAAATGCGGCCCGGTCTACGGCGCGCGCGCCGTTCAAGGGGCGAGGCGGCCTGGTCTTGCAGTGAGGCGTCGAGAGGCTGCACCGCCTCTGCGACTCATGGAAAAAGCCCCCACGCTGCGCAGCCTTACGGCCGCTTGCATCCACCTCGCGGCCTGCATGCCGCTCGGATGCGTCAGGCGCAGGTCAGTCCACAAGGACTGCCCCGCGTCCAGACTTATCCCCCCGAGGGGGCGCTTTTCATCTTGGGGCGGCCCGGCGATGAAAAAAGCCCGGAACTTGACGGTTTCGGGCTTTTTTGAGCAAGCGGCCTTATTAGCGTTTGGCGACGTGCCGGGGCTTGGCAGGCTTGGCTGCCGCAGGTTTTGCCGGTTTGGCGGCGACCGTGCGCTTGGCGGCGGTGTGTTTGGCGCTTGCGTGTTTGTTGTCGGCGCGCCGGGTGGTCGCAGGTTTGCTGTTCGACGGTTTGGCGGTCGAGGGCTCGACGGCCGTGGGATCGAGGGTATCGGGCAGGCTGCGGGTGTCGGCCTTGGCTTGCAGGCGCCGGGCGCCGTTGTAGCGCTTGCGCCAGTAGGCGATGTCCATGCTTTCGACGCGGACATTGGCGCCGGAGCGCGGCGCATGCACGAATTTGTGGTCGCCCAGGTAGATGCCGACGTGCGAGAAACGGTGGCCCAGGGTGTTGAAGAACACCAGATCGCCGCGCCGCAGTTCTTCGCGGTCCACGGAGATGCCTTGTTCGGCCTGATCACGCGCCCGGCGGGGCAGTTTCAGGCCCAGAGAGCGCTCGGCCGCATAGGCGACCAGGCCGCTGCAATCAAAGCCCTCGCCGGGTGCGTCGCCGCCGTAGCGGTACTTGACCCCCAGGAACTTCATGGCGGTGGACACCAGGGTCTTGGGCGCCTGGCTGGCGCCGTAGCTTTCCGCGTCGGGGTAGTCGATGGCCAGGCTGCGCTTGTTGTCGAGCCAGGCGCCCAGCGGGTCGGACTGGGTGCTGAGCAGGTAGCTGTCGCGCAGCAGGTGATTGGAATTGAGGCCGGCGTCGGCCGTCTTGCGGGGCTGGGTCGCGCAACCGGCCAGCGCCACGAGGCCCGCGCACAGCAGCAGTTTCAGGGAACGGGCCGCCAGGGGGCGGGGGTGATTCGGCTGAGCTGAGGCGGAATGAGGCGGTGGCATGGGCGGATGGCTGCGGATATCGTCGCCCGCAACCGTCTCGCGTAGCCATGGCGCTCAAGGCGCAACACGGGTCGCAGACTGGCCGGATACCGGACGTCGGGTTGATCTGGGGGGTTGCCCGCCCTGCGGACAACTCACCGAGTTTAGTAGATCGACCGGGTCGAGTAAAGTGCCCGTAACACTTTCGAAAAAATGATCTTTTCGCCGCCGGGCCGCCCCAAGGCGAAAAGCGCCCCCTCGGGGGGATAAGTCTGGACGCGGGGCAGTCCTTGTGGACTGACCTGCGCCTGACGCATCCGAGCGGCATGCAGGCCGCGAGGTGGATGCAAGCGGCCGTAAGGCTGCGCAGCGTGGGGGCGTCCACTTGTCAGCCTCGCGTCAGGATGACCTTGTAACTTCAACCCAGGGTGTAGCATGTCACCCATCCATTTCCTATAGAAACACCCGCGCCCGGTCCGGGCCGCAGGGTGGCACCGGAGACGAACCCATGCAGAAAGTCCGCGAGTTCCATCGCCAGTCGATCCAGAATCGGGAGGCCTTCTGGGCGCGCGAAGCCCAGCGCATCCACTGGGAAACCCCCTTCACCCAGGTGCTGGATTATTCCCGGCCGCCGTTCGCGCGCTGGTTCGTCGGCGGACGCACCAACCTGTGCTACAACGCCGTCGATCGCTGGCTCGATACCCAGGGCGACCAGCCCGCCCTGATCTGGGTGTCCACGGAAGTCGACCAGGAAATCGTCTACACCCGCGCCGACCTTGCGCGCGAGGTCAACGCCGCCGCCGCGACCCTGCAGGAACTCGGGGTCGTCAAGGGCGACCGCGTGCTGATCTACCTGCCCATGATTCCCCAGGCGGCCTTTTTCATGCTGGCCTGCGCCCGGCTCGGGGCCATCCATTCCGTGGTGTTCGGCGGCTTTGCCGCGCACAACCTGGCGCAGCGCATCGATGATGCGCAGCCGCGCGTGATCGTCTCCACGGACGCCGGCTCGCGCGGCGGGCGGCCGATCGCCTACAAGCCGCTGCTCGACCAGGCGATCGCCCAGGCGTCCCATGCGCCGGAACACGTCGTGCTGGTGAACCGGGGCCTGGCGCCCATGGACCTGACGGCGGACCGCGATCTGGACTACGCGCCGTTGCGCGCGCGTCATCTGGACGTCCAGGTGCCGGTGGTCTGGCTGGAATCCAATGAACCCAGCTATATCCTGTATACCTCGGGCACGACCGGCAATCCCAAGGGCGTCCAGCGCGACGTCGGCGGTTACGCGGTGGCGCTGTGCGCGTCCATGGAATACGTCTACGGCGGCAAGCCGGGCGACGTGTATTTTTCCAGCAGCGACGTGGGCTGGGTGGTGGGGCACTCTTATGTGGTCTACGGGCCGCTGCTCAACGGCCAGGCCACCGTCATGTACGAGGGCACGCCGGTGCGCCCCGACGCCGCCATCCTCTGGCGCATCGTGGAAACCTACCGCGTCAACGTGCTGTTCTCCGCGCCGACGGCGATCCGCGTCCTGAAAAAACACGATCCGGCGCTGCTCAGCCGCCACGACCTGTCCAGCCTGGATCGCATCTACCTGGCGGGCGAACCGCTGGACGAACTGACCGGCCAGTGGCTGTCCGAGGCCCTGGGCAAACCGGTGATCGACAATTACTGGCAGACCGAAACCGGCTGGCCGATCCTGTCGGCCCAGCCCGGGGTCGAAGAAGTCCCGACGCGTTTCGGCAGCCCGTCCTTCCCGGTCTACGGCTACGACGTGCGGGTGGTCAGTGAATCTACCGGCCAGGACAGCGGTCCGAACCAGAAGGGTGTGGTGGCGATCGAGCCGCCGCTGCCCCCGGGCGCGATGAGCACGATCTGGGGCAATGACGAGCGCTTCGTGCGCACGTATTTTCAGTCCTTCCCCGGGCGCCTCTGCTATTCGACCTCCGATTGGGGCCTGGTGGACGAAAGCGGCTACTGGTACATCCTGGGCCGCACCGACGACGTGATCAACGTGGCCGGGCACCGCCTGGGCACGCGCGAGATCGAGGAATCGGTCAATACGCACCCGGCCGTGGCGGAATCGGCCGTGGTGGGGGTGGCCGATCAGCTCAAGGGCCAGGAAGCCATGGCGTTCGCCGTGCTGCGCGACCCGGCCGCGCTGGACGCGTCCGGCGCCCGGGACCGCCTGGAGGCCGAAATCAAGCGCGTCATCGAGCAGCGCAACGGTGCGGTGGCCCGCCCGGCGCGCATCCTGTTCGTCAACAGTCTGCCCAAGACGCGTTCGGGCAAGGTCCTGCGCCGGGCCATCGTGGCGCTGTGCGAAGGCCGCGACCCGGGTGATCTGACGACGATCGAGGACCCGACCGCGCTCGACCAGATCCGCGAGGCGCTGTGAGCGCAGGCCGGGGCGTGCGTCCGGAGGACGGAGACCGGGCCGCCGCGCGCGCCGATTCACCGCTGCGGCCAGGCGTGGGGCGGCGCGAGGTCTGGTCCTGGGCGATGTACGACTTCGCCAATTCCGGCTACACCACAGTGGTGCTGACGACGGTGTTCAACGCCTATTTCGTCGGCGTGGTGGCGGCCGGGAAAAGCTGGGGTACTTTGGCGCTGACGATGGCGCTGTCGCTGTCCTATCTGGTGGTGATGCTGTGGATGCCGGGACTGGGCGCGCGTGCGGATGCCCGCGCCGGCCATCGCCGGCTATTGTTCCTCAGTACCGCCGGGTGCGTGCTGGCCACGGCGACGCTGGCCAGCGTGGGGCCGGGCGACATCGCGTGGGGGCTGCTGTGGCTGGCGCTGTCCAATATCTGTTACTGCATCGGCGAATCCGCTGTGGCGTCGTTTCTGCCGGGGCTGGCCCGGCCAGAAGCCATGGGGCGGGTGTCCGGCTGGGGCTGGAGCTTCGGCTATTTCGGCGGCATGCTGGCCCTGGGCCTGGCTTTGTGGGTGGCCTCCACGGCGGAAGCCGACGGCTTGGCGGCCCAGGCCTACGTCCCCTGGATCATGGGGCTGACGGCCGTCCTGTTCGCGGCGGCGGCGTTGCCGGCTTTTCTGTGGCTGCGCGAACCCGGCGCCGGGACGGATCGCCAGCCGGTGGCGATGCTGGTCCAGTTGCGGGCGGCGTGGCGCGAAACCCGCCGTGACTTCCCCGATTTTCGCCGTCTGCTGCTGTGCATTGCCTGCTACCAGGCGGGGATCGCGGTGGTGATCACGCTGTCGGCCGTCTACGCCACCGAGGTCATGGGCTTCGGCATGCAGCAGACCATGCTGCTGGTGTTCCTGGTGAACATAGGCGCGGCTGTCGGCGCCTTTGGCTTTGGCTACTTGCAGGACCGCATCGGCCATCGCAAGGCGCTGGCCCTGACCCTGTCGGGCTGGATCGTCATGGTGCTGCTGGCCGTCTCGGCCCAGTCGCTGCCGGTGTTCTGGTCGGCCGCCGCCTTGGCGGGGCTGTGCATGGGCACCAGCCAGAGCGCAGGCCGGGCCATGGTCGGGGTGTTGGCGCCGACCGGCCGTCCCGCGGAATTCTTTGCCTTGTGGACGTTCGCCGTGCAACTGGCGGCCGTCGTCGGGCCGCTGTCCTACGGTGTGCTGGTCTGGGTGACGGAGGGCAACCATCGCGTCGCCTTGCTGGCGACCGGCCTGTTCTTTCTGGCGGGGCTGGCGCTGCTGGGGCGTCTGGATTTCGAACGCGGCATGCGGGCGCGTGACGCGGCCTGAGCGAAGGCGGGTAGCATTTGTCAGTATCGAGTAAGCATCGTGCAGTACGGTTGCAATATTCAAACATAAAGTGAACGCATTACTAAACATCACTAAACTCAGGAGCGAGCCATGACCACGGGAATTGAATCCATCTTGGTGGAAAACCGAGTGTTTCCGCCGCCGGCGGACCTCGTCAAGCAGGCCAATGTATCGGGGATGGAGGGCTACCAGGCCTTGTGCGACGAAGCCAAGCGCGACCCCGACGCCTTTTGGGCCCGCCTGGCCAATGAAAACCTGGTCTGGTCCAAACCGTTCACTCAAGTGCTGGACGAGTCGAACAAGCCGTTCTACAAGTTCTATCCCGACGGCCAGATGAACGTCTCGGCCAACTGCCTGGACAAGCACCTGGGCACCCCCGCCGAAAACCGCACCGCCATCATTTTCGAGGCCGATGACGGCCAGGTGACCAAGGTCACCTACAAAGAACTGCACGCGCGCGTGTCGCAGTTCGCCAATGTGATCAAATCCCTGGGCTATCAGGCCGGCGAGCGCGCCATCATCTACCTGCCCATGTCGATCGAGGCCGTGGTCGCCATGCAGGCCTGCGCCCGCTTGGGGCTGATCCATTCCGTGGTGTTCGGCGGCTTCTCGTCCAAGAGCATCCACGAACGCACGGTGGACGTCGGCGCCTCGCTGGTGATCACGGCCGACGCGCAGTTCCGCGGCGGCAAGGCCATCCCCCTGAAGAACGCCGTGGACGAGGCCATCGCCATGGGCGGCTGCGAAGCCGTGCGCAAGGTCATCACCTACAAGCGCGCCGGGACCGACGTCCAGTGGCACGCCGACCGCGACCTGTGGTGGCACGATGCCATCCAGGGCCAGTCCACCGACTGCCCGCCGGTGCCGGTCGACGCCGACCACCCGCTGTTCATTTTGTATACGTCCGGTTCCACCGGCAAGCCCAAGGGCGTGCAGCATTCCAGCGCCGGTTTCCTGCTGTGGTCCTTGATGACCATGAAATGGACCTTCGACGCCAAGCCGACCGACGTGTTCTGGTGCACGGCCGACGTGGGCTGGGTCACGGGCCACTCCTACGTCACCTACGGTCCGCTGGCTGCCGGCGTGACCCAGGTGGTCTTCGAAGGCGTGCCGACCTATCCGGACGCCGGGCGTTTCTGGAAGATGATCCAGGAACACAAGGTCACGACCTTCTACACGGCGCCGACGGCCATTCGTTCGCTGACCAAGGCGGCCGAGGCCGATGCCAAGGTCCACCCGAAATCCTTTGATCTCAGCAGCCTGCGCATCATCGGCTCGGTGGGCGAGCCCATCAACCCCGAAGCCTGGGTCTGGTACTACAACAACGTCGGCGGCCAGCGCTGCCCGGTGATCGACACTTGGTGGCAGACGGAAACCGGCGCGCACATGATCACGCCGCTGCCGGGCGTGACCCCGCTCAAGCCGGGTTCCTGCACGCTGCCGCTGCCCGGCATCGACGCCGCCATCGTGGATGAGACCGGCGAAGAAGTCGAGCGCGGCAAGGGCGGCTTCCTGGTGATCCGCCGCCCGTGGCCTTCGATGATCCGCACGGTCTGGGGCGATCCGGAACGTTTCAAGAAGACCTACTTCCCCGAAGAACTCAAGGGCTACTACCTGGCGGGCGACGGTGCGCAGCGCGACAAGGACGGCTATTTCTGGATCATGGGCCGCATCGACGACGTGCTGAACGTCTCGGGCCACCGCCTGGGCACGATGGAAGTCGAGTCGGCCCTGGTGGCGCACGAAATGGTGGCCGAAGCCGCCGTGGTCGGCCGCCCGGACGACACGACCGGCGAGGCCGTGGTGGCCTTCGTGGTGCTCAACGGCGCCATGCCCGAAGGCGATCAGGCCGCCGTCGTGGCCAAGCAATTGCGCGACTGGGTGGCCAAGGAAATCGGCCCCATCGCCAAGCCGCGCGAGATCCGTTTCGGTGAAAACCTGCCCAAGACGCGTTCGGGCAAGATCATGCGCCGCCTGCTGCGCGTGGTCGCCAAGGGTGAGCCCATCACCCAGGACGTCTCCACGCTGGAAAACCCCGGTATCCTGGATCAACTGGCCCAGGTGCGGTAACGAGTGTTGAACGGCGCTCTGTGATCCAGCGCGTCGGACACAGCCTAAGGGGCGGGAGTACATCCCGCCCCTTTCATTTGGAGCCGTCATAGTCGATTGATTCTCAATGTCCTGGATGCGCGTGACCGACGTATTATGTGAGCGTTTTCGTTAACGCTTTCGTCTGGAATAGCCTATTTGTTATAAAATTAGAGTTGTTTGTAGTGTTTTCGTGCGCATGTAATTAGTGTTTTCGCGTTCTATATCTTGTAAATTATCGTTTTTGAGCTCTCGTTAGGAAATTCAAGCATGCAAGTCGGTTTCACAGCGCTGGCCGACCGCTATGGCATCGCGCTTGCACAGCCTCTCCGCGTCGAATCGATCATCGGTACAACGCGGGTGAGCCGTGAAAACGCCGGACGGCTTGAGAACAAGTTTCCTACTAGCTACACGCCAGCGGACGACTTCGCCGGGCATTTCGAGTTTGGTCTGAAGTACGAAGAAATTCATCTCGAATTCTTCGCCCGGCTATTTGCCAGTGTTGGTCCAGAACCCATCGAGGCTTGGTGCCGCCGGACGCCCTTTGGCCAGTATGCCCGACGCACCGGGTTTCTTTATGAATGGCTGACGGGGCAGCGTCTGGATGTGCCGGACGTGAGCAATGGGGGCTATGTTGATGCAGTGTCGACGCAGCAGTACCTGACCCGCTGCAAGCCGCTGCGGGTACCGCGTTGGCGCATTTTCGATAACCTGCCCGGCGTACCTGACTTCTGCCCCTTGGTGCGTCGTACCGGGGCTGTGCAGGAGGCGCTGCGGTTTGACCTGAATGCGGCGCTGCGCGAACTGAACCAGACCTTTGGTGCCGATATTCTGATGCGTACGGCCAGTTGGCTGACATTCAAGGAATCGCGTGCCAGTTTTCTGATCGAAAAGGAGGCGGATCAAGCTGACAGGATCCAGCGGTTTGCCCACGTGATCGCCCAGCACTGCGGCCATATCGACGATCCCTTGAGTCCCCGCAGCTTGCAGACCTTGCAAGCCGGAATCCTGGGGCGTGAGGCCGTTGGGCTGGGCTTGCGGCATTCACCGGTCTTTGTGGGGCAGGCGACCTTGCACCAGGACATCGTGCATTACATCGCCCCGTCATTCGAGATCTTGCCGCAATTGCTCGATGGCCTGAAAGGCTTCGAGCGGGCCACACGGGGCGCCGAATCGCTGATCCGGGCGGCTGTCATTGCCTTTGCCTTTGTGTACATCCACCCCATGCGGGATGGCAATGGCCGGATTCATCGCTTCCTGATCAACGACACCCTGATTCGTGACCAGGCAGTGCCGGGCGGGGTGATCTTGCCGGTATCCGCCACCATCACGAGCTCGATTGATTTCCGGGCGCGCTACGATCGGACGCTGGAGGTCTTTTCGCGGCCGTTCATGCAACGCTATGCAGCGTCCTATCGCTTTGGAGCGCTTGCTGTTTACAAAGATGGCACCCCGAGCAATCTGGTTTTTGATGACGATGATGATGCGCAGTTCGCGTGGCGCTATCCCGATTTGACGGAACATGTGCTGTACACGGCACAGGTCGTGGCGCATACAGTTCGCACCGAAATGGCGGACGAAGCCCGTGTGCTGCTTATCTTTCAGCGCGCCCAGGAGCAGCTTAAAGAGGTGTTGGAAATGCCGGATCAGGACGCGAACCGCATCATCCGTTCGCTTAAGGAAAACGGCTGGCAGATCTCCGGGAAATTGAGGAAAACCTACCCGCAGTTGGAAGACGCTCACCTGGCGGAGCGGATGGTCAAGGCTGTGCGCTCCGCTTTCGAAGAACCCAATGAAACCCTTTGACGACCTGCTGGCCGAAGCCGAAGCAGCCGACGTGAGTGGCTGGGGCTTTGATTGGCTGGAAGGGCGGGCCAGCGAGGAGCGCCCGCCGTGGGGCTACGCGCGCCTGCTCGCGCAGCGGCTGGCCGGCGTGGAATCGGCGCTGGATCTGGACACGGGCGGCGGCGAGGTGCTGGCCGAGGCTGGCTGTTTCCCACCTCACATGGTGGCGACCGAAGCCTGGCGGCCCAACGTACGCCAAGCGCAGGAGCGCCTGCGCTGAACAAGAATCTGCTCTGACTGATTTCCCGATGCGCTGCGCTATTGCTCGATCAGGTGTCGTGGCCGCCACTTCAGCCCCAGCATCATGCCGGCGGCCGCCAGCAGAATCGCCGCGGCGCCGACCATCTGGATCGGATGCAGGCGGTGCCCGAAGGCGAAGGCATCCACCAGAAACGCGACCACCGGATAAATGAAGGACAGCGTGCCCGTCATCGGGGTGGGCAGGCGCTGGATGGCGCTGTAGAGCAGGATGTACATGAACCCGGTATGCACGATACCCAAGGTCACCAGGAGAGCCCAGCTTGAGGGCGCCATGGCCTCGCTGCTGTGCAGGGCCATGGGCAGCAGCAGGACGGTCCCCACGCACACCTGCACCAGGGCGATCAGGTGCGCAGGCACCCCCTTGAGCATTTTGGTGATCAGCGCGGCCAAGGCGTAGAAGAATGCCGCGCCCAGCGCCATGCCGATGCCCAGCAGGTAGTCCCCGCCACCGGTGTCGGCATCAGGCTGCGCCTGTACGATCAGCAGCACGCCGACAAACGACAGCAGCAGCCAGCCCAGCTTCGCCCGCGTCAGTCGTTCCTGCAGGAACAGGACGCCCAGGCCCACCAGCATGAATGGCTGCGTGTTGTAGACGGCCGTGGCAATGGAAATCGACGCACGTGAGTACGCCGCGAACAGCAGCAGCCAATTGCACACGATGGCGACCCCGCCGAGCGCTGCCAGCATGAGCTGGCGACGGGTGGCCTGGCCGCGCCGCACAAATCCCATGGCCATGCAGACGGGCAGCAGCGTCAGGGCGCCGAACAGGCAGCGCCAGAACACCACCTCGGTCACCGGACGGCCTGACAGCACGACCAGCCAGCCGATCGTGCCGGAAATCACCATCGCCGCTGTCATCTCCAGGGTGCCGCGCGTATTGTCCGTCATGAAAGCCTGCTCACAGAATAGAAACGATGACTTGCTAATTTATCCGGATTTCTCGCATCAGCACTTGCCATAAAAAATGGGTTTGCTTAAAAATACCTTTTTTAAAAAGGTAAAGACGGAGAAAAACCATGGCCCTGGATGATACGGATCGCCGCCTGGTCGAACTTCTTCAGGCCAACGCCCGCATGCCGATCAAAGCCATTGCCGAACACATCGGACTTTCCGCTCCGGGTGCTTCAGAGCGTTTGCGCCGCCTGGAAGATCGGGGCGTCATTCGGGCCTTTACCGTCGAGGTCGACCCCCGTGCCCTGGGCTATTCCTTGCAGGCCATCGTGCGGGTCAAGCCCTTGCCGGGCAAGCTGCACGCTGTCCAGAAGCTGCTCGAAGCCATCCCTGAGCTGTCCGAATGCGACAAGGTCACGGGGGACGACTGCTTCATCGCCCGCCTGCATTTGCGCTCCATCGAGCATCTGGACTTCATCCTGGAGCGCATCACGGACAAGGCCGAAACCAGTACCGCGATCGTCAAGTCGCAGCCGGTGGTGCGGCGCTTGCCCGCATACTGAAGCGCATGCGCGCCTGGCCTACGCAGCCCCTTGCATCAGCGCAAGATCGTCCCGCCATTGCCGCAGCGCATCCACGCCGGCCGTGGTGCCGCCGCAGACGACCACCAGCACATCGTCAAAGCCTTGCAGGGCTTCAGCCTGGTCATAGGCCAGCGCCAGGCTGGCGCCGCAAGCGGGTTCGACCAGGATGCGGTGATCGTCCAGGAAGCGTTCGCAGGCGCGTACGGCGGCCAGGTCATCGATGACCACCGGGCGCACCGGATGCCGTGCGGCCCAGTTCAGCGCTTGCTCGCAGACCTGCTTGGCGCCCAGCGAGGTGGCGATGCTGGTGATGGCGTCCAGTGCGATACGCTCGCCCGCCGCGATCGAGCGGGCGAAGGCGTCGGCGCCGTGGGTTTCGGCCGTGATGACCGGCACGTCGCTCCAGCCATTGCGGTGCAGGCCCTCCATGACGCCGCACAACAAGCCGCCGCCGCCCACGGACAGCACCACGGCGCCGGGCTTGGGTCCGGCCTCGGCCGCCTCGTCGATCAGCGTGGCATGGCCTTGCCAGAGCATCGGGTCGTCGAAGGGATGCACGAAGGCGTCTTCGTCGCCCAGCATCGATTGTGCCAGCGCGTTCGCCTCGTGCCAGGCCGCGCCATGCACGATGAGTTCCGCGCCTTGCCGGCGGATCAATCCGCGCGCCCGTTCGGTCGTGCTTTCAGGCACGACCACCACGACGGGGACGCCCAGGCGTCGGCCCGCGTAGGCCACGGCAATCCCGGCATTGCCGCCGGACGATGAGATGAAGCGGCGCTTGCCGTTGCGGGCGTGGGTCTCGCAGGCCAGGCCGATGCCGCGGATCTTGAAGGAGCCCGGCGGCTGCAAGGCATCCAGCTTGAGCCGGACACGCCGGCCTGCGGCCTGGCTCAAGGGGTCGGATTCGATCAGCGGGGTTTGGATATGCAGGGGCATGGGACAGGCCGCAGTGTATAGAGGATGGGAGATCGTATCAGCATCCGGGTCGGCCGCATGGGCCGCATGGGCCGCGCGCTGTGCGGGTTCAGGCTGTCGCCTGGCTGCGGACATGGATTGGTAGTGAAATCTGGATAGTTAAGTATTATTTTCACTATTTATTACTTTATGAATATTCCGTACACTAAAGAGTCAAAAATATTTTGATACAATACCTATGTAGCTTGTAGGGAAATAGGCTGTTTTATCACTTTTGTAATTGATTGAAAAAATAGACAAATGTGAAGAGCCTGGTCGAAAACCGTGGAATCATGCGCAAGAACCTGCCCGTCACGCACCGTGTTTATGCCTATCCGGAAAATCAGACTCTGATTTCGATCACGGATATCAAGGGCCGGATCACCTACTGCAACGATGATTTCGTCAGCGTCAGCGGGTATCGGCGCGAGGAACTGCTGGGGCAGCCGCACAATCTGCTGCGGCATCCAGACGTGCCGGAAGAAGCCTTCCGTGATTTCTGGCAGACGATTCAGGCCGGGAAAATCTGGAGCGCGGTCATCAAGAACCGGCGCAAGAACGGCGATGCCTACTGGGTCCGGGCCAATGCGACGCCTATGCGCAATGGGGACCAGACGGTCGGTTACCTGTCCGTGCGCACCTTGCCCACGGTGGAGGAGATTGCCCGGACAGAACGCCTGTTCGACACGATGAACGCCGAGGCCGCTGGCGGCCGGCGCCTGAAGCATGTCCTGAGCAACGGGATGCTCAGGCGCCGTGGTCCGGCGGGTCTGCTTAGCCGTGTCCTGCATCCTCGGCGAGACGTGAGGCTGGGCTTGTTCATCGTCCTGGCTGCCGCAGGTGCGCCTGTCGCTGCGGTGTTTGGCGCGCCGCTTTGGGCTCAGGGGCTGGCCGCTCTGCTGCTGGCGGGGTTGGCGCTGGCCGGTATCCGGTTCGCGTGGCTCAAACCGGAGGCCGAGGTCGTCCGGGTGGCCGAACGCTTGGCAAGCTGTGATCTGTCGGCCTTCGTGCGGATGGCCGAAGAGGGCACCGCACGAAGGCTGCTGCTGCCCATTGGACAGTTGGCCCTGGCAACCCGCACCGTCATGGTGGACGTGCGCCATGATTTGCGCACTTTGTCCGCTATGGCGCAGGCCGTCGCCTCCCGCAGCATCGAGCTTGCTTCGCGCACGGAAACCCAGGCCGCGAGCCTGGTCCGGACGACTGGCACGATGAGCGAGATCAGCCGCACTGTCGGACAGACTTCACAGATGACCCAGTCCGGCCTGGACGCTGCCCAGGATGCGGTCAAGGCCGTAGAGGCCAGCCAGGAAACCACGCGGGACGTGTCGGACGTCATGAAGGAAATCACCGCATCATCCCAGAACGTCGGCGATTTCGCCAAGGTGATCGAGGACGTCGCGTTCCAGACCAACATTCTTGCGCTCAACGCAGCAGTCGAGGCCGCCCGGGCCGGTGAACATGGCCGGGGGTTTGCCGTCGTCGCGGCCGAGGTGCGGGCGCTGTCCCAGCGGACTGCGGCTGCGGCCAAGGACATCGGCCACCTGATCCAGGAGTCTCGGGCGCGGGCGCAGCAGGGCAATCAAAGCGTGGCCCAGGCGCAGTCGCGGATGGCCGATGTGGTGACCAGCGTCGAGCGCGTCAAGCACATGCTGGAAGAAATCAGCAGCGCGGCTGGCGGGCAGGCGCAGGGCGTGGTCGAAGTGGGTGCAGCACTCGAACAACTGGACCTCATCACCCAGGAAAACGCGGCGATGGTCGATGTGCTGCGGACCGCGTCGACGCAGATGAGCGGTCAGGCCGAGCAGGCCGGGAGCAACATCATGGTGTTCCGGGTCGAGCCGGAAGATCAAACGCACGCGCAGACCGATGCCGTGGCACTGCGCAAGCAAAATCAGGCAATCGGCGCCGAACTGCAGTTGGCGGACGAGCGGCCCTGAACCCGCCGCTGCACTACCCGCGTTGCGGCAGGTTCTTGGCTGTGGTGTCCCGGGTCAGACCGTCGTGCCGGACGGCGCCCAGCAGAGAATCCAGCAGCCCGGGAAAGCGCGCATCCAGGTCTTCCCGGCGCAGCGACAGCAGGTATTCGCGGCCATAGGGGCGCTGCCAGATCACCCCGCTGTTGCGCAGCACCCGCCAGTGGTGGGTCAGGGTCGATTTGGGGATGCCGTCGAGTACGGCGCTGCAGGGGTGCTCGCCGTCGTCGGCCAGCACCCGCACGACCGTCAGGCGCAAGGGATTGCCCAGCGCCGTCAATACGTTTTCCAGATGAATCTGGTCCCGGTCGGGGTGGTTCATGATCATGGTCGCACCTGAGTCCTGACGATGGGCATATGTAAATAATCGGATGGTCTGTACGGTTCTATTGTACTAGAAAATGCGTACTGATATAGTACGCATGTTTTCGTACTATCGAACTGGAGAACTGTTCATGTCATCGATCCCTTTATCGTCCGTTCGCGGACATCGCTCCCTGGCCTGGAGCCTGGCGCTGCTGGCCTTCGCGCAACTCATTTATTCACTGGACATCAATATCGTATTCGTGGCCCTGCCGGAGATCGGCGCGGGCCTGGGCTTTTCGGAGCAGACCCTGCAATGGGTCGTCAGCGCCTACACCGTGTTCTGCGGCGGATTCCTGTTGCTGGGCGGCCGCGCGGCGGATCTGCTGGGTCAGCGGCGCATGTTCATCTTCGCCCTGTGGCTGTACGCGCTGTCTTCGCTGGCCGGCGGGCTGGCCTGGAGTCCGGCGGTGATCGTGATCGCCCGCGCGGTGCAGGGGATCGGCGCCGCGCTGTTGTTTCCCTCCACGCTTTCGCTGATCAATCGATTGTTCGAGGAGGGGCCGCCGCGCAATCGGGCGCTGGCGATCTGGGGCGGCACGGGGGCCAGCGGGCTGACGCTGGGGTCGCTGGCCGGGGGCGCGCTGACCAGCGCCTATGGCTGGCCGTCCGTGTTTTTCGTCAATGTGCTGCTGGCCGGGATCGCCATCGTGGCGGCGTTCATCGTGATTCCGAAGGACGCGCCCCGCACCGAGCGCCGCAGTTTCGATCTGCCGGGCGCGCTGACGGTGACGGCCGGCGCCACGCTGCTGGTCTATGCGCTGGTGCAGGGACCGGAAGACGGCTGGGGTGAGCCGCTGGTCCTGAGCGCGTCCATCCTGGCGGCCGTGTGCCTGCTGGCCTTTGCGCTGATTGAGTCCCGCAGCCATGATCCGTTGATGCCGGTGCAACTGTTCAGGAACCGCAACCTGGTCCTGGGCATGGTGACGACGTTCCTGTTCATGGGCACCTTTGGCGCGCTGCCGTATTTTCTGACGATGCTGTTCCAGAACGTGCAGGGCTATGGCGCCTTGCAGACCGGGCTGGCCTTCATCGTGCCGTCACTGGCGATCTTCGCGGGCACGCAGCTTGGCGCCAGGCTCGTCGGCCGCTGGCCCGCGAGTACGACGCTGGTGGCCGGGTTCGTGATCGGCATCGCCGGCACGCTGGCCCTGGCGCCGGCCGCCTTCGTCGGCGCGCCTTACGCGGCCATCGTGCCTGGACTGGTGGTGTCCGGGATCGGCCAGGGGATCGTCTGGACCGCCATGTGGGTCGCGGCCGCCTCGGGGATCGCGCATCACGAGCAGGGTATCGCCTCCGGCATGGCCTCGACCACGCTCAATGTCGGCAATGCCATCGGGATTGCGATGCTGGTGGCCTTTGCCAATCGCGGCATCGGCGGCCTGCAGGGCGAGGCGCTGCGCGAGGGATTGGCGGTCGGGACGCAGCATGCCTTCTATCTGGCGGCCGCGGGGCTGGTGCTGGGTCTGCTGGTGTCGCTGTTTTCGTCGCGGGGCCGCGGTGCTGCATGAGCATCCGGCCTCATCGTCCAGGCCGGCGTCGGAACGGCGCCGCCGGCCTGGACGGCGCGGTTCAGTGTCCCGCCAGTCCCGGCAGCAGCGCCCGGATGCCGGCGAAAATCATTTCCACGGCGATGGCCGCCAGGATCATGCCCATGACGCGGGCCATGATGACGCGCATCTTGGTCGAGAGCAGCTTGCCGATGGACGCGGCGAAATACAGCACCACGAACAGCGCCGCCAGGACCACCAGCAGCACCACGCTGAAGGCCAGATATTGCTTGGCCTGATGCGCCTGGGCGCCGTAGATGATCAGCGTGGCGATGGTGCCGGGGCCGACGATCATGGGAAAGGTCAGGGGATAGAACGCGGGGTTGTCTTCGACCTCGGTGCGGGCGGCCAGGCCGCCGACGTTCTTTTCCTGGGTGGCGCGCTCGTGCGAGGTGATCGGCTGGCCGTTGAGCATGGACAGCGCAATGCCGCTCAGCACCAGGCCGCCGGCGACGCGGAACGAATCCAGGCTGACGCCGAAGAAGCGGATGATGTGGCTGCCGGCCAGCGAGATGACGACGCACATCGCCAGGGTGTAGATCAGGATCGCCGCTGCCTGGCTGCGCTGCTCGGCGACGGTCTTGTGGGCCGTGACCGCCAGGAACAGAGGCAGGGTGATGAACGGGTTCATGATGGCGAACAGGGCGCCCAGGAACTTGGTGGCGAAGACGATGTCCATCGGTGATGGGCTCACGCCCGGCAGGCCTGCAGGATCGGAAATGATCGGAATCGGGCGCCGTGGTGCATGGCGCCCTGGAAGCGCATTTTACATGCCGTTGTAGACCGGCCCTTCGCCGCCCTGGGGCGTGACCCAGACGATGTTCTGTGTCGGATCCTTGATGTCGCAGGTCTTGCAGTGGACGCAGTTCTGGGCGTTGATCTGCAGGCGGTCCTCTCCGGTTTCGGTCTTGACGAATTCATAGACCCCGGCTGGACAGAAGCGTGCTTCCGGTCCGCCGAACTTGGCCAGATTGACGGCGACCGGGACGGATTCGTCCTTCAGCGTCAGGTGGACGGGTTCGTTCTCGTCGTGGTTGGTGTTGGAGATGAACACCGAACTGAGACGATCGAAGGTCAGCTTGCCGTCGGGCTTGGGGTAGTCGATGCGCGCGCATTCGGCCGCCGGCTGCAGACAGGCGTGATCGGGCTTGGTGCGGTGGATGGTCCAGGGCATCTTGCCCTTGAACAGCCATTGCTCGATGCCGGTCATCAGCGTGCCGACGGTGCGGCCCTTCTTGAACCACTGCTTGAAGTTGCGCGATTTGTTCAGTTCCGCGTGCAGCCAGGAACGCTCGAAAGCGGCCGGGTAGGCGGTCAGCTCGTCGTGGCTGCGGCCTGCGGCCAGGGCGTCGAAGGCGGCCTCGGCGGCCAGGGCGCCGGACTTGAGGGCCGAATGGCTGCCCTTGATGCGCGAGGCGTTCAGCATGCCGGCCTCGCAGCCCACCATTGCGCCGCCGGGGAAACAGAGCTTGGGCAGGGACAGCAGGCCGCCCGCCGTCAGCGAACGCGCGCCGTAGGCGATGCGCTTGCCGCCTTCAAGCGTCGTGCGGATCGCCGGGTGGGTCTTGTAGCGCTGGAATTCCTCGAAGGGCGAGAGCCAGGGATTGGCGTAGTCCAGGCCCACGACCAGGCCCACGGCCACCAGATTGTCGTTCAGGTGATATAGAAAGGAGCCGCCGTAGGTATCGGAATCCAGCGGCCAGCCGGCCGTGTGCATGACCATGCCGGGGCGCGATTGCGCGGGATCGACTTCCCAGAGTTCCTTGATGCCGATGGCGTAGCTTTGCGGGTCGCGGCCGGCGTCCAGGCGGTATTTTTCGATCAACTGGCGGCCCAGGTGGCCGCGCGAGCCTTCGGCAAAGATCGTGTAGCGCGCCAGCAGTTCCATGCCGGGCTGGTAGGCGTCGGTGTGGCTGCCATCGCGCGCCACGCCCATGTCGCCGGTCAGCACGCCGCGCACGGCGCCGGAGTCGGTATAGAGGATCTGCGCGGCGGCAAAGCCGGGGAACACGTCCACGCCCAGGGCTTCGGCCTGTTCGCCCAGCCAGCGGGTCACGTGGCCCAGGCGCACGATGTAGTTGCCGTGGTTCTTGAAACAGTCCGGCAGCAGCCAGGCCGGGGTGGCGCGCGCGCTCGATTCGGTCAGGAACAGGAAGCGGTCTTCGGTGACCGCCACGTCCAGCGGGGCGCCGCGTTCCTTCCAGTCGGGGATCAGCTCGTTCAGGGCCTGGGGGTCCATCACGGCGCCCGACAGGATGTGAGCACCGATCTCGGCGGCTTTTTCCAGCACGCAGACGCTGACGTCCTGGCCGCGTTCGGCGGCCAGTTGTTTCAGGCGGATCGCGGCCGCAAGCCCGGCGGGCCCGCCGCCGACGACGACTACGTCGTATTCCATCGATTCACGTTCAGTCATGGGTCCAATTCCCGTTACTTGATGAGCGTTGGGCGAGGTAGGACCCCGCCATAATGCGGGCCATTGTATTGCAGATCGTTATACTGCACCTATGCCGCCGGCCCTTGTCAGCCGGGCGCAAGGAGCCTATGCGTGTCTTCGGAACCCCTTGATATTCAAACACCTTCAGGGACGTTTGAAACCCGGATCGACGTCCTCTGGGGCGAGATGGACGCGCTGCGCCACGTCAACAACACCGCCTACTTCCGTTATTTCGAAGAAGCCCGGGTACGTTTGTTTTTTGCGATGGGCCTGGACGGGGCCGTGGGCCGCTATGGCGTGCTCGCCCATGCCTCGTGTGATTTTCTCAAACCGCTGATGTATCCTGCCCGTGTCGCCGTCGGCATGAAGTGCGTGCGCATCGGCCGGACCAGCCTGGAACTGGACTGCTGGATCGCGGATGCCGGGGATCCGGAGACGCTGCATGCGCGCGGCCGCAATGTGCTGGTGTGCGCGGACGGCGTCACCGGCCGGCCTGTACCATGGACCGATGACGATCGGCGGGCGATGCATCGCTGCTTCGCCGCCTGACACACCACCGATTTCCGCTCATTTCACGAAGGAACCGTTGTATGGATAAAGTCTACGAAAGTGCCGAGGCCGCCTTGCGCGGTGTCGTGGCCGACAACCAGATGATCGCCGTCGGCGGTTTCGGGCTGTGCGGCATCCCCGAAGCCCTGATTGCAGCGCTGCGGGATTCGGGCGTGCGTAACCTGACCTGCATCAGCAACAACGCCGGGGTCGATGGTTTCGGCCTGGGGCAGTTGCTGTCCACGCGCCAGATCACCAAGATGATCGCGTCCTACGTGGGCGAGAACAAGGAATTCGAACGCCAGTTCCTGGCGGGCGAACTGGAACTGGAATTCACGCCGCAGGGCACGCTGGCCGAAAAGCTGCGCGCGGGCGGCGCCGGCATCCCTGCCTTCTACACCGCCACCGGCGTGGGCACCGTGGTGGCCGAAGGCAAGGACACCCGTGAATTCGACGGCCGCACCTACATCATGGAACGCTCGCTGGTGCCGGACGTGTCCCTGGTCAAGGCCTGGAAGGCCGACCGCAGCGGCAATCTGCAGTTCCGCCGCACGGCGCGCAACTTCAACCCCAACGTCGCCATGGCGGGCCGCATCACCATCGTCGAAGTCGAGGAAATCGTGCCCACCGGCAGCTTCGATCCCGATGAGGTCCACCTGCCGGGCATCTACGTGCACCGCATCGTCCTGAACGCGCAGCCCGAAAAGCGCATCGAACAACGCACCACCCGTCAATAAGGAGGCAGATCATGGCTTGGGATCGCGAACAGATGGCGGCGCGTGCCGCGCAGGAACTGCAGGACGGCTTTTACGTCAACCTGGGCATCGGCCTGCCCACGATGGTCGCCAACTATGTGCCGCAAGGCATGGAAGTCTGGCTGCAATCGGAAAACGGCCTCTTGGGCATCGGCCCCTTCCCCAAAGAGGACGAGGTCGACGCCGACCTGATCAACGCCGGCAAGCAGACCGTGACGACGCTGCCGGGCTCCTCGATTTTTGCTTCGGCGGATTCGTTCGCCATGATCCGGGGCGGCAAGATCAATCTGGCCATCCTGGGGGCCATGCAGGTGTCCGAAAAGGGCGACCTGGCCAACTGGATGATTCCCGGCAAGATGATCAAGGGCATGGGCGGCGCCATGGACCTGGTGGCCGGCGTGGGCAAGGTCGTGGTGCTGATGGAACACGTCGCCCGCGCCAAGGACGGCACCGAATCGCAAAAGCTGCTGCCCGCGTGCACGCTGCCGCTGACCGGGGTGGGGGTGGTGAACCTCATCATCACCGACCTGGGCGTGATGGAAGTCACCGACGACGGCCTGCGCCTGACCGAACTGGCCCCGGGTGTGACGGTGGACGAAATCCGCGCCAAGACCTCCGCCAAGCTGAACGTGTCCGCCGTCGCTTAGGCATGGTCTGAACTTCCCCAAGGAACCCGCCGTGACCCTGCAACATCCTTCCGTGACGCCCGCCGAACGCGTCGCCGCCTTGCGCGGGCGATTGGCGCAGTCCGGCCTGGCCGCCTGCCTGGTGCCGACGGCCGATCCGCACCTGTCGGAATACCTGCCGGATCATTGGGCGGCGCGCGCCTGGCTGTCGGGTTTCGACGGTTCGGCGGGCAGCCTGCTGGTCACGGCGGATTTCGCCGGTCTGTGGACCGACAGCCGCTATTGGGTCCAGGCCGAGGCGCAGTTGCGGGGCTCCGGCATCGTCCTGATGCGGGCCGGTGCGCCGGATGTCCTGGACATGCTGGACTGGGTCCTGACGCATCTGGCGCGCGGCGATCGGGTCGCGGTCGACGGTCGGGTGCTGGACCTGGCGGCGGAACGCCGCTGGCGGTCCGGCCTGGAAGAGGCCGGCATGGCGCTGGTGCTGGATCAGGACCCGGTCGGCGCCGTCTGGACCGACCGGCCGGCCTTGCCCGAGGCCCCCGTGTTTGAACACCTGCCGCCGCATGCCTGCCGGACGCGGGCCGCCAATCTGGCGGCCGTGCGGGCCGCAATGCGCGCGCACGGCGCGGCCTGGCATCTGCTGTCCTCGCTGGACGACATCGCCTGGCTGCTGAACCTGCGCGGCGCCGACGTGGACTACAACCCGGTGTTCCTGTCGCATGCGCTGCTGGACGCCGAGGGCGTGCGCCTGTATGCGGCGCCCGGCAAGATCGATGCCGCGCTGGCCGACCGCCTGGCGGCCGATGGCGTGGCGCTGCGCGATTACGCGGCGCTGGCCGCCGACTTGGCGGCTTTGCCGGCCGGCGCCGCCTTGCTGGTGGATCCGGCGCGTGTCACGGCGGGCACGCTGTCGCATGCGCCCCAGGCGCGGCGCATCGAAGCTCTGAATCCGTCCCAGTTGCTGAAGTCCGTCAAGCACGCGGCCGAGGCCGACCACATCCGCGCCGCGATGGCCCAGGACGGCGCCGCCCTGTGCGAATTCTTTGCCTGGTTCGAGGCCGCCCTGGCGGCGGGTGAGCGGATCACCGAGATCGACGTCGACATCCGCCTGTCGGCGGCGCGCGCCCGGCGTCCGGACTTCGTCAGCCTCAGCTTTGCCACCATCGCCGGCTTCAACGCCAACGGCGCCATGCCGCACTACCGCGCCACCGACGCGTCCCATGCGACGATCCAGGGCGACGGCCTGCTGCTGATCGATTCCGGCGGACAGTATCTGGGCGGCACCACCGACATCACCCGGGTCGTGCCCATCGGCACGCCCTCCGCCGGGCAATGCGCCGATTACACGACGGTCTTGCAGGCTCACATCGCCCTGGCGCGGGCCTGCTTTCCAGAGGACACGCCATCGTCCGTGCTGGACACCCTGGCGCGTCTGCCCTTGTGGCGCCGGGGCCTGGACTACGGCCACGGCACCGGCCATGGCGTGGGCTACTTCCTGAATGTCCACGAAGGCCCGCAGTCGATCTCCGTGCGCGGCCATGCGCGGCCCCACCAGGGCATGAAGGCCGGCATGCTGACCTCCAATGAGCCCGGACTGTACCGCGACGGGCAGTGGGGCATCCGCATCGAAAACCTGGTGCTGGCCGTGCCTGCGCAGCAGACGGAATTCGGCGTCTTCCTGGCGTTCGAGACCGTCACCCTGTGCCCCATCGACACGCGCTGCATCGTGCGTGCCCAGTTGTCCGCCGACGAGCGGGACTGGCTGAACGCCTACCACGCCCAGGTGCGCGAGCGCCTGTTGCCGCTGGTCGACGGCGCGGCGCGGGACTGGCTGCTGGCGCGCACCGAAGTGATTTAGATCAGGACCTAGGCATGCGTCAGCATCAGATGGCCTGCTGCCCCAGAGGCTTTCTTGACCCGGATTTCAATGTCGTAGCCCAGGCGGTTCAGGCAGTCCATCAGTTTGCGTTCTGAGAAATTCGAAAACTCGCCGCGCAGCAGGCTTGAGACCTTGGGCTGGGTCAGTCCCATGCGGCGGGCGGCTTCAGCCTGGGTGAGTCCATGCGCACGAATCGCCTTGGTGATCTCGATCGTCAACTCTGATTTGATCAGCAGTTTGTCGGCATCGGGCAGTCCCAGATCGGCAAATACATTGCCGGAACCGACCTCGACCTCGACGCCCGCTATCATGCGCTTATCCATGACCTTGCTCCTGTGAAATCAGGGCCGCGACCTTCAGGCGCTGGTGGATGATTGCCCTATCCAGCGCTGGCGTCGCAATGCCGTGTTTGCTCTTTTTTTGAAAAATGTGCAGGACGAAAACTGCGCCGGCGAAGCGCACCGTATAGACGGCGCGGTACGTTCCTCTAGCATCACTTTCGATAATCTCCAGTACGCCTGCGTCGCCCAAGCCTTGCATGACTTTCGTTGCCTGGTGGCGCTCGCCGCGCTGCGCTGCATCGAGCGCGTGTCCAAAGAATTTCCGCACGGCGACTGGCAGAGTCAAGAGGTCTTTCTTGCTGCCGCCTAACCAGATGAGCGGCTTCATGCAAAAAGGCCTTCAGTGACTATACCATTTATGGGATATTCAAAAGAAGGCGTATTCCGGGCTGACATGGCAAGCTCCCCCTGACTCAGGAGACACCATTCTGTTCAGGCCCGTAAAACCCCGCCAGACTGGAAAATCCGGACGGCTGAAAAAGTCCGTGCTGCGAATGCTGCGCCGGCAGGCTACATCAGATACCGCCTGAACCAGGCGATGCTTCGGCTCCAGGCCAGTTCGGCGGCGTCCTTGTCGTAGCGCGGGGTCGAGTCGTTGTGGAAGCCGTGGTTCACGCCCGGGTAGACGTAGGCCTCGTAGGTCTTTCCGCCGGCCTTCAGCGCGGCCTCGTAGGCCGGCCAGCCTGCGTTGACGCGGGTGTCCAGTCCGGCGTAATGCAGCAGCAGAGGCGCCTGGATGCGGGGCACGTCCTCGGGGCGGGGCTGCATGCCATAGAACGGCACGGCCGCCGCCAATTCGGGATAGGCGACGGCGGCCGCGTTGGCGACCCCGCCGCCGTAGCAAAAGCCGATGATCCCGGTCTTGCCCGTCGATCCGGCCACGGTCGGCAGGAATTCGACGGCGGCGAAGAAATCGTTCATCAGCTTGACGGGGTCGATCTGTTGCTGCAGCGCGCGGCCCAGCTCGTCGTTGCCGGGGTAGCCGCCCTTGGCGCTGAGGCCGTCCGGGGCCAGCGCCAGGAAACCGGCCTTCGCCAGCCGTCGGGCGACGTCTTCGATGTAGGGATTCAGGCCGCGGTTTTCGTGGACCACCACGACGCCGGGCACTTTGCCCGCCGCCTTGGCGGGCCGCACCAGATAGGCGCGCACCGTGCCGTTGCCCTTGGGGGACGGGTAGCGGATGTATTCGGCCAGGATGTCCGGATCGGTGAAGGATACTTGTTCGGCCAGCGCGTAATCGGGCGACAGGGCGGTCAGCAGGGCGGCGGCGCCCAATCCCCCGGCGGCGTAGCGCGCCGCCCGGTTCAGGAATTCGCGCCGGTCGATCAGCCCGTGCGCGTAGAAATCATAGAGTTCCAGCAGTTCCGGCGCGAAGTCTTTGGCGGTCAACCTGGACATGATGTCCTCCCGGCTTTCATGGATGATGCGGGAACCATGGTAGGCGAGACGGGCTGCGCGGTAAAGCGTCGGCGTCGCGCGTCCGCAATCCCCGGGCGCCCAAGCGCGGTCGGGGGCTGCTGATATGCTTTCATGGAGAAGTGGACAAGGAGGCCCTCTGCATGCGCACCGCCGCGTTCTCTAGATGTGTCAGCTATACGCTCCTGGTCACGGCGTTTTTCATCGGATTTTTCAATCGGTTCGCGCCGGCGACGTTCGCCGCGCCGATCGGCGAGACCCTGGGATTGGGCGCGGCGGCGCTGGGGGGGCTCGCCGCCATGCACTTCTGGGTATATACCTTGATGCAGGTGCCTGCCGGCCTGATCGTCGATCGCTTTGGCATCCGGGGGCCCGCGGCGATCGGCACGCTCTTGACGGGCATCGGGGCGTTGGTCCTGGGCATGACCGGCAGTTACGCAGTCGCCTTGTCGGGACCTTGCCTGGTGGGGCTGGGCATGTCGCTGGTTTTCGTCGCCATGATGAAGAACAACGCCATCTGGTTCGACGGCCGCCGGTTCGGAGTCGTGACCGGGGTGACGCTGTTGATCGGGACCTTCGGTTCGATCATGTCGGAAGCCCCTGCGCGCCTCCTCCTTGCGCTGACCGATTGGCGGACCGTCTTTGTGGCGCTTGGGCTGGGAACCATCGCCATGGCGTGCCTGATACTGCTCTTCTGGCGCCCGCCGGCATGTGCCGAGGGGGGCCGGCGGCCGGTGCGGGGAACGCCGCATCGGAGCGTGTGGCGGGACGTTGCGGGAAGCCGCCAGCTCTGGCTGGTCCTGCTGGCGATTTCCGGAACGAATGGGACGTTCTACGCGTTCGCGGGTTTGTGGGGGACCTCGCTGCTGAGCGATGGCTATGGCCTTTCCGGCGCTTCGGCGTCATGGATATTGACGCTGGCATGGCTGCCCTATGGATTCGGATCGCTCATCTTCGGCCACCTGTCCGATTGGATGCAGGCGCGCAAGCAGCTCATCTGGCTGTCTTCCCTGCTCAATGCGGCGGCCTGGTTCTGGCTGCTGCTCGTCCCCGGCGGGGGTTTCGCCGGCGGTCTCATGTGCTTCCTGGCATTGGGCCTGTCCAGCGGCGCCCAGGTCGTCGTGTCGTTCGCGGCCGTGAAGGAAAGCGTCCACGAGGATCTCACCGGGTCCGCCATTGCCTTCGTCAACATGGGGGTATTCCTGGCCACGGCCGTCGTCCAGACGACGTATGGCTGGATGGTCGCCCTGGGCGCGTCCGATCTTGCCGCCGCGTACAGGATGGCGCTCTGGCTTCCGGCGGGCCTGAGCCTGGCGGGGTTTGCCGCGGCGCTTGGGGTCAGGGAGACGTACCCCGCCAGGCCGGCCGCCTGACGGCCTGAGTGGAGCGGTTATAATTCTGCTTTCCTGCTGCGCCCGCACACCGGGCATCCATCCAAAATGACCAAATACGTATTCGTCACAGGGGGAGTGGTCTCCTCCCTGGGCAAGGGCATTGCTGCAGCCTCCCTGGCTGCGATTCTGGAATCCCGCGGGTTGCGGGTCACGATGCTGAAGCTGGATCCCTACATCAACGTGGATCCGGGCACCATGAGCCCCTTCCAGCACGGCGAGGTCTTCGTCACCGAGGACGGCGCGGAAACCGACCTGGACCTGGGCCACTACGAGCGTTTCGTGTCCGCCCGGATGCGGAAGGTCAACAACTTCACCACCGGCCAGATCTACGAATCGGTGCTGCGCAAGGAACGCCGGGGCGATTATCTGGGCAAGACCGTCCAGGTGATCCCGCACATCACCAACGAAATCCAGGACTTCGTCGCCCGGGGCGCCAAGGCGGCCTTCGACGGCCAGGCCGACGTGGCGATCGTGGAAATCGGCGGCACGGTGGGCGACATCGAATCGCTGCCTTTCCTGGAAGCCGCGCGCCAGATGAGCCTGCGCCTGGGCCGCAACCAGTGCGCCTTCGTGCACCTGACGCTGGTGCCCTTCATCGCTTCGGCGGGCGAACTGAAAACCAAGCCGACCCAGCACTCGGTGCAAAAACTGCGCGAAATCGGCATCTACCCGAACGCGCTGCTGTGCCGCGCCGACCGGCCCGTGCCCGACGACGAACGCGCCAAGATCTCGCTGTTCTCCAACGTGCCGCTGGACGCCGTGATCTCGGTCTGGGACGCGGATTCGATCTACAAGATTCCCGCCATGCTGCATCAGCAAGGCCTGGACAGCCTGGTCTGCGACGCGCTGGCCCTGACCCCGCCGCCGGCCGACCTGACGGTCTGGGACCGCCTGGTGCACGATCTGGAAAACCCGCGTGAATCCATCACCATCGGCATGGTGGGCAAATACGTCGACCTGACCGAATCCTACAAGTCTCTGTCCGAGGCCCTGGTCCACGCGGGCATCCATACGCATGCGCGGGTCCACATCGAATATCTGGATTCCGAGGAAATCGAGAGCCAGGGCACGGCCTGCCTGGCCGGCCTGGACGCCATTCTGGTGCCGGGCGGTTTCGGCAAGCGCGGCACCGAGGGCAAGATCAAGGCGATCCGCTACGCCCGTGAGAACGGCATCCCCTACCTGGGCATCTGCCTGGGCATGCAACTGGCGGTGGTGGAATTCGCCCGCCACGTCGCCGGTCTGGGCGGGGCCAACAGCACCGAATTCGATCCTGCGGCGGCCCACCCGGTGGTGGCGCTGATCACCGAATGGCAGGACCGCGAAGGCAAGGTCGAAAAGCGCGATTCAGGGTCGGACCTGGGCGGCACGATGCGCAAGGGCGCCCAGCGCTGCCCCGTCAAGCCGGGCACGCGCGCCTTTGACATCTATGGCGCCGAGGTCAACGAACGCCACCGTCACCGCTACGAAGTCAACAACGTCTACGTCCACCGCCTGGAAGAAGCCGGCCTGGTGATCAGCGCCCGCACGCCCACGGAAAACCTGCCGGAAATCATGGAGATCCCCGCGCACCCGTGGTTCATGGGCGTGCAGTTCCACCCGGAATTCACGTCCACGCCGCGCGACGGGCATCCGCTGTTCACCAGCTACGTCCAGGCTGCGCTGGCGTACCAGCGTCGCCAGTCGGAACAGCCCAAGGCGAAGCAGGCCTGATTTCGGCCTATTCAAGGAGTCCCCATGCAACTGTGTCATTTTCAGGCCGGTATCGAGCATCCCCTGTTTCTGATCGCCGGCCCCTGCGTCATCGAATCGCGCGAACTGGCTTTCGAGACGGCGGGGGTGCTGCAGGAAATGACCCGGGCGCTGGGGATCCCTTTCATCTATAAAAGTTCTTTCGACAAGGCCAACCGCAGTTCCGGCGCCTCGTTCCGGGGGCCGGGCATGGACGAGGGCCTGAAGATCCTGGACGACGTGCGCCGCCAACTGGGCGTGCCGGTGCTGACCGACGTGCATGAAACGGGCCAGGCCCGCGAGGTCGCCGCCGTGGTCGACGTGCTGCAGACGCCGGCTTTTCTGTGCCGCCAGACGGATTTCATCCAGGCCTGCGCGGCCACGCTGAAGCCGGTCAACATCAAAAAGGGCCAGTTCCTGGCGCCGGAAGACATGGTCCAGGTCGTGACCAAGGCGCGCGCCGCAGCCCTGGAGGCCGGCGGCGACGGCAGCAATATCCTGGTCTGCGAACGCGGCGCGTCCTTTGGCTATCACAACCTGGTGTCGGACATGCGTTCGCTGGCGATCATGCGCGGCACGGGCTGCCCGGTGGTGTTCGACGCCACCCATTCGGTGCAACTGCCGGGCGGGCAGGGCACGCATTCCGGCGGCCAGCGCGAATTCGTGCCGGTGCTGGCGCGCGCCGCCGTGGCGGCCGGCGTGGCGGGAGTGTTCATGGAAACCCATCCGAACCCCGCCCAGGCCCTGTCCGACGGCCCCAACGCGGTGCCGCTGGACCGCATGCGCGGCCTGCTGGAATGCCTGGCCGAGCTGGACCGCTGCGTCAAGCAGTCCGGCATGTTGAACGAGGGCGGTCTCTAAGGCCGTCGAATAGTCACTATAAATGTCGCCGTGTGCGGCCGGCTGGAATCCCGGGGTAGACTGGCTCTGTCGGCATCCCGTTAAAATGGCGGGGTTCCCCTTTTCACCCACCCTCTACACAGGCAGGACTGTCAGACCATGAGTGCAATCGTAGACATCATCGGACGCGAAATCCTCGACTCGCGCGGCAACCCCACCGTGGAATGCGACGTGTTGCTCGAATCGGGCGCGATGGGGCGGGCGGCGGTGCCGTCGGGCGCATCCACCGGTTCGCGCGAGGCCATCGAACTGCGCGACGGCGACAAGTCCCGCTACCTGGGCAAGGGCGTGCTGCGCGCCGTCGAGCACGTCAACACCGAAATCTCCGAGGCGCTGATGGGCCTGGACGCCCAGGAACAGACCTTCATCGACCGCACCCTGATCGACCTGGACGGCACCGAAGACAAGAGCCGCCTGGGCGCCAACGCGATCCTGGCGGCCAGCATGGCCGTGGCCCGCGCAGCCGCCGACGACGCCGGCCTGTCGCTGTACCGCTATTTCGGCGGCAGCGGCCCGATGCAGATGCCGGTGCCGATGATGAACGTCATCAACGGCGGCGCGCACGCCAACAACACCCTGGACCTGCAGGAATTCATGATCCTGCCGGTGGGCGCCTCCAGCTTCCGCGAGGCCCTGCGCATGGGCGCCGAAGTCTTCCACGCGCTGAAGAAAATCATCGGCGCGGCCGGCATGTCCACGGCGGTCGGCGACGAGGGCGGTTTCGCCCCCAACGTGGCCAACCACGAGGCCGCGATCGAACTGATCCTCAAGGCCATCGGCGAAGCCGGCTACGAGGCCGGTTCCCAAGTCGTGCTGGGCCTGGATTGCGCCAGTTCCGAGTTCTACCGCGACGGCAAATACCATCTGGCCGGCGAAGGCGGCATTGCCCTCAGCTCCCAGGACTTCGCCAATCTGCTGGCCTCCTGGTGCGATAAGTACCCTATCGTCTCCATCGAGGACGGCATGGCCGAGGACGACTGGGAAGGCTGGAAGCTGCTGACCGAACAACTGGGCCGCAAGGTCCAACTGGTGGGCGACGACCTGTTCGTCACCAACACCAGGATCCTGAAAAAGGGGATCGACCAGGGCATCGCCAATTCGATCCTCATCAAGATCAACCAGATCGGGACGCTGACGGAAACCTTCGCGGCCATCGAAATGGCCAAGCGCGCGGGCTACACGGCGGTGATTTCGCACCGTTCCGGCGAGACCGAGGACTCCACCATTGCCGACATCGCGGTGGCCACCAACGCCATGCAGATCAAGACCGGCTCGCTGTCGCGTTCCGACCGCATGGCGAAGTACAACCAGTTGCTGCGCATCGAGGAAGAACTGGCCGAAGTCGCCTCCTACCCCGGCACGTCGGCGTTCTACAACCTGCGCTAAGGCCTTATGCGCCTGCTGAGCCTCGCCCTGCTGGCCCTGACCCTGGCGACACAGTATCCGCTGTGGTGGGGGAAGGGCGGCTGGCTCAGCCTGCGCGGCCTGCAGGCGCAGGTGCAGACGGAAGCCGAGGCCAACGAGGCCCTGACCGCACGCAACAACGCCTTGCAGGCCGAAGTCCAGGATCTCAAGACCGGGATTTCGGCGGTCGAGGAACGCGCCCGCGGCGAGTTGAACATGATCCGCGAGGGCGAATACTTCGTCCAGGTGCTGCCCCGGCAGTAACGCGCCGGGTCTCGCGTCTCAGGGCGCCGGCTCGCAGGCAGCGGCCTCCGGTCCAGGGGGCGTCATTGCTCCTGTTTCTTGAGCCATGTCCGTGGCGTTGTCGTCCGGGCTTTCTCCGCTATCCAGATCATCGGCCTGTAACGTCGGGCCTTCCGTTGCGCCTGCGTCCGGCATGGCTGCTTCTGCCCAGGCCGCGTTTGTGCTTGTCGCACCATCCCGCCCCGTTTGTCCCGCAGCCCACCCCGGCGGCGCGGATACGCCATGCGTCACGCGTCCGTCCGCCAGATCCGGCCAGGCGGCCGGGTGCGACTGCATGGCGACGGTGACCCGGCGGCGAAACGGCAGATAACCCGCGGCCATCAGACGTGCCTGGGCAGGGTCATCCGCCAGAGGGGCCAGGGACCGCACGATGGCCCCGACGCCCGGCACCAGAGGACGGTGCGGCCACCAGAGTTCCAGGACCAGGGTGTTGGCTTCGTGGATGTTGAGGCCGGAGCGGGGACCTCGGCCTTGCGGCCAGCCCTGGGCCTGTCGGCGCGTCTGCTGCCGCGCCTGGTAGTCGTTGCGGATCAGGGGCTGGCCGGGGTAGGCGCGCGGCCCGCGCACGTCCGGGTCGGCGTGATCCAGGAAGACCTCGGGGGTCGGCCGTGCGATGCGGATGCGCCAGGGGGCGCCGCCCAGGGCGGCCCGGCGTTCCTGCAGCGCCCGGGCGGCGGCGCGGGGGGCAGGATAAGCCATGCGCAGACCGTGTTCGAAGGCCTGGGCGATGGCCTGCGGCCGGGCCTGCTGTGTGGCGCCTGCGCGGGCGGCTTCCATCAGGGCCAGGCTGAGCGTCTGGCGCAGGCCGGACCAGTGCGCGGCTTCCACGCCGCCCAGCCCCAGCGTCAGGATCGGGACGGCTGCCAGCAGGAAACCGGCCATGCCTGCGCCGCGCTGGCGGCGCCGCGCGGCGGTACGGCGGGCAAGGCCGCTGTCACGCTGCGGCCACGGCGCGAGGCGGGGCGGGCCGGAAGACGTTTCGGGGAGGAGATGGCGGGGGTACGACATGCGGGCCAGTATGCAGGCCCGCCTGCCGGGCGGAATAGTGGGGCGATTCCTCTATGACCGGGATGTCGCGCCTCGTGCGGGGACGCAGACGGACCATCATGCCTCATCCGGCTGCGGCGGCGCGTTCCGGCGGTTCGGACTGGTCGTACAGGGCGTAGCCGTTCTTATGGGTGGATTTGACCTGGTACATGGCCGTGTCGGCCGCGTCGATCAGCGAGGACAGGGTGTCGCCGTGCTGGGGGTACAGGCTGATGCCGATGCTGGCGCCCAGGGGATAGGTGGCGCCGCCGATGTGGATGTCCGCGCTCAGCCGCTCCAGCAGTTTGGACGCGATCCGCTCGACCTGATCCGGCTGTTCCAGTTGTGTGGCGACGACGACGAATTCGTCGCCGCCGATGCGCGCGCTGATATCGGTGCTGCGGATGCAGGATTTCAGCCGCTGCGCGACTTCCTGCAGCACCATGTCCCCGGCTTTGTGTCCGGCGCTGTCGTTGATGGGTTTGAAATTGTCCAGATCGATATAGCAGACGGCGACCAGATGGTGGGGACGCGTCGCCAGCACCAGGGCCTGCTCGAACAGCTTGCTGAGATAGTTCTTGTTGTTCAGGCCGGTCAGCGGATCGAAGTAGGCAAGATCGAGCGCCTTGCTTTCGGCGTCCATCAGCCGCTGCTGGAATTGCCGCAGCACGCAGGCCAGCAGCGCCAGGTACTGGACCAGCACCAGAACGGTGCCCAGGGCCAGTCCGGTGACCCGCCAGCCCGGGAAGGCTTCGATCAGGGGAAAGGCGGTCGCCCAGTGCAGGGCCAGCAGTCCGGAGAAGAAGGCCGCGACCCGCAGCCAGGGACCGGTGTCTGCCGGGCAGTGGCGCAGGCAGGCGATGGCCACGAAAGCGAGCATGCCGAGATTGAATCCGGCCAGGGCGGCGCGCAGGGTCCAGAGAGGCAGGGCCGGGGACAGCCAGGCCAGCACGAGTCCGCCGCCGAACAGGCCGGCGGCGGTACGGACCCAGCGTTCGCCTGCGGGCAGTTTCAAGAAGCGGACGATGCCGAGGGCCAGCAGGGTTTTTTCCAGTCCCGAGAAGAGGCCGTAAGCGAACAGGACCGTGCGGGGATCACCGGCGCCATCCAGAGCGAACAGCAGCGCGCGGGACACGGCGGCGGCCAGGATGGCGCCGGCCCACCATCCGGCGCCCGGATTGGTCCTGGGCACGCGGTTGATCCACCACAGCAGGATGGCGCAGATGCAATAAACCGTCGTGCCACTGATATGGACGATCTGGAAAAACATCGTGAATCCCCTGCCCTGGACTCGATCCTCTTATTGTGCACGGTCGCGCCGCCGCGCTCTACGGGCGCGGCGGGCGCGACCGTGCAAACCCTGATGGGATTTTCCCGATGGCGCGGCTCAGTGTAGCGTATCCGAGCCGGGAGCCTGCAGGGCGTCGGGGCTGTCGACGAACAGGGCGGCGCAGTCCACCGCATCGAAATCGTAAGGCTGGCCGCAGAAGTTGCAGGCGATGTGGACGTGGCCCTGTTCAGCCAGGATGTCCTCGACCTCCTGGCGGCCCAGCGTGCGCAGCATGCCGGCGACCCGATCGCGGCTGCAGGGGCAGTGCCAGCGCACCGTCTGTTCGGGAAAGGCCAGCAGATCGTCTTCCCAGAACAGACGATGGATCAGGGTGTCGGAGTCGGCCGTGCGCAGTTCCTCGCGTTCCAGCGTCTCGGCCAGGGTCGTGCAGTGCGTCCAGGCCGTGTCCACGTCGGCGTCGGGTTCCGCCGCGCCAGCCGGCGTCGATGCGCCGGGCATGCGTTGCAGCAGCAGTCCGGCGCAGGCCTGGGTGTCGGCAGCCAGCCAGAGCCGGGTGTCCAGTTGCTCCGAGTGCTTCATATAGTGTTCCAGGACGGCGGCGACCGTGTCGCCTTCCAGGGGCACGATGCCCTGGTAGGGCGTGGCGCCGGCCTGGCGCCCCGAGGGGTCCAGCATCACCATGAAGCGGCCCTGGCCGTCGGCATTGAGCAGATCCTGCAACCCGGCGTCGGCGGGCGGTTCGGCGTCTTCGCGCAGGTGGGCCGTGGCCCGCAGGTCCAGGGCCGAGGTGCATTCGACCATGATGAGGCGCACCGGGCCGTTGCCCTGGAGCTGCAGGACGACCGACCCGTCGAACTTGATATTGCCCGCCAGCAACACGCTGGCGGCGGCCAGTTCGCCGAGCAGGCCGACCAGCACGGGGGGGAGGTTCTGGTGGGCCAGTCCGGTCTGCCAGGCCTGGGTCAGGCGCAGGGCTTGGATGCGGGTGCCGCGGTCGGCGGTCAGGTATTTCTTCAGAGTGTCGCTCATGCGGGGATTCCGGGGTGGCGCGGCCGGGTGCGTGAATTCAGGCGGAGGGGGCGGGGCGCAGGTCGTGCAGTTCGGTGCCCAGCAGCCGGTCGTGCAGGAACTGGCCCTGGGGATCGATCCAGGTCCAGAGGAAGAGGGTGAACGGGGCGCCGACGATCAGCAGATCGAACGAGGCCCAGCCCGTCGCGTGCGACAGCCCGGCGATCGCCAGGGCGGCCAGCAGCGGCAACGGCCACAGCAGCAGGTAGCGCAGCAGCATGCGGATGCCCCGCAGGGGGCGGCCGCCGCGATCCGTCAGGCGGATGTTCCAGGTCTTCATCGGCAGGGTCTGGCCGCCGCGCCGCCAGCAGGCCAGGAAATAGACGCCGATGGCCAGAAACAGAAACACCTGGCGGCCGTGGCGCAGCATCAGGCCGCTGCGGCTCTGGGTCAGGGTGTCGAACAGATACCCCGCCAGAAACACCACACCAAAGAGCAGCACGCCCTCGTACATCATGCAGGCAAAGCGGCGCAGGCGCGGCGGAGCGGTCGGGACGGCCGGTGCGGAAACGGACATGGCGCGGCGGATGGGCTTTTGAAAACCATCCATTATCGCTGAAAAAAAGCGCCCCACGCCTTGGGGCGTCCCGGCGGCAAAACAAAGGCCGCCCGATGGGGCGGCCCTGCGACTCAGCCGGAGCGGCTTAGTGGGCGGTGCGGACCGTGTGGTGCACGCGGCCTTCGGGCGTCTTGAAGAAGCCGGCGATCTTCTGGAACAGGTGCTTGACGGCGTGGTCCAGCGCAAATTCATGCTGGGCTTCGATGGCTTCTTGCAGCAGTTGGCGTTCCAGGGCGTCGGTCAGGCGGATGTCGGTGGTTTGCAGGTTTTTCATAGCAAGTCTCTTCACTTGAAAAGAGCGTTTCGCTCGGGTTAACCCTATTATAGGGAAAACCCTAGGTGTTATGCAAGTCCCTGGATGGCTGACCGGGTCCGGCCGGTTGCCGGACCCTGGAAGTGTGGCCAAAACCCTACGCCCGGTCCCGATAGCCGGCCGCCACCAGCTCGAACTGGAACAAGCGCCGTTGTGTCACTGGGTCGATCCGCGGCTTTGCCGCCGGCCGCACACCAGTTGCGAGACAGCGATCGTTGAGAGCAGAAGCAAGCCTGCACCCAGCAGCATGGGGGCGGGGGAGATCAGGAGGATGCCGGCCACGAACAGGCCCAGCCGCTCGAATGGACGGGCATGGTTCAGAAGATAGCCCGACATGGCGGCGCTGACGCAGGTGATCGCCAGCAATGTCATGGTGATCGAAAACAGGTAGTGGCCGAGGCTCGCGTCCTCCAGCAGCAGGATCGGGTTCAGCATGAACGCGTACGGCACGATCACGGCGCCCACTGCGAGCTTGAAGGCGATGACGCCGGTGCGCATGGGATTTGCGCCCGCGATACCGGCGCCCGCGTAAGCGGCCAGGCACACTGGAGGGGTGATGTCCGCCAGAATGCCGAAATAGAACACGAACATATGCGCGGCGATCACGGGCACGCTGAAGTGTGCGGCCAGGATGGGCGCGGCGACCGTCGCCGTCACCACGTAATTCGCCGTGGTGGGCAGGCCCATGCCCAGCACCAGGCAGGCCAGCATGGTCATGATCAGGGTCAGCGAGAAATAGCCCGATGCGATTTCAATGACGCCGGCAGCCAGTTTGCCTCCCAGGCCCGTGATCGTGACGGTGCCCGCGATGATCCCGGCCGTGGCGCAAGCGGCGATGACGGGCAGCGCAGCGCGTGCGCCGGCCGCCAGCAGGCCCGCCAGGCGGGCCAGGCCCATCCGGTCCTCGGCGGAGAACCCGCTGACGATCAAGGTCACGCCGATTGCCAGCAGGGCGGCGAAAGTCGGCGTCCTGCCGATCAGCAGGGCCACGACGATCGTGAGCAGGGGGGCGAACAGGTAGCCTTTCCTGAGGATCAGGCTGCGCGGGGGCAACTGATCCCGGCGCAGCCCCGTGATGCCCATTCTCTTCGCTTCGAAGTGTACCGAGAGGAAAATGCCGAGAAAGTACAGGATGGCGGGTCCGGCGGCCAGGACGATGATCTCGTTGTAGGGTACGCCGGTCATGGCGGCCATGATGAAGGCGGCCGCCCCCATGACAGGGGGGGCCAGTTGCCCGCCGGTGGAGGCGGCCGCTTCGGTGGCGCCCGCGAACTCCGGGCGGAATCCGGCCTGTTTCATCATGGGAATGGTGAAGGACCCGGAAGCTACGGTATTGGATACCGAACTGCCGGAGACCATGCCTTGCAAGCCGCTGGCGATCACGGCGGCCTTGGCAGGGCCGCCGGTCAGCCGGCCCACTGCCAGGAAGGCGATGTCGGTGAAAAACTTGCCGACGTTGGTATGGATCAGCACCACCCCGAAGAACAGGAACAGGTAGATGAATGTCGCCGAGACCTGGATCGGCGTGCCGAATACCGAGGAGGTGGTGAAGAACGCCTCGGTTGCCAGCCGGTTCCAACTGAGGCCCGGATGGGTGAAGACCGGGCTATGGTTGCCGAACAGGCTATAGGCGAGCGCACCCAGGGCGATGAGGACGATCGGCAGACCGACGCTGCGCCGTGTGGCCTCCAGCACCAGGGCGATTCCCACCGTAGCCGCCGCGATATCCAGGCCGCTGTAGCCGAACAGGATCGCATCGTCGACCAGCCGTTCGTAGTTGAACAGGATGTACAGGCAACTGGCGGCGGCCAGCGAGGCCAGCAGCAAGTCGATGATTCTGCGCGGCCTGGAGTCTACGGCCCGCGCGCTGGCCGGGTACACCAGGAAGATCAGTGCGCAGGCCAGGCCCAGGTGGACGGCCCCCTGGACGATCGAGACGTAGGACCCGAAAAACGCCGTATAGAGTTGGAACAGGGTCAGCAGTGTGCCCAGGAGAAATGCGGACTTGCGCCATCGCGTGGTGCTCTGCTGCTGTTCACCCTCGATCGGGATATTGAGCGCTTGGCTTTCGTCTGTTGTCCGGGTCATCTTCACGTCGTCCTTCATGAATCGCGGGGCCATGGGGCGGGTTTAGTCCTTGATGATGCCTTTGTCCTTGAAATATTGTTCGGCCCCGGGATGGAGCCGCAGGTTCAGATTCGGCGGAATCGCGGTATTGACGTCGATGGCCTGTTTGGCCGGCAGCGTCAGGTCGCCGGCATGTTCATAGAGCGTTCGCGTCAATTCGTACGCCAGCTTTGGGCTGACCTTGGCCTTCGAGGCGAACAGGCAGGACCAATCGGAAACGGTCTGCACCGGCTCCTTGGCGAAGCCGTAGCTGCCGGCTGCGATGGTATAGGGTGAAAAGTCGCTATGGGCCAACAGCGATTGGAGCTGCTGCGGTTCGATGGACAGCAGGCGCACGCCGCCCTTGGCCGACTCCAGCTCCTGCAAGCCGGGGAAGGGCACCGGCTGGACGTCGAAGATGGCATCCAGATTCCCGTCGCGCAGGCGCTGGCGCGCGCTGTCGGAGGCTTCGGAGAAAGCCTGGTAGTCGCCGTCGGACAAGCCATAGGCGCTCATCAGCGCCTTGGAGGCAAGCTGGTTTGCCGAACCGGGCGCGCCGATGGCCACCCGCTTGCCCTTCAGGTCGCCGATGGACCGGATTCCGGTATCCGCCAGTGTGAACGCATGCAGCGCATACGGCTCAAGGCAGCCGAGCAGGCCGACAGGCTCGGTATTGACGTTCTTGTATTTCCCTTCGCCGCTGAGGACGAGCTTGGCGGTGGTGGCTTGCGCCAGGCCGAGTTCGATCTCGCCGCGGCTGATCTTGGCGAGATTGTCCACCGAGCCGCTGGTTTGGATGGCCGATACGCGCAGATCAGGGATGTCGATACGCTTTTCGAAGATATTCGCGTACTCCGACCCCATGGTGTAGTACCCGCCGCCGGGGTTGGCGGTCCCGAGCTGCAGTTTGCTTGTGTATGCGCTCCCCCGGTCGGGGCCGTCCGCGGCGATGGCCGTGGCCGTCAGGACCGTGGCGCACAGCGACCAGGCGGCCGCGGCCAGGCACATTTTTTTCCGGTGGCTGAATGTTTTGGTGTGCATGCTGAAGTCTCCTCCTATTGCATCTTGGTATGGTAAAGAGTCCGCCGCCGATTGGAAGGAATCGGCGACGGGCCGGGGCTTACGGGGCGGATATCAATCTGACGTCGGCGATATGCAGTCCCGATTGGTTCAGGATGACAGGGTTGAATTCCAGATCCGCCAGGTTCTCCATCCGCAAGGAGGATGCGCCGATGTCCACGATGAAGCGGGCGAGCGTGTCCATGTCTATCGAGGGCAGGCGGCGATAACCGGCGAGGATCTTCGCAATACGGGTTTCAAGAATCATTTCCTTCGCTTCGAGCTCGGTCAGCGGCAAGGCGCGAAAGGCGATGTCCTGCAGGGCCTCGATGGTCACTCCGCCGGCTCCGAAGGCGATCATGGGGCCGAAACCGGGGTCCACCGTGACGCCGATCAGCAGCTCCGTGCCGGCATCGATCATGGGCGTCACGATCACGCCGCGGATGGCGCTGTCCGGATGCGCGCGGCGCACGGCTTCGACCATACCGGTCCAGGCCGTCTCCGCCAGATCCTCGCCGACGTTCAAGCGCACTCCGCCTACATCGGATTTGTGGGATATGCCGTCGGCGACGATCTTGAACGCGCACGGGCGGCCCAGCGCCGCGACGTGGGCGCGGGCTTGCGCCGCATTTTCCGCGAACAGCCAGGGGCCCGTATCAACGCCGGCTGCGGCCAGCGACGCGCGCGCCTCGGGCTCGGAGAGCACGGATGCCGTGCGTTGGCCGGTCGGTCGGGCGTACCGGCCCAGCGCCTGCGCATCGGTGCGTTGCGCCGCGGTTGCCAGCCAATGGCTGCGCCGCACCAGCGCCTGCACGCAGGATACGGCATGCTCGATGGAGCCGAGCACGGGAATGCCATGTTCGCGCAAGTGCTGGTGGGCGGCGGGCCGCCGATGCTCATAGCAGCTATGCACCACGACCGGGAATTTGCCGGCGGCCGCGGTCCGGCCGATGTCCAGGCAGGCCGCGTTTTCCTGCACCTCGTCCTCGGGATCGAATCGCAGGTGATATCCGCCCAGCAGGCCTACGACCAGGATCACCCCCACGTCGGGCTCCGATTGCAGCAGTTCGATGCATTGCGCGAACAGGCGCGGCGATGCGTCGCCGGCGCTGGCCACGTCGATCGGATTGCTGACCGCAGCCGTTGCGCCAAGATACCGGTGCAGGGCCTGGCGGGCCTGTTCGGACAGCGTCGCCAGACGCAGGCCGGCGGCTGTCAGGCTGTCGGCGGCCAAGGTCGCGTGCCCGCCGCCGTCGCTCACGATTGCGACGCCCTTGCCGGCTTTGGGCAGGGGCAGGCTGGACAGGGCCCCGGCCACGACTGCCAGTTCGTCCACGCGCTCTACCTGGATGATGCCGGCCTGCCCGAGCAGCCCCGTGGCGACCCGGTCGGAGCCCGACACCGAGCCGGTGTGCGACAGCGCCGTGTGGCGGCCTGCTTCCGAACGGCCGCCGCGTACGAGCACGATGGGGCACCCGCGGCTGACCTCGGCGGCGGTTGCGATCAAGGCGCGGCCGTCATGCAGCCCCTCCGCGTGCACGGCGATGGCCTTCGTGCTGGCCCGCCGGCTGAATGCCAGGATCAGTTCCGCGACATCGACATCGGCCTGATTGCCCAGGCCGGCGTACGCGTCCAGGCCCGGAGTGCGGTGGTGCTCGATATCGGCCAGCAAGGACAGCAGCATGTTGCCGCTTTGCGTCACCGCGCTGATGGGGCCGATGCGGCACTGCTGCTTCAGGCCTACCAGGTCGGCGCCATGGTTGAAATTGATGATGCCGGATGTATTGGGGCCGATGACCCTGATGTCGTGGGTTGCGAGAAAGGATTGCAAGGCCTCTTGGCGCCGGGCCCCGTCCGGACCCGACTCCTTGAATCCACTGGCGAGGATGACCGCGCCGGCGACCCGCCGGCGGCAGCACGCCTCCAGTATCGGGATGACCTGGTCCGCCGGCCTGGCGATGACGGCGAGATCCAGCTCCAGGGGCAGTTCATCGATACTGGACAGGACCGGTATCCCGAGGATGGCGCCGCCTTTGGGGTTGATTGGATAGATCGGATGCGGGTAGCCGTTGCGAACCAGGGATTCGACGATCTGGTAGCCCCGCTTCCTGGCGTCGGAGGACGCTCCCACGATCGCGATCGAGCGTGGCTCCATCATGCGGTCGACGGCGCTGTCCTGTTCCATGTCCATGCTGCACAAGTCCATGGTCCGCTCCCTACTTGCCGGAGAACCGGGGCGTTCGCTTTTCGGCGAAGGCGCGCACGCCTTCAAGCCAATCATCGGTCCGCATGATATCCAGCAAGGCGCGCGCCTCGGTCCTGAACACGTCGTCCGGGGGCGTTGAGGTATTGATGGCCGCTTTGATCACGGCCATGGAGACCGGCGCATTGGCGCATAGGATGCTTGTGATGTTGGCGGTCGCCGCCGCCAGGCCTTCCTGCGGGACTGCGGCATTCGCCAGCCCGCAGCGCACCGCTTCCGCACCGCTGATGCGCCGGCCGAACAGGAGCAGTTCGGCCGCCTTGCGCAGACCCACCAGCCGGGGCAGGCGGGTCGTCACGCCGCCGCCGACATAGGTCCCGATGGCGGATTCCGGAAAGCCGATCATGGCATCTTCGGCGATGACCAGGAAGTCGGCGGAGGTGGCGATTTCGGCGCCGCCGCCGATCGCGTAGCCATGCACCTGGGCCACCACGGGAATGCGCATGCGCTGGATCTGGGCGCAGACCTCCTGCCCCAGCATGACGTATTCGGTTCGTTCCCGTTCGGAGCGCTGTCCGGAGCCGTGGGCCTTCAGATCGGCGCCCGCGCAGAAGGCCCTGCCCTGGCCGGACAGCACGACGCAGCGGGTCTGGCCGTCCGTTTCCGCTTCCCTCAAGGCGGCAAGCGTCTGTTGGTAGAGCGGTTCGTTGACCGCGTTGAGGCGCTCGGGCCGGTTGAAAACGATGTGGAGGCAATGGCCTTCACGGTGCGTGACGACTTCTGGCATTCTGTCTTCTCGATGAGGTGTGGTTGATTGGCATGCCCGGGGATTGATTGACTGTATGCCGCGAACTAATTACAGTCCAATATAAATATTGGATGGATTGATGCAATATGGGCATTAATATAGACATTCGCCATATGCGGGTGGTCCTGGCGGTGCTGGACAACGGCGGCTATACCGCCGCGGCCGGCAAACTCTATGTCTCGCAATCATCGATCAGCAGAACCATCCAGGAAGTCGAGTCGAGCCTGGGCGTGGCCTTGTTTCGCCGCACGACGCGCAGCGTCGGCCTGACGCCGGAGGGCGAGCGTTTCGTGGCTGTTGCGCGCACCATCGTGGCCCAGTTCGAGAAGGGGCTGAATCATTTTTCCGGTTATCTGGCGGGACGGAGCGGTTCCGTCCGGCTGGCCACGGTCAGTTCGGTGGCCAGCACCCTGTTGCCGGACATCCTGTCGCGTTTCTGCCAGCAACGCCCCGAGGTCGAAGTATCCATACAGGACGGTTTCTCGGAGGAAATATTGGCGCAGGTATCGGGCGGAGACGTCGATTTCGCCGTCACCGCCTTGCACAGGACGCCGCCGGACCTGCAGTCGGAAACTCTGGCGACGGATCGTTTCGTTTGTATTTTCCGTCCGGACCATCGCTTCGCCGCCATGGCGCAAGTGACATGGGCCGATCTGCAGGACGAACCCATCATCGCCTTCGACCAGAAGAGCAGCATCCACCTGCAGCTCCATGAGCTGGCGCAAAAGCTCGGGATTTCGCCCAAAGCCTTGCTGCATGTCAGGGAAGTCAATGCGATCGGCGGCCTGGTGTCTGCCGGAATAGGCGTCACCATCCTTCCGTCGCTGCTGCTGCCGACGGTCCAGTTCGTCAGCCTGGACTACAAGGTCGTCCGGAGTCCGGTGCTCGAGCGGAAAATCTGTCTCGTCTACGACGCGCTCCGGCCGCTGGCGCGGCCCGCCCTGGACTTGATGGACGCCCTGCGTGACGCCCGGGATCACCACATGCGGCTGCCCCCCGAGGCGCGCTGGAGCAAGCGGCAGGGCAGGCGGGCCGTCGCAACGCCCGGAGCGGGCGCATCGGGCCGCGCCGGGACTCGCGCCTAAGCCCGGTCCCGATAGCCGGCCGCCACCAGCTCGAACTGGAACAGGCGGCAGTCCAGGGCGCCGTTGTGCAGCGGGTGGCGCCGGCGGGCTTTCAGCCGCATCCGGCCGGGCAGGTCGAGGTCGCTGGTGATGACGTTGAGCTGCCAGCCGCCGTAGTGGCGCTTCAGCCAGCTGGCCCATTCCGGCCACAGTTCCGTGTCTTCGTCCGCCAGCCGTTCGCCGTAGGGCGGGTTGGTGACGATCCAGCCGGCGGATTCGGGGGGCGGCATCCGGCGCGCGTCGCAGACCTCGAAGCGGATCGTGTCCGGGCTCAGGTGGGCGCGCTCGGCGTTGGCGCGTGCGGATTCTATGGCGCTTGGGTTGATGTCGCAGCCGACCAGGGGTTGTTCCAGACGCGGGGCGATCCGCGCACGGGCGTCTTCCTTCAGGTCGCGCCACAGGCGGGCGTCGTGGGCGCGCAGCCGCTCGAAGCCGAACGGGCGCCAGATGCCCGGCGGCACGCCCAGGGCGATCCAGGCGGCCTCGATCAACAGCGTGCCGCTGCCGCAGAAAGGGTCCAGCAGCGGGGTATCGGGCGGCCAGCCGGACAGGGCCAGCAGGCCGGCGGCCAGGTTTTCGCGCAGCGGCGCCTCGCCCTTGTCCAGCCGCCAGCCGCGCTTGAACAGGGATTCGCCGGAGACGTCCAGGTACAGCGTGGCGCGCCGTTCGTCCAGGAACAGATGGACGCGCGCGTCCGGGCGGACGGTGTCGATGCTGGGCCGGTCGCCTTCACGGTCGCGCAGGCGGTCGCAGATGCCGTCCTTGGCCCGCAGATTGCAGTACTGCAGGCTGTGCATGGGACTGCGGATGGCCGAGGTGTCCACGCGCAGGGAATGTTCCGGGCCGAACCAGCGCTCCCATTCGGTGTCGCGTGCCAGGGCCAGGATGTCGTCTTCGGTGTGGACGTCGGCCTGGGCGACCTGGACCAGGACCCGGGTCGCCAGGCGGGAATACAGGTTGGCGCGCAGCACGCCGGACCAGTCCGCCTGGAAATGGCAGCCGGCGCGTCCGGCCTGCACGGCCTCGTAGCCCAGGGCCTGCAGTTCCAGCGCCAGGGCTTCTTCCAGCCCGTGCGGGCAGGGCGCGAAGACGGCGAAAATCTCGGATCGGCGCGGTTGGCGCGGGGTGCGCGGCAGGCGCTGGATGCGCGGGGTGTCGGTGCCGCCTTCGGCGCGAGGCGGCCGGTCGGTGCGCGGTTTGTCCGCGCGGCTCCAGGGGCGGTCCGCTGCGCCTTCGGCGCGTTGCGGGCGCGGCCGGTCGGCGTAGGGCCGGTCCGCCCGGTCCCCGCGGTCCCGCGCCGGCGCCCCGGACTTTGCACGCGCCGGCCGGTCGCCGCGCTCGGTCCGGGGCCCGCGATCCGGCGCGCCGGTACGGGCCGGCCGTCGGGCCGCAGGGGCTTCGGCGGGGGCCTCGGGTTCAGCGCCCGGCCGTCCCTGGCGCGCGTGCTCCTGCAGGGCGGCCTGGCGCGCGCGGGCGCCCGAGCGCTTGCGGGGTTCCTCGTCCGGCCCGGTGCGGGTTGGAGCGGAGGGGGCCTTTTTCTTCAGGCTCAGTGTCTTGCGTGTCGTGGAATCGTTCATCGGCGATCAGAAGGGTTTGACGACCACCAGGATCAGGACCAGCAACAGCAGCAGGACCGGAATTTCGTTGAACCAGCGGAAGTAGCGGTGAGAGTGCCGGTTGACGCCGGCGCTCAGGGCCAGCAGGTGGCGGCGGCAGGCCAGGTGGAAGACCAGCAGGCCGGCCACGGCCAGCAGTTTGGCGTGCATCCAGCCCTGGCCCTGGCCGATGCCGTAGCCCAGCCAGAGCCACAGGCCCAGCGCCAGCGCCAGGACGCCCAGCGGCGTCATGAAGCGGTACAGGCGCCGCGCCATGCCCAGCAGGGCCGTGCGCACGGCCGGATCGTCCGTCTGGGCCAGATTGACGTAGATGCGTGGCAGATAGAACAGCCCGGCGAACCAGGATGTGACGAACAGGATGTGGAAGGCTTTGACCCAGAGCATGAGGCGCCTAACCTCGCAACTGGCCTTCGCCCGTCAGCACCCATTTCTGGATGGTCAGGCCTTCGAGCCCGACCGGGCCGCGGGCGTGCAGGCGGTTGGTGGAAATGCCGATTTCTGCGCCCAGGCCGTATTCGTAGCCGTCGGCGAAGCAGGTGGGCAGATTGACGTAGACCGAACTGGAATCGACTTCGCGCTGGAAGCGCTGGGCGGCGGACAGGTCTTCGGTGACGATGGACTCGGTGTGCTCGGAACTGTAGCGGGCGATGTGGTCCATGGCGTCGTCCAGGGAATCCACCACGCGCACGGCCAGGATGGCGTCGTGGAATTCCGTGGCCCAGTCGGCCTCGGTGGCCGGGACCGAGCCGGGCAGCAGCGCCGTCGCGCGCGGGCAGGCGCGCAGTTCGACGCCCAGTTCGGCAAAGCGGGCGCCCGCGCGCGGCAGCCAGGCGGCGGCCACGTCGGCGTGTACCAGCAGGGTCTCCATGGCGCCGCAGATGCCGGTCCGGTAGGTCTTGGCGTTGACGGCGATGTCCAGGGCGCGGTCCAGGTCGGCCGCCTTGTCGACATAGACGTGGCAGTTGCCTTCCAGGTGCTTGATCAGGGGCACGCGCGATTCGTCGGCCAGGCGGGCGATCAGGCCCTTGCCGCCGCGCGGGATGATGACGTCGATCCATTCGGGGTGGGTGATCATCTCGCCCACGGCGGCGCGGTCGGTGGTGTCCACGACCTGCACCGCATGCGGGGGCAGGCCGGCGGCTTCCAGGCCGGCCTGGATGATCGTGCCCAGGGCGCGGTTGGAATGGAAGGCTTCGCTGCCGCCGCGCAGGATGGTGGCGTTGCCGGATTTCAGGCACAGGGCGGCGGCGTCGATGGTGACGTTGGGGCGGGATTCGTAGATGATGCCGATCACGCCCAGCGGCACGCGCATGCGGGCCACGCGCATGCCGTTGGGGCGCGTGGTGGTTTCGCTGAGGCTGCCGATGGGATCGGGCATGGCGGCGATCTGCAGCAGGCCCTCGATCATCAGGTCCAGCGCCCGGTCGGACAGGCGCAGGCGGTCCATCATGGGGGCGTCCAGCCCGCGTTCGGCGGCGGTGTGCAGGTCGAGTTCGTTTTCCGCCTGCAGCCAGGCGCGGCGGGTGCGCAGGCCGTCGGCCATGGCGCGCAGGGCCGCGGCCTTGGCGGCGCCGGAGGCCGAGCGCAGGATGCGCGCCGCCTGGCGGGCCTGGCGGCCCAGGGTCTGCATGGAGAAAACGGTGGTGGTGTCGTTCATATGTGTGTGCGTCAAAAAGCGTTCAACGGCGGCGCGATCCCGCAGTGGCGATGCGCATCACCAGCCGCTCCAGCTCGTCCCAGGGGTCCCGCAGCAGGCCGTCCACCGGAATTCCCTTGATGATACGGTCGATTTCGTGGGTGTGGCGCAAGGCCGGGGGCCAGGCGGCGGCCGGGACGCGGGCCAGGGCCTGGCGGGCCAGTTTTTCGCGCGCGCCGAACAGGCGCTGGGACCGGATCGCCGCCTCCAGGCCGCCGTGGACATGGGGCGCCAGGCGCGTCAGGATGCGGATTTCTTCGCCGACGGCCCAGAGCACCAGCGGCAGGGCCTCGCCTTCGGCCTGCAGGCCGCGCAGCACGGTCAGCGCCCGGTCGGCCTGGCCCAGCAGCATGGCGTCGCGCAGATCATAGAGATTGTAGCGGGCCACGTTCAGCACGGCAGCCTGGACCTGCTCCAGGCTGAGCGCCCCGGCGGGGTGCAGCAGGGCGAGTTTCTGCAATTCCTGGTGCGCGGCCAGCAGGTTGCCCTCGACCTTGTCGGCCAGCCAGGCCAGGGTCTCGGCGTCGGCCGTGTACCCCTGGCGTCGCAGGCGGGCGTCGATCCAGTCCGGCAGCGCCGTGCGCGGGATGGAGGCGATGTCGGTCCAATCGGCGCCGGCCTTCAGGGCCAGGACCCATTTGCTCTGCTGGGTGGCGCGGTCCAGTTGCGGCAGGCGGATCAGGAGCCGCAGGTCCGGCAGATGGCCGTCGCCGGCCATCGTGGCCAGCTTTTGCAGGGTGTCGGCCCCGGTCTTGCCCGGTTTGCCGGTGGGCAGGCTGATTTCCAGCAGGCGCAGATCGCCGAACAAGGAGGTGTTCTGCGCGGCCGCCAGCGCCGTGCCCCAGTCGCTGCGGGCGTCCATCACCAGATGGGTGCGCTCGGCGCAGCCCAGGCGGATGGCGGCGGCGCGGTAGGCGTCGGCCGCCTCGGTCAGCAGCAGGATCTCGTCGCCGCTCAGGACCGTGCAGGCGGGCAGGTCCTGCGCGCCGGCGTAGTGCTCGGTCAGGCGGTCCGCGGCCGACGCCCGCGCCATGGTCTAGCGCCCGTCCATATCAGGGCCGGATCGGAGCCGGGCCGGCCGAGGGCGTGGTGCTGAGCACCGCGTCATTCGGGATGGGCACGATGGGGCGATCGGCGGCGTTGGCGTAGGCGGCCTGGACCTCGGGCGAGCTCATGCGGCGCATGATCTGGTCGATCAGGCCGTTGCGCATGTCCTTGAACGTGCGCTCGATTTCGCCTTCCTTGGCCTGGACGATACGGTCGTTGTAGGGCAGTTCGCGCACGCTGAGCAGCGTCGTGGGCGGCAGCAGCACGTGTCCTTCGCGGTCCAGCAGTTCGAACTGGAAGTCCAGGTTCAGCTCGTATTCCTCGACCCGGCCATCGGCGTCCAGGGAAAGCTGGCGCAGGTTCTGGGACTCGGTGATCTGGTGCAGGAAGACGTCGGCGTCCAGGCGGCGCTCGGTGAAGCGCGTGTTCGGCGAGTTGGCCGTGACGGTGCGGCGCAGCCGGGCGCCGAACTCGGAGTCCAGGTTGATGTTGGTGTAGATCGTCTGGAAGGGCAGCGGGGTGGCCCCCTTCAGGTGGAAGCCGCAGGCGCCCAGCGCCAGCAGGGCGAGGCCCGCCAGGACGAAGCGCAAGCGGCGCAGGGAGGCGAAGGGAGCCAGAGGCATCATGTGACCTTATCCGACGACGTTGACCAGCCGGCCCGGCACGACCACGACCCGCTTGGGGTCGCGGCCTTCGAGGAAACGGCCGACGGCTTCGTGCACGCGGGCCAGGGCCTCGATGGCGGACTTGTCGGCTTCCTGGGGCACGCTCAACTGTCCGCGGACCTTGCCGTTGATCTGCAGCACCAGTTCGACCGTGTCGGCCCGCAGGGCGGCTTCGTCCACCTGGGGCCAGGGCGCGTCCAGCAGATCGCCCAGCGCGTCGGCCAGGCCCAGCTCGCGCCACAACTGCCAGGTGACGTGCGGCACCACCGGGTACAGGACGCGCAGCAGGATGGAGGCGGACTCGGCCAGGGCCGGGCCGGACACGCCCGCCTGGACGGCCGATTCCAGCGTGTTGAGCATCTTCATGGCCGTGGAGACCACGGTGTTGTACTGGATGCGCTGGTAGTCGTAGTCCGCCTGGCGCAGCAGTCCGTGGATCTGGCGGCGCAGGCCGGCGGCGGCCTCGTCCAGCGCGGCTCCGTCAACGGGGGTTGCGGCGTCGGCGCGGATGGCGTCGTGGTGGCCGTGGCAGAAAGCCCACAGGCGGCGCAGGAAGCGGTGCGCGCCGTCCACGCCGGAGTCCGACCATTCCAGGGTCTGTTCCGGGGGACTGGCGAACATCACGAACAGGCGGGCGGTGTCCGCGCCCATGCCGTCGATCAGCGATTGCGGATCGACGCCGTTGTTCTTGGACTTGGACATGGTGCCGATGCCGCCGTAGTCGATCATCGAGCCGTCCGATTTCAGGCGGGCGCCGGTGATGCCGCCCTTGTCGTCGGTCAGGTTTTCGACCTGATCGGGCCAGAAGTATTCGATGCCGCCGCGTTCGTTCTTGCGCGAATAGATGTGGTTGAGCACCATGCCCTGGCACAGCAGTTTCGTGAAGGGCTCGGAAAACTTCAGCATGCCCAGGTCGCGCATCACCCGCGTCCAGAAGCGCGCGTACAGCAAGTGCAGCACGGCGTGCTCGATGCCGCCGATGTACTGGTCCATCGGCATCCAGTAATCGTTGCGGGCATCCACCATGGCCTGGTCGTTGCCCGGCGAGGTGTAGCGCATGAAATACCAGGACGAATCGATGAAGGTGTCCATGGTGTCGGTTTCGCGCCGCGCCGGCTTGCCGCAGGACGGGCAGCGGCAGGACAGAAAGCCTTCGTGCTTGGCCAGGGGGTTGCCGGTGCCGTCGGGCACCAGGTCGTCGGGCAGCACCACGGGCAGGTCTTGTTCGGGGACCGGCACCGGGCCGCAGTCGGCGCAGTGGATGATGGGGATCGGGGTGCCCCAGTAGCGCTGGCGGGAAATGCCCCAGTCGCGCAGGCGCCAGGTGGTGCGCAGCTCGCCCAGGCCCTGGGCCGCGAGGTCGGCGGCGACGGCCTGGACGGCCTCGGGGGTGGTCAGGCCGTCGTACTTGCCGGACTGGATCGTGCGGCCGATCTGCTTGTCGCCGTACCAGTCCTGCCAGGCTTCGGTGGAATAGGTCTTGCCTTCGGCGGCGACGACCTGGCGGATGGCCAGGCCGTATTTGCGCGCAAAGGCGAAGTCGCGTTCGTCGTGCGCAGGCACGCCCATGACGGCGCCGTCGCCGTAGCTCATGAGGACGTAGTTGCCGACCCAGACGGGGACCGCTTCGCCCGTCAGGGGGTGGGTGACGGACAGGCCGGTGGGCAGGCCTTCTTTTTCGCGCGTGGCCAGTTCGGCCTCGGTGGTGCCGCCCTGTTTGCAGGCTTCGATGAAAGCGGCCAGTTCGGGATTGCCTTGCGCGGCGTGCGCGGCCAGCGGGTGTTCCGGCGCCACGGCGCAGAAGGTGACGCCCATGATGGTGTCGGCGCGCGTCGTGAAGACGTGCATCAGGCCGTCCTGGATCAGGGCGCCGCTCGCGTCGCGGATGTCGTGGCGGAAGGCGAAGCGCACGCCCTCGCTCTTGCCGATCCAGTTTTCCTGCATCAGGCGCACGCGTTCGGGCCAGCCGGGCAGGCCGTCTTCCAGGGTGTCGAGCAGTTCGCCCGCGTAATCGGTGATGCGCAGGTAGTAGCCGGGGATCTCGCGTTTTTCCACCGGTGCGCCGGAGCGCCAGCCGCGGCCGTCGATGACCTGTTCATTGGCCAGCACGGTCTGGTCGACCGGGTCCCAGTTGACGGTCTGGGTCTTGCGGTAGGCGATGCCTTTTTCCAGCATCTTCAGGAACAGCCACTGGTTCCATTTGTAGTAGGACGGATCGCAGGCGCACATTTCGCGCGACCAGTCGATCGCCAGCCCCATCGCCTGCATCTGCTTTTTCATGTAGGCGATGTTGTCGTAGGTCCACTTGGCCGGGGGCACGCCGGACTTCATGGCGGCGTTTTCCGCCGGCATGCCGAAGGCGTCCCAACCCATGGGCATCAGGACGTTGTATCCGCGCATGCGCAACTGGCGGGTCATCATGTCGTTGATGGTGTAGTTGCGCACGTGACCCATGTGCAGCTTGCCGCTGGGGTAGGGCAGCATCGAGCAGGCGTAGAACTTGGGCTTGGGCGAACCGTCGGCGCCGACGGCGTGTTCAGTGACGCGGTAGACGTCGCCCGCGCGCCAGTGGGCCTGGGCTTCGGTTTCGACCTGGTTCGGGAGGTAGCGTTCCTGCATGGATCTGTCTGGGAAATGAGAATGATGTCGGGGTGGCTGGGCCGACAGAGCCGGCCAGCCAAGCCCAACATTATAGAGGGTCGTGGGTCATGGGACTGCGCAAAGAAAAATCCCCGCTCGAAGGCGGGGATTTTCTGGAAACCGGTGAGACGGTCCGGGAGAGGCGATCCCGGATCAACGCAGCTTGGTTTCCTTGTACTCGACGTGCTTGCGCGCGACCGGATCAAATTTCTTGATCAGCATTTTTTCCGGCATGTTGCGCTTGTTTTTCGTGGTCGTGTAGAAGTGACCGGTGCCAGCCGTGGATTCGAGCTTGATTTTCTCGCGGATGCCTTTAGCCATGATGTGCTCCTATGCGCGGCCGATCAGGCCAGTTCGCCACGGGCACGCAGATCGGCCAGAACGGCGTCGATGCCGTTCTTGTCGATGGTGCGCAGGGCCTGGGTGGATACGCGCAGGCGCACCCAACGGTTTTCAGATTCGACCCAGAACCGGCGCGATTGCAGGTTGGGCAGGAAACGACGCTTGGTTTTATTGTTCGCGTGCGAGACGTTGTTGCCCACCATCGGGCCTTTGCCGGTTACTTGGCATACGCGTGCCATGGTCTCACCTCTGTGTATGTATATCGGGAAAGCCTTGGATTCTATACTGAAATCGCCCAGTAAATCAAGCGGGTGTTTGTTTGGGGCCCTGGGCAGTGCGGCCGAAAAACCACGACAGGGTCGCGCAGAACGCCAGCACGGCGGTCAGCGGCAGGGGGGTATCGGTGTGCCAGGCGCTGACGGCGAAGCCGGCCAGAGCGCCGCAGAGCATCTGCAGCGCGCCCATCAGCGCCGAGGCCACGCCCAGGCGTCCGCCCTGTTCCGCCAGGGCCAGGGCGGCGGCGTTGGGGCCGACGAAGCCCTGGCTGGCCATGAAACCCATCAGGCACAGCATCAGCAGGGGCAGGGTGATCCAGTCCAGCAGGGTCAGCGCCAGGGCGCACAGCGTCATCAGCACCAGCGTGCCCTGGGCGCGGGCCAGCAGGCGGATCGGCGGGTGGCGGTTCAGCAGGCGCGCGCTGACCTGCGAGGCGAAGATCAGCGAGGCGGCGTTCAGGCCGAACAGCAGGCCGAACCAGCGCGGGTCGATGCCGTAGATCGTGATGAAGACCTGGGGCGAGCCGGAGATATAGGCGAACAGGCCGGCCGAGCCGAAGCCGCCCGCCAGGGTGTAGCGCATGAATCCCCGGTGGGTCAGCAGCCGGCGGAACTGGCCGGCGATGGCGCCGACGGCCAGCGGCGAGCGCCGCGCCGGGTCCAGGGATTCGCGCATGCGCAGGGCCACGGCCAGCCACAGGCCGACGCCCGCCAGGCTCATCAGATAGAACACGGTGCGCCAGGAGCCCAGCGTCACCGCCTGGCCGCCCAGCAGGGGCGCCAGAATGGGCATCACGCCCATCACCAGCATCAGCAGGGACAGGGCCTGGGCGGCTTCGCGGGTGTCCAGATGGTCGCGAATCACGGCGCGGGGGATCACCATGCCGGCGGCGCCGCCGAAGGCCTGGACCACGCGCCACAGGATCAGGTGGTCGATGTCCCGGCTCAGCGCGCAGGCGATGGAGGCGATCGAGAACAGCGCCAGGCCGAGCAGCAGCGGCGGCTTGCGGCCGTAGCGGTCGGCCAGCGGGCCGTAGGCCAGTTGGGCCAGGGCCAGGCCCAGCAGGTAGCTGGCCAGGGTGCGTTCGACTTGTCCCTGATGCACGCCCAGGTCGCGCGCCATGGCGCCGAAGGCGGGCAGGTACATATCGATGGCCAGGGGGCCGATGGCGGCGAGCGCGCCCATCAGGATCAGCCAGGGGGGCAGCGACAGCGAGGAGGAACGGGAAACCATGGGTGCGGAGGGCGGGGCAGGCGAGGCGCCGGCGCGGGGTGCTTGAAGCCGGGGGGATTGGCGCTCTACTATAACAAGGTCTTGTACATGACTGAGGGAGGCTCTAGTTGACTGCGATCGCATCCATCATCGAGAACAAGCTTGGCGCACTGCCGATGCCGGTTTCCATGGAACTGCCGGACGGGCAGAAGGTCGGCGCCGCCGACGCCGCGATTTGCCTGCGGGTGCGCGATGCCGCCGTCCTGGCGCATTTCGCGGCGGGCGAGGTCGGCGTCCTGGGCGAGGACTATGTCGAGGGCAAGTTCGAATTCGACGGCTCCATGCAGGACCTGATGCGGCTGGCGGCGGGCATCCTGCCCGGATCGCCGGTCGATCTGGCCCGCTCGGGCTGGCTGACCAGCCTGGTGAAGCGGCTGGTGTCGGTCTGGCGCCATTCGATCGAGCGCGATGCGCGGCAGATCGAATTCCACTACGACCTGTCGGACGACTTCTACGCCCTGTGGCTGGACCCGCGCCGGGTGTATTCCTGCGCCTACTACCGCGAACCGGATTTCACCATCGCCCAGGCCCAGGAAGCCAAGCTCGACCACATCTGCCGCAAGCTGGCCCTGAAGCCGGGCGAGCGTTTCCTGGATGTCGGCGGCGGCTGGGGCGGCCTGATGCTGTGGGCGGCGGAACACTATGACGCCGATGTCACCGGCATCACCCTGTCGAACAATCAGCACGCCTACGTCAACCGCCTGATCCAGGAAAAGGGGCTGTCCGGGCGCGTGCGCATGGAATTGCTGGATTATCGCAAGCTGGACGAGTCCCGGCCCTACGACAAGATCGCCTCGGTCGGCATGTTCGAGCACGTCGGCCGAGCCCAGTTGACCGGCTATTTTTCCAAGCTGCGCCGGCTGGTTCGGCCCGGCGGGCTGATCCTGAATCACGGCATCACGGCGGGCGGGCTGGACAATAGCGAACTGGGCGCCGGCATGGGGGATTTCATCGAGAAATTCATCTTTCCCGGCGGTGAGCTGTCCCACATTCATTATGTGCAGCAGACCCTGGCCGAGGCCGGGCTGGAAGACCTGGACGTCGAAAATCTGCGGCCGCACTATGCGCGCACGCTCTGGGCCTGGAGCGATGCCCTGGAATCCCGCCTGGACGAGGCCCGCGCCATCCTGAACACGCCCCAGGGCGAGCGGTCTCTGCGGGCCTACCGCATGTATCTGGCGGGCTGCGCGATGGGCTTCGAGCACGGTTGGATCGCCTTGCATCAGATCGTCGCCCAGCCCCAGCCGACGGGGCGCTCCGACGAACTGGACTACCCGGCCGGGCAGGCCTATCCCTGGCGGCGGGATTATATTTATCGCGACCGCTGAACCGGCTTTCCGCCGGACTCCGGGAGCCCCTTGCATGCGGGCTTCCGGGGTCTTTTTGCGGGTCGCCGAAGCATGCGATTTTCCTGTCCGCACAGCCGGGTTTTCACCAATATGCTTTATTTTCATGCATCTTGCGTGTAAACTAGTCGATCTTCGGTAGTATTTTTATCAATTCTGACAGCGCCCGTTACTGGTTTTTCACGGCCCTGTCTGTCCAGGGCGCTTCGCGCCTGCAGTGCTGGTATGTATTGGCGGCCCGCGGTCGTCTTCCGCACACCCTCCCCTAAGCTATGGCGTCGGCCTCGTCGTGTGTGTCCGGCGTCTCCGTAACCCAAAGGAGGCATCTATGTCTATCTCCGTTTCTCCGTCGCACGTCGCGACCCGTTCCCCCCGTCTGTCCCGTACCGTGCTGGGCCTCGCCCTGTCGGCGGCGCTGGCGGGCCTGTCGCTGGCTCCGTCCGTCTCCCAGGCGGCCGATGCGCCGAAATGCGAACTCGATCGCACCGTGCGCTTTGGCGGCATGAACTGGGAATCCAACCTGGTTCTGGTCGAAGTCGAACGCTTCATCGCCCAGCACGGCTACGGCTGCGAATCCGAAGTCCTGCCGACGGAAACCCTGCCGGCCCTGGCTGCGCTCGAACGCGGCGACCTGGACGTCAACAGCGAGATCTGGCTGAACAGCACCCTGGAACCCTGGACCAAGGCCGAAGCCACCGGCAAGGTCAAGCGCATCGGCGACATCTACATGGGCGGCGAAGCCTGGTTCATCCCCAAATACACGGCCGAGCGCCTGCCCGAACTGAAGAAGGCCGCCGATCTGCCGAAATTCAAGGACGATTTCAAGGACCCGGAAGAACCGTCCAAGGGCCGCTTCTACGGCTGCCCGGCGGGCTGGGGCTGCGAAGTCGTCAGCACCAACCTGTTCAAGGCCTTGGGCCTGGGCGATACCTTCACGCTGTTCTCGCCCGGCACCGGCGCGACCCAGAAGGCGGCTTTGACGGCGGCCTATCAGCGCAAGGAAAACGTGGTCTTCTACTACTGGTATCCGACCCCGCTGGTGGGTTCCATGGATCTGGTCAAGCTGGAACTGCCGCCCTACGACGCGGCCAAGCAAAAATGCCTGACCGACCCGAACTGCGACAATCCCCAGGCGTCCGACTATCCTGAAAACCCGGTGTTCACGGCGGTCGCCACGAAGTTCACCCAGGACGCCCCGAAGCTGACCGAATTTCTCTCCAAGGTCAAGGTGCCCCTGGAGGTCATGAACCAGACCATGGCCTATATGGAGAAAAACGAAGCCGAGCCCCAGCCCACGGCGATGTGGTTCCTGAAGAATCAGGAAGCCATCTGGAGCGGATGGCTGCCGGCCGACGTGACGGAGCGTGTCAAGGCCGCCCTGTAAGGAGGCCCCATGTTTCCTGAACTGATTGCAGCCCGGGATCTGCAGCGGCCCATTGACGCCTTCGTCAATGGGCTGATCAACGAGTATGCCGACGTGCTGCGGGCGCTGACCCAGCCTTTGCTGGATCTGCTGGTCTGGTCCGACAACCTGCTGCGGCATTCGCCGTGGTGGGCGGTCGTGGCCGTCATCATGGGGCTGGCCTGGCTGAGCAGCCGCACCTGGCGCTTCAGTGTCGCCATGGGCGCGCTGGTCTGCCTGATCGGGGCCATCGGCCTCTGGGAAGCCGCCATGCAGACGCTGTCGCTGATGATCGTGGCGGTGGCGTTTTCGGTGGTCATCGGGATTCCCGTGGGGATTGCCATGGCCAGCTTCCGCTGGGTGCGCGCCGTGATGTTGCCGATCCTGGACGTGATGCAGACCATGCCCAGCTTCGTCTACCTGATTCCGGTGGTCATGCTGTTCAACCTGGGCAAGCTGGCGGCGCTGTTCGCCACGGTGATCTATGCCGTACCGCCCGTCATCCGGCTGACCGACCTGGGCATCCGCCTGGTGGACACGGAAGTGCTGGAGGCCTCGCGCGCCTTTGGCGCCAGCCGCAGCCGCCAGCTCTTCGGCGTGCAGTTGCCGCTGGCGCTGCCCAACATCATGGCGGGCATCAACCAGACCACCATGATGGCGCTGGCCATGGTGGTGATCGCCTCCATGATCGGTGTGCGCGGCCTGGGTTACGAGGTCCTGCAGGGCATCAACCGCCTGCAGGTCGGGCGCGGCCTGATGGCCGGCCTGGGGATCGTGATCCTGGCGATCATCTTCGACCGTATCACCCAGCGTTTCGGCCGCCGCTGGCAGGTCAGGGGGAATTGAGATGAGCAAGATCGAAGTCCGCAACATCTACAAGATCTTCGGTCCGCACCCGGACCGCTGGCTGACCGCCGCCCGCGAGGGCCTGTCCAAGGAAGCCCTGCTGGAACGCAGCGGCCACACCCTGGGCCTGCGCGACATCAGCCTGTCCATCGAAGAAGGCCACATCCACGTCATCATGGGCCTGTCCGGGTCCGGCAAATCGACGCTGATCCGGCACTTCAACCGCCTGATCGAGCCCAGCGCCGGGCAGATCCTGGTCGACGGGGTGGACGTGGTCAGCCTCAAGCCGCGCGAACTGGAACACTTCCGCCAGAACAAGATGAGCATGGTGTTCCAGCGTTTCGGCCTGCTGCCGCACCGCACGGTGCTGGACAACGCCGCCTACGGGCTGGCGGTGCAGGGCGTGCGCCGCGACGAGCGCAACGAGCGTGCGCGCCACTGGCTGGATCAGGTCGGCCTGTCCGGCTTCGAGGCCCAGTATCCCCACCAGTTGTCGGGCGGCATGCAGCAGCGCGTGGGCCTGGCCCGGGCGCTGGCCACGGATGCCGAGATCCTGCTGATGGACGAGGCGTTTTCCGCCCTGGATCCGCTCATCCGCCACGAGATGCAGGACCAGTTGCTGGCCCTGCAGGCCAAGCTGAACAAGACCATCGTCTTCATCACCCACGATCTGGACGAGGCCCTGCGCCTGGGCAACCGGATCGCCATCCTCAAGGACGGCGAGCTGATCCAGGAAGGCACGCCCGAGGACATCCTGCTCTCGCCGGCCAACGACTACATCGAGTCCTTCCTGCAGGATGTGAACCGGGGCAAGGTCCTGAACGCGTCCCATGCCGTCAACGAACGGCCGCTGACGCTGACCATGCGCACGCTGCCGGCGCATGCGCTGGAGCGCCTGGCCTCGCGGGACTACGACTACGTCGCCGTGCTGGACGGCAAGCGCCTGGCCGGGGTGCTGATGCGGGACGACGCGCAGCGCGCCGTCCAGGAAGGCGCCCGCGATATTTCCCGTCATCTCAGCGACATGGCGTCCGTGCCGGCCTCGGCCGGGCTGGACGAAGTCCTGGCGCGGCTGCTGCGCACCCCCGAGCCGCTGGCGGTGACGGGCGAGCAGGGCGAGTTCATCGGCCTGTTGTCGCGCAGCAAGGTGGTGGAGCTGGTCACGACGACGGCCGCCGGGCCGGACGAAGCAAGCCCGGAGCCTGAGCCGGCCGGGCACGCCGCCTGAGACAGGAGGGCGGGCCGTTGTGGCCCGACGGGCAGGCGCTCAGGCGCTGCGCGCCTGCCGCCGCAGCACGTGACCGTACCAGGCGAACAGCAGCAGGGCGGAGAGCAACAGCCCGGCCATGGCCATGATCCACATGGTGGCGGCGCCGACCGGGGCGCCCGGCATCAGCCGGTGCGCCACCGGCGCCAGCATTCCCGCCGCCGGGCCGTAGCCCGCCCACCAGCCGCCCACCAGGCCCAGCCCGGTCAGCGCGGAGATCTGCAGGATCAGCGGCACCACGGCGATCTTGTAGGCGCGCAGGATGTAGGCGCCGATGCAATGCATGGCATCCCAGAAGTGAAACCAGGGCGCGATCTGCAGCAGCGTCAGCGCAATCACCGCCACCTGGATTTCGTCCGTGTAGGCGCGCACGATGGCGTCCCGGCCCGTGATCAGGATCACGCCGGTCAGCAGCGCGCCCAGCGCCACCAGCCCGATCCCGCTCATCCCCGTGCGCTTGGCCAAAGCCGGATCGCGCGCGCCCACGGCCTGCGCCGTGAGCGAGGCGGTGGCCAGACTGAGCGACATCGGCAGCATGTAGGACAAGGCGATCAGATTGGCCAGGATCTGCTGGGCGCCGCTGACGTACAAGCCGTCGCGGGCGATCAGCAGCGCCATGAAGCTGAAGGCGCAGACCTCGATCAGGTAGGACCCGCCCATGGGAAGCCCCAGGCGCAGCAGTTCCTTCTGGTCGGCCCAGCGCGGGCGGCCCAGCCGCAGGGACAGGGCGCGAAAAGCCGGGCGGCGGCGGATCATCCACCAGCCGGCGGCGAGCATCATCCAGTCCACCACCAGGGTGGAAATCCCCGCGCCCACGGCGCCCATCGCCGGCAGGCCCAGGCCGCCGAAGATGAACCAGACGTTGAACAGCAGCTTGAAGGCGACGCTGCCGACGTTGATCGCCATGACTTCGCGGGTGTGGGAAATGGCCGTCGAGGTGGCGTAGATCGTGCGAAACAGCAGGGCCGAGGGCAGGGCCAGGGCCAGGGCGATCAGGTATCCCGCCACCCGCCGGCGGACTTCGGGCTCGACGTCGCCGGACAGGCTGAGCCAGGCGTCGGGAAACAGCAGGCTGGCGCCGCCCAGGGCCGACAGGATCAGCGCCAGCCAGATGCCCTGGCCCCAGATCCGGCCGGCCTCGTGCAGGCGGCCGGCGCCGAAGTGCTGGGCGATGATCGGGATCAGGGCATGCACCACGCCCATCAGGCCGACGAAGATCGTGATGTAGACCGAGGCGCCTAGCGACATGGCTTGCAGGTCGGCGGCGCTGGTGTGGCCCACCATGGCCGTGTCCAGGACGGCGAAGATGATGCCGGCCCAGGAACTGACCAGAATCGGCCAGGCCTGTTGCAGGATGGTGCGCCAGGGGGCGGCGGGCCGGCCGGCGTGTGATGCGGCGGTCATGGAGTGCGTAGACGGGTCAAAGGAGAAACAGGGGATTCAGCCGCCGGCGGGCGTTTCAGGCGCCGATCAGGGCTTCAGGCGCAGCAGGCGGAACATTTCGTGGCGGTCGGGCTCGCGGCGGCCTTCCCAGAGCGCGGGATGGTCGGCCAGCCAGGCCTCGCCCGATGCCAGGCTGCGGGGACTGATCTGTTGCAGCAGCAGGGGGCAGTTGCCGTCAAAGCTGAATTCGATGCCGTTGAACACCAGGAAGGACGCGCGCTGGCCGCTGCCCAGACCCTGGGTGCGGACGCATTCGCCCGGCTGGCGGTAGCGATCCAGCGCGGCGGCCAGCGAAGCCGAGACGTCGCGGTAGCTGCGCACGTAATCGAGCGCGGGCATCCACAGCGTCGCCAGCAGCAGCCAGGTGGTGATCAGGCCGCCGGCCGACAGCGCCGTGCCGCGCCACAGGCCGGCCGGATGGCTGCGCAGGCGCCAGCGCACCAGCGCGATCCAGGCCAGCGTGCCCAGCACGGCAAAGGTCGTGGCGGGCCAGGCGACGTGGGGCTCGAAGCCGCCGGTCTGGCGGGTGATGTTGGCGGCGATCTGGGCGGGCCAGCCGGCTTGCAGGGCCACCCAGCCCAGCCACACCGTGGCGGCCGTCAGCGAAAAGCACATCACCGCGAACCAGTCCAGGGTGTTGACCACGCCGCGCCGCAGCGTCGGCAGGGCGAAGGCCGCCAGGATCGCGCTGGGCACGGCCAGGGTGGCGTATTCGGGCTCGAAGGGATCGGCGCTGGCCAGCAGCGTCAGCAGCGCTCCGGCGGCGAAGCCCAGCGGAATGCCGATGTGGGGCGCGCTGAACCAGCCGCGCCAGCGCCACAGCGCCAGCAACGCCAGAGGCCAGGTCGGCCACAGGAACCAGGGCAGGTCACGCAGAATGCTGCCCCAGGCGCGGGCGCCGGGCCAGGCGAAGACGCGGCTCGTCCAGATCAGCCAGCTTTCGGTCCAGTACGGGCCGAAGGTCCGGGCGGGTATCCACCAGAGCAGGATCATCGCGGCCGCGATCAGCGCGCTGACGGCCAGCCATTTGCGCTCGCCCGCCAGGGCGCCGCCCGGCAGGAAGGCGACGGGCGCGGCCAGGATCAGCGGCAGGCAACCCAGCCAGCCGCGCGCCAGAAAGGCCAGCCCGACGGCGATGCCCAGGGTGACGGCGCCCGACACCGGGTGGTCCAGCATGCGGGCCACGGCGTAGAAGGCCAGGGCCTGGCAGGCGATCAGGGCCGGGACCTCGGATGTCTCGTGCATGCGCCAGACGATGCCGACCGTGGCCACGATCAGCAGCAGGGCGGCGTCGGCCAGCATGCGGCCGTAGTCCTGGGGCTTGGGCTCGCCGCCAAAGGGCAGCGCCAGCGGCTGGGATTCCGGGCGCCGGCCCAGCAGATAGGTGCCGTACCAGACCGAGCCCGTGAGCAGGGCGAACCACAGCAGATTGGGCACGCGCGAGGCGATGATGGCCGCGTTCAGGGGGCTGTAGAACAGTTCGAACACGGGGCGCAGCGCCCAGATGCAGGCGGCGCCGACCCAGGTGGCCAGCGGCCCGTCCTGGGCCTGGGCCAGATGCCCCACCTGGGGCAGCAGCCAGGCGTGCTCTTGCCCCGACAGGGCCGTGAGCATGGTCGCCAGACCGGTGACGTCGTCTGTCTTCCAGGGGTCGCGATAGAACAGGCCGGCCAGGATGTAGACCAGGCCGACGCACAGCAGGAACAGCCGGGGCAGTTTGGCGGCCGCCGTGGCTGTCAGGCGGGCGGGCGTCGATCGCAGGTCTTGAGACAGCACCGGGGAAGCACCAGGAAAAGGGGGCGGGGAGATGCGCCCATGTTAAATGAAAAAGGCAGCCTGACGGCTGCCTTTTAGAGCGACTCCTGCTACGGAAAGATGGCGTCACTTAGCATGTTTTTTGCCGCCGGGCCGCCCCAAGGCAAAAAGCGCCCCCTTGGGGGGCAGCAAGCAAGCGCCAGCTTGCGCAGCGTGGGGGTCCTTACTTCTTGACGGTGCCAGCAGTGCGGGCGAAGCGGGCGCGGAACTTTTCCACGCGGCCGGTTTCGACGATGCGGGTCTGGGCGCCGGTGTAGAAGGGATGCGATTCCGAAGTCACGTCGCACTTGAACAGCGGGTAGGTCTTGCCGTCGATCTCAGTCGTTTCGCGCGAATTCAGCGAGGAACGCGAGATGAACTTGTTGCCGGTCTGCAGGTCGAGGAACACGACCTCGCGGTATTCGGGGTGGATGCCTTCTTTCATGATGAAGTCCGTGGGTGGGTGATTAGGGGTCGCCAGCCGGATGGATGCAAGCAGTCGCTTTTAAAAAAGCCGGTCTGCATCAGAATCCTGGCAACGTATCCAAGATAAGCCCACCATTCTACTACGAGAGACGGGGGATGGTCCAGTTATACCTGCCCCCGCTCCGCCAAAGACGTAACCTCGGTCGCGCCGACGATCAGGTGGTCCAGCAGGCGTATGTCCACCAGGGCCAGGGCCTGTTTCAACTGGCGCGTCAGGGTGATGTCGGCCGGGCTGGGTTCGGCCAGGCCCGAAGGGTGGTTGTGGGCCAGGATCAGGGCGGCGGCGTGGTGACCCAGGGCGGCCTTGACGACTTCGCGAGGGTAGACCGAGGCGTGCGACAGCGTGCCGCGTGCAACCTCGCTGCATTCGATCAGTTGCAGCTGGCTGTCCAGGAACAGGGCGATGCAGTGCTCCACCCGCAGATGCGCCAGGCGCATCGCGCAGAATTGCTTGACCCGGTCGGGCTGGCTCAGGGCGCGGCCGTTGCGCAGCGGTTCTTCGAGTGCGCGGCGGCTCAGTTCCTGCACCGCCAGCAGTTCGCAGGTCTTGGCCGCGCCCATGCCCGGAAAGGCCAGCAGGGCCGGAGGGTCTGCCGTCAGCAGGCGGCGCAGTCCGCCGAAATGCTCGATCATCCGGTGGCCCATGTCGACGGCGGAACAGCCGCGCGTCCCGGTGCGCAGCAGCACGGCCAGCAGCTCGGCGGAGGTCAGCGCCTGGGCGCCGTGCCGCAGCAGGCGTTCGCGGGGACGTTCGAAACCGGGAGATCGGATGTCTTGCGGCATGATAGGCCTTAAAATGGTTGGGAAACCGCTATTTATTCAAGTGGTTCCCTGGTTTGCATTCAAATTCTTCACGGTGGCATTTTGACTTCAACTCACGCCGCGCAGCACGTCCGACCGGACTCTTATGTCACGCTGCACTACCGCATCGAACTGTTGACGGGTCCCGGAGCCGGGACCGTCTTTGTCGATACCTTCCTGGATCGGCCCGCGACCCTGCAGATGGGCATCGGCCAGTGGGCGCCGGGGATCGAGTCCCTGCTGCTCGATCGTCCCGAGGGCGAGCAGTTCACGGCGGACCTGCCTGCTGCCCAGGCCTATGGCGAGCGCAATCCGGACCTGCTGCGTTGGGTCGGGCGCGACGAGATGACGCGCAACGCCCCGCCGGACACCGAATTCGAGGCGGGCGACATGGTCGAATTCGTGGCCCCCAACGGCGGCCGCTATTCCGGCGTGCTCAAGACCCTGCGGGACGACGCGGCCCTGTTCGACTTCAACCATCCCCTGGCAGGCATCGACCTGCAGGTCGAAATCAAGATTCTGGGGGTGCTATGAGCAATACTGTGAGCGATCTCCCTGTGAACGACACCGATCAGCCGAGCGCACCGACCGGCGGTGACGCAGCCTCGGGCGCCGAAATCGTCCTGGCCCAGCCGCGCGGCTTTTGCGCCGGCGTGGACCGGGCCATCGAAATCGTCGAACGCGCCCTGGAGATCCACGGCGCGCCGATCTACGTGCGCCACGAGATCGTGCACAACCGCTACGTGGTCGAGGACCTGCGCGCCAAGGGCGCCATCTTCATCGACGAGCTCGAAGACGCCCCGGCGGACGCGATCGTGATCTTCTCCGCGCACGGCGTCTCGCGCGCGGTGCGCAACGAGGCCGATCAGCGCAGCCAGCGCATCTTCGACGCCACCTGCCCGCTGGTGACCAAGGTCCACGTCGAGGTCGCTCGCATGCGCAAAGAAGGCCGCGAGGTCATCATGATCGGCCACCGGGGCCACCCGGAGGTCGAAGGCACGCTGGGTCAGGCCGACGACGGCATGTATCTGGTCGAATCGGTCGAAGACGTCCAGGCGCTGCAGGTGCGCGATCCCGGACATCTGGCGTTCGTGACCCAGACCACGCTGTCCATCGATGACGCCGCCCAGGTGGCCGATGCCCTGCGCGTGCGCTTTCCCGGGATCGCCGAACCCAAGAAAAGCGATATCTGCTACGCCACGCAGAACCGCCAGGATGCCGTGCGCGTCATGGCGCCGCAATGCGATCTGGTGCTGGTGGTGGGCAGCCCGAACAGCTCCAATTCCAACCGCCTGCGCGAGGTTGCCGAGCGCAAAGGCGTGACCGCCTACCTGCTGGACCATCCCGACATGATCGACCCGGCCTGGCTGCAGGGGGCCCGTCGCGTCGGTGTGACCGCCGGGGCCTCTGCGCCTGAAATCCTGGTGCAGCAGGTGATTGATCGTCTGAAGACACTGGGCGTACGCTCCGTGCGGCCACTGGATGGGGTGCGCGAGCAGGTTTCCTTCCCCTTGCCCCGCGAGCTGTCCCGCAAACGCGCAGAATGACCTGAAAACCGGATTCAGCGGATCGGGTCGCATGCGCGTGCCCAGGGCGCGCTGTTTGCTGTCGCGCACCGTCGAATCGATTCAACTATGTAACAGCGCCTCCGGGCGCACTGATGGAGACAATCCCCGATGAGCTCACGCTCCATGAAGACCGCTGCCGGCCTGGTGGCCGCCCTGGCCCTCGCCTATACCGGCGCCTCCTGGTACGCCGGACGCACGGCCCAGGACCGCATCGAAACCTGGGTGGACCAGGCCAACAAAGAAATCGCGGCCCAATGGACCTCCGCCGACCCGCGGCCCGTGCTGAAGATTCAGGCGTACCAGCGGGGCGTGTTCAATTCGGACATCCGCTACGGCCTGGAATTTCGCGACGACGAAGGCAAGGAGCAGACGCTGGGTCTGCATGACGTGCTGCAGCACGGCCCCTGGCCCTGGACGGCCGTGCAGCAGGGCGAATGGCGGCCCGTGGCGGCGCTGAGCCTGATCGAACCCCTGCCGGGCGGCGTGTGGCAGCCCTGGTTCGACGCGCTGCCGGCCGGCACGGCGCCCTGGACCCTGGAGTCCCGGATCGGCTTCGACGGCGGGGTCGCCTCGAATTGGCGTCTGGCGCCGGTCAAGCTGGCCGATGGCCAGATGGACTTCAGTGGCGGCCTGGTGAAGATCGACTACGCTGCCGCGACGCGCGCGACGACCGTGTCCGGGCGTATCGACCAACTGGCGATCTCCAGTGAGGATTCCGGCGTCCGCGTGCGCTTCGAGGGCCTGGACTTCGGCGGCACCACCACCCAGAGCGGCGAGTCCGATCTGCAATCGAGCCAGCAGGCGACGTTCGGGCAGATTCTGATCGAAGTGCCCGATGTGCCGCCCGTGGCGTTCGTCGGGCCGTCGCTGCGCTCGGATACCGCGCGCACCGGCAGTCTGATGGACAACCGCCAGCACTACGACCTGGGCCAGGTGAAGGTCGACAGCCAGGATCTGGGCCGGATCACGCTGGCGCTGTCGGCCGAGCACCTCGACGTGCCGGCCTTCCAGGCCCTGGCCGCCGCGCTGGAACAGATGGGTGAGACTGACGAGGACCTGTCCGAACAGGACCAGGATCGCTTGATCAAGCTGGTCAAGCCCGTGCTGGCGGCCGGTCCGCGCCTGGGGCTCGACGGCCTGCGTTGGGAAACCCCGCAGGGCGCCAGCGAATTCAAGGCCCTGGCCGAATTCAAGGCGGCGGCCGAGGGTGAAGACCTGGACGTGGGCGGGCTGATCGAAAGCGCCATCCGCCAGTTGTCCCTGCAGATGAGCGTGTCCAAGCCCATGGTGTTGCAGGTCGTGCGCCAACTGTCGCAGGTGAAGGGCGTGGACGCCGGCACGGAGAATCCCGACATGGCCGTCGCGCTGGTCAGCATGCTGTTCGACCAGTACCTCGGCCAGTACGAGCGCCAGGGTCTGATCAAGCGCCAGGGCGACGCCGTCACCGCCGACTACCGCTATGCTGACGGGCAGGTCTCGGTCAACGGCCAGACCATGTCGCCGGCCGAGTTCATCGCGCAATTCGGCGATCTGGCGGGGATTGGAGAATAAGTCTTTCATAGACAAGCGGCCTGCAAGAAGGCCTTTTCGCCGCCGGGCCGCCCCAAGGCGAAAAGCGCCCCCTCGGGGGGCAGCAAGCGGCCGAAGGCTGCGCAGCGTGGGGGTGGTCCATTAATTGCGTGAATCGCCATCCGGGTAATTCAGGATGCCCGGATGGTGGAGTGCGCGTAGCCTTTCATGCTATGTTTCGAAAAATTTGCGGCAGCAGCGTGATCCGCTGCTGACCTCAGGTTTTCCGCCACTCGTGGTCACATCCAAAGAGGTAATGATGAACAAGATCTTCACGCGGACGCTGGGCCTGGCCCTGGTGTCCATGGCCATGGCGACCGCGCAGGCCGCCACCACGACCTACGTTTACTGTTCAGAAGGTTCGCCCGAGGGCTTCAACGCGGCGTTCTTCACGGCGGGCACGACCAACGACGCGACCCATCCGATCTTCGACCGCCTGGTTTCGTTCAAGGCCGGCACCACGGAAACCGAGCCGGGCCTGGCCGAATCCTGGGACGTCAGCGAAGACGGCAAGACCTATACCTTCCACCTGCGCAAGGGTGTGAAATTCCACTCCAGCAAACTGTTCAAGCCCAGTCGCGACTTCAACGCCGATGACGTGCTGTTTTCGTTTCTGCGCCAGAAGAACGCCGACCACCCCTACCACAAGGTCTCGAACGGTTCCTACCAGTACTTCAACGACATGGGCATGGGCAAGCTCATCGACCGCATCGAGAAGGTCGACGACCATACCGTGCGCTTCGTCCTGAACCGCCCCGAAGCCCCGTTCATCGCCAATCTGGCCATGGATTTCGCGTCCATCCAGTCGGCCGAATACGCCGATGCCATGATGAAGGCCAACACCCCGACCAAGGTCGACACCGATCCGATCGGCACCGGTCCGTTCGAGTTCAGCACCTACCAGAAGGACGCGCGCATCCTGTACAAGGCGTTCGGCGCCTACTGGGGCGACAAGGCCAAGGTCGACCGTTTGGTGTTCGCCATCACGCCCGATGCCTCGGTGCGCTACGCCAAGCTGCAGAAGAACGAATGCCAGTCCATGCCGTACCCGAATCCGGCCGATCTGGAATCGATGCGCAAGAACAAGGACATCCAGTTGCTGGAGCAGGCCGGCCTGAACGTCGGTTACCTGTCCTTCAACACCGAAAAGAAGCCCTACACCGACGTGCGCGTGCGCCAGGCCCTGTCCATGGCCATCGACAAGCCCGCCATCATCGCCGCCGTCTTCCAGGGCGCGGGCCAGCCGGCCAAGAACCTCCTGCCGCCGACGATGTGGGGCTATAACGACGCCGTCCAGGACTGGCCGTACGACGCGGCCAAGGCCAAGGCCTTGCTGGCCGAGGCGGGCTACCCGGACGGTTTCGAGACCGACCTGTGGGCCATGCCGGTGCAGCGCCCCTACAACCCCAACGCGCGGCGCATGGCCGAGATGATCCAGGCCGATTGGGCCAAGATCGGCGTCAAGGCCAAGATCGTCACCTACGAATGGGGCGAATACCTGAAGCGCACCAAGTCCGGCGAGCACCAGGCCATGCTGATCGGCTGGACGGGCGACAACGGCGACCCGGACAACTTCCTGGCGACGCTGTTCAGCTGCGCGGCGGCCAAGGACGGTTCCAACTATTCCCGCTGGTGCTACCAGCCCTTCGAGGACCTGATCCAGCCGGCCCGCGCCACGGCCGACCACGCCAAGCGCGTCGAGCTCTACAAGCAGGCCCAGGTCGTGATGCATGAGCAGGCCCCGGCCGTCATGATCGCGCACTCCACGGTGTTCGAACCCCTGCGCAAGGACGTCCAGGGCTTCAAGATCTCGCCCGTGGGCCGCCACATCTTCGACCACGTCAGCCTCGGCAAGTAAGTCGCCGCCGACCCACGATCCGCGCCCCGGCCCCTGCCTCGCAGGCCCGCCGGGGCGCGGCTCGTCACATTCTTCATTTGATCCTTCCATTTTCGGAGGGTGATTCCACGCCATGCTTGCCTTCATCCTTAAACGCGTCGGACTGGCCATCCCGACGTTCATCGGCATCACGCTGCTGACCTTTGCCTTCATCCATCTGATTCCCGGCGACCCGGTGATGATCATGGCGGGCGAACGCGGCCTGTCACCCGAGCGCCACGCGGCCATGATGGCCCAGTTGGGCCTGGATCAGCCGCTGTGGACGCAGTACGGCCATTACGTCTGGGGCGTGCTGCACGGCGACCTGGGCGCCTCGCTGACCACCCGCGAACCGATCTGGTCCGAATTCGTGCCGCGTTTCCAGGCGACGCTGGAACTCAGCATCGTCGCGCTGACGTTCGCCCTGGCGATCGGCATCCCGGTGGGCGTGCTGGCCGCCGTCAAGCGCGGCTCGTTCTTCGACCACGCCGCCATCACCGCAGCCCTGACCGGTTATTCCATGCCGGTGTTCTGGTGGGGCCTGATGCTGATCATGCTGGTGTCCGTGCAACTGGACCTGATGCCCGTGTCCGGGCGCGTCAGCGCGGCGGTGTTCCTGGACCCCGACGATCCCTTGACCGGCTTCATGCTGATCGACACGCTGCTGTTCGGCGAGGAAGGCAATTTCCTGGATGCCTTGCATCACATTCTGCTGCCGGCCTTCGTGCTGGCGACGATTCCGCTGGCGGTGATCGTGCGCATGACGCGGTCCTCGATGCTGGAAGTCCTGAACGAAGACTACATCCGCACCGCGCGCGCCAAGGGCTTGTCACGGATGCGGGTGGTCGTGGTGCATGCCCTGCGCAATGCGCTGCTGCCGGTGCTGACGGTGGTCGGGCTGCAGGTGGGCGTGCTGATGGTCGGGGCGATCCTGACCGAAACCATTTTTTCCTGGCCGGGCGTCGGGCGCTGGTTGATCCATGGCCTGGAACAGCGCGACTACCCGGTCGTGCAGGGCGGCGTGCTGATGGTCGCCACCCTCATCATCATCGTCAATATGTGCGTCGATATCCTGTATGGACTGGCCGATCCGCGCATCCGCCATCGCCGGGGGAGGAACTGACATGTCCACGACCACAAGCGTGACGATGCCGGCGCCGCCGGGACCGTTCAAATCCTTCTGGCAGGATTTCCGCCGCAACCGCGGGGCGCTGATCGGCCTGTATTACATCGCGGCCATGCTGCTGATTGCGATCTTTGCGGGGTGGATCGCGCCGCACGATCCGTCCACGCAGTACCGCGACGCCTTGCTGCATCCGCCCGTCTGGATGGACGGCGGTTCCTGGCGTTTCATCCTGGGCACCGACGACGTGGGCCGCGACATCCTGTCGCGCCTGATGCACGGCGCGCGCCTGTCGCTGCTGGTCGGCTTTCTGGTGGTCAGCGTCTCGCTGGTGCTGGGGATCTTCCTGGGCGTCATCGCCGGCTATATGGGCGGCATCGTCGACATCGGCATCATGCGATTGGTCGACATCATGCTGGCCCTGCCCAGCCTGCTGATGGCGCTGGTGCTGGTGGCGATCTTCGGGCCGTCGATCGTCAATGCGTCCCTGGCGCTCAGTTTCGTGGCGCTGCCGCACTACGTGCGTCTGACGCGCGCGGCGGTGCTGCGCGAAATGACCTGCGACTACGTGATCGCCTCGCGCGTGGTGGGGGCGGGGGCCTGGCGGCAGATGTTCGTCAACATCCTGCCCAACTGCCTGGCGCCGCTCATCGTGCAGGCGTCCCTGGGCTTTTCCAACGCCATTCTGGACATGGCGGCGCTGGGTTTCCTGGGCATGGGCGCCCAGCCGCCCACCCCGGAATGGGGCACCATGCTGGCCAATGTGCTGCAATTCGCACAGAGCGCCTGGTGGGTCGTGACCTTTCCGGGCCTGGCGATTCTGCTGGCTGTGCTGGCGTTCAATCTGATGGGCGACGGGCTGCGCGACGCCCTCGATCCGCGTCTGAAAGTGTAGGAGGACGGACCATGTTGGAAATCCAGAATCTGTCCGTGCATTTTGGCGAGGAAGCCGCGCCCTTCAAGGCCGTGGACCGCATCAGCTACAGCGTCCAGGCGGGCGAAGTCGTGGGCCTGGTGGGGGAATCCGGTTCGGGGAAATCCGTCAGTTCCCTGGCGCTGATGGGCCTGATCGACTTCCCCGGCCGGGTGCATGCCGACGCCCTGCGCTTTGACGGCCAGGACCTGCTGCGCATGCCGGAAAAGCAGCGCCGTTCGCTGGTCGGGTCCGAGGTCTCGATGATCTTCCAGGATCCGATGACCAGCCTGAACCCCTGTTATACGGTCGAATACCAGATCACCGAGGCCTTGCGCGCCCACGGCGGCGGTTCGCGGCGTGCGCTGCGGACCCGGGTGATCGAATTGCTGGAGCAGGTCGGCATCCCCGACCCTGAATCGCGCCTGCGGGCCTACCCGCACCAGTTGTCGGGCGGCATGAGCCAGCGCGTCATGATCGCCATGGCCATCGCCTGCAAGCCGCGCCTGCTGATCGCCGACGAGCCCACTACGGCGCTGGACGTGACCATTCAGGCCCAGATCATGGACCTGCTGCTGTCCTTGCAGCGCAGAGAGGGCCTGGGGCTGGTGCTGATCACCCACGACCTGGCGCTGGTCGCCGAGGCCGCCGACCGCATCCTGGTGATGTACGCCGGGCAACTGGTGGAATCCGGCCCCGCGTCGGACATCTTCCGCCGCCCGCGCCATCCTTACACCCAGGCGCTGCTGCGGGCGCTGCCGGAATTTTCCCAGGGCGCCGAGCGCCTGGTGTCGCTGCCGGGCGTGGTCCCGGGGCGCTACGACCGGCCCCAGGGCTGCCTGCTCAGCCCGCGCTGTCCCTATGCCACCGAGCAGTGCCGCGTCCGCGAACCGGACCTGGCCGGTCCGGCAGGCCGGCAGGTCAAATGCCATACCCCGCTGGACGATGCCGGCCTGCCCAAGCAGGCGGCGCTGGAGATCCAAGCATGACAACGCTTCAAGAACCTGTGCGGCAGGCCACGCAGGCGGCTCCCGTCGAATACGTCCTGCAGGCCATCGACCTCAAGCGCCATTACGCCGTGGACGGCGGTTTCCTGAAACCGGCCAAGTCCGTCAAGGCCCTGGACGGCGTGTCCTTCAGCCTGCAGGCAGGCCGCACCCTGGCGGTGGTCGGCGAGTCGGGCTGCGGCAAATCCACGCTGGCGCGCGTGCTGACCATGATCGAGCCGCCCACCGCCGGGCAACTGCTGTATCGGGGCCAGGACGTGTCCCGCGCCGATCCGGCGCTGGCGAAACTGCGCCGCAGCAAGATCCAGATCATCTTCCAGAATCCCTATGCCTCGCTGAACCCGCGCAAGCGCATCGGCGACATCCTGGAAGAACCGCTGCTCATCAACTCCCCGCTGGATGCGCGCGAACGCCGCGCCAAAGGCCAGGCCATGATGGAACGCGTGGGCCTGCGGCCGGAACACTATGGCCGCTATCCGCACATGTTCTCCGGCGGCCAGCGCCAGCGCATCGCCATCGCCCGGGGGCTGATGCTGGAGCCCGAGATTCTGGTGGCCGACGAGGCCGTCTCGGCGCTGGACGTCTCGGTGCGCGCCCAGGTGCTGAACCTGATGCAGGATCTGCAGCGCGACCTGGGCCTGGCCTACGTATTCATTTCCCACGACCTGTCGGTGATCGAGCATCTGGCCGACGAAGTCATGGTCATGTATCTGGGACGGGTGGTGGAGCAGGGCGCCAAAGAGGCGATCTTCGGCCGGCCGCTGCACCCCTACACCCAGGCGCTGCTGTCGGCGACGCCGCGCCTGAACGACGCCGCGCGGCGCGAACGCATCAAGCTGTCGGGCGAACTGCCCAGCCCGCTGAATCCGCCGCCCGGCTGTCCCTTCAGTTCGCGCTGCCACCGGGTCATGCCGGTGTGCCGCGAGCGCCTGCCGGCCCTGCTGCCGCAAGGCGGGCGGCAGGTGGCGTGCTTTGCCGTGGAGCAGGATCTGGAGAAATGAGCATGGAAACCGTCTTCACCCGCATTCTGGCCGGCGAGATTCCGGCCGCCATCGTCCATCGCGACGCCCGTGTGTTCGCCTTCATGGATGCCGGTCAGTTGAACCCGGGCCATGTGCTGGTGGCGACCTGCGAGCCTTATGCCACCTTGCTCGACATGGACGAGGACCTGGCGGCTGAACTGATGCGTCTGGCCTACCGCGTGGCCCGCGCCGTCCAGGACGCCTTTCAGCCCGAGGGGCTGACCCTGCTGCAGGCCAACCGTCCGGCCGGCTGGCAGACGGTGCCGCACGCTCATATCCACGTGCTGCCGCGCTACGAGAATGACGGCGTGGGCCTGGTCTGGCCGCGCAAGGACCCGGGCATGGAAGTGTTGCGCGAATATGCCGCACGCATCCGATTGGGTTGAATCCAGCCGGCTGAAACTGATCGTTTGAGCTTGAATGAACGGGACCTGCGGGTCCTGTTTTTCATGATGCAGTGCAATATCAAGGGTGATTTAGGGGTTATTCATAACTGCGGTTTTCCCTTAAGTGATAACCCTGATTATTTTGCGCTGCATCATTCAAGATTCAAATAAATTATTTTTCTGAATCAAAGAGATACGTCGCCATTCCGTGCGAGGGAGACACGTGTCCGAAAGCCCCTGTCCGGTTCGAATCAGTCCCTGTCTGATTAGCGTAAGTTTTGCGTAAGTTTCAAATTTTACTAATAGCATCACGCAGAAATCCGGCCCTTTGAAAATCCGGTCCGCGATTGACTGCAGGGATAAAAACAAAGCTGTTTCACACAAAAATAAATCGCGGGTTTTAGCTGGAATGAATGTGTTTCAGCCGGGCGCATCCGGTGCCCGGGGCCACTTACCAGGAGACGAGACAATGAAAGACAACAAGACTTTGGGACAAGCCATGCAGACGCAGGTCAAGCGCCGTTCGGTGCTGAAGGCCGGCGCCGCCGGGGTTGCCGGCGGCATGCTGATGCCCGGCGCCGCCCGGGTCGCGCTGGCCGACGACAAGAAACCCCTGGGGGCCTGGCCCGCAGGCTCGGAGGGCGACTCCATCGTCCTGGGCCTGACTGTCGATCTGACCGGACCGTATTCGGCGCAAGGCGCCGCGCAGCAGCGCGGCTACGAGCTGGCCGTCGAGCACATCAACAATGGCGATCCCGTCCTCAAGGAAATTTCTGCCGACCTCAAGAAAGGGGTGCTGGGCAAGCCGCTGAAAATCGTCTCGGCCGATGCCGAAACGAAACCCAACACCGGCGTGCAGTCGGCCACGCGTTTCATCCACGACAACAAGGCGATGATGATCTCCGGCAGCACCAGCAGCGCGGTGGCCATCGCCCTGGAAAAGGTCTGCAACCGCGAACATACGCCGTATTTCACGGCCATTTCCGGGTCCAATGAAACCACCGGCGTCGATTGCCAGCGCTATGGCTTCCGCCCCTGCTACTTCGCCTACATGGCCTGCAAGGCGGTTGCGCCCGTGGCCGCCAAGGAACTCGGCAAGAACCGCAAGGCCGCGTACCTGACGCCCGACTATACGTACGGCCACACCACCACGCAGTCGATGAAGGAATTCACCGAAAAAGAAGGCTGGACGACGGTCACCAACCAGGTCCACCCGCTGGGCGCCAAGGACTACAGCTCCTACCTGATCAACATCGCCAATACCGATGCCGACGTGCTGGTGTGCGTGGCCTATGGCGCGGATGCCGCCAATGCCATCAAGCAGGCCAAACAATTCGGTCTGCTCGACAAGATGAAAGTCGTCGTGCCTTACAGCTCGGCCTACATCGAAGAGGAAGTCGGCGCCGATCTGATGGAAGGCGTCATCGTGGCCCAGGGGTTCTGGTGGACCCTGCAGGACAAATACCCCCAAGCCAAGCACTTCGTCGATGCCTATGAGAAGAAGTTCAAGGGCAAGCCGCGCGACTCGTCTTTCTATGCCTATCTGGCCGTGATGGTCTGGGCGGCCGCCGTCGAGCGCGCAGGGGGGCTGTATCCGCCCGACGTCGTCAAGGCGCTGGAATCGGGCGCGGTCCTGAATCTCGCCACGGGGCCGTTCTCGATCCGTCCCGAGGATCACCAGGGCGTCGTCAACTTCCCGGTCATGCGCGGCAAGAAAAAAGCCGACATGAAGAATCCGGACGATTACTACGAAATCGTCCAGGTCGTCGAGGGCAAGGACGTGGTGCCGGATCTGGGTGTGCTGGGCTGCAAATTGGGTGATTACATCTGAGCAATCCGTGTCTCCCGGGGCCTTGCGGCCCCGGGAGCAGCCACTGTCCGGGACTTGAAGGAGGTACCCGAGCATGTCATTGTTTCTCTCACAATTATTCAATGGGCTGACGACCGGTTTGTTGTTGGCGTTGATCAGTACCGGCCTGACCATTATTTACGGCACGCTCGGTGTCATCAATTTCGCACACGGCGCCCTGTTCGTCGTGGGGGGGTATGCGGGCTATACGGTCTATGGCCTGACGGAGTCGTTCGTGCTGGCCCTGGCCGGCGGGGCCGCCGTGGCGCTGGCCTGCGGCCTGGTCATAGAGCGCGGCCTGATGCGCAAGTTCTACAGCCGTCCGCCCGAAGACCAGATCCTGGTCACGTTCGGCCTGAGCATCATCCTCATTGAAATCATCCGCGGCATTTACGGCGGCGTCAGCCTGTCGGTCTCGCCGCCGGAATGGGGCATGGGGATCGCCAAAATCGGTTCGCTCATCTATCCGATGTACCGGCTGGAAACGCTCGCCATTGCGGCGGTGACCCTGCTGGTGCTGTATTTCATCCTGTATCGCACCAGCCTGGGCCTGGTGGTGCGCGCGGGCATCGAGGACGCGCAGATGGTCGATGCCCTGGGCATCAACATCAAGCGGGCTTTCCTGGTGGTGTTCGGCCTGGGCGCCATGGCGGCCGGGTTTGCCGGGGTGGTCAATTCGCCCATCGTGGCGCTGACGCCGGACATGGGCTTTCGCTACCTGGTCGAATCCTTCGTGGTGGTGGTGATCGGCGGCGTGGGATCTTTCCCGGGGGCCATCGTGGGCGGCATCATCGCCGGAGAAATCCTCAGCCTCACGGCCATGGTGAATCCCCAGTATTCCGATGTGATGCTGTTCGTCGCCATGGCGCTGGTGCTGGTGTTCCGTCCGCAAGGTCTCATGGGTCAGGAGGGTCGGGAATGAGTTCATCGCAATCAACGACGGCCGAAGTCGCGGGTTCGGCCCGGTCTGTCAAACAGGGAGGGGGAGGCATGATCATGCGTGGACGGCTGCCCGAAATGTGGGTGGGACTCGGCCTGATCCTGGCGCCTTTCATCTTGCCGGCCATCGGCATGAGCCCCGATTTGCTGACCCGGATCCTGATCCTCGGCCTGTTCGGCCTGGGCTTCGATCTGCTGTTCGGCTACACCGGACTGTTGTCCTTCGGCCAGGCGGCTTTTTTCGGTACGGGCGGATTCGTCACGGCCTATCTGCTGACCGACGGGGTCGTGCCCAATATGCTGCTGGCGCTGGTCATCGGCACGGTCGCGGCCGCCGTCATGGGCCTGCTCATCGGTTATCTCACCTTGCGGCGCACGGGCATTTACTTTGCCATGAGCACACTGGCCTTCGGCGAGATGTTCTTCTTCATGGAAAACTCGGTCTTCAAGGAGTACACCGGGGGCGAAAACGGGATCGCGGGCGTGCCGTCGCCTGAAATCGCGCTGGGCTTCATCAATATCAAGATCGGCAGCGGCTGGCCCATGTACTGGTTCGTGGCGCTGGTGTTCTTCGTCGGCTATCTCATCGCCCGCCGCATCGTGCGCTCGCCGTTCGGCGCCGTGCTCAAAGCCATCCAGGGCAATCCCAAGCGCGCGACTGCGCTGGGCCATTCGATCCAGTCGTACAAGCTCATGGTCTTCGTCGTGGCGGCTGCATACGGCGGTCTGGCGGGCGGCTTGCTGGGCTTGTTCCAGTCCTATATGCCGCCCGATGCCTTCTCGCTGGATACCTCGGCGCAACTGGTGATCCAGACCGTGATGGGCGGGGCCGGCACGCTGCTGGGGCCGTTGCTGGGCGCGACCATCTGGCTCTACCTGTACGACGGCCTGCAGCAGGTGGGCAGCCTCGGACCCTACTGGAAGCTGATCCTCGGCGTGGTCTTCGTCGTGCTGGTGACGGTGTTCCGCCGTGGGGTGGCCGGCGCCATCATCCAGCTCTGGCAACGGACGCGCAAGCTGCCTGCCGGCATCGATGTCGACGCCAGCAGCAAAGTGGCCAGCGCGCTGGATATCGTGCCGCCCCTGGCGACGACCAAGCCCGGCGCGCCGGTGCTGGAAGCGCGCGGCGTCAGCAAGCACTACGGCGGCCTGAAGGCCAACTCGGACATCGACTTCACCCTGCGCGAAGGCGAACTGCACGGCGTGATCGGCCCCAACGGCGCCGGCAAATCCACCTTCTTCGCGATGCTGGCGGGTGAATTGCCGACGACCACGGGCAAGGTCTTCTTCCGTGGCCAGGAAATCACCGGCATCGGCGTGACCTCGGTCTGCCAGTTGGGCATGAGCAAGAGCTACCAGATCAACCAGCTCTTCGAACACCTGACCGTGCGCCAGAACATGATGATTCCGGTGCTGGCGCGGTTGCGCGGGCGCTATCGCAGCGACCTGCTGAGCAGCCTGCATTCCGATCACCTGGATTCCCAGGTCAATGCGGCCATCGCCCTGGTGGACCTCAGCCACCATGCCGATACGCAGGTCTCGGAGATGTCCTACGGCGAAAAGCGTCGCCTGGAAATCGGCCTGGCGCTGGCCACGGGCGCCAACGTGCTGCTGTTCGACGAACCGCTGGCGGGCCTCGGACCCGAGGAGCGGGTGCTGGTGGTGGCGCTGCTCAAGTCGATCCGCCAGGGCCGCAGCATGGTGATCGTCGAGCACGACATGGATGCCATGTTTGAACTGGCCGAACGCATCACGGTCCTGTACGAAGGCCGCAAACTGGCCGAAGGCACGCCCGACGATATCCGCCGCGATCCGTCGGTCCAGGCGGCCTACCTTGGAGGGATGGACGATGAGTCTGCTTGAAATCGACAAGATCAACAGCTATTACGGTGACTCGCACATCCTGTTCGACGTCTCGATGCGGATCGAGGAGCACGAGGTCGTGGCGCTGCTGGGGCGCAACGGGGCCGGCAAGAGCACCACGATGAAATCCCTGATGGGCATGGTCGAGGTCAAGTCCGGCACCATCCGCCACCGGGGCGTGGAAATCCAGCATCTGCCGCCTTACGGCCGCGCAGGGCTGGGCATCCAGCTGGTGCCCGAGGAGCGCCGCGTATTCGGTTCGATCTCGGTGCAGGAAAACCTGCAACTGGCGGCCATGACGGCGCCCAAGCCGCGCACCCTGGACGAGATCTACGCGACCTTCCCGCGCCTGGCCGAACGCAAGCGCAACCGGGGCAAGCAGTTGTCCGGGGGCGAGCAGCAGATGCTGGCGATCGCGCGGGCCATGATACGCAACGCCGACATCATTCTGCTGGACGAGCCTTTCGAAGGGCTGGCCCCGCTGATCGTGCGCGATCTGATGTCCGTGTGCCGCCAGTTGGCGGACGCGGGCCAGACGATCGTGATCGTGGAACAGAACGTACGTGCTGCGCTGTCGCTGGCCGACCGCGCCTATATCGTCAACAACGGCCATGTGGTGTACGAGGGTACGCCCAAGGACCTGCACGAAAACGGTGAGATCATCGAACGCTATCTCGGCGTCAAAGCCTGACCTTTTTCGTGTCCGGTCCGCCGGGCGATTCCCGGGTTCCGCGCTTGCGCGGACCCGGGTTTTTTTATGCGCCGGGCCGCCCCAAGGCGAAAAGCGCCCCCTCGGGGGCGGCGGCAAGCCGGGGGCGCAGCGTGGGGGCCTTGTTCGGATTCAGTCTTCCGCCAAAGCACTCAAAACAAAATCGGCGCGTTCCGCGACGCTGACTTTCGGCAGGAGCGAGACCGTGTAGCCCGAGGACGGATAGGCGTGCTGCAGCCGTTCGAATTCAGTCAAGGCCGCCTCCAGATCATGACGGCGTTCGGTGTCTTGCCGGTAGATTTCCGGCCAGGGTGGGGCCAGGAAGACGCGGGGGTGATACCGGCAGGACTGGACCTGGGGTAAGACCGGGTCTCCGCTCAGCGCCTGCAGGGCGGCGGCGATATCGATCAGGCTTCGATCGAAAAAGACCCACTGCCGGCTGTCGCGCGGCGCGTGGGCATGGTCGTGCCGGGCCATCTCCAGGGCGCGCCGCAGGAATGCCATCATGTCGACCCATGGCAGGGCGTGGCCGCCTGCGCGCGTTTCTGCCTGGACGACCCGCCGTCCGGCTTCTTCGATCACGGTATGGCCGCGCCGTTGAAGTTCGGCCAGCAGCGTGGATTTTCCGCCGCCCGAGCAGCCGGAGAGGATGACGAAACGATTCACGGTTTGGCCGCCCGCCTCGCGAACACCAGCACATTGCCCAGGATGACGAGCGCCAATCCCGCCACGGCATAGGGCGTCCATTGATACCCTTCGGCCACCGAGGAAATGCTCAGGGCCACCACCGGGAACAGCACCGTGCAGTAAGCCGTGCGCACCGGACCGATGCGGCCCACCAAGGTCAGATAGGCGGTGAAACCGACGACGGAACCGAAGACCGCCAGGTACAGCAGCGCCCCGACATAGGCCGGCGAGGGGTCGAAATCAAAGGGCTGGCCCGTCAGCACGCAGCCCGCCAGCAGGATCAGCGAGCCGTACAGCATGCTGTAGGCATTGCCTGTCAGGGGGCCGATGCCGGCGCGCTGCTGGGCCGACGACAGCATGTTGCCGGTCGAAAAGCACAGCGTGCCCAGCAGCGCCAGGCCCAGGCCCAGCAGGGTTTCCAGGGTGGCGGTCTGGCCGGCCAGTTCAGGCCAGAACAGCAGCGCCAGGCCCGCGAGGCCAAAGGCGCCGCCCAGCATGACGCGCGGCGTGATGCGGGTGCCGAACCACAGGCGCGCGTTCAGCGCATTCCACAGGGTGGCGGCGGAAAACACCACCGACACCAGGCCGCTGGAGATCCACTGCGTGGCGTTGTAGAAGCACAGGAAGTTCAGGCAGAACAGGCACAGACCCTGGCCCAGGCACAGTACGTGGCCGCGCCGGTCCAGCCGCTGCAGGCGGCCCAGCGCGATCAGGGCGCCCAGCAGGATCGCCGAGGCGAGTCCGAAGCGGTAGAAGATCGACACCGGGATGGCGACGATGCCCAGTTGCAGTTTGATGGCGATCCAGGTGGTGCCCCAGATCAATACGGTCAGCAAATACAGGAAGGCGTTCATGGTGAGGGTCGGTTCGCCGGAACGGGACGCGCGCCCGTGTCAAAGTGGATCCGTGTCAGTCTAGGCGCGCCGCCGGCCGATGAATTGCCTTTTCTTGCGGATTTTTCGCTTCAGGCGGCAGGCGGATCGTATCCGGGCCTGCCGCCTGGCGTACGATGAGCAGCTTATGAACGCACTCGCCTCGGATCCGTCCGATTTTGCCCTGTTCCCTATGCTGCGCAGCGCCCGCGTCCAGTTGGATCGGGCGACCACGCTGGGCGAAGGCCTGGCCGCAGCCCAATGGAACCGCGACCTGCGCACCGGCCCTGGCCTGGTGGACTACGACATGCCCGGCCACCATACCCTGTCGCTCTACCTGCAAGGCGGCGAAACCTGCTTTCGCCTGGATCACGGCGACCTGCGCGGCGGCGCGGGCAAGTTCTGCGTACTGCCGGATCAGCATCATTCGCGTTGGAGCATGAACGATGACGTGCGCTTTCTGCATCTGTACATCACGCCCCGGCGTCTGGCGCGCGAGGCCGTCATGCGGCTGGACTGCGAGCCCCGCGCACTGGAGCTGCGTGATCGGACGTACATCCGCGACCCGTCTCTGGAGCGGGCATGCCGCGCGCTGCTGAACGTGGACTGGAGCGTGCCGGCCGGGCGGTTGGCCGCCAGCGCCGCCGCCGAGGGGGTGCTGCACCACCTGTTGACGCAGAGCACCGGGCGCCGCGCCCGGGCCGACGATCTGGGCGGACTGGCGCCGGCCGTGCGGCGCCGGGTGCGGGACTACGTCGACGCCCACCTGGACGAGGCCCTGACGCTGGACGAACTGGCGGGCGTGGCGGTCCTGTCCACCTACCATTTCGCGCGCATGTTCCATGTGTCGTTCGGCGAACCGCCCCACGCCTGGGTGCTGGGGCGCCGTTTGGCGCGCGCGCGTGAGCTGCTGGCCCGTTCCCGGGATGACCTGGCCGGCGTGGCCCGGGCCTGCGGATTCGGCAGTGCCAGCCACTTCAGCCGCGTGTTCCTGCAGGCCACCGGCATCACGCCGGGCCGGTACCGCGCTGCCGTGGGCTTTGCTTGAACCGGCCGGCTGCAGCCGCCTTGAGCAGGCGCTGAAAGGTCGGGCAGTGCGCATGGCTGACGGCGGGGCATTGCGCGGCATGGCGCAAACCCTGGCTCATGGCCCGCAGCCGTTTGATGGTCGCATCGATTTCGTCAGCTTTGGCCGACAGCACTGCGCGATCCACCTGCGGGGCGCCCGCAGGCGTGAGCATGGCGAGGATTTCGTCCAGTGAAAGGCCGCCGGCCTGCCCGAGCGCGATGAGCGCCAACTGATCCAGCACGCCGGGCGCGAAGCGCCGCCGTTCGCCGGCCGGGCGGGTCGAGGAGATCAAACCTTTCTTTTCATAGAACCTCAGTGTGGAGGATGGTACGCCCGTGCGCCGGGCGACTTCTGCAATGTCCATGACGCGCCTCTTGACTTGAAGTTGACTTTAACTTCTAGCATACCGGTGAATGAGGATCCGATGGATGGAAAAGGAAAGGACATGATCTCGATGAGCGAAGGCGTCAGGGTGATTCTGGTCGGGGTGGGCGCGACCGTCGTGATGGATGTGTGGTCGCTCATCCTGAAGGGCTTGGGCATGCCCACGCTGAATTTGGCGATGGTGGGCCGATGGGCCGGCCACGCCTGGAAGGGCAGGGTCGTGCACGCCGGCATCGCCCGGGCTGCGCCGGTGCCGGGCGAATCGGCGCTGGGGTGGATGGTGCATTACGCCGTGGGGATCGTGTTCTCCGCCGTGCTGGCGGGCGTGTGCGGTACGGCGTGGCTGCATGCCCCCACCTGGCCGCCCGCCCTGGCGGTCGGTCTGGCGACGGCTGCCATGCCTCTGTTCGTCATGCAGCCCGCCATGGGCGCGGGGATTGCCTCGTCGCGCACGCCGGCGCCGCTGAAAAACTGCCTGCGCAGTCTGCTTGCGCATGCCGTCTTTGGCTGCGGGCTTTATCTGTCTGCCGTCGCGCTCAAACAGGTGTGGGTGTGAACGGCGGCCAGGGTGTTAATCTATAGCCCGTTTCATTCCCTCCACGACGCGTCTCCATGTCCACCCCCCCCGGTTCCGCGCCCGCCGCGGATGGCGGCATTCTGCAGTATGTCGCTTCCAGCCAGTTGCCTATGCCCTGGGCCGTCTTCCGGATCCACGCTTTTGCCGAGCCCGCCACGGGCAAGGAACACGTGGCCCTGACGCTGGGCGACCCGTTCGGGGATGAGCCCGTGCTGGCGCGCATCCATTCCGAGTGCCTGACGGGCGACGCCCTGTTCAGCCAGCGCTGCGATTGCGGCGCCCAACTGGAGGCCGCCCTGCAGCGCATTGCAGAGGAGGGCCGGGGCATCATCATGTACTTGCGCCAGGAAGGCCGGGGTATCGGTCTGCTGAACAAGATCCGCGCCTATCAGTTGCAGGACGAGGGCGCCGACACGGTCGAGGCCAACGAACGCCTGGGGTTCCCGGCCGACATGCGCCGCTACGATCTGTGCCGCCCCATGCTGGATCATTTCGGCATCCGCAGCGTGCGCCTGATGACCAACAACCCGCGCAAGGAGCGCGTGTTGACGGACCTGGGCATCACGGTCGCCGAGCACATCCCGCTGCAGGTCAACCGCAATCCCTACAACGAGCAATACCTGCGCACCAAGGCGCGCAAGCTGGGCCACCAGTTCAAGGAATACTTCGGCGAAGCCCCCTAGTGTCCTGTCTGGCTAGTTCCGATCTTTACCTTCGGCGCCTGGCCTCGCCATGCTGCGTTGCAAATCCTCGCGATAGCACCGCTATCGCTGCGGTTTGCGCCTTGCCTGACAAGCCCATGCATCCGAATTTAAATGACCAAACTAACCAGACAGGACACTAGCGCAGGCCGGGCGGCGTATCCAGACGGGCCGTTTCGCGGCTCGTGCGCGTCGTGCTCACCAGTCCGATCGGCCCTGAAAACCATGCCGCAGGGTCGGGAGAGCCGCGCGCACGACAGGCCTCATGGATAATACCGATGGTGACCAGGATTGCCGACATGTTAAAACTCGAAGAGTTGCAGGCTTCTTTTCAGCGGACTTTATCGTGACGACTGACCTACATCCACCCACGCTCGTGTGATGTTCCCCCTGCTCAAGCCCCTCATCCCCCTTTATGTCCAGGAACCCGGTCCGGACGTGGGTACGTTGCTGTCGTCCGAACATACCGACCGCTCCCACATCCTGGCCCTGATCCGGCTGGGGGACTATTCGCAGGACGCCTTCCTGGCGACGGATACGCACGGCATCATCGTCTACATGAACCGCAGCGCCGAGCGCCTGTTCGGCTATCGCCGGGGCACCGCCATCGGGCTCGGCGTCGCAACCTTGCTGCCCGACGTGGGCGACATCAATCAGCGGCTGCAGCAGCCTGGCTCGCGCGATACGCTGCCGTGGCGCGGCCAGGGCCTGGACCAGCAGCGCCAGCCCCTGATGCTGGTGGGGGCCGCCACGCACATTCCGTCGCCCACCGGCCACAGCCACCTGTACGTCATGCGCGTGCGCCGGCCGGGCCTGCACGACACCGACCGCCAGGCCGAACTGGCTTCGCTGGTCTACCGCAGCACCAGCGAAGGCATGCTGGTGCTGGACCCCAAAGGCTTCATCCTGGACGTCAACCCGGCGTTCGTGAAGCTGCGGGGGCGTCCCGAATCCGAAGTCATCGGCCGGCACGTCCGCTGCCTGAATTCCCCCTGCCACGACCGCGAGTTCTACCGGGTCATGTGGCGCGCGGTGATGGAGACCGGCAGTTGGCAGGGCGAACACTGGGGGCAGCACGCCAACGGCGAACTGTACCCTGAATGGCTCAGCATCAACACATCCTACGGCGCGGACGACGAAGTCCATCGCCGGGTGATGATCTTTTCCAATATCGCCGAGATCAAGCAGGCCGAGGCCATCATCTGGAAGCAGGCCAATTTCGACCGCCTGACCGACCTGCCCAACCGGCAGATGTTCCATGATCGCCTGGAGCAGAGCATCCGCAAATCCCGGCGCACCGGCAGCCGTACTGGGCTGCTGTTCCTGGATCTGGATCGCTTCAAGGAAATCAACGACACCCTGGGCCACGCCATGGGCGACGAACTGCTGAAAGAAGCCGCCCGGCGGCTGAGCGGCTGCGTGCGCCAGAGCGATACCGTGGCCCGGCTGGGCGGCGACGAATTCACGGTCCTGCTGGATGACATCCGCGAACCGCGCGACGTCGAGCGCCTGACCCGCAACATCCTGCGCCGGCTGGCCGAGCCTTTCCGCCTGGGGGTCGAGACCGTCTTCATCTCCACCAGCATCGGCATCACCTTTTACCCGGACGACGCGGCCGACGCCGAGGCCCTGCTGAACAACGCCGACCAGGCCATGTACGCCGCCAAGGCCGAGGGCCGCAACCGCAGCTGCTATTTCACGCTGTCGATGCAGGAACAGGCCCAGACCCGCATGCGGCTGGTCAACGACCTGCATCTGGCGCTGGACCAGAACCAGTTCTCGCTGGACTACCAGCCCATCGTCGATCTGACCAACGGCCGCATCATCAAGGCCGAGACCCTGCTGCGCTGGCATCACCCGGTGCGGGGGCTGGTGTCGCCCAGCGAATTCATTCCCCTGGCCGAGGAAACCGGCATCATCCGCTCCATCGGCGACTGGGTCTTTTGCGAGGCCACCCGCCAGGTCGCGGAATGGCGCCGCCAGTATGGGCTGGACATGCAGGTCAGCGTCAATATTTCCCCGGCGCAGTTGCGCCACGAGGGCCTGGATCACGCCTTCTGGCGCAGCCATCTGGACACCCTGGGCCTGTCGCCGCGCCAGGTCATCATCGAAATCACCGAAGGCCTGTTGATCGATTCGGGCGACGAGCGCATCCAGCGCCAATTGGACGCCTTCCGCGACGCCGGCATGCAGGTCGCGCTGGACGACTTCGGGACCGGCTATTCTTCGCTGTCCTATCTGCGCAAGTTCAACATCGATTTTCTCAAGATCGACCAGTCTTTCGTGGCCAATCTCAGTTCGGAGGGTCCCGACCTGGCCCTGTGCGAGGCGGTCATTCTGCTGGCGCACAAACTGGGCCTGCGCGTGGTGGCCGAGGGCATCGAGTCGCGCGAGCAATACGCGCTATTGGCCGCCGCAGGCTGCGACTACGGCCAGGGTTATCTGTTCGCCCGGCCGCTGGCGCCCATCGATTTCGAGCCCTTGCTGGCCAACGGCACGGATCTGCGCCCGGGCGCCCAGCCCGCCAAGCGACTGATCCACTAGGCGCCCAGAACCTGCCAAGCCAGGTTCAATCAGCTTTCAGGCAGTCGGACGTCGCGGGCAGCACGGCCCAATGCAGATCGATCACTTTGCCCTTGGGGCCGGACCAGGGCACCTCATCCACCCCTTTCCAGGGCGCTGCGTCATATAAGGCCTGCACGGCGGGCGCCGGTGCGGCGCGTCCCTGTTCGCTGTAGGCGAGCAGCGCGCCGCAGCGCAGGGCCGCGCCCGGGGCGAACCAGGGGGATTGCTCGTCGCTGGCGTCGATCCAGACCCGGGTGTCGGGACTGATGTGCACGGCGATGTTGCCGCCCAGCCAGGTGTTCGAGACCACGACGCGCAGAGGCCGCCCGGGCTGGTGGTCTTGCCAGTGCCGCAGCGCCTGCGCGGCCAGCGCCGGCCCGGGGTAGGTGGAGCGGGAGGCGTGGCCCGTCATCTGCGCGATCGGACCCCGGGCGGCGGCGTAGCCGACGGCCATCACGACGTGCAGGGCGATCGTCAGGATCAGGACGCGGCGCAGTTGCACCGTCTCGGGGCCGCGCAGCCAGCCCAGTCCGTAGAAGCCGAACAACACGAAGAAGGTGCTGCCCCAGGACGCTTCCAGCCGCGAGCCCAGCACCACCGAGATCAGCACCGTGCTGAAAAAGGGCGCCAGGCCGACCCACAGCAGGAAGCGCCGGTCCTCGGCGGCCAGATCGAACCAGTAGCGCGGCGCGGCGGCGGCGCCTGCGAACTGTTCATCGTTGGCCGCATGGCCGGGAGCACGGTCGCCCCGGCGCTTGCGCCACAGCGTCCAGGCGGCCAACGCCAGCGCCATGGGCGCCAGCCGTCCGGCCTGATCCAGGGTGAAGTCCAGCAAGTCTTTCAGGGCGGCCGCCCGACCGCCCGCAGCCAATGAGGCGTCGGCGTAGCGCAGCGGTTCGAAGTCGTGCTGGTCCAGCCACCACAGGTGCGGGCTGAGCACGATCAGAAACGCCGCGGTCGCGACGGCGATGCCGCGCCAGACGTCCGGGCGGCGCAGCGCGCCGCAGCGCAACGCGTACAGGAAGAAGGCGGCGAACTGGATCAGGGCGCTGTATTTGGTCAGCATCGCCAGGCCGCCGACTGCGCCCAGCAGCGCCCAGTCGCGCATCCGGCCGCCGCGCAGCGCACGGTGGTACAGCCAGATCGAGGCGGTGATCGACCAGAGCTGCGCCGTGTTGTGGTTGTAGATCGTGCCGCGCAGCGAGAAATAAGCGGTCACCGAGACCAGCAGCATGGCGATCAGCGCCCGATGCGGCGTGGTGATCTCGCGGCCCAGTTTCCAGACGAACCACAATCCCAGGGCCGAAAACAGCTGCCCCATCAGGAAAGGCAGCCAGACCGGCCGGCCCAGCAGTTCCGTGGCCAGATGCATGAACCAGGAGGGCAGGGGCGGATGCTTGGTATAGCCCAGTTCCAGGCTGGCCGCCCAGACGAGCTCTTCCATGCCGTCCAGGTCGGGGGCCGTATGGCTGAGGGCGCACAGCACCGTCCAGAGCGTGACCATGCCCAGCAGGCACAGCAGCGCCAGGGCGGCGCCCGGCGGTCGGGCGAGCAGGGGAATCTTGGGGAGAGCGGCCGGCAGCATGGCGGGGAGTATACCGGGCGGTGCGGTGTCGCGAAATAGTCTTTATATCGGCTTCATGGCGGCCGATGACCCCGTTGCCGGGTCGGACGCGGCGGTGCGCTGGGGGGCGCGTGGTACTATCCGCACAGGTGCTCGCCGGGGGTGACGAGCGCCCGTTTTCGACCACTTCCCGCAGGTTTTCCATGACGACCGAAGTCCCCATCATCCGCGCCCGCTCCGGAGCCAAATTCATCAGCCCGCAAGGCACCAAAGCCGTCAAAGACGGCATGCGTCCCAGCGAGCTCACCGAGATCCCCAATTCCGAGCCCAAGCCGTCCTGGCTGCGGGTGCGGATCCCGGCCGGCGCGCGCTACCAGGAAGTCCGCGAGATCGTCCAGACGCACAAGCTGAACACGGTCTGCGCTGAATCCAAGTGCCCCAACATCGCCGAATGCTGGGGGCGGGGCACGGCGACCCTGATGCTGATGGGTTCGGTCTGTACGCGGGCGTGCAAATTCTGCGCCGTCAGCACCGGCAATCCCCACGGCTGGCTGGACCACGACGAACCCGCCAGCGTGGCCGACGCCGTGGCGCTGATGCAGCTCAAGTACGTGGTGCTGACCTCGGTCGACCGCGACGACCTGGTCGACGGCGGGGCGGGTCACTACGCCGCCTGCATCCGCGCCATCCACGAACGTTCGCCGCAGACGGCGGTCGAGGCCCTGACCCCTGATTTCAAGGGTGATCACGGCTGTATCGAAAAGATCCTGGACGCCGGCCTGACGACCTTTGCCCAGAACGTCGAAACGGTCGAACGCCTGACCCACGTCGTGCGCGACGCCCGCGCCGGCTATCACCAGACGCTGGACGTGCTGGCCCACGCCAAGGCCTATGCGCCGCATACCCTGACCAAGACCAGCATCATGCTGGGCCTGGGCGAGACCGACGAGGAAATCGAGCAGGCGATGGACGACATCCGCGCCGCCAACGTCGATATCCTGACCTTCGGCCAGTACATGCGGCCCACGGCCAACCACCTGCCGGTGCGCCGTTTCGTCACGCCCGACGAATTCCGCGCCTACCGCGACCTGGGCCTGTCCAAGGGCTTCCGCGAAGTCGTGTCCGGCGCGCTGGTGCGGTCCAGCTACCGCGCCGAACAGGTCCTGGAAAAGGACAACGTCGGGCTCTGACCCGCAGGCCCGCGGGGGCGTCGGCCCCCGGCCGATCCCCCAAGGAGCCGATCATGACGCATCGCGCCGTCACCCGCATTCTGCCCGCCCAGCCTGCCGAAGACGGCGCGGGCGTGCGCCTGCTGCGCGCCCTGGGGCACCAGCGGCAGTTCCGCATGGACCCCTTTCTGATGCTGGACGCGTTCTCGTCCGACAATCCCGACGATTACATCGCCGGCTTTCCGCCGCATCCGCACCGCGGCTTCGAGACCGTGACCTACATCGTCGACGGCCACATGCGCCACCGCGACCATTTGGGTAACGAAGGCGACCTGAAGGCCGGCGGCGTGCAGTGGATGACCGCCGGGCGCGGCATCATCCACGAAGAAATGCCGCAGCAGGAAAACGGCCTGCTGCGCGGCTTCCAGATCTGGCTGAACCTGCCGGCGGCCGACAAGATGCAGCCCGCGCATTACCGCGACATCCCGGCCGGCTCGCTGGCCGTGGCCGGATTGCCCGAGGGCGGTTTCATCAAGCTGATCGCCGGCACCATCCCCTGGGCGACCTGTCCGCTGCAGGGGCCGGGGCAGGCGAATCCCGCCACCCAACCCTTGATCGCCGACATTCGCGTCATGGCGGGGCAAGCCGTGGACATTCCGGTCCCGGCTACGCACCAGGTGCTGGTGTACGTGTTCGAGGGCCGGCTGGACGCCGAAGGGCAGGCCGTCGAGGCCGGGCATACGGTCTGGTTCGGCGCGCAGGGCGACACCCTGCATCTGGCGCCGACGCCGGACGGCGCCGATGGTGTGCGGGTGCTGCTGCTGGCCGGCAAGCCCCTGAACGAGCCTGTCGTCCAGTATGGTCCTTTCGTCATGAACACGACCGAAGAAATCGAGCAGGCCATGCGCGATTACCGGGACGGGGTGCTGGCGCAGTAACCCATAAAAAAACGCGGCAGCGCAGGGTGTGCGCGTGCCGCGTCGTCCGGAAGCGGATCGGGGTTAGGGCTTAATCGTCCCAGCCGTGGCCTCTGCGGTGCTTCATGTATTTCTTCCACTGTTTGCGCTGGTGACGCTCGTAGCGTTCCCGGTCCTTCCAGCCTTGGCGGTAATAGCCGGGACCGGGGCCATAAACGGGTTCAGGTACCACGACGACGCGCGGGCGGTAGTAGGGGGGCGGCGGAGGAGGATAGTAGGCAGGCCCGCCCCAGACGACGCCGGGAATGCCGATGGAAATGCCGACGTCCACGTCGCCCGCATGGGCAGCCGGTCCCGCCATCAATACGCCGGCGAGCAGGCCTGCCGCAACGATGCTTTTTTTCATATGACTGTCCTGTGGATCGAGGGACCCCATTGTGGCCCGTGCGGGCGGCCGGATTGTGAATACTCCGGGGACAGACGCTTCAAAAAGCTACGAGCAAGCGGGTTTTATTGCACGGTAGGAACAACTACACACGTTTGTTGCCCAACTCGTGCGAGATAGGTACGGGTGCGCCGGGCCGGATGTGTCGAAAAGACCACGTTATCGGCCGGCGCTTCCCTACACGCGCCTACGCGCGCGCGTCGGCGAAAAACGCCAGCGTCCGCTCCCAGGCCAGCGCCGCCGAGGCCGGGTGATGGGCGGCCGTGCCTTCGCGTCCGAATGCGTGGCCCGCTTCCGGATAGACGTGGATCGGCAGGCCGGGTTGCGCGGCCTGGATGATCTGAATGTCCGCCATCGGGATCGAACTGTCCTGCCCGCCGAAGTGCATCTGCACCGGGATGCGGGGCGTGTCGTGACAATGGCGCGCAATACCCCCGCCGTACCAGCAGGACGCGGCGGCGAAGGTGTCGCTCAGGCAGGCGGCGCGCCAGGACAGATAGCCGCCCCAGCAGTAGCCAGTCACCAGACGAGCGGTCTGGCCGTTGAGCGCGGCGGCGGCCGCCTCGATGTCCAGCAGGGCGCCCTCGTCGCTGATCGCCTTGCGCAGGGCCAGGCCCTGGTCGCGGCCCATGGGGTCGTAGCCCAGTTGCAGGCCGGGTTCGCCGTCATCCGCACGGTCGAACAGGGACGGGCAGATCACCCGGTAGCCTTGTGCCGCGAAGCGGTCCGCCATCTGGCGGATGTGGGCATTGATGCCGAAGATTTCCGGCAGCACGACGATGCCGGTCCGGGCGTCTTCGGGGCCGCACAGATAGGCGGTGAACGGATGGCCGTCGGAGGCGGTGAGGGTAATGTCCATGTTCGGGCTCCTTATCATCAGGGGCGGACGGGTTGCTGGAGGCCGGCGGCTTCCAGGCGGCGCAGAGGATCCTGTCGATAGTACTGCACAAGCAACTGGTACCAGTCCGGCCAGGCCGCCGCCATCGCCCAGGGCTCGATGAAGAAGCTTTCCGAACTGACGGCGAAGAATTCCGCCGGATCCTGCGCCGCGTAGGGATCCAGCGGCAGTTCCGCGTACCACCCGGCGGCTTCGTCGGATTCCGGGTCCACGTCGGGCGGGATGAGCGCATCGACCTCGTCCACCCAAGCACTGAAATCGTCAAAGGTCCGGTCCAGCACCTCGCGCCAGTGGCGCGGGCTCAGGTCCCGGTGCGCGCGCAGCCCCGGGATGCCGTCCGCACCGCCGTCGCGCTGATCGAGCTTGTGGGCGAATTCGTGGATCACCACGTTGGCCTGCGCGCCCGCCCCGGCGCGCGCGTCTTCCCAGGACAGGATCACCGGGCCGCCTTCCCAGGACTCGCCGGACGTTTCCTGCTCGTATTCGTGGACCACGCCCGCCTCGTCGGTCTCGGCGCGCTGCACCAGGAAACCGCCCGGGTAGACCACGATCTGCGTCCAGCCCCGGTACAGCGACGTGTCCAGCCCCAGGACCGGCAGCGCCGCCTGCACCGCGATCGCGCGGCGCATGTCCGGCGTCACCCGCAGGCCGTGGGCGCCGTGGAAGGATTTGTTGGCCAGAATCCAGGCCGTGTGCCGGCGCAGGGTTTCGGTTTCCTGCGCGTCCAGCCCCAGCAGGAAGGGGTGCTGCGCCAATAGAGGCGGCCAGACCCGCGCATCCAGCGCGTCCAGCGCCTGGTCCAGTTCCCGGTCCCGGGCGTCGCGGCCCGTCAGCCAGCGCAGCATGGCAGGATCCTGGATGGCGCAGCCGGCGGTGCGGCGCGCATGTGGTTGCGAGTGTGGCGTAGCGTCCTCATGGCCCCCGATTGTAATTTCATTATCTGAAAAATGCCGGTACAATAGAGGGTCCTGGGGTCGATTTGGCTTCGACGTGGGTCACAAAACAGGATAGTGCATACCGAGCACCAGTACGCTCGTAAATCCACTGGAAAACTACAAACGCCAACGACGAGCGTTTCGCTCTGGCCGCTTAAGCGGTGAGCCGCTGCACCGACTGGTCCCTGGGTCGGGTGGGGTCAAACCCACAGCAGCGTCATCTACAGGGAATCGGATTCGACCAGGTCACTGGGTCGGCTCTTAAATCAGTGTGAATCGCCAAGGAAGGGCCTGTCGTCCGGCATGATCCGAGGTTAAAACTTAAAGTAGGCCGACTAAGTATGTAGAGCTACTTGCGGAGGGCTTGCGGACGGGGGTTCAATTCCCCCCGACTCCACCAGTCACCTGAAACCCTCTGGTTTATCCAGTGTGGAGTTAAGCATAAGTTGGCACTATTGCCACCTTATGCTTTATTTCACGAAGTGCCACATTATGCTTTATCAAAAAAATGTGGTAGGAAATCTAGGGGTTTTTCAAAAGGCACTTCCGTTTGGGAGTGCCTTTTTTTCTTTAGTCGGCGGCTTCAATTAAAGGCTTGCTTCAAGTATGCTATGCCTTCATGTAACCAAGAGAAACGGGTGTGATGGATAACAGTCTGAAGAGAGTGGCTAGATGCGTCTGCATCACACGTCTGATTTTCGGAGGCGTCTTGGCGGTTTCACTCAACCTATCCCTGTCTGCGTGCGGCAAAAAGGAGAGACCACCTCCTCCTGAGACCGAAGCCGAAATGTATCCCGGAGACTGGAAAGATGCAGTTGCGCCTGACTTGAGCATTGCCCTAGCGCACAACAAAATAACTGGCTGTGGGCAGTTCGAGCACAGGAGAGCCCGAGGAGGTGATGAGTATCTTGTTGCTTGTACCCGAGATGGGGAGCGGTGGACTGGCTATATTGTCTTCCCTCGCATTAACAAGGTGGTAGGCCCCATCAAGCTTGAGTCTCCACCACGGCGCATGTCAGAACGATAAGCTGCTCAGATCCTTGGTCTAGTGCCTTTAGTATTGATCCAGCTCAGCAGCTTCAGGAGATTTTGCAAATTTCATACTTACGTTCGAAGTAGAAAGTCCCCGTATTTGACGCTATAAGCTTTCCGCGCCGGAATCCTGGCGGCAGTCCATCAGTGCTTCCCTCCGGCACGGGGTTGGAATAGGTATAACCAGCGATCGCAACACCGCCTTGGTTAGGTCCCAACCAACCGGATGTACCGGTTATAGAACCAGATTGATTGGGAGAATACATATCCCAAACAAGATAGGCTGTTGGTACGCCAGAGACAAAGCTATATCGACACTCCCCAGGCAGCAGTGCGGAAAAACTCACATCAATTGCTCTACTCCGTCCACCACCTATACTGCGAATAGTCGCAGTTCCCGCAACGGCGCCCGCTTGCAACACCGCGTTCGCTTTCCCTTCCTCATTTGTCACTCCATCCTGAGAAACTAGTACCCCCAAGCTAGTAGTCCATGCCGCCGGAATCCCAACTCCGACAGGATGTCCATCCCGGCCCGTGACCGTCGAGGTGATTATGGTCGTTGAAGAGCCATCCGCCACGATGGAGTCAACCGACGCAGATAGGTCGACCTGATACACTTGGCTTGGCATCTCTGCATGCGCCTTCGCCACCAGCAGCACTGCGAAGTAGGTATCTGCGTGCGAGACGCCGGTGGTCAGCGCAGCCGCACAAGCGAGGGTTGTAGCGGCAAGGCGGAGGGAAACTGAGGGGGGGTGCGCATGACGAGAAAGGGCTCCAAAAAAAGATCTATTTCTCGTATAGCATGTCGTGACGTTTGAAAGCCTTCGCGGTAATGGCGCCAATAGTCCGGATTATGCATTGCCCAGGTCTGTTGGGCTGCTTGCTGATTGATGCGGTAGTCGAGGTCATAGTGCAGCTTGTCCTTCTGCCACTGGCGTTTTCTGGCCTGTTGGCAGGATTGCGCGTTACAGTATGTTTGATTTGGGTTCTGAGGGCGCAAGATGAAGGTCATGCCGCAGTGCATACAGCGTTTGGTTATCATCCCCGTTTCCCCATGTCAAACCGAACATAGGTAGTGTGTATGTGTGAGTGCCCGCGTGTTGGCGATGGTGTGCCGATCAGCCCGTTTCTGCTGAGTGGTTGAGATGGAGAGCAGAGGCTCATGGGTAAGGTTTCCAAGACGCGTTAGGTATTGAGAAGATTTGGTGATTTCTGAGCGATATTGCTTCGTGTAAAAAATAATAGTAGCTCTCTGGTATACCGATTCCGTGGCACCAGAATGAGCATCGAGCGGAGAATGAAATTTGAGATTCCTAGCCGACGGACCATCGATTCCAGATGACCTTCTCCTCGCTCGAGATCAGGGCCGTGTGATTTTCTTCTGTGGGGCTGGTGTATCTCGAGCACGAGCAAAACTACCCGATTTCTTTGGTTTAGCTCGTTCTGTAGTTTCTAAACTAGGTGTTGGAAAAGACAGTCCAGCCAACAAACTTATTCAAGAGTCTCAAGAGCTTGATCGGCGTATTGGTGTGCCTGGTGTGATATCCGCCGACCGAGTGTTCGGCTTTTTGGAAAGAGACTTTTCCTCTAGAGACATTGAAGAGGCGGTTGCATCCGCATTGAAGCCTCCTGCGAAGTGTGATCTCACTGCCCATAGGATTTTGCTTGACTTGGCAACCACCCCGGAGGGGACGGTTCAGTTGGTTACTACAAACTTCGACCGATTGTTTGATGATTGCCAGCCTCAATTGCGAGCGTGGCAGCCTCCGATGCTGCCGGATCCCGTGCGATCAAATGAGATAAATGGGGTGGTGTATCTCCACGGGCGATCAAATTCAGACTACACAGGCTCCGATGGTGATGGCTTTATTCTGTCGAGTTCAGCATTCGGTCGTGCATATCTAGCGGATGGATGGGGAACAACCTTCATCCGTGAAATACTTGAAAAATACATCGTCGTTTTTGTCGGCTATACGGCAGACGATCCACCAGTTCAGTATCTCCTGGAGGCTTTGCAGAAATCATCAAGGGGCATTGGGAATATCTATGCCTTTCAATCTGGTGATCATGACGATGCTGATGCGAGATGGCGACATAAGGGAGTCAGGGCCATCTCATATAGTCCGGAGAATGATCATGCAGTGTTATGGGAATCTCTTGCCGCATGGGCTGTGCGTGCACGTGATCCTGATGCTTGGTATGCAAAGGTTATTGAGGCTTCAAAAAAGGGGCCGGCTGATCTACAGCCTCATGAGCGAGGTCAGGTAGCACATATCATCTCAACCTATGAGGGGGTAAAGAAATTCTCCTCGGGAGAGACTATGCCGCCAGCAGAATGGCTTTGTGTTTTCGATAAAAATCGTCGATTTGCGAAGCCAGGTAATACAGGTAGGTTTGGCCGGAAAGGATTCTATGTTGATCCATTTGATTTGTATGGTCTAGATTTCGATACCCCGCCAGCTAAAAATGATCCCGAGGATCATTATGCAAAACGCGAAGTGCCCTCTGATGCATGGGATGCTTTTGAGATTAATCGCCTGGATAAATCGCCAGTTCAGGATGATAATCTTGCTGCATTTCGCGGGTACTGGGCAAGTCGGTCACCGCTACTTCTTCCTCGAATAGCTCAGCTTGGAGTATGGCTTGCAAAGGTCTGTGACCAGCCTGCCGCTGTGTGGTGGGCGGCTCACCAGTCATCACTGCATCAGATTATCAAAGATCGTATTTCATGGGAGTTAGAACACAGCAATCAACCAATTTCTTACGAGATTCGCAAAGCTTGGCGATCTCTTTTCGAGTCTTGGTCGTATGTGGGTGATTTCCATAGGGATTGGCATACGCTGCAGGCTATCGTCAAGAAGGATGGTTGGAGTAGTACCGTTGCTCGATTTTTTGGAGAGATTATCCGGCCAAGGTTTTATGCGAAGCCTGATTTCTGGAGTGGCCAAAAACCGCCTGATTTAGTGGCTGAAGATGTGCATGATAGTTGTTTGATGCGCTTGGATGTCAAGTATCCGGAAATTAATAGGAAAATTACAGTTCCTGCCGAATGGTGCTTGGCTGTCGTTAAAGAGTTCCGAAGGAGCCTTGAGGTTGCAGTAGCACTGGAGCATGAGATTGGCGGCTATGGCCTTAGAAATATAAGTCCGATAAATCAGGATGATGTTGAAGATTCCAGCTATGGCCAAAGTCACGGTTTGTCTGGTGTGGTTATGAGGTTTACAGAGCTTTTTTCTCAGCTAACTAAAATAAACAAGATTGCTGCAAGGAGGGAGTTTCTGGCCTGGCCTCAGGATGACGATACTGTTTTTGCACGGCTAAGAATATGGGCATCTGGCAATAGAAGTATTGTGTCTGATGATGATTTTTCGGAGTTTATAGTATCTTTAAGTAAGGTTTCATTTTGGGATGGCCATCATCAGAGAGATTTGCTTTTAGTTATCTCGCAAAGATGGAATAATCTAAAAATGGAATATCGAGTTTCAATAGAAGAAAAAATATTAGCTGGGCCAGATAGATGGTTGCGAGAAAAGGTTGCCGAATTCAAAAAGAGGCGAGCTTGGGTTGCTTTGGGTCGTATGTATTGGCTCCAGAATTCAGGTTGTCGCATTTCTGCTTCAGCACGAAAAAAAATTAAGCTTCTACGTGCGATAGTCCCTGATTGGAAAGAGGAGTATGGCTTAAAAGCTGCTGAGTCTCTGGAAAGTCGGGGGGGCTGGGTTAGGAAAGATACCACCCATGATGAGTTGGCCAACACATCGCTTTCCTGCCTGTTGCAGAGAGCACAAGACTTAAGCGGTCGATCGGAGGACTTTCTCGTGGAGAAAGATCCTTTTGCTGGTCTTGCTGCTCAGCGCCCTATACGTGCCTTTTCCGCACTGACGTATTCTGCGAAACGTGGGGATTTTCCCGAGTGGGCGTGGCAGCGCTTTCTTAGTTCTGAGGCGAGAAAAAACGATAAAAGGAAGCTGATTGTATTGATTGCTGAACGATTGGCTAGCTATTCGAATAAAAAGGTTTCGATAGTTATTCGTCCTGCTGCTGACTGGCTTCGAGATGTCAGTAAAGCTTTAAGTACGGAGTGCCCTTCTGTTTTCGATCGTATCTTTACAAAATTGATTGACGTGCTTCGTGAATCACCGAGCGAAGGGGGCTCTGGAATTGTGCGTGGATCCGATGGTCCAGATTGGACGATGGAAGCGATTAACTCACCTACGGGCAGAATGGCAGAAGCTCTTTTTAATGATCCGCGGATGGGTGATTTGAACCGAAATCAAGGATTTCCACCTGAGTGGATTGTTCTCGCAGAGTTGTTGCTCGCGCTTCCCGGAGATCTTTCCAGGTATGCGCTGGTAATTTTCTTTCATAACCTTAACTGGTTTTTCTCCATTGATAAGGAATGGACAGAAAGATTTTTACTATCGGTTTTTGAAGAGGGTGATGAAGATACCAGAAATGCAGCTTGGTCTGGTTTCTTGTGGGGTTCAAAGGTTCCAAATAGAGAGCTCTATATGAGGCTTAAGAACGACATGGTCGAATTTGCCTTAAAGCCACTTCCCGTGCGGCGTTCGCATGGTGAAGTTATTGCAAGCATTCTCTTGGCTGGGTGGGGGACTGTGGATGAAGCTACCGGTGAGCGCTGCATATCCGATGAGGAAATGCACGAATTGCTTTTGTCAGCTGGTGATGATTTCCGATCAAGGATCCTGTGGTTAGCCCAACGATGGTCTGGAGAGGATACAGAAGGCTCGCAAGGGAGATGGAGAGGAAAGGTTTCTGAACTACTCGGAATTTGGCCCCGCCAACTGTCTGCCCGCACACCTAATACCTCAGCGCGCCTGTGTGAGTTAGCTTTCTCCAGTGGAGATAAATTTCCGACCATAGTTGCATTGGTTTTGCCTCTCTTAAGTAAAATTGAAAAGGAGCATCTCATGCTGCCTGAACTTCATCGGTCAGGCAGTAGTGCCGTAGAAAAGCATCCTGAACAGGCTTTAGCACTCCTATATGCCATCCTACCTGATAACTCGCTATCTTGGCCGTATGAGATAGAAGGTATGTTGGAGCAGATCAGCACAGCTAATAGTTCATTAGATAGAGATGACAGGCTAATTGCTTTGAAGCGTCGCTGGGATTCGAGGTAGTGTATATACGCCAAACTTCGCTGTCCAAGCGTAGACTCATCACCATCTCCCCGAGACGAAAATGCGCTTCAAGCCCTGTTGTCGTCAGGTATTGACTTAGCGAGTAATCTTCTCGGTCGGCCTAGGGTGTAATAATCGTAATACAGATCAGTTGCACCTCCAAGAGCAAGCAGAATGCGGCACATCATGATGCGGAGCACCTTATTCTCTCTGATCGTTGATATGACATCATTTCCGGTTGTTGTGCCGCCATGGGCGGCCCGATTCCTATTTTTCCATACGGATTTTTCCAGTGTGCCAATTTCTAAATCTAGTGCTGAAAAGAATCGTTCTGTCATTACTGACTGTGGGGCAGAATTCAGATTTATTACCTTATTTATTAGGATTTTCTTTGCGTCTTCGTGTAAATCAGTAGCAGTGATCGTTGCGGATATTTTTTTTTGTAGCGTAGTCCAAATGTTGGCGTTGTCTATAATACTGCGTCGTACCGCGGGGGTGTTTTTCAGAAATTTACTCTGCAATGACTCTATGGCTGCTCCGAAATGGACCGCCTTCATGTGCAAAGGTGCGGCCATAGCATGCCAGTAGCCCCAAAATGCACTTTGAAGCTCATATGTGTCATATATTTTGTATAGCGAGGAAACCATTTCCTCCAATAGATTAGCCGATATCGCATTCTCGGCTTTTAGGTGGAGAGGTGCTGGTGGATAACCTCTTAAGTTATCGACTTCCTTGGCAAGGGCAGGCCCGCTCTTGGCAAGGAATTTCACGGGCCGCCACTCTGAATCGAACTTGGTGTTGCCCAAATACAATAGGTAGTTTCCTAGGAAGAATGAAAGGCAATTTCTGATCTTTCCTCTCGTTTCTTCATTTGGTGTTCCGATGTACAGGATGAATCCGGGATTTTTGACATGATCTGGTTTTGTCCTTGATGCGCCTACGAAGATTTCTATGTCGTCAATAATTAGATGGGTGCAGGAACGGCTGTATTGATCGGAATCTATTGGAGTGGAAAATATTATTTCTTTTCTGGCGCTCTTTAATGTTCGGCGTTCTTCGCCTTCCTTAAATATGTTGTCAGAATCAGGCCAAATGAAAGATGCCATATTGCCTACCCAATCGATGATGTAGGCTGGCGCAACAGCGTTATGGCTAGTCCATTCGAGGGAGTTTATGGAGGATTGTTCGACTGTGGAACCTTGCTCCCGTCGGTCTCCCCATGTTTTGATATGTTTGTAGGGATCAACGCCAAGAGCAACTGCGTGGTTGCCTGTGTGGCTGATCAACTCCACTTTGGCGTCTGCTTGGTATACCTCGCCAGCCATCCTTTTAATGGCAGTTGAGGTGCTATTGGTAGAAGATGTCGTGGTTAATATTAAGTTAAGATCTGTGTCGCGTTCAATCTTAAAGTCCATTACTGGTCCAAAAACTGGCCCGCAATCACTTACGGTATACATATCTGCGGTGACTACAGTATTGAAAATTTCCCAATCCCAATGTTTCATAGCTGAGTCTCAAAAAGGTTCTTGAAAACGGGTATGGCTACCACAGTTGTTTTGTTTGTTTTCTGGGAAACTCTATGGAACGAAGAGGGCTGTTTTGGATCGGAATCATGCTCGTTGCAAAGACACGGGATGCACGCTATGCGATGGCGCGCTGAAGCCGCACTTGTACGACGCTGTTGCTCATCGTCGGTTGAGATCTGACCATCATCATTGCTTGTACGCGGATACCAGAAAAGCTGCCGCTTGCCGGCGGCCGTCAAGGTGTGTTCGCTGGAACCCTAACGCACAACCAACCAGATACTCACTTTTATTGGCGATTACCTCACCCAGGTGCTCTGCTTTCGTGAAGGGGACATCTCCAAGATGGTAAGTAAATCGCCGAACAACTCTGCCGCCTTGTTTAGTTGGCCCAATAGCACTGCTACCTCATCACATGGGTCCCTAGGTCGCAATTTCTCCCGGTGTGTCACCTCTAGGTGGTTGAATTGGGACTTGAATACGCTCTCGTCATTGTCTGGAAGCGGGTGAAGGTGAAGAGTGTGAACAACTAGGTTACGACGCTGGAGAAGCCACTTCAATCCGTTGTCTTTCTCCGATGTCTGGAAGGTACGTAGCTTTTTCCAGCTTCCGCTCTTCCTCAGTTGCTCGTTCATAGGGACGGCGTTAGCATGAATACGGTCCATGACTGCGGTGAAACCGTTCTGATCGAACTTCCGGATGTTGAAGAAAGCGAAGTCGAGGACTTGCCCGACCCGGTCCCAGAATGAATACAGTCTAATGTAGGCTGCTTCTGCGTGCTCCCAGAAAGCTAGCTTCGATTGCCCTGCGAGAAAGGTTTGTGTCTCGGGCCTATCGGAGGAGAACTCGAACAAGTCAGGTTGTGCTGTGAGGAGGGACGATCCCGAACGAAACATGTGCGCACGAATCACCGATTTGCGAGCTCGCGAGAATACGGAGATGACCTCGCGCATAGCCGCTTCCGGGTAGTTGTCTGCGGGTGGCGGTTCGGACCCTTCGCGCACGATATAGGACTTCGGTGGCGAGCCCAAATGCTCGATGGCTCGGTTGATTCGCTCCTCGAAGGCATTATGGTTGCCGCCCGGTGGCCAGAGAGTCGCAAAAGCACCGGCCATTGCGGTCTCGTATTGAGAGAGTACGATGGATTCATTGGCAACGACGGATACGGCATTAACTAGGGCCTGAAAGGTACCCCTGTTATCGGACTCATCTCCAGTCGAAGCCATCGTATCTTCCATAGCCAAATATCCCCTCCCTACGTATGGTATTAAACAGGAATTATGCCAACTGTCTTCATACCTTGGACTCGCAAGGCAGCATTCTGTAAGAAATGCCTGATGCTGGATTCGAGTCGGTCGTATGTGGCCGCTACGATGTAAGCACCCAGCAGAACCTGCTCAGATCAGGCAGCTAATGAAAATACTTCAGCCGAGGTTTTCATCTTCAGCGCTTGGTGTGGACGCCAGATGTTATAGAAACAGATCCCGTCACCAATGACACGGTTAGCGTGCTGAAGTGTCCCGGCGGGGCAAGACGTTGGGGTTGATGTGATGTTCAATGGCCACCGCTGCCAGCGCGACGGTATGGAGACATGCCCTGGCCGTCCAGATTGGTCTTGAACTGTGCGGTATAGGTGCGACTCCGACGGCGTGGCTTGCTAGTAAGTTCTTGGTGTATACGTGTCCACGCAATTTTAAGCGGACACGTATGCATCTATCGGATGCTCCGACAGTTCAAGGTGTGTTCACCGAGCGGAAACAAGCCGCTGCTGAGTATTGGCTTTGGCAGGCTTGTTAGGCATACTCGACCTCAATGGTTGTCTTGCCCTTAGAGCCGAGGCCTGCACTCACCTTGACTCCTTCAGTAGGGATATCCAAGTGAGCCCCCGCTTGCTCATCCATGATGATCTTCATCTTTTTTACACCATTATCTTTACCGGCCTTGATGAGATCAGAAGCAGCCTTGGATTGCTTCTCAACCCCTTTCCCAGGACTTACGGTATCGATGATCTTATCTGCTATCCAGAAATGGGGGGCATAAAGCGCACCTACAACTGGGACTTTACGGAGATAAGCGACGGCGGCTTTCCAGCCATCTGTAGTCGTGAGATCGTATGTGTCTGCCATGATGCTTACCCTGCATAACAGATAGACTGAATTGATAGACGAATCGTGACTATCGTCTGCGTACTTACTGTTCTGATTGTAAGCGGGACTTCACTCAAGCAGGGAAATTTGTAACATTTTTTGGCCGTAAGTGGTGGCTTGCTGCGTTACGAGCGATGCGCTGGAGCCGGGCAAAGCGATGACCGGTTGCTGATGAGGGCCTCTCAGGCCTTGACGGTAGCTGTTGTGATGTTTGCTAGGCGGGTCCTGCATAGGGCAGTGCTTCAATAGCCTGTGCGTCAACGTTCAGGGCCAAGGCGACGAGGTCATTGGTGCAGTTCTGCCTGGTTGGCTGGTTCGCGAGTAACGGCCCCCAGTTGTGGCGTGCTGCGGCTGAGACGCGGCTGGCTGGCGGTTAGATTCCCATCTTGGCGGGCGGACGCGGGTTCAATTCCATCCGGTGGCTTGCTGGAATGGCTAGTAAAATCAATGGCTTGTAAGTAGTACCATCTTTTGCTTTATTTCTGGACGAAGTGCCAACTTATGCTTTATTGTGAAACGGGAAAAGTCTGAAAAAGCGGCATCTTGTGCCAACTTATGCTTTATTTCGCACCACTTTATGCTTAACTCCACAATCCAGAGGGTTTTCTTTTTCCAGGTTCGGTTTCGGAAACACCCATGCCTAAGCCACCTCCCATCTTCGAGCCCAAAACCCGCGTTCGGCGCCAGAGCTCTCTCCTCTGGGTTTTCGACCGCTTCGAATTCGATCCGGGCTATCTTCGTTCGCGCATGTTCGGATGCGAGACGGCGTATATGGACGGCATGCTTTGCCTGGGGGTCATCGATCGCGGCGACGAGCCATGGAATGGGCTGCTGGTCTGTACCTCGCGCGAGCGTCAAGCCGGCCTGATGGCAGAAATGCCCGCGCTGCGGCCGCACAAAGTCCTGGGGAAATGGCTTTACATTTCACAGAACGACCCGGCGTTCGAGGAATCAGCGGCGCGGTTGGTCGAATGGGTGCTGGCCCGTGATTCGCGTATAGGCGTCGAGCCCAAGAGAGCTTGACTGCTCGGCGTGAGAGCGTCGTCGCGATGGGTATTTTTCGCGGACAGGCGATGCGGCGAGGCAGGGACGCTCAGGAGACGTTGCCTGAAGCAGGAGCGCTCGTCGTCCGTGCGCGTTGCGCCACGTTGTAGATGGTCGTCCGGGATACCTGATAGCGTGCGGCGATCTGGGTGATCGGCATGCTGCGCGCCTTGATCATGGCGATGATTTCTTCTGTCTGGCGACGGTTCAGCTTGGGTCGCCTGCCGCCATGCCGCCCTCTGGCCCGGGCCGCCGCGAGGCCGGCCTGCGTGCGCTCGCGGATCAGGTTGCGTTCGAATTCGGCCAGGGCCGCAAAGACATGGAAGATCAGCCGGCCGGATGCGCTGCCGGTTTCGATCCTTTCGGTCAGGCTTTCGAAACAGACGCCTTTCGCCTCCAGGTCGCCGACGATGCGGACCAGATCGTGCAGGCTGCGGCCCAGCCGGTCGAGGCGCCAGACCACCAGCGTATCTCCCTGGCGTAACGCCCGGAAGCAGGCATCGAGCCGTTCGCGCTCCGCGTTCTTGCCGCTCGCCACGTCGGTGTAGATGTCGCCCTTCTTGACCCTTGTGCGAAGAAGCGCGTCGAGTTGCAGATCCAGGTGCTGTTCGTCTGTAGAAACCCGAGCGTATCCGAGTCGCCGTCCGGCGGGTGCTTCTGTCTTCATTATGGGCCGAAATGTACATCAAACGGTGGTTTTCTATACACCAGTCGAGGTCCCGGAAATCTAACATGGCGAATCAATTGTTGCATAGAGAAAACAATTCAATTCAAACATTCTGTGCGATGCCGCAGCGGGTCCGTGGGGCAAATGCATCAAACCACCGTTTCTTGTACTTCGGTCGGGGTTTCATCGGAATGTCGCAACCGAGCCACTCGCATTGCCTGGAGAGGGGAGGCGGGCTCGTCTAGGAGAAGCGGATGCGCAACATCAAGATAAGTACCCGGCTTGCACTGGGTTTTGGCCTGTTCACCTTGTTGCTGCTGGTGATAGCGGGTTATGGCGCCTGGGGGCTGCATACGAGCCAGGAGCGTTCGGCCGAGATGGAGTTGCGCAGCAGCGTGGGCTTTCTGGTCGAACAATGGGCCAAGGCGGAGATCGAGTCCGCCGGGATGCTCCGGGTCGTGGCGGCGCACATCCAGTCCGGAGATCGCGGCGCGATCGAGAATGCCCGGCAGGCCTTCGATCAGGCATCCCGGCGCACCGCGGAAATCCGGCCCCGGGTGGAGGGCGCCATCCGTAACCCCGAGGTCGCCGCCCTGTACCGGCAGGCGCTGGCTGCGCGGGACGACTACGTCAAGGGGCGGAGCCTGGCGTTCAAGGATATGGAAGAGGGCAGGCCGGACCGGGCCCAGTCCTATTTCACCCAGGAATTTCCCCAGGCCTCGAACCAATACCTGCAGGCCATCGAGAAGGTCTCGCAATTCCAGCAGAACCACATCGACGGCCTGAACGAGCAGAACCAGCGGGCTTCCCGGGAGAGCTTCTTCCTGCTGGCCGCCGGTGCGATTCTGGCTTTGATCCTCGGCCCCTTGTTCGCCTGGAGGGTGACCCGCTCGATCACGCAGCCGCTGCGGGATGCGGTCGATCTTGGGGCGAGCGTCGCCCGGCGCGACTTGACGCACGATATCCAGCCTCATGGCCGGGACGAAGTCGCCCGCCTGGAGCAGGCCCTGCATGACATGGTCTCGGGGCTGCGGCATACCGTTGGGGAAGTCCAGACCGGGGCGGACACCATTGCTTCGGCGGCGGGGCAGATCGCCGCGGGCAACGTCGACCTGTCCTCGCGCACCGAAGAGCAGGCGAGTTCGCTCGCGGAAACCGCAGCCACCATGGAGGAGATCACGGCGGCGGTGCGCCAGAGCGCGGACAATGCCCAGCAGGCGGATACCCTGGCGGGCACCGCCGCCAGGACGGCCACCGAGGGGGGCGCCATCGTCGATGAACTCGTCGGCACCATGGGCGAAATCCACGACAAGTCCAGGCAGGTCGCGGAGATCATCAACGTCATCGATTCGATCGCCTTCCAGACCAACATCCTGGCGCTCAATGCCGCCGTGGAAGCGGCGCGGGCGGGCGAGCAGGGCCGGGGCTTCGCCGTGGTGGCGAGCGAGGTGCGGGCGCTCGCGCAGCGCAGCGCCGCCTCGGCCAAGGAAATCAAGGTGCTCATCGACGGTTCCGCCCAGGCCACGGCGAAAGGCAACGAACAGGCCGCCCGCGCGGGGAACTCGATGCAGAAGATCGTCGAGGCCATCGGCCATGTGACCGGGGTCATCAGCGAAATCAGCGCCGCCAGCCGCGAACAGACGACGGGCATCGAGGAAATCAATACGGCGGTCAGCCAGATGGACGATGTCACCCGCCAGAATGCCAGCCTGGTCGAAGAGTCGGCCGCGGCGGCGGCCAGCCTGCGCGAGCAGGCCGATACGCTGGCGCGGCTGGTGTCCACCTTCCGGTTGGCCGCCGCCTCGGCCGGCCCGGCCGATCCGGGCATGCGCCGGCTGCCCTTGCAGGCGCGGCAGGATGAGGGCGCGCCGGGCGTTGCGCGGCCCGCCAGGACTGCGGCGCTGCCGGCTCCGCAGTCGGGCAGGACGCATGAATCGGCCGGCGAGTGGGCCGAATTTTAAAGAGAGGCCGTCATGCGGGGGACAGCAGCCCATGGCCAGGCCCATCCGATGGCTTTCTACGATCCCTTGACCGGCCTGCCGCAACGCCAGGTGTTCATCGGGTGCATGGAGCAGGTCCTGGCGGCTCTCGCGCATGGCGAAGAGCGGCTGGGCGCCGTCCTGATGCTGGACATCGACGACTTCCGCAAGGTCAACGAGACGTACGGGCTGGATGTGGGAGACCAGATCTTGCGCGAGATCGGGCGGCGGCTGAGCGCGGCGATCCGGCCGCACGACAGCGCATCGCGCACCACGGGCGACGAGTTCATGGTCCTGCTGACCTTGCTGGGCGCCGACCGCGCGGTCGCGGCCCGGGATGCCTTGAAAGTGGCCGGGAAACTGCATGAGGTCCTGATCGGCCAGCCGTTCCAGGCGGGGGGCGCCTCCATCTCGATCCAGGTAAGCATCGGACTGACGCTGCTCGACCAGCGGAGCACGAAAATCAGCCAGGTGCTTCAGGAAGCGGGCATGGCGCTGCACCGGGCAGAGGAAAAAGGCGGGGATTGCATTGTCTTCTTCAGTTCATGCATTCAGGCGAGGATCGAGGAACGGCTGTCCCTGGAGCGGGATCTGTCCGCCGCGCTGAAGGCCTCGCAGTTGCGGATGGACCTGCAGCCGCAGCACGACGAGGGCGGTCGGGTCGTGGGCGCCGAGCTCCTGGCGCGCTGGACGCATCCCGAGCGCGGGGTCATTTCTCCGGCCCAATTCATTCCCGTCGCCATGGAGGCGGGCCTGATGCCCCGGCTGACGCGCTGGTCGCTCCGGGCGGCTTGCGAAACCCTGGCGCGCCTGCAAGGGCATGGGGTCGACTGCCCGATTTCGGTCAACATCAATCCGCGTAGCCTGCTCAGGCCCGATTTCGTGTCTTCCGTCCAGGAAACCCTGGAGCGGACAGGCGCCTTGGCGGACCGCCTGATATTCGAGATCACCGAGGAAGCCTGGCTGGAAGACCTGGAGCTTGCCGCCCGGCGCATGAAAGCGCTGAATCGGCTGGGTATCCGCTTCTCCATCGACGATTTCGGCTCGGGCTTCACGAACCTGACCTATCTCAGGCGGCTGCCCCTGGACGAACTGAAGATCGACAAGAGTTTGATCCAGGGCTTGCCCGAGGATGCGGACAGCCAGGCGATCATCCGGATGATCCTGGGCATGGCCAGGCAGCTCGGCCTGCGCGTCGTCGCCGAGGGGATTGAAACAGGGGCGCAGGCCGGTTTTCTTTTCGCGCATGGCTGCGATGCCGTGCAGGGTTTCTGGAAGGCGCGTCCCATGCCCGTCGAGGCATGGGTGGCGGCGCAGGCCAGGTCATTCGGATTTCAGGGGCGACCATGAAGGGTTATGAGGGCAACCATGAGAACAACCAGGACCGACAGGGGCCGAAGACCCGGGAATATCTGGTCTTCGAGCTTGTCGGGCAGGAGTACGGCATCGATATCCTGAAGGTGCAGGAGATTCGCGGCTATGACGCCAAGATGGTGGCGCCGATCGCCGATGCGCCCGCCCATGTGCGGGGCGTCATGAATCTGCGGGGCGCCATCGTGCCGATTGTCGATCTGTGCGCGAAACTGGGTATCGAACGCGCCGTCTATGACGAAAGGACGGTTGTGGTGGTCCTGGGCCTGGGAGCGCGCAGGGTCGGGATCGTCGTCAACGGCGTATCGGACGTGACGGAACTGCCGCCCTCGCAGATCAAGGATCCGCCCCGGTTCGGCACGGACGCGTCCTCGCGGTTCGTCACGGGGATCGGCACGGTCGATCAGCGGATGCTGATCCTGGTGGATATCGAGGCGCTGCTGGAAGACGATCCGTCCCTGGACGCGGGCGTCCAGACACGGGATCGGCAGGGTCAGGGGGCCATGCAGGGTCAGGCCGGCCGCGCCGACGTGCGTCCGTAGAAGATCTTGGACGTCAGATCATTGAGCCGCATGTCCGGCTGGGTGCCGTAGGTCAGCACCGAGTTGATGCGAGGCCGCGCGCCGCCGACCGGGGTGACGCGGTGCATGGCATGGCGGCCATGGAAGAAGGCCAGGGTGCCCGGGGCGCTGGACAGCAGCTTGACCCTGGACGGGTCGCCTTCAAGCACTTTCTGGACCTCGGCGTAGCACTCGTCGGTTTCCGTGCGCAAGGCCGGCACATATTCGAACAGGCCGCCTTGTTCGGCAGGCTCGTACATGACGGTGATGGAAAATTCGCTGCGGTCGAAGTGCCAGCCCAGTTCTTCAGTGGGGAAGAATTTCGTGATCTGCAGCGCATCGAGCGGGTCGGCGCTGCGATACAGCACGGGTTTTTCCAGCACGGCGGCAATGAAACGGGTGAGATCGTCCGATTCGTACAGCGTGCGCATGGGCGCGTCGGCCGGAATGTAGTCGTAGGCGATGCCGTGCTTGGCGGAACGCACGGTGCGCGCCCGCGGGTGGGCGGCGGGGACGGTGGCATCGACTTCCTCGAAATACACCGTGTGCGGACGGTCGGTGACCCAGGCTTTTTCCTCCAGGCGGTCGGCGATGGCGACCATCCCGGCAACCGCCTCCGGCGTGATGAACCCTTCGAGCGCACAGGCGCCTTCCTGCGCCAGGGTTTGCCGGCATTGCCGGATCAACGCGCGACCCTGCTCGCTGTGCAGATCGTGGATCGGGTAGCGGTCCAGGTCGACGATACCGCGGTAGGCCGGCTCGGAGAGATCAACAGGGGCGCGGTGGGCAGTATTCGATGGCATGTCTGTTTTCCGGAGAGGGGCGTTGTTTCTGTGGACAAACCTTCATCTTACGGCAAGTTGTGCGGCCCATGAGCGGCCGTGATTGGGCGGCGCCGCATTCCGGCCCGGTCATCTTCGTGTATAACGGTCTGTCCGCGAAATCAGTTCAACCATAAAGGAGACGCCGTGTTGACCGACTCTATCCGAAAGACGCTGCTGTGCATCGGCCTGGCCGCCTTGGGCGTATCCACCGCCGGCGCCGCGACCACTCTGAAGATTGGCACCGAAGGGGGCTATCCGCCCTGGAGCATGGTCGATGCCAAGGGCCAGGTGACCGGCTTCGACGCCGACGTCGGCCATGCGCTGTGCGAGCAAATGAAAGTGAAGTGCCGTTTTGTCGTGCAGGCCTTTGACAGCCTGATTCCTTCGCTGGAGGCCAACCGCTTCGACATGGTCATCTCCGGCATGACCGCGAATCCCGAGCGCGGCGAACGCGTGCTTTTTAGCGTGCCCTATGCGCTGGAGGAATCGACTTTCGTGCTGCCGGCCGATAGCCCGTGGTTGCGCAACGAAGACACGGATGCGGTCATCAAGGGCCTGTCGGGCAAGGCCATCGGAGTGCAATCTGGCACCACCCAGGGCGCGTTCCTGCGCAAGCGGAACCCGGAGATCCAGTTGAAGGAGTACGACTCCCTGGACCAGATGCAGATCGACCTGGGCAGCGGGCGCCTGTATGGCACGTTCGCGGACCTGTCTTCGCAGGAAGAGTTCGTGTCGAAAACCAAGAGTTCGGCGTATGCGGTCTCCAGCCTGGTGATCAAGAGCTCGGCGGATACCGATACGCTGGGCTTCGGGATTGCAGTCGGTATGCGCAAGGGAAACGATGAACTGGCCAAGCGCGTCAATCAGGCGATGTGCCAGATCAGCAAGGACGGCACCCTCAAGGCCTCCAGCATGAAGTGGTTTGGCCGGGACAGTTCCAACCCGGACGCGTGCGCACTGCCTGCCTCCTGATGGACAGCCGGCCGCCCCTTGGCTGTCAGCGTGGGGCGGCGCCTTCCGATCGGGCCATCCGCCGATGCGCTCCCTCGGCACACAAAAACGCCAGGGCGATCAGCACCGCGCTGATCCAGCCCAGGTGGTGCGCATCGGCGAATTGAATCCCCAGGCCGCCCAGAATGCCCGAGGCAGAGACGCCCAGATAGATCGCGGCGGAATTCAGCCCCATCAGCAATGCGCCCAGGGCAGGGAAGATCGCCAGCAGGCGATGCTGTTGCGGCACCAGCAGTCCCCAGCCGCAGAACGCCCAGACGATCAACGCCGGGATCGCACTCGCCAGGCTGCTGCTGCTCCAGGGCAGCAAGGCGAAGTCGATCACGGTCAGGCACAGCGCGCCATTGATGAGGCGACGGCTGCCCAGTCGATCCGTCAGCTTGCCCGCGACCAGATTGCCCGCGGTCGCCGCGCAACCCCAGATCAGCAGCAGCAGCGCCAGCCGGTCGCCGTTGCCCAGGGTGGCGCGGTCGAATGACACGCCGATGTAGGTGTAGACGGTGAAAAAGCCGCCGTAGGCCAGCAGGGTGGTCAGCAAGGTGAGCGTCACGCGGCTGTCGGTCAGCGGGGCCAGCCGTTGGCGCAGGCTGATGGCCGGAGGAATGGGCAGGCTGGGCAGCAGCAGCCCGACGCCGACGGCGGCCAGGATGCCGAGCGCCGTGACGAACCACAAGGTGATCCGCCAGTCGCCCAGGCCCCCCAGGAATGTGCCGATCGGGGAGCCGAGCGCTGTGGCGCTGGTCAGTCCAGCGATCACGATGGCCAGCGCCCGCCCTCTCTGTGCCGGCGGAACCAGCGAGGCGCCTACCGCCGTGGCGGTCGGGCCGAACATCGCGGCGCCGAGTCCCGTGATGAGGCGGCTGCCCAGCAGCACGGAAAGTGTGGGGGCCAGCGCCGTCATCACATTGCCGAGGATGAAGACCGCCATGCCGCCCATCAGCAGCCCCTTGCGGGACCAGTGGGCGGCGAGGGCGGCGATGACCGGCGAGAGCACGGCGTAGGAGATGGCATACAGCGTCACCATCTGGCCGACCGTGGGGATGGGGGCGTGCATCGAATCGGCGATGAGGGGGAGGATGCCGGCCACCACGAAACTGTCGGTTCCGATGGCGAACATTCCCAGGGCGAGTGTGAGCAGATGGCGATCCATGGGGGAGACTCCTGAGCCCTTGTGAGGCTCTGCGGGTAGGGCGGATTGAAGACAGGTCGAGACCGCCGATCAGGGCTTGATGGTGTGGTGGTCGGCGTATAGTTTCGTGACGCAACTATACTCCTATTTGTTCAATAAGTTTCGTCACGAAACTTGCGGGTGATAAGATGGCCGCATGTACCGCAAAGACCTGTCCGCCATCGATTGCTCCATCGCCCGCTCTCTCGACATCGTCGGAGAGTGGTGGAGCCTGATGATCGTGCGCGAATGCACCCTGGGCACCACCCGGTTCGATGTCTTCCAGCGCCGCCTGGGCATCGCCCGCAATGTGCTGACCAACCGCCTGAACCATCTGGTCGAGCACGGCATCCTGAGCAAGCAGCCCCTGGAGGGCGAGCGTTTCTTCGAATACCGCCTGACCCCGAAGGGCGAGGCTCTGTACCCGATCCTGGTCGCCTTGATGCAGTGGGGAGATCAGTGGGCCGGGAGCGAACCGGGCGGCGGACCCATCCAGATGGTGGACAAGCGCAGCGGCCGCCCCATCGAGTGGATGGGACCGCGCGCTGCGGAGGGTCCGGTGCTGGGTTACCGCGATATCCGGCTGGAACCGACCGCATGCACCAGTGATCGCACCCGGGAAGTCATCGAGCAGCGCAATCACGACGTGTTGCGAGAGGATCGGTAAGCACCCATTACCACGCTTGCCCCGGCCGGGGCGCGGGCGGTTAAATGAAGCCGAGGGCAGGGGGCCAGTCAGACGTTTCCCGGGAGGGCGACATGAAAGACCAACCCTATTCCGATCCAACGGCGTACGGCAATGGTCCGGATGATGCCGTGACGGATACGACGGAACGCGCCGCGGTGACGCATCACGCCTTGCGCCTGGGCGGCCGGACGTTGGGCTACACCGCCCGAGTCGGCCATCTGGCCGCCGTGGATGCCGGCAGTTCGCGCCCCAGCGCGAAGATCTTCTATGTGGCCTTCACCCTGGATGGCGATGCGGCGCACGAGCGGCCGGTCACCTTCTTCTACAACGGCGGGCCCGGTTCGTCGTCGGTCTTCGTCCTGCTGGGCTCGTTCGCGCCCCGGCGCATCCGGACGTCCATGCCCGATTTCACGCCGCCCGCGCCCTACACGCTGGAAGACAATCCCGACAGCCTGCTCGACCGCAGCGACCTGGTGTTCATCAACCCCGTCGGGACGGGCTATTCGGCGGCCGTCGCGCCGTGGAAGAACCGCGATTTCTGGGGCGTGGACCAGGACGTCGCTTCGCTCAAGCAGTTCATCAAGCGCTACCTGACCGTCTACGACCGCTGGAACTCGCCCAAATTCCTGTTCGGCGAATCCTATGGCACGGCCCGCAGCGCCGCCCTGTCCTATGCCTTGCACGAGGACGGCGTGGATCTGAATGGCGTGACCCTGCAGTCCTCGATCCTGGACTATGCGCGCGCCGGTGACCCTGTGGGCGCGCTGCCCACTGCGTCGGCGGATGCCTGGTATCACCACAAGCTGGGCCTGCATCCCGTGCCCGACACACTGCCGGCCTTGATGGACACCGTGTGCGCTTTTGCGCGAGGCGACTTCGACCAGGCGCTGCGGGCCTATCCGCATATGGCCGCGGAGACGCTGGAACGGCTGAGCCAGTACACCGGCATCGACCCGCCGACGCTGATGTCCTGGCGCCTGGACATCGCCGCCGGAGATGGCGAGGGCCACACCCTGTTTCTGCTGCGGCTGCTGCATGACCAGGGCCGCGCGATCGGCGCGTATGACGGCCGCGTAACCGGCGTCGACACGGGGATCGCCCGCCACATCTCGCCCAACTCGGGCGGCAACGATCCGGCCATGACGGCCGTGTCGGGCGTGTACACGGCCATGTGGCATCACTACCTGAACGGCGAACTGAAGTTCACCTCGGCTTCATCCTTTACGGATCTCAATGACCAGGCGTTTCAGTATTGGGATTTCCATCATGTGGACCCCACCGGGGCGCAGAAGGGCATGGACGCCCAGGGGAACGTGGTGCTGTACACCGCAGGCGATCTGGCGGCGACGATGAGCCTGAACGTGGACCTGAAAGTGCTGTCCGCCAACGGCTACTATGATTTCGTCACGCCGTTCTTCCAGACCGAACGGGATCTGCAGGACATGCCGCTGGTCGAGCCGGCCTTGCGCAAGAACCTGACCACGCGCTGCTATCCCTCCGGGCACATGATTTACCTGGATGACGGATCGCGCACGGCTTTGAAGGCCGACGTGGCCGCCATGATGGATGCCGCCGTGGCCGACCGTCAGGCGGTGGCCCGGATTCGGACGTTGCAGGCGCAGCATGCGTCGTTTCACAGGAGCGATCAATGATCCGTAAAAACACGATTTGCCTCTGGTACGACGGCGCCGCCCTGGAGGCGGCCCGGTTCTATGCCCAGACCTTCCCCGACAGCGCCGTGGGCGACATCGTCCATGCGCCCGGCAACTATCCCTCGGGCAAGGAAGGTGATGTCCTGACCGTCGAGTTCACCGTCCTGGGCATCCCCTGCCTGGGCTTGAACGGCGGCCCGGTGTTCAGCCACAACGAATCGTTTTCGTTCCAGGTCGCGACCGATGACCAGGCCGAGACCGACCGCTTATGGAATGCCATCGTCGACAACGGTGGCCGGGAAAGCGTCTGCGGCTGGTGCAAGGACAAGTGGGGGATTTCTTGGCAGATCACGCCCCGGGTGTTGTCGGAGGCGCTGAAGCACCCGGACCGCGCGGCGGCGAAACGGGCGTTCGAGGCGATGATGGAGATGGGGAAGATCGATGTGGCGGGGGTGGAGCGGGCGTTGAGGGGGTAGGGGGCTGGTGTCGGCCAGAAGCGGTCGTTAAGTCACACTACCTCACAGGCAGCTTCAGACTGTGGTAGTGGCCATTGCCAACTCACTGGCCATATGCAGAACGCAAGCCGCGTACCATCTGTTGATTCACTTGCGAATGTAGCATCAATGCCTCAACGCGAATCTCGGTACTTCCAATGACTGTCCTGCGTCGGGAAAGACTTCTATCAATCAACGGTTCAATGCGTTACATCAGAGATTTTTTTCTCTTTCACTGCGTTTCGACACAGCAGCGCGACATGGTCGGCAAATTCATCTGCCAACGGAATGATTCGTTCGAGCCTTTTCTTATGTTCAGAAAATGGGCTGGAAAACATGAAACTGACCATGTTCTCAATCTGGCGGTTCACGTCAGGAGTTCCGCCGACAACGCTCCTGCCTTCAATTAGACAATGATGAAACCGGAGAGTCTCTGCTAAATCAGCGTCGAATGTTTGACCGAGAAGAAGGTAGTCCAGCGGCTGCTTGTACTGCCGACTGATATCGCAAATCTGAAGCAGATCAATGTCCCCCAAGCCTTGTAGTATCCCCTTTTTCGTAATGGTGTTCAGTTTAGCTAACGAAGCCGTAATTTTTCCCGTTCTTATTGGCTGATGGTTGAAAACCCCCTCAGACTGGTCTGCTATATGTCCTTCGATTCGACTTCCGAAAACCCTTCGGATGTAGAACGGGTCGAAGTACCTAAGCGGCATGTCTTCTGGGATCGCCTTGTCGGCCCAGGCTGCTGCCAGAATCTCACCACCGTGCCAGGCACGCAGATCACGTTCCCACTCGGACTGCTCGATTTGATTAGCAAAGACCTCCAGATAGTCCGCGTCCGCGTGAACGTCCAGCATCCGCCTGTAAAGTGTATTCCCGTCGTCGAAGCCAATCATTGCGACAGGGAGTCCACAATAGCGCAGTATCGTTTGCACCTGGATAAATCGGCCGATGGCATTCTCTGGAGAACTCGCCGGCTTACGGCCACCGTGCTCATAGAGAGCGACTGGCGATACTGCCAGATAGCTTGGCAAATCGCTCCACTGTGCTACAAATCGGCAGAATGCAGCGTAAGCCATTGCTCTGGGGCGGCGCCTCTGGTCTTCAAGATGCTTAAAATCCTGCACGATGCTGTTGTCCAGCACTAGAAATATCTTCCGGCTTAGTTCATATCCAGCTATATATGAATGAAGGAGATGGTGCAGACTCCTATAGAAGATCAAGATTTGCTCTTCAGTCATTCGATTGAGATCGGGTGTGAATTCGATCGACAGTTCACCCTTTAATCTTTCTGTATGTGTCATGGAGCTTGCATGGGAAGTTAAGCTTCCGCTTAGGGCAAAACAAAGATGATATCCGGTTGTCTGCACTTGCTGCACAGCAGATCTTCACGAAATTCGGCTGACTGACAGCAAAGGGTCGGAAACCGCCGGTTGCGGCTGACCGCTTCCGACCCGTTGCAGTCAGTGAGCGATCTGCTCGACAAGAGAGCTAAAAATCTAGCGCTAGAAATCAGCGGTACGCTTTAGCGGTTACCATGGATCGAACTTTTTATATTAATTTTACGGGTGATGGTGCCTTCTAGGTTCTCTAGTTTTTTAGCAAGGGCATTAATTTTCTCCTGGTGGCAGCTATTTCCGCCTAATACTTTGGAGCCAAGTTTTAATGTTGAAAACACTGAAGATAAAGCCATGCACAAAGCACTAGATCGCTCTAATTTAACCTCATCACTATGCATCTCAACAACCTCACTGCCATCCAGCCTATATCGCTTTCCGAAGGCCGCTGTTGCCCAATGATGATATTCCGACATGGGGCTATAATAAGTTTCATACAGATATAGATAATGGGAGTCAACAAGATTGGCGATTTTCTTTATTGATTTATCGCCATACCAATTCCATTGGTATTCTCCATTTTCTTTTTTGAATAGTTTATCGACCTCCGGTCTCAGTGAGTCTATTATTTTAACCACATCTTCGGGTATTGGGTCATCGGATTTATCCATGCGCTTAATATCAACAACACAAGAAAATAGTCGCCATCTTCGGCACATTTCTTTATCCTTTAAAGAATAAGATAAATACAATGAACCTTCGAACATGCTTCTGGCGATCAAGATGACATCGTCTCGATCTTCCAAAAGAACTAAGCTTCCTAGCTGAGTCAGCTGTCTTTTTAAGAATGATTTACACATAAAATGAAAATCATCCCGCATATCACCCTGTAGCTCAGGGTAGACCTCTTTCCCTAAAATATCAATTTCTTTAGCAATTTCGTTTAGTTTTTTCAGTAAACCATCCATCTTACTCTTCTCGTCTCGCCAAAAAAAATTAAATATAATCGACATCGTCGAACAGAGTTTTTTATTCATGCTTAGGACAACCAAAAACTATGGGTTAAAGCAATGCCCAGCCTTGGCCGGCAACTCTCATCGGATAGCTAAAATTGATCGGTTGGAGGTGCGGATTTTTCTTTTTGTTTTTTTACTAATCCATCTCAGCGATACAATCGAGCCAATGGGTGCAAGTTTTGAGCTTTTTTTCCTCAAACCAAAGAGTGCCAATTTTCATCCAATCTAAAAATTGGATTGCAGATGCCGACGGTTGCTGTGGCACCAAAACAGCCAAGTGGTGGTCTTTTTCTGGATACAGCTGAAACCAATAGTTTAGAAGTTGGCCTATCGCCATGCGTAGGTGTGGAAGCTCAATCGAGCTCTTCACCTCGATCAGCAAGTTATCATCGCCGTTGTAGCCGCTCACCATAGCGTCAAACATACAGTCGTTGATGCCTTCGAAGATGGATAGGCGTTGTCCTAGGGTTTCGTGCAGAGTATTGGTAAGCTGATTGTGGATCTTGCGATGAACGATAGTAGTTGCCTCTTTGGCTGCTAAGTAGTCCGCTTCGTCTTTCAAAGTTAGATCGCGCTGGTTGTCGCTACGACTCCGCAATAACTGCTTCGTGGCTTTTCCCCGAGGTGAGTCAAAAAAATCAGGCAAGTGACGGCCCAACTGGTCCAAATCTGCTGCATCCTTGACACCGCCTTGGCCGTACAACCCCACCATAGCCTTGTATTTTATGGTGAGATCACTACTTCCCACATCCAGTTTTTCCAGCAATTTACGAACTCCTTCATTCCCGTTGATGATGGGAAACTTCACCTGAGGGTCAAGCATAAAGAACACGGGAGTAAGGAAGTACTCCGGCCGCATAGTCTGTGTGGGGTGGTTCGCCTTCGGGATGCCAGGTAACTTTTCAATGGCAGAAATTAGATCAAGTCGATCTCTAGCATTTTTGGCTTTGAGCGCGGCGCGGTACAGCGGTAGTAGCTTTCCATGGTGAAGATGGATCCATTCCCGGACACTGTTTCGATAGGCCTTGTAGAAGTTTGTGAACCCAGTGTGTCCAAGAATAAGTCGCCGGACCTGATTGCTACCAAGCTCTTTACTTGCATGCTCGGCTATGGACCCAAGCGTTGCATTAGGGCCGTAATCACATCCAAGAAGCTCCCCCAGTGCTGGAATTTTGGTGCTGGTTATGTAGCCGGCGTCCGTTCCGCTGTAACTATTGGTTATCCACGACAGCTTGGAGAGTGCGTACAAATGGTTGCTCGTGGGGGAGCGTTTATTGAGTACGTACTGCCCTATGATTCGTGCTAACTGGTTAGTGTCACGTTGACGGCGGGCCCAAAATTCCATTTTTCTCACTCTTTATCTGTGTTACATAATATAGACGCATGCGGGTCGTATTGCCTGTGGAGTGACTAACACTTTCAGTTTTGGCCGATCTGCACTTAGGGTGGCTTGGAAAGAAAGTTAGATCCGAAATAACCAGCGGTCTACGCTGGTGAGCCTACTGCAACTGCAAAATCAGTTGCTCCGCTAGAACGGGCAGGCGCAAGTAAGTTTTGCAGGATTTCCCTCGAAAGACTGCTTCTGGCCGAAAGCACCCAATCCCCGCCCCGTAATAAACACTAACACTACCAGACACTACCAAGCATCAAACCTCGGGGAAACACCCAGCCTCACCCCACCTCCACCACATCCCTCCACACCGTCGTATAGCTCGGCGACCGGTGCGCCTGCCGCATCAGCCACCGCGCATCCGCTTCGTGCAAAGCGCTCGCCACCTGAACCATCCGGCTGCCGAACCGCTGATTCAACTGATCCACCACCGCCATGGCCCGTCCAGACCGAGCCGCGTCTCCCGACGATTCAAAATCAAACAACTCCCCCTGCGCGGCAATCGGCACCGCCGGTCTGACATCCAGCAGGCACACCCCTGCCTTGGCGTAGTCGAACCCTGGCCGGAACACCGACCGCAAGCCGCTCAGCGCGGCGCGCAGCAGGGTGGGCGTGCTGTCCGTGGGTGAATCCAAAGGCACGACTGCGCTGTCGGCATGCCACGGTCCGGTCTTGAAACGGCTGGTGCGGATATAGACCTGCACGGCGGACGCGTGGGAATGTTGCAGCCGCAGTTTCTCGGCGGCGCGGCTGGTGAACAGGCTGACGGCCTGTTCCAGTTCTGCGAGTTCGCGCACGGGCAGGCCGAAACTGCGGGTGGACATGATCTGCTGCTTGGGGGCAGGCGCGTCTTCCCAGTCGAGGGCGGGTTCGCCGCACAGTTCCTGGGCGGTCTTGGCCAGCATGATGGAGTACCGCCGCCGCAGGACGTGGCGGTCGGCCAGGGCCAGATCGGCGGCGGTGCGGATGCCGGATGATTCCAGACTGGGCGCCAGTTTGCGGCCTACGCCCCAGACGTCCTGGATGGGCACGTGGCGGATGGCGCGCATCAGTTCCGCCCGGCCCAGGCCGGACAGGTCGCAGACGCCTTGCAGGCGCGGCAAGGATTTGGCCAGGTGGTTGGCGAGCTTGGCCAGGGTCTTGGTGGCGCCGATGCCGACGCAGGTGGGGATGCCGACCCAGCGCAGCACGCGGTGGCGGATCTGGGTGCCGATGTCGCGGCCCGTGCCGGGCAGGCCGGTCAGGTCCAGGAAGGACTCGTCGATGGAATAGATTTCCTGGGCGGGAGAGAACTGGCCGATGACGCGCATCATGCGGTCGCTCATGTCGCCGTACAGGGCGAAGTTGGCGGAAATGGCGATCAGTCCCCGGGCCTCCAGGTGCTGGATCTTGAACCAGGGGGCGCCCATGGCGATGCCCAGGGCTTTGGCTTCCGCCGTGCGGGCGATGGCGCAGCCGTCGTTGTTGGACAGCACGATGACGGGCCTGCCCTCTAGCGAGGGGCGCAGGACCCGTTCGCAGGCGCAGTAAAAGCTGTTGCCGTCGATCAGCGCGATGCGGGGTGGCGGCCGGCGGGCTTGAGCACCCATGTGACGACTCCCCAGATGAGCAGTTCCTGGCCGTGGCGCGGCACGATGTCCTGGAAGGCGGGATTGGCTGCCTGCAGACGCACTTGACCGTCCTGGCGATGCAGGGTCTTGATGGTGAAATCGCCGTCGACGACGGCCACCACGATGTCGCCGTGCCGGGCCTCCAGCGCGCGGTCCACGACCAGGGAATCGCCGTCGCTGATGCCGGCGTCACGCATGGATTCGCCCCGGGCGCGCATGTAGAAGGTGGCTTCGGGGTGCTGGATCAGGACGGTGTTCAGGTCGATCCGCTTCTGCGCGTGGTCCTCGGCCGGGCTGGGAAAGCCGCAGTGCGCCGGGACCTGGACGTGGCGGCAGACGGCGGGCTGTAGAGAGAGTGGGGCGGGGGCGTCCATGGCGTAAAATGACTGTATATTTAAACAGTATTATATCCATCCCGTTCTGTCCTGGATTGATGCGAGAATTAAAAATCCTCTCTCTAACTCCCCATATCATGCCGACCTTCGATTTCAAGCAAGTAGACGTTTTTGCCAGCGAACCCCTGAAGGGCAATCCCCTGGCGGTGGTGATCGCCGCCGACGGGTTGACGGACGAGACGATGGCCGCGTTCGCCCGCTGGACGAACCTGAGCGAGACGATCTTTCTCCTGCAACCGACGACGCCGCAGGCGGACTACCGGGTGCGCATCTTCACGCCGGGCAGAGAGCTGCCTTTTGCCGGGCATCCCACGCTGGGCGCGTGCGCGGTGTGGCTAGGCAGCGGGGGACGGGCGCGCGGCGACATGATCGTCCAGGAATGTCCGGCGGGCCTGATCACCTTGCGCCTCGACGGGTCGCGGGTGGCGTTCGCCGCGCCGCCGCGGGTGCGCTCCGGCGCGGTCGAATCCGGTCTGCTGCCGCGCCTCGCGGACGGGCTGGGGGTCGGCGCGGATGAAATCCTGGAAGCGCAGTGGGTGGACAACGGCCCCGGCTGGCTGGCGGTGCGGTTGGCGTCGCGCCGGCAGGTGCTGGATCTGCGGCCTGATATGGCGGTGCTGGGCGATCTCAAGGTGGGCGTGGTGGCGCCCTGGGACCCGGCCGTCGATGGCCCGGACGCGCAGTTCGAGGTGCGGGCCTTCGTACCCGGCCTGGGCATTCCAGAGGACCCGGTCACCGGCAGCCTGAACGCCGGTGTCGCCCAGTGGCTGATCGGCAGCGGCCAGGCGCCCGAATCCTATGTGGCGTCCCAGGGGACGGCGCTGGGCCGCGCGGGGCGTGTGCACGTCCAGAAATCCGGTTCGGACATCTGGGTGGGCGGCGAGGTCGTCACCTGCATTGCAGGGACGGTGACGCTGTAGCAGTACGGACTGCGCTGCGCCGTTCAGCCCCCGGCGCCAGACGTTTCAACTCGCCCGCGACACCTGCTCCCCAGTCTGGCGGGCCTTCGTCGCGGGCCTTCAGTTCAAACCTCAACCAGCCCGCGTACCCCGCGCGGCGTTCCCCGGCCGGCCCGTCCGCTTCGATGCGGTCTTAACCCAGGCTTAACGCAGGGCGACAAAAACTGAGTCGGCAAGATTCAGTCCCTGGCTGATAATCAAAAACACAACGCGACACGGCCCGCCGGGCGGCGCGATCCACCAGGATGCGGCGCCGGAACAGGCCCGTCATTTCATGCCTCCGGACCGTTCCAGGCACAAGCGACCCTCGGCGCGAGGGTGGGCCGACAGCACGGCGCGGGGGAAGTTTTCCGATTTCATGAAGGCAAGTATCGACATGAGTAGCAATCGCACGCTGGGCCTGGCCGTCGCCCAGATGGGGGCCGTGAATCTGGCCGATTCTCGCGAGGCCGTGGTCGGCCGCTTGATCGAAATGCTGCGCGAGGCAAAGAGCCGCGGCGCGGAACACGTCGTGTTCCCCGAGCTCGCCCTGACCACGTTCTTTCCGCGCTACTGGATCGAGGACCAGGAGGAACTGGACCGGTTCTATGAAAAGACCATGCCCAATCCGCAGGTCCAGCCGCTGTTCGACGAGGCGCGCAAGCTCGAGATGAGTTTTTACCTGGGTTACGCCGAACTCACGCCGGAAGGCCGCCGCTTCAATACCTCGATTCTCGTGAATAAGGCCGGGAACATCGCCGGCAAGTACCGCAAGATCCACCTGCCGGGGCATTCCGATCACAAGCTCGATGCGCCGTTCCAGCATCTCGAGAAAAAATACTTCGAAGTCGGGGATCTCGGCTTCCGCGTGTTCAACCTGGACGAGACGCTCTTTGGCATGTGCCTGTGCAACGACCGGCGCTGGCCCGAAACGTATCGGGTGCTGTCCTTGCAGAGCGCCGAGGTCGTGGTCCTGGGCTACAACACGCCGTCGGTCAACATCCACTGGAACGAACCCGTCCACCTGCGCACGTCCACGCACCTGATCTCCATGCAGGCCAGCGCCTACCAGAACGCCGTGTGGGTCGCGGCGGCGGGCAAGTGCGGCTCCGAAGACGGCTTCCACATGATCGGCAGTTCGGTCATCGTCGCGCCCACCGGCGAGATCGTCGCCCGTGCGATCACGGAAGAAGACGAGGTGATCGTGACCAAGGCCGACCTGCAGATTGGCGAGAATTTCCGCCAGCACGTCTTCAATTTCGCCAAGCACCGCAGCCCGGAACACTACCGGCTCATCGTCGAGCGCGTCGGCGCCGGCGAACCTCTGGCATGAAGCACGCGGGAGACACGGACATGACGCAGGGCTTCGACCTGACCATCCGCAATGGGCGCATCGTGACCGACGATGCGATCATCGAAGGCGATGTGGGGGTGCGCGACGGCCGCATCGCCGCCATCGGACCGGGGCTGGCGCCGGGGGCGCGCGACGTCGATGCCGCCGGCCGCTGGGTGCTGCCGGGCGGCATCGACAGTCATTGCCACGTGGAGCAGTTGTCCGGCATGGGCGTCATGGGGGCCGACGATTTCTATTCGGCCACCGTGTCGGCCGCGTTTGGCGGCACCACCACGATCATCCCGTTCGCGGCGCAGCACCGGGGGACGTCGGTTCCCGACGTGGTGAGCGACTACGCCGAGCGTGCGCGGACCAAGGCGGTGATCGACTACGGCTTCCATCTGATTCTCGCGAATCCCGACGAACAGACCATGACCCGCGATTTGCCGCAGGCCATCCGCGACGGGATTACGTCGCTGAAGGTCTACATGACCTATGACGCGATGCGGCTGGATGACTATCAGTTGCTCGACGTGTTCGAACTGGCCCGCGAGCACGGCGCGCTGGTCATGGTGCATGCCGAGAACAACGACATCATCAAGTGGCTGGCCAAGCGCCTGATCGAGCGCGGCCACACGGCGCCCAAGTTCCATGCGGTGGCGCACGATCCGCTGGCCGAGGCGGAAGCCACGAACCGCGCCATCGCGCTGGCGCGCCTCGTCGATACGCCGATCCTGATCGTCCACGTGGCCGGCGGGAGCACCGTCGAGGTCATCCGCGGCGCCCAGAGCCTTGGCGTGCACGTGCTGGCGGAAAGCTGTCCTCAGTATCTGTTCCTGACCGCCGAAGACATGGACCGCGCCGGCCTGGAAGGCGCCAAGTTCTGCTGCTCGCCGCCGGCGCGCGATGCCGGGTCGCAGGAAGCGGTCTGGCAGGGCTTCGCGGACGGCACGCTCTTGACCTATTCCTCCGACCACGCGCCGTACCGCTTCGACGAAACCGGCAAGCTGCCCAAGGGCGACAAGACGACGTTCAAGGAAATGGCCAACGGCGTGCCGGGGCTGGAGCTGCGCCTGCCGCTGCTGTTCAGCGAGGGCGTGCTCAAGGGCCGGATGGACATCCACCAGTTCGTCAAGCTCACCGCCTCGAATCACGCGGATCTGTACGGCCTGTCTCCCCGCAAGGGGCGGATCGCGATCGGCGCGGATGCCGATCTCGCTCTCTGGAATCCGGACCGGGAAACCCGTATCGCCTACGACGATCTGCACGATCAGGTCGGGTATACGCCGTACGAGGGCCGGGTGATCAAGGGCTGGCCCGAAGTCGTCGTTTCACGCGGGCGGGTGGTCGTCGAGGACGGCCGGCTGCATGCCGAGCGCGGCAGCGGCCAGTACCTGCGCCGCGAGGCCCCGCAGTTCGCATGGCCGGTGCGTCAGCCCGGCGCTGCGCGGCGGCCGGACGGTCTGCTGTCCAAGGCGATGGCCGGGGCCAGAGAAGGTTGACGGCGCGGCCGGTGAACGTCCGGGCGGCCCCGTCCGCGGGGCTTTCCTCTACAAGCAAGGATGATGCATGGCGCTTTACCTGAATGACGAAGCCGTCGCGGACCTGCTGCCCATGGCACAGGCGGTCGGCTGCGTGGACGCGGCGTTCCGGAGCCTGACGCGCGGGCTGGTCGAAAGCGGGCAGTGGATCGAGGCGCCCGCAGCCTTCACGAGTCGTGAAGGGGGGTTGCCGGATGGACGTCTAGCGGGCTTGGCCGGCGCCGCCTAAGCTTTCGGGATGTGCAACTCTTCGAGAGCCGATCATGCTCGACGTCCTGGTCATCGGCGGCGGAAATGCCGTCTTGTGCGCCGCGTGGATGGCGCGCGTTGCGCGGTCGGTGAATGTCTGGGCGGCCCCGTCCGCGGGGTTTTTCTTTCCAAGCAAGGATGATGCATGGCGCTTTACCTGAATGACGAAGCCGTCGCGGACCTGCTGCCCATGGCGCAGGCGGTCGACTGCGTGGACGCGGCGTTCCAGAGCCTGGCGCGCGGCGAGGCCGCGAATGCGGTCCGCGTGCGCATGGCCGTCGCGCCCGCCGTCATGAACGTCATGTGGGCCTGTGCGCCTTCCGTGGGGGTGATGGGCGTCAAGAGCTACGTGACGGGGGGAGGGACCACGCAGGGCACCACCTTGACGCTGACGCTCTATTCGATGGCGACCGGAGAGATGCTGGCGCTGGTCGAGGCGAATCGCCTGGGCCAGATCCGTACCGGCGCCGCGACCGCGGTTGCGACCCGGGCCATGGCCAAGCCGCATCCGGTGGTGCTGTCCGTCTACGGGACGGGGTTCCAGGCCGAATACCAGGTTAGGGCCCTGCTGGGCGCCCAGCCGACGATGGCCGAGGTCCGCGTCGTGGGCCGTGATCCGGGACGGCGCGACGCGTTCATCGAGCGGCTGTCGCGTGAATTTCCGGGCGCGCGGTTCCTGCCGGCCGATGCGAAGACAGCGGCGGCGTGCGCCGACGTCATCGTGACGGCGACCCAGTCGGCGGAGCCGCTGTTCGACGCCGCGTGGCTGCAGCCCGGCGTGCACATCAATGCCATCGGGTCGAATGATCCGCGAAAAAGAGAGATCGGCCGGGACGTGCTTGAACGCGCCGGCCTGATTCTTGCGGATGACCTGGAGGTCGCCCGCAAGGAGTCCGGCGATCTGCTTGCCAATCAATGGGACATGGCGCGTGTCGGGTCGCTGGGCGATCTGCTCATCGGCAAACGGCCGGGGCGCGCGCGTGACGACGAGATCACCGTTTTCGAGTCCCAGGGGCTGGCCGTGCAGGATGTGGTGTGCGGCGCGGCCATCGTGGCCCGGGCGCACGAGAAAGGATCGGGCATCCGGCTGTCCCGCTGATCCGCCGTGGGGGTGGATTGACGCAGGCCGGTCGGGCCGGAAGAAAGAGCGGCGCCGTATTTCAGGACGCTGCATTCAATCAGGGTGGTTTTCACCTCAATAACAGGAGACGGAATCATGAAGAAAAGTCTATTTGGCATCCCCAAGGGGATGAAGCTCGCGGCAGCGGGCATCGCGACGGTGGTGGGCCTGGCATACCCCGCCGTCCAGAGCCTGGCCGCCGACGCCAAGTACCCCGAAACCATCACCATCGGCACCATCCTGCCGCTGACCGGGGCCACTGCGCAGAATGGCGAGAACTCGCTGCGCGGCATCCAGCTTGCGGTGGACGACATCAACGAATCGGGCGGCATCAAGTCGATGGGCGGTGCGAAGCTGAAGCTGGCGATCGCCGACGCCACGAGCAACCCGGCCAAGGCGGCGTCCGCGGCCATCAACTTCCTGTCCAAGGACGAGAAGCCCCTGGCCATGGTGGGCGCCTATGCCAGCGGCCTGACCGAAACGATCGCGCGCGTCACCGAGCGGGCGCGGATTCCGCTGCTCAGCACCTCGTTCGCCGATACGCTGACCCAGCAGGGCTATAAATTCTTCTTCCAGCTGCCGGCGGCGGCTTCGAAGATGGGCACGGCCCAGTTCCGGTACGCGTCGGAGGTCTCGAAGGCCAACGGCACCCCGATCAGCAAGGTCGCCATCGTCTATGCGAACAACGCCTATGGCGCGACCCAGGCCGAGTCGCTGAAGAAGCAGGCCGAGGCGAACGGGACCCAGGTCGTGCTGTTCGAGGGCTATTCGCCCGAGATCACCGACGCCAATCCCATCGTCGCCAAGATCAAGGCCTCGGGTGCGGACAGCGCCTTCTCGATCGCCTACGTGACCGACGGCGTGCTGCTGATGCGGGCCCTCAAATCGGCCGGCAGCACCCTGCCGATGTTCGGCGGCACCGGCGGATACGTGACGCCGGACTTCCTGAAGGTCCTGGGCGCTTCGGTCAACGGCGTCTTCAGCGTCACCACGTCCAACCCGGACGATTACGGCGCCGTCGGCGAGGCCTATCAAAAGAAATACGGCCAGTTCATGCCTCAAGAGGCGCATGACAACGCTGCGGCCGTGTACATCATCGCCGAGGCCCTGGAAGGGCATCCGACGACCGATCCGGTCGAACTGGCCCAGGTCATCCACAAGGGCAAGTTCACGCGCGGCGCTGCCGGGTCGATGCCCGGCGGCGTGGTCGAGTTCGACGCGAACGGCGTGAATACCCATGCGGCGCCGCTGATGGTGCAGTGGCAGAACAGCCAGCTCATCGGTGTCTGGCCTCAGGATCTGGTCAAGGGCAAGCCCGAGTGGCCGGCGGCCAAGCAATAAGTCTGGAAAAAGCAGGACCGGCTGCGCCACGCCCTGCGGGCGCGGCCGGTTCCCGTCGACTCTGTCTCGATCGTCCGCAACGGTTGCCGTTGCCGGGTCTCGACGAGGCAATCATGGATAAGTACACGATATGCTGCATTTGATTCTGCAGTCGGTCGCGAACGGGGTGCTCATAGGCAGTGTCTATGGCTTGATCTCGGTCGGACTGACGCTCATGTTCGGCGTCATGAACATCGTCAATTTCGCCCAGGGCGAATACCTGATGATCGGCATGATGGCCGCCTACTTCCTGAGCACCACCCTGGACCTCGATCCGTTCGTCATCGCGCCGCTGGTCGGCGTCGGGGGCTTCCTGTTCGGCATGCTCAGCGAGCGCCTGGTGATCGAGCCCATCATCAAGGCCCCGCAATCCGCGCAGATCATTGCGACGGTCGGCCTGAGCCTGATCCTGGCCAACGGCGTCGCCGTCATGACCGGGAACAACTTCCTGAGCGTCAACACACCCTACCAGGATCTGACCTTTAATGTGCTGGGCCTGTCCTTCCCTGCCAGCTTCGTGTATGCGGCCGCGTGCGCGCTGCTCATGGCGGTGCTGCTCAGCCTGTTCCTGAACAAGACCCGCTATGGCAAGGCCATGCAAGCCACCTCGCAGAACCGGTCCGCGGTCCAGTTGATGGGCATCAACCCGCGCTGGATGTACATGCTCGCATTCGGCATCGGCTCGGCCCTGACCATGGTCGCAGGGGCCGTGATCCTGCCGTACACGCTGACCTATCCGTACATCGGCCAGCACTTCATCCTCACCATGTTCACCGTCGTGGTGCTGGGCGGGCTGGGCTCGGTCCGGGGCGCCATCATCGCCGGCCTGGTGGTGGGGGTGGTGCAGTCGATGTCCACCCTGGTGCTGCCGATCGAGATCCAGAACCTGCCGGTGTTCGTCGTGTTCTTCTTCGCACTGGTGCTGATCCCCGGGGGCGGATTCCAACGTATTTTCCGCCGGAGGCAGAATTGATGGCGACGCAGATGACTTCTCGCGCGGGACATGCGCGCGTGCCGGCCCTTCTCGGATGGGTCGTCTTCCTGGTCGCGGTGTTCGCTGCGCCGATGTACCTGAGCAACCAGTATGACTTGCGGCTGGCCATCCTCGTGTGCCTGCTGGGCGGCGCGTCGATCGGCTGGAACCTGCTGGGCGGCTACGCCAATCAGATTTCACTCGGCCATATCACATTCTTCGGGATCGGCATGTACACCGTGGCGATTTTCCAGACCACGCTGCACCTGAGCCCCTGGCTCGCGATTCCGGTGGCGGTGCTGCTGTCGGTCGCCATCGCGGCCCTGATCGGCTGGCCCAGCTTCCGCTTGTCGGGCCACTACTTCGCGCTCGCCACGCTGGCGCTGCTGCCGGTGTCCGAGCTGATCGCCAGCGGCTGGGAGAGCCTGACCGGCGGCGCGCGCGGGCTGTCCGTGCCGATTCTGCCGTCGGGCCTGGCCTCGCTGCAGTTCGACACGCCCGAGCCGTTCTTCTATGTGTCGGCGGTGTTTCTGGTGGTCGTGCTGGTGATCGCGCGGGTGGTGCGTTTCTCCACCCTCGGGATGCGCCTGTCGGCCATCCGGTCGAATCCCGAAGCCGCCACCCTGGCCGGGGTCAACCAGTTCCGCTCGAAAATGACGACGCTGCTCATCAGCGCCGCCATCGTCGCCGTCGCCGGTGCGCTGTACGGCGCCTTTCTCCAGTACGTGGACCCGCGCACGGCGTTTTCCTGGGATACCACGCTGAACCTGGTGCTGTTCGCGATCGTGGGCGGGCTGCAGTTCTGGTGGGGCCCCTTGCTGGGCGCCGCCATCCTGGTCCCCCTCAACGAATACGCTTCGCTCCAGCTCAGCGGCAATCTGTCGGCGCTGGGCCAACTGGCCTACGGCGTCATCCTGCTGGTGCTGATCATCTTTCAACCGCGCGGCCTGGGCGGTCTGCTCCAGACCCTGTTCCATCGGCTTGAAGGAGGGTCGAAGAAATGAGTCGAGCCATCCTGAAAGTAGAAAACGTCGATCAGCGTTTCGCGGGCCTGCATGCTTTGAAGCGCGTGAATTTCGAGCTGATCGAGGGGGAAATCCTGGGCATCATCGGCCCGAACGGCGCCGGCAAGTCCACGCTGTTCAACGCGATCGTGGGCACGGTGCCGCCGGTCTCCGGCGCCATCCACTTCAAGGGCAGGAACATCGTGGGCATGCCCACGCACCAGATCGCCCAACTGGGAGTGGCCAAGACGTCCCAGACCGTGCAGGTGTTCGATGAGATGACGGCGCTGGACAACGTGGCCGTGGCCGCGTTGCTGAATTCGGCGACGGTGGCGGCGGCGCGCTCGGCGGCCCGCGAAGAACTGGAGTTCTGGGGCCTGGAGGGGCATGCCGACACGCTGGCCCAGGACCTGCCCCTGGCCCAGCGCTCTCTGCTGGAACTGGCGCGCGCCATGATGCTGCACCCGCAGGTCCTGCTGGTCGACGAGGTCATGGCGGGCCTGAACGAGGTTGAGGTGGACGACATTCTGGACAAGCTCGTGCGCATCAACCGGGATCGTGGCGTCAGCCTCATGGTGATTGAACACAATATGCGCGCGCTGATGAAGATTTCCTCGCAGATCCTCGCGCTCGACTACGGCGCGATCCTGACCCTGGGCAAGCCCGAGGAAGTCAGCCGCCACAAGCAGGTGATCGAAGCTTATCTGGGAGTTGAGTAATGGGTCTCGAGATCAACCAATTGCATGCCGGATACGGCAAGATCGAGGCCCTGCACGGCATCTCTCTGGAGGTTGCCGACGGGGACTACGTCGCCGTGGTCGGCGCCAACGGCGCGGGCAAATCGACGCTGCTGAAGGCGATTTCCGGCACGGTGCGGTCGTTCAGCGGCGCCATCTCTTTTGACGGCAGCGAACTGACCAGGATGCCGCCCCATCAGGTTCCCGTGTGCAGGATCGCCCACGTGCCCGAAGGCCGGCAGATCTTTCCCCGCCTGAGCGTGTTCGACAACCTCATGCTGGGCGCCTGGCTGGTCAAGGACGAATCGGTCCGCGAGCAGCGGCTGCGCCTGGTCTACGACCTGTTTCCGCGGCTCAAAGAGCGTGCGACCCAATTCGCGGGCACCCTGTCCGGCGGCGAGCAGCAGATGGTCGCCGTGGGCCGCGCCTTGATGCTGGGACCCAAGCTGATCATGCTCGATGAACCCTCGCAGGGCCTGGCGCCGAAGCTGGTCAATGAGATGTACGAGCAGCTCAAGGAAGTCCACCGCCTGGGCACCAGCGTGCTGCTGGTCGAGCAGAACACGACCTCCGCGCTGAAGTATTCCACCCGGGCCTACGTGATGGAGCGCGGCAAGATCATCCTCAGCGGGCTGTCCGAAGAATTGCGCGACCAGGACGAAATCCGGCGCGCCTATCTCGGCATCTGAAGGAGACGGACATGGCGGATGCTTCATTGCTGGACCTCGCCGTCAGCCGGGCGGCGGACCTCAATCTGGCGCGCGTCCCGGCGGCCTCGCTCAAGCGCGCCGGGCACATCATTGCCGACACGATCGGGGTGAGCTGCGCGGGCGCGCGCCAGGGGCCGGTGGTCGCCCTGACCGGCATCGAACGCCGGTCGGGGCGGTTGGGCGAGGGCGCGCACGGCGCCACTGTGTTCGGCGGTTCGCCCCTCCGGGCGGACTCTGAACGCGCCGCCTTCCTGAATGCGACGGCGGGCAGCTTCGTTGAACTGGATGAAGGCATGCGTCCCACCGGGCACCCCGGGATGCAGGTCGTCATTCCCGCGGTCGCAGTGGCCGAGACAGAGAAGGCGCATGGGCAATCCCTGCTGCGCGCCGTGATTGCCGGCTACGAGGTCACGGCGCGGCTGTTCACGGCGTACCGGCTGACGTATCCGGCGCATCCGCATGGACATTTCGGGGCGGTCGGCGGCGCCGTCGCCGTGGCCATGATCCTGGACCAGGACCCTGTCGAAGCGGCCCGCATCGCGGCCACGAGTCCCATTCTTTCGGTCTGGGATGCGTGTTTCGAGGGGGCCACGGCCAGGAACACCTGGATGGGTTCCGCCGCCGAGCTGGCGGTGCGCGCGTCCAGGCTCGCCGAGGCGGGCTTCACCGGCTCGCCGGCCAGCCTGGAGTCTTCGTTCGGCGCGCTGGCCGGCACGCTGGTCGACCCGGAAGCGCTGACGGCGCCGCTGGATTATGAAGGCCTGGGCGTGACCCGGAACTACTTCAAGCGCCACAGCGCCTGCGCCCTGAGCCATGCCGCCGTCGATGCGGTCCGGCAGCTTCCCGCCTTCGATCCCGCGCACATCGAGCGGGTGGACGTGGAAACCGTCGAAAACAACATGAAGCTCGCCCGCCAGGCGGCGCCCAATGCCTTGTCCGCGCGGTTTTCGCTGCCCTACGTGGTCGCGGCCGCCTTGTCGGGGCGCAGTCTGGACGCGGACGGTTTTCAGTTCGAGCCGGAAACCGCGCAGCTTGCCGCGCGCGTGGAGACGCGGGTGGCCGAGGATCTGCAGGCGCAGTGGCCGGGCGCGTCCCCGGCCAGGGTGACCGTGCGGACCACGGACGGAAAATCGTACTCCGCGCGGGTCGACAATCCCCACGGCCATTACCGCGATCCTTTGACCGAGGACGAGGTCGAGCAGAAATTCCTCGGCCTTGCGGGCGGCGGCGCGGCGTCGCAGGCGTGGTGGGGCCGGCTGACGAATCTCTTCGACGTGCCGGATTGCTCCCGCCTGTTTTTCGGGGCCGGCGATCATGCGGATTAGCCTGCTCGCCACCGGCGGCACGATCTCCACGCAACGCGGCGCCGACGGTGCGACGCCGGCCCTCGGCGCGCAGGCCCTGGCCGCGGCCGCGCGGGCGGGGGGCGCAGACCTCGTCGTCACCGCCCGCGACGTGTTGCGGCTGTCGAGCCGCAACGTCACGCCGGCGGCCATGTGGGATCTGGCGTGCGCCGTCGAGGAAGAAATCCAGGGCGGCGCCGAGGGCGTCGTCATCACGCATGGGACCGACACGCTGGAGGAAACGGCCTACGCGCTGGCGCTCCTCGTCCGGACGTCCGTCCCGGTCGTCGCGACGGGCGCCATGCGGGTGCCGGGTTCGGCGGGCGAGGACGGTCCGGCCAACCTGGCAGCGGCCATCGCGGTGGCCGCGACGCCGCGTTTCGCCGCCTATGGTCCGGTCGTCGTCCATCAGGACGAGATCCACCTGGCCCGGTGGGCCGCGAAGGTGCATGGCACCCGCGTGGCCGCCTTCGGGTCCCCGGCTGCCGGCCCGGCCGGCCTGGTCGTGGAAGGCCGGGCCTTGTCGTTTTTCGGGCCGCCGCCGTCGGAACGCCTGTTGCGCGCCTGCGCCCCGGACAAGCGGGTCGAGCTGATCTGGGCCGTGGCCGGGTCGGACGGCCTGATGGTCGATGCAATCCGCGACCGGGTCGACGGCCTCGTGGTGGCGGGCCTGGGAGGCGGACACGTGCCGGCCCCCTTGGCCGAGGCGCTGGTGCGGGCGGCCGGCGCGGGCGTTGCCGTGGTGCTGGCGAGCCGCTGCGCCAGCCCCCAGGTGTTGCGTGACACCTATGGCGGCGCGGGCGGCGAGCGGCACCTGCTCGCTTCGGGCCTGGTGTCCGCGGGCGCCCTGTCTCCCGTCAAGGCGCGCCTGAGGCTGTTGTTTGGTTTATCGGCCGGTTTCACTGCGGCCGAGTTGTTCGCCGCCGAGGCTTAGGACCCAAGCGGGGCGGCACGGGCCCGCCGACGCTGGACATCACTCTTTTTGGACCACTGATCATGAGCACGCATCAAGACATCCGGGTGGATACGCACCGGCGCTACCGCTATTCCGCCATCGATGAACGGCCGACCTATGAATGGCCCGGCGGCAAGCGGCTTGCGCTGCACCTCAGCCTGAATATCGAGCACTTCCGTTTCGGGGCCGGCATCGGCAACGACTACGCGGTGCCGCAGCCGGGGCTCAATGTCCGGAGCTATGGCTGGCGGGACTACGGCAACCGGGTCGGCGCCCCGAGATTGCTGGATCTGGCGGATGCTTACGATCTGCGCTACGGGCTCCTGGTGAATTCGGACGTGTATGCCTATTGCCCGGGGCTGGTCGAACGTTTTTCCGCGCAAGGGCATGAGATCGTCGGCCATGGCCGCACCAATTCCGAGCGGCAGATCGACATGTCCGAGGAAGAAGAGATCGCGTGCATCCGGGAAGTGACCGAGACCCTGCGCGCGCGCGAGGGGGTGCCGCCTCGCGGCTGGCTTGCGCCGTACATCTGCCAGACGAGCCGGTCATTGGAGCTGCTCAAGGCGCAGGGATACGAGTACATGATGGACTGGCCGATCGATGATCAGCCGATCTGGTTCTCCACCCGGCATGGCCGCATCCTGTCCATCCCGTATTCCCACGACCTGAACGATTCCATCGAGTGCGTGTCGCGGCGCACGCCGTCGCAGACGTTTTGCGACAACCTCATCGACCAGTTCGACGAGATGCTCGACGAGTCGCGCAGGCGGCCGCTCGTCATGTGCATCGTGCTGCACAGCTTCATCCTGGGGCAGCCTTACCGCCTGAGGCAGTTCCGCAGGGTCCTGGACCACATCGTCCGGCACCGCGACGACATCTGGATGGCGACGCCCGGACAGATCGCGGCGCATGTGAAGACCTTGCCTGCCGGTACGGTGCCCGGGGATGACGCCTGAGGCGGATGGATCATGAACGCATCTTCCAGCAGTGTCATGGAACCCACCGTGGGGGTGCTCGGCGGCATGGGGCCGCTGGCCGGCGCCACGCTCGCGCTGCGTATCGTCGAACTGACGCGGGCCGCGCGGGACCAGGAGCATATTGCCGTCGTCCTGGTCAACGATCCGCATGTGCCGGACCGTTCGGCTGCCCGGACGGAGGGCGGCCAGAGCCCCTTGCCGGCCATGCTGCGCGGCGTGGAGACCCTGGTGAGCGCGGGGGTGGATTGCGTCGTCGTGCCGTGCAATACGGCGCATCTGTGGTTCGATCAATTGCAGGCTGCGTGCCCGAAGCCGATCCTGCACATCGTCGATTCGGTCATCCACGATCTGCGGCGCCAGGGTGTTTCGGGCGGCGAGATCGGCGTGCTGGGCACGCCCGCGACGCTGCGGCTCGGTCTGTACCAGGATCGCTTGGCCGCTTCCGGCTACCAGGCCCTCATCCCGGGTCAGGACGAAATCCAGTCGCTGCTCGTGCCGGCGATCGCGGCCGTCAAGGCCAACCGGATCGAGGACGCCTATCCGCTCGTCGTCCAGGCCATCGAATCGCTCGAACGGCGCGGCGCGCGGGCGATCGTGCTGGGGTGCACGGAATTGCCGCTGGCCGTACCCCACGATCGCAGGCCCGGCCTGGGCATCGTGCTGACGGATTCCATCGATGCGCTGGCGCTTCAGGCCATCGAGTGGGTCGGCCGGCGCATCGAAGCCTGCAGCGCCTGAGCCGGTTCAGTCAGTGACGGGCGGCTCCAGGCCGCGCTCGGCCAGCACGCTGTTGAACTCCTTGACGAAGGAGGTCGCTGCGGGCGACAGGGGTTCGGTGCGCAGGTAGACGAGATCGGCGACGATGTCGGGCGCGTCGGCCACCGGGATGACGGCAAAATCGGCCGTCGGCCAGGCTTGCAGCGAGAATTCGTCCACCAGCGCGATCCCCGCGCCTGCATTGATCAGCGAGCAGGCGTTCTGCGGCGATCCCACCTCCATGGCGATCTTCAGGATTTCGTTCGACTGGGCGTACAGTTGCTCGATGCGGGCGCCAAAGGGCGTGTCGGGCGGGTACGTGATCAGCGGATAAGGCTGCAGGTCCCGGGGCGTGACGGACGCCCGGGCCGCCAGCGGATGCTGGCGCGGGCAGATGCACAGCAGGCGGCCCCGGGCGATCGGTGTCGCGGTCAGGCTGGGGTGGTCCACCTGCAGGATCGACACGCCCACCTGCGACTGGCGGCTCAGCAGGCGTTCCTTGAGCAGTTGATAGCTCAGGCAGTGGAAGTGCACGCGCACGTTCGGGTATTTGGCGCAGAAGCGGGCGATGGCCAGCGGCACCAGCGTTTGCCCGATGCTGGGACTGGTGACGATGCTGAGCATCCCCTGGCGCTGTTCCGCCAGTTCGTGGGTCAGGCGGTCGATCCGCTGCACGCCGCGGTAGACCAGTTCGATCTCGTGATAGAGGCGGCGGGCTTCTTCGGTGGGATGCAGGCGGCCCTTGATTCTTTCGAACAGCGGGAAGCTCAGCCGGCTTTCGGTATGGGACAGCACCCGGCTGACGGCGGGCGCCGAGACGTGCAGCAGGCGGGCCGCGTCGCTGACCGAGCCCGTGATCATGATGGCTCTGAAAACTTCGATCTGCCGCAGGTTCATCCATTCTCCATCATGGCCGTATCGATCAAGACGAGCATTATGACTTGGCGGCGGCCCGATTGCCCGGCTTCGGACCCGGCGGGCGGGTGTCAGGCCGCAGCGGGCAACGCCTCGCGCCGCTTCATGCTGCGGACGATCGCATTCAGGGCGACGCCGTACATCGGCACGAACAGCAGCAGGCTGACGGTCAGCTTGATGGCGTAGTCCACGGCGGCGATTTCCATCCAGTTGGCGGCCATGAAAGCGTTGTCGCTGCGCCAGAAGGCGATGCCGAAGAAGGCGATCGTATCCAGCGCCTGGCCGAGCACGGCGGACGCGGCCGGCGCCACCCACCACTGCACGTAGCCGCGCCGCATGCGGTCGAACACGTGCACGTCCAGCAACTGGCCCAGGACGTAGGCCGCGAAGCTGGCAAAGGCGATGCGGAATACGAAGGTGTTGAATTCGCCCAGCGCGGCCAGGCCGTTGAAGCCGCCTTCGTGGAACAGCACCGACACGATGTAGGAGACGATCAGCGCCGGAACCATGGCGCGCAGGATCACCCGGCGCGCCGGGGCCTTGCCGATCAGGCGCACAGTCAGGTCGGTCGCCAGGAAAATGAAGGGGAAGCTGAAGGCGCCCCAGGTGCTGTGGAAGCCGAGCAGCTCGATGGGCAACTGCACCAGATAGTTGCTGGCGATGATGACCAGGATGTGGAATGCGACCAGCAGGGCAAGATAGGACGATGCCCGCGATGGCGGAACGGCGATGGATTTCATGTGGACCTTTTTGCTGGATGGGGTGAGGGAACCCATGGATGGCGGTGCTGCAGGGGGGCATTATAACGCTGATCCGGCTCCGCCCGTCCGGCGGCAGGCGGTCCGGACAACGTCCTGAAACAGGGTCGATGGCAAGGTAAACTATTTGCCTGGGTCTTCCGAGCCCGCAAGGAGAAAGATTTGTCTTCCGTGACGCACCAGCCCGTCGACGCGCCGCTCACGCAGGCGGCCATGTATCTGGTCCTGACCATCAATCCCGGATCCGAGCCCCTGGATGCCGTGCGCTCGCTCTGCGCGGACTTGCCCGGGCTGCTGCGCTCGGTCGGATTCCGCGACCTCGACGGCCGCCTGTCCTGCATCATGGGCTTCGGCTCCAGCGCCTGGGATCGTCTGTTCGGTTCGCCCCGGCCCAAAGAACTGCATCCCTTCAAGGAAATCCAGGGCGTGCACCATGCGGTTTCCACGCCGGGCGACATCCTGCTGCACATCCGCGCCACGCGCATGGACCTGTGCTTCGAACTGGCCACCCAGGTGACGACGCGGCTGGGTGACGCGGCGGCCGTCGTGGACGAGGTTCACGGCTTCAAGTATTTCGACGCCCGTGACCTGATCGGTTTCGTGGACGGCACGGAGAATCCCGACGGCCCCGACGCGGTCGCCGCCACGGTCATCGGCGACGAGGACGGCGATTTCGTCGGCGGCAGCTACGTGATCGTGCAAAAGTACCTGCATGACCTGGCCGGCTGGAACGCGCTGCCGGTGGAAATGCAGGAACGGATCATCGGCCGCACCAAGCAGACCAACATCGAACTGGCCGACGACGTCAAGCCCAGTTGGGCCCACAACGCGCTGACCGTGATCGAGGAAGACGGCGAGGAACTGGACATCGTGCGCGGCAACATGCCTTTCGGCGACGTGGGCAAGGGTGAATTCGGCACCTATTTCATCGGCTACGCCAGATCCCCGAGCCGCATCGAACGGATGCTGGAAAACATGTTCATCGGGCGTCCGCCGGGCAACTACGACCGGCTGCTGGATTTCAGCCGCGCCGTCACGGGTTCGCTGTTCTTCGTTCCCTCGGCCGGCTTCCTCGAAAACGCGCCCGATTTCGGGGCGCCGCAAACTCCTGACACATCCTCGCCGGGCGCCGGCGCGCCCGACGGCTCGCTGGGCATCGGCTCACTCAAAGGAGAATCCTCGCATGAATAACCTGCATCGTGAATTGGCGCCGATCTCGGATGCGGCGTGGGCCCAGATCGAAGAAGAGGCCTCCCGGACGCTCAAGCGCTACCTGGCCGCGCGTCGCGTCGTGGACGTCGTCGAGCCGCAAGGGGCCGCCCTGGCCGCCGTCGGCACCGGCCATCTCAAGGCCATCGAGGCGCCGGACGCCGGCGTCCTGGCCGGACAGCACCAGGTCCAGTCCCTGGTGGAACTGCGCGTGCCGTTCGAACTGTCGCGCCAGGCGCTCGACGGCGTCGAGCGCGGTTCCGACGATCCCGACCTGCAGCCGCTCAAGGACGCCGCGCGCAAGATTGCCTATGCGGAAGATCGGGCCGTGTTCGACGGCTACGCGGCGGCGGGCATCCAGGGCATCCGCCCGGGCGCCGACAACCCGGCGGCGAAGCTGCCGGCCGACATCAAGCGCTATCCGGCCATCGTGGCGCAGGCCCTGAGCCAGTTGCGCCTGGCGGGCGTCAACGGCCCGTACGTCCTGGTCCTCGGCGAAAAGGCCTACGCCGCCGTCAGCGGCGCCAGCGACGAAGGCTACCCGCTGCTCAAGCATATCCGGCCGCTGCTGGACGGCGACATCGTCTGGGCGCCGGGCATCGAGGGCGGCGTGCTGCTCAGCACCCGCGGCGGGGACTTTTCCCTGCATCTCGGCCAGGATGTCTCGATCGGCTATCTGTCGCACACGGACAGCGTCGTGCGCCTGTACCTGCAGGAAAGTTTCACGTTCCGGCTGCTGGCGCCCGAGGCCGCCGTGGCCCTGACGCCATCCCCCACGAAATGAGGACCGGGGGCCGGCGCGGCCCGGCCCCGGCCCGGAAACCGGGCGCCTGGCGGCCGCGCGCGCTGTGGTAATCTGGATTTTGTCGTGATGCGCTTGCGGGGCTGATCATGCAGGATCCGTACCAGGTACTCGGCGTGGTGCGAACCGCGTCGCTCGACGAGATCAAGAAGGCCTATCGAGGCCTGGCCAAGAGACTGCATCCGGACCTGAACCCGGGCGACAAGGCGGCCGAAGAAAAATTCAAGGACGTCTCCGTGGCCTACGGGCTGCTCGGCGATCCAGAAAAACGCAAACGCTTCGATGCGGGCGAGATCGACGCCGGCGGCGTGGAACAGCCCAAGCGCCGGTTCTACCGCGACTTCGCCGCGGACAATCACGGAAATCCTTACACCAGCGACGCGGGCTACGCGGATTTCGCGGACAACGACGTGTTCGCCGAAATCCTGCGCCGCGGGCGCGAGGCCCGCGCCAACCAGCGCGGCGAGGACCTGCGCTACGGCCTGTCCATCCGCTTCGTCGAGTCCGTGACGGGGACGGAAAAGCGGATCACGCTGCCCGACGGCGGCACGCTGGACGTCACGATCCCTCCCGGCATGCTCGATGGCCAGATGCTGCGGCTGAAGAGCAAGGGCGCGCCCGGACGGGGCGCCGGCGGGCCGGGCGATGCGCTGATCCAGATCGAAGTGCTGCCCGATCCGCGCTTCAGGCTGGATGGCGTCAACGTCATCGTGGAATTGCCGGTCTCGTTGTCCGAGGCGGTCCTGGGCGGCGAGGTTCGGGTCCCGACCCCGACAGGCGACGTGATGCTGACGATTCCGGGGCATTCCAACAGCGGCACCACGCTGCGCCTGAAGGGCAAGGGCGCGCCGCGCCGCGAAGGGGGATTCGGGGACGAACTCGTCAAGCTGAAGATCGTGCTGCCGAAGTCGCCCGATCCCGATCTCGACGCGTTCGTTTCCCAGTGGGAAAAGGGCAAGGCCCACGATCCGCGCGGAGGTGAATCATCATGATCATGACCAAGCAGGAATTCCTGATCAGTGCGAATCTTCGGGAGCAGACCCTGGAGTTCTGGCTGGAGCAGCGGTGGCTCATTCCGGACGAAACCGTTCCCGAGGTCCGGTTCTCGGAATGCGCGATCGCCCGGGCGGGCCTGATCCAGGATCTGCAGCGGGATTTCGGCGTCAACGACGCAGGCATCGAACTCATCCTGCACCTGATGGACCAGCTCCATGGCACGCGGCAGGCGCTGAGCCTGCTGCGCGAGTCGCCGCGATTCAAGTGACGCGTGCCGCGGCCCGGTGGATCCGCACCGGGATGGACTTGTAGGAAGGCGTGCCGCATTCCTTGTCGATGTAGTCCAGCGGGACCAGCACGTTGGCTTCGGGATAGTAGGCGGCCACCGAGCCGCGCGCGATGTTGTATTCGATCGCGGTGATGTTCTCCAGACGCAGCCTGCGAGACGACGAAACCGTTTCGATGTCCACCAGATCGCCATGGGCCAGACCGTGGGCGGCCAGGTCCCCGGCATTCATGAACAGCACGTCGCGCCGGCCGAACACGCCCCGGTAGCGATCGTCCATGCCGTAGATCGTGGTGTTGTATTGGTCGTGGCTGCGGATCGTCACGAGCCGCAGCACGTCGTCCGGCCAGGGCTCGTAGCGTTCGCGCACGCCCGGAAAGACGGAGAACATGGCTTTTCCGCTGGGGGTGTTCCAGGTGCGCTCGGTCGCCGGCAGCGGCATGCGGAAACCGCCGGGCACGCGGATGCGCCGGTTGTAGTCGTCGAAGCCCGGAATCGTGCGTTCGATCAGGTCGCGGATGCGGTCGTAGTCGTCGATCAGTTCCAGCCAGTTCACCTTGCTGGCCGGCAGCGTCGCGCGGGCCATGCCGGCGACGATGGCCGCTTCCGAACGCAGGAACTCCGATGCCGGCTTGAGCTTGCCGGCCGAGGCGTGGACCATGGACATGGAGTCCTCGACCGTGACCGATTGCGGGCCGCCGGCCTGCAGGTCGATCTCGGTGCGGCCCAGCACCGGCAGCAGGTAGGTTTCCTCGCCCACCAGCAGGTGCGAGCGGTTCAGTTTCGTGCCCAGGTGCACGCTCAGCCGCAGGCGCTTCATCGCCGTGAAGCACTGTTCGGGATCGGGCATCGCCACCGCCAGGTTGCCGCCCAGGCAGATCAGCGCCTTGGTCGTGCCCCGAACCATGGCCTGCATCGCCTGGACCGCGTCGTGGCCGCGTTCCCGGGGCGGCGTGAAGCCGAAGACTTCCTCTAGGCGGCGCAGGAAGTCCGCACCGGGTTTCTCCGTGATGCCGACCGTGCGGTTGCCCTGCACGTTCGAATGGCCGCGCAGCGGGCAGATGCCGGCGCCGGGCTTGCCGATGTTGCCCCGCAGGAGCAGCAGGTCGGCGATCAGCTTGACGTTGGCGGTGCCCGTGTTGTGCTGCGTGATCCCCATGCCGTAGGTCACGATGGCCGCCGTCGATTTCGCATAGGCCCGGGCGACCTGTTCCAGGTCCACGCGCTTCAGGCCGCTTTCCCGTTCGATGTCCGGCCAGCCGGTCGCGGCCAGGTCGGCGGCCAGCGCGCCGAAGCCGAGCGTGTGTTCCGCGATGAACGCATGGTCCAGCGCATCGCCGTCCCGGGCGTCCAGCGCCAGGAGCGCCTTCATGATGCCCTTGAGCGCCGCCACGTCGCCGCCGGCCTTGACCTGGTAGTAGGACGAGGCGATGTCGGTGGAGCCGTAGGTGGCCATCTCCGCGACGTTCTGCGGATCGGCGAAGCGCTCCAGCGCCCGCTCGCGCAGGGGGTTGAAGACGATGATCGGCACCTTGCGGCGCGCCACCTCGTGCAGCGTGCCCATCATGCGCGGGTGGTTGGTGCCCGGGTTGTGCCCGATCGAGATCACGAAATCGGTGAGATCGAAGTCGTCCAGGGAAACCGTGCCCTTGCCGATGCCGATCGATTGCGGCAGGCCGACGCTGGTCGCCTCGTGGCACATGTTCGAGCAGTCGGGAAAGTTGTTCGTCCCCAGTTCCCGCGCGAAGAGCTGGAACAGGTAGGCCGCCTCGTTCGAGGCGCGTCCCGAGGTGTAGAACTCGACCTCGTCGGGGGACTCCAGGCCGCGCAGCGTTTCGCCGATGCGCGCGAAGGCCGTCTCCCAGGCGATCGGCTGGAACGTGTCCGTCGCGGCGTCGTAGGCCATCGGGTGCGTCAGGCGGCCGAAGTTCTCGAGATCGAAATCGGGCAGCTCCAGCAGCGAGGACACCGTGTGCTGCTGGAAGAACTCGGGCGTCACGCGCTTGCTCGTGGCCTCCCAGGTCACGGCCTTGGCGCCGTTCTCGCAGAACTGGAAAGTCGAGCGATGTTCCTTGTCGGGCCAGGCGCAACCCGGGCAATCGAAGCCCGCGGGCTGGTTGGTGCGCAACAGCAGGCCCGGAGCCTCGACGACGTCCATCTGCCGGCGCACGGCCTGGGCGGTGGCCTTCAGGGCGCCCCAGCCGCCCGCCGGGCCGTCATAGGGGCGGACTCCGGGCACCTTGTTTCGTTGAGACATAAACCACCTCCATGGACAGTTTACGCCTCGATATAGGGCCGTGGATCACCGGCCTTCCCCGGATGTGAACAGGCCTAGTCCACTTCCTCGATCCGCTTGATCTCGGATTTGTTGACCTTCACGTCGCGGCCGCCCTTTTGGTAGGTGACGAAGCCGTCGTCCGTGTCCGTGACCGGCGCATCAGCGGTGTAGTCGACCTGGCCGTCACGCGTGCTCACGGTGGACGGCGTCGAGCAGGCGGCCAGGATGCTGCCGCTCGCGAGGATGGCAAGGAATGCGGATAGGGTCTTGAACATGAGCGCCTCCTGAAAAGAATGGTCTCAAGGGCACCTTATCAAGGTCTTCCGGGCGGCACTGTAAGCGGGTCCGACAGCGGCCGGCCGTGGCCGCGGACACGGCTGTAGGCGCTGCTGACAAAATCATACGGAAGCGGCGACGCTTGCGGGCGGTATGTAACGGAGGTTCGGACATGTGTCCGGACGGAGCGGTCCGGAACGACGCGCCTGGCGCCGTCAGGCCCCGGGTGCGCCTCCCGCTTCCGCGCGGCCGCGACCGTTCTCCTTGGCCTGGTACAGGGCCTTGTCCGCGGCGATCAGCAGGTCATCGATCCCGGCCGTGCCGGGTTCCAGGGCAGCGTAACCGATGCTGAAGGTATAGAGCGGCAGATCCAGCCCCGGCCGGACGGTGTCGAGCAGCCGCTGCATCGCGGCGGCGGCTTCCGCATGCGTGGCGTCGGGCAGCAGCACGATGAATTCCTCGCCGCCGTAGCGGCCCAGGAAGTCGCCGGGGCGCAGCGCGGCGCGCACGGTCGTGCAGAAGTCCATGAGCACCCGGTCGCCTGCCTGGTGGCCGTGCTTGTCGTTGATTTGCTTGAAGTGGTCCAGGTCCATCAGCGCGATCGCGAGCGGCCTGGCATCGCGGCGGCTTCGTTCGAACTCGGTGTTTGCCCGTTCGAAGAACGCGCCCCGGTTCAGGACGCCGGTCAGCGCGTCGTGCGTGGCGCTGAATTCCAGGGTGTCTCGCAGTTGCTCGTTGGCCATGAGGATGAAGCCCACGGTGGCGATGAGCAGGGTGACGTTGAATGTGGCCAGATAGATGACTTGGAGCGTCCCCGGGTCGAACAGGCCGCCGGGGTCGTCCACCCGGATCATGAGGGTCGAGAGGCGCACGAGGCAACTGAGCGCGGTCAGGCCGAAGGCGAATGCGGTGACGAGGCTGCCGATGCCGCGCCGGCCGTGGCGCAGGGGAAGCCAGCTCATGTACCCGAATGCGCAAACGCCCAGAAGCGCCATGATGAACAGCCGGGCCTGGAATGAAGGCTGGACGTAGGTGTACCACGCCATGGCCAGGGTGATGCCGGCGGCTGCAGCCAACACCGGCCGCCGCGGGGGCAGCCGGAGGCGGAACATGCGCAGCATGCCGGAGGCCATGTAGATCATGGCCAGCAGCATGAAGCCGTTGGCCAGGGTGACGTGGAAGAAGGGCGGCGTCTTGCGCAGGGTGAACAGCGCCGCGGCGACGATGACCAGCACCGTCGCCGCCGACCATTGATCGATGCCGCCGATGGTGCGCGGGAAGCTGGTGCGCATGGTCAGCATGATGGCAGCCAGGAGGACGGCCAGAAGCGTGATGACCACCACCAGCGTGGCCGGATCGATTGCATGCATGAGACGCTCTCCGAGCTTGGGGGCGGCTGTGCCCTGCTTGCCGGATTGTAATGCCTCGTTTCTCGACCCCAGGCGATACCCCGGGGAGGCTGGGCGCGCCGCGCTCAGCTTCCGTCCATTTTCCGTGCCTGCTCGCCCCCGGCCACTGAATACGTGATCGGCACCTTGCGCGTCGCCAGGAACTGCTCCAGCGTCTCGCCGCGAAAGGCGGCGTAGACCTCGGGATTGGACACGCCCAGCACGGCAGCCGTTTTTTCCAGCACGAAGAAGCTCACGCCCCGGCGTATCATCTCGATCCATTTCCGGTCGCGGATCAGGTGTTTTTCCTCGTTGGACAGTCCGTATTCATCCGCCAGGGTCTCGAAATCGGCCGCGAAGCGCGCGCGGTGGCCGGGCTCGACGAGGTCGTGCAGGAAGCGGTTGATGCGCAGATTGGCCTGGCTGCGCGCGTGGGTGAAGGGGTAGGAGCCGGGAATGTCGCCCACGCCCTCGAGTTCATGGCCGATGTGCCGGCGGTGGGCCTCGACGGCGGCGGGGTCGGGCGCGCCGCCCAGGTCCTCGAAGATCAGCGTGGCGATGTTGGTGACCGAGGGGGCGTAGGTTTGCTTGTGCACCAGCCGAACCTGGTCGGACAGGGCGCCGCGCATGATCAGCCACATGACGACCTCGGCGCCTTCCATGCCGCCCTTGGCCGCGAATTCCGCGATGCGCATGTTCACCAGTTGTTCGGGCGTCTTTTCCAGCAGTTCCAGGAATTCGTCGTCCCAGGCCTCGTTGATGAAGCCGGCGCGTTCGCCGTGCACCTGGTGGGACAGGCCGCCGGTGGCCATGACGGCGACGTTGAGGTCTTCGGTATAGCTTTCGATCGCCTGGCGCAGCGACTTGCCGAGCTTCCACATGCGTTTGGCGCTGGGGATGGGAAATTGCAATACGCCCACCTGCAGCGGCACCACCTGGCCGGGCCAGGGGCCCTGCGCGTCGCCCAGCATGGACAGCGGCGACAGGATGCCGTGATCGACGGGTTTGCCCTGGAAGACCGACAGATCGAACTCGTCGGCCACCAGCGACTGGGCGATGTGCTGCGACAGGCCCAGGTGGCCGCGTGCGGGCGCTACGTCACGGGGGCCGCCGCCTTCGTCGGCAGCCGCGTAATGATCGTCGATGCCCAGGGCGAAGGCCGAGTAATGGTCGAAGAAGAAAGAGGTGACGTGGTCGTTGTAGATCATGAACAGCACGTCGACCCGCTGATCCTTGACCCAGGCGCGGATGCGGTCGAAGCCCTCGAAGATCGGTTTCCACGCCGGACTGTCCTGCTTGCCGGTGTCCTTGGCGTAGCCGATGGTGGGGGAGTGCGAGGCGCCGATGCCGCCGACGATGCGAGCCATGTGCGTGTCCTTGTCGGATAAAGATTTCAGGTGGTCATATTTCAGTTGGACATATTAGAGATATGATATTTTTTGAACAATCATGTAAATTCGAATGGTTCGTTCAGATTGCTGAACGAAGATGATGCTGATGGTACTGGTGTATTGAACGATCATGAAATGGAGCCTCGACGACCTGCCTGTGTTCGTGGCCGTCATCCAGCAGGATGGGATCTCGGCCGCCGCGCGAGAGCTCGGCATGCCGAAATCGACGGTCAGCTCGGCCCTGGCCCGGCTGGAGCGGGCGCTGGGTCTGCGCCTGATCGACCGGTCCTCGCGCAGCCTGCGCGTCACCGCCGAAGGCGAGGCCTTTCATCGCCAGGCGCTGCTGATCCTGGAACAGGCCCGGGAGGCGGATGATTTGATGGCGGGCCTTGGATCGGCTCCGGCGGGCCGGGTGTCGGTGGCGCTGCCGCCGGCGTTCAGCCTGGACATCGTGGCGCCGCGCCTGCCTGAATTTCGCACCCGCCATCCCGGCCTTGAACTGGACATCCTGGTCACCAGCCAGGGCGCGGCCCTGGTGCGTGACCGGGTCGATCTGGCCGTGGTGGTGGGGCCGCTGGAAGACAGCGAACTCGTTTCCCGCACCCTGATCGAGGGCGACCTGATCTGGGTGGCCAGCCCGCGCTGGCTGGCCGATCATCGGCCGGGCGAGACGCTGGACGTCGTGCGCGCGCAGATCCAGGTCTGCGAGACGCGCTATGCGTTGCGGCGCATGCCGGTCGACATCCAGGGCGAGGCGGCGCACCTGGACCTGTCCCGGGGCATCACCCGGGTCAACGATCCGCTGGTCGTACGCCGCATGGTCATGGCCGGCGGCGGCCTGTCGATGCTGCCGCACCAATATTGCGCCGAGCCTCTGGCCGACGGTCGGCTCGCCCAGGTCTTGCCGCATGTCCGCCTCAGCCGGGCCAGCGCGCGCCTGACCGCCGTCTACCCCAGCCGCCGCCTGCTCTCGCCCCGAATCCGGGCGCTCCTGGATTTCCTGCTGGAGGTGTGCGCGCCGCTGGCGCCGCCGGACCGGGTTCGGTCTAGAAAGCAGGCGGAGCGGCGGCGGACGGACGTGTGATGCACAGGCATTGATGAAAAGAGAGGGTATGCATGAAATTTCCAGCCATTCTGCTGTGCATCGCCGCGCTGGGGGCGGGGGGCTGCAGCCACGCGGCTTCGGCGGCCGACGACGGTATTCTCGCCAAGGCCCGCGAGATAGAAACTCGACTGGATGCGCGTGTCGGCCTGGCCATTCAGGACACGGGGAACGGCCGCAGTTGGCGCTATCGGGCCGACGAAAGGTTCCCCATGATGAGCACCTTCAAGACGCTCGCCTGCGGTGCGCTGCTTCACCAGGCGGACGAAGGCAGGATCGATCTGGAAACGGCGGTGCAGGTCACGCAAGCCGACTTGGTGCCTTATGCGCCCGTCTCGAAAGCCTGGGTCGGCCAGCGGGTCGGCCTGCGCGATCTCTGCGCGGCCACGATGCGCACCAGCGACAATGTAGCCGCCAATAAAGTGTTGGAGCACATCGGCGGCCCTCAGGCCGTGACGGCATTCGTGCGCGGCGTCGGTGATCGGGTGACGCGTCTCGATCGATATGAGCCCGATCTGAATGAAGGAACGCCGGGTGACGCCAGGGATACGACCTCGCCTGCGACGATGGCAAATACCCTGCGTGCGCTTGTGCTCGATCGCGTGTTGTCAGCCGCTTCGAAAGCGCAACTGACCGAGTGGCTGATCGGCAACGAGGTCGGTGGTCCGCTTCTGCGCGCGGGCATTCCCAGGGCATGGCGTATCGGCGACCGGACGGGGGCGGGCGGGCATGGCTCGCGTGGTGTGATCGCGGTGATGTGGCCGCCCGCGCATGCGCCGATCGTGGCGGCGATCTACATCACTGACACCGAGGCCTCGATGGATGAACGCAATGCGGCCATCGCTGAGCTGGGCGCGGCGCTGGCCGAGGCGATCACCCGATGACGCCGGGAATCCCTGGCCGCAGCCCCGCTGCTACACTTCCCGCCATGCTGCGACTCGACAAACTCACCAAGCGCTACGGCGATTACCTCGTCTTCCAGGGGCTGAGCCAGACCTTCGGGCCTGGCTGCGTGGCGCTGTGCGAGGAAGAGAGCACCGGCAAATCCAGCCTGCTGAGTCTCATCGCGGGCGTGTTCGCGCCGGATGAGGGCGAGGTCTGGATCGACGGGCATTCGATGGCCCGTGAGCCGCTGCAGGCCAAGGCCCGCCTGGCGTATGTGCCCGACGACTGCCTGGCATTTCCGACCCTGACGGGGCGGGGACTGCTGGAGCAGGCTGCGGCGGAAAAACAGGCGTCTCTGGATGAGGCCGTGTTCGATCTGGCCGAGCGTCTGGGCTTGAGTCCGCACCTGGACAAGCGCTTCGAGCAGATGTCCACGGGCACGCGCCGCAAGGTCTATCTGACCGCCGCCATGCTGGGCGATCCGGCCGTCATCGTGGCGGACGGCCCCAGCAATGGCCTGGACACGCAGGCCCGCATCGCGCTGGCCGAGCAGTTCAGGCGGTGGGGGCGGGACCGTGTGGTGCTGTTCGCCAGCTATGACGATGCGCTGGTACAGGCCTGCGGAGCGAGGCAGATCCAGGTGGCCGCGCTGCGCTGATCTTATTGCGCCAGATCGTAGTGCCGTTGCACGGGTTCGTCGTTGCTGTACCAGTTGCCCTGGCTCCAGTACAGTTTGCTGCCGCGCTGCGACAGGCCCTGCACGCCCAGATAGCCGGACGATCCGCGGCCTATACCTTCCGCGCCCAGGAGCCGGACGCGTCTCTCAGCCTGCAGGCCGCAGCGCCACGCGGCAGGTCGAGGTGGTGTTCGTGAAGTAAGGCAGGCAGGCCGTTGGCTCCGGCGCATCGCAGGCCGGCCGGGCTGCGCACCGGCGTTTATCGCTCGTCGCCGGTCAGCGAGGCGCGGATGAAGTCGCTGGGAGCGCGTCCGAGCCGCTTGCGGAACATGGTCGAAAAGGCGCTGGGGCTGTCGTAGCCGAGATCCAACGCGACCTGCGTGATCGACCGCCCTGCCAATAATCGAGGCAGCGCGGCCAGCAGGCAGGCCTGCTGCCGCCAGGCGCCGAAGCTCATGCCGGTCTGCTGCCGGAACAAGCGGGTGAAGGTGCGCAGGCTTTTGTGCGACTGCCGCGCCCATGCCTGCGGGGTGGCCCGGATGTGGGGCGTTTCCAGGAACGCCTTGCACAGTGCCGCCAACTGCGGGTCCTGCGGCATGGGCGCGCACAGCGGCATGGTTCGCGCCAGGCCGACTTCGTGCAGCAGCAGGCGCGCCAGGGCGCCGTCGCGCCCCTGCTCGTCGTAGTGCGCGGGCAGGGCCAGCGAGGCCAGCAGCAGTTGATGCAGCAGCGGGGTGACGACCAGCGCCTCGCACTGCGTGCCCGGGCGCGGCGCCGCGTCCGGCTCGATATACAGGCTGCGGGTGCTGACGCCCTGCATGCGCACCCGATGGCGCTTGCCGGCGGGAATCCATACGCCGCTGTAGGGCGGAATGACCCAGGCGCCGTCCTCTGTTTCAACCTCCATCAGTCCCGTCATCCCGTAGAGCATCTGCGCGCGCCGATGCGTGTGCGAATCCAGCAGCGTGCCGGGCGGGTAATCGGTGCCGATGGCCAGCAGGGGCCGCGCCACGGCATCCACGGAATCGAGCGGGATGTTGTGCATGAAGATTGAGAGGGCCTGCAATTTGGCCTGAATGAAAGGATTATTGACTGTTTATCGAAAGCAGGCCAGGGCTGCCTTCTTTATGGTGGGACTTTGCTCTGATGTGATGATGGATTGCGTATGTATGTGCTGCTGCTGTGCTTTGGCGCCTTGGCCGGTGTGACCACGGTGTTGTTCGGTTTTGGGGGCGGCTTCGTCGTCGTCCCCGTGCTGTATTCGGTGCTGCTGGCGACCTACGGCGCGGATAGCGGGATGGGCCAGGCCGCCATGCACATCGCCGTCGCCACCTCGACGGCCGTGATGATCTTCGGCGCCGGCCTGGCGACATTGCGCCATCACAAGGCCGGGACCGTGCCGTGGGCTCAGGTGCGCCCGTTGCTGGCGTCCATCGCCGTGGGCGCCGTCCCGGGCGCTGCTGCAGCGATGGCCTTGAGCGGTGGCTGGGTGCGCTGGGCGTTCATCGTCTATCTGGGGGTGACGATACTCGACGGTCTGCTGCGGCCCGGCTTTACCCGGCACACGGCCAGCGGAATCCGTCCGCTGGGAAAACGAGCGACAGTCGGCATCGGTGTGGTGATCGGCGCGATCGCCGCGTTCCTGGGCGTGGGCGGCAGTGTGATGACGGTGCCGCTGATGCGGCGCCGTGGCGCCAGCATGACCGCCGCGACGGCGGCGGCCAATCCCTTGTCCTTGCCGATGGCGGTGGCCGGCTCGGCAACCTACGCGCTGCTGGCGTGGGACGCCGCGCCCTTGGGGGACTGGCACGCCGGCTTCATCGACTTGCGCGCCTGCCTGGCGCTGGCGGCCGGCTCGTGGCTGGGGATCCGGATCACGTCGCGGTGGATCGGCAAGATCCCCGACAGCGTGCATGCCAAGACGTACCTGGTCCTGCTGTGCGCCGTCCTGGTCGTGATGCTGGCGGTCTAGGCCTGCGGTGCGTTGCCGGGCTTAGCGTTCGTCGCCCTGCAGCCATTTCTGGTAGGCGGCGCGGGTCACCGAGGAGACGGATTCCAGCACTTTCTGGTGCTGGACCTGGTGGCGCAGCGCCAGCCGCGCGTCGGCCACGGCGCGGGATTTGCAGAACCAGTGGCAACTGTGCTGGAACAGATAGAGTTCTGCGGACAGGTGGTAGGCGCGGTCTTTCGGATTCCAGCGACCCTCATTGTCGACGACGTAGCGCAGTCCGGCGGCGTGGACGTGCAGCAGCGCGCGGAAATCCCGCGTCGAGGCGGGCAGCCAGCGTTCGATGTACGGCACGCAGAACGGCAGCGTGCCCATGCGGGTCGCCAGCGCGTCTTCTTTTTGCAGCGTGTCCGCCAGCGTGCGGCTTTGCGCCGCCACGCTGCGTTCGGTCTGGGCGAACGTGTCCAGCACCTGAAGCTGGCGGCTGGCTTCTTTCTCGTGGATGGCGCGGGTGTAGCCCTCGGTGAGGGTTTCCATGTGACGTTCGAGCTGCAAGTCGGCCAGGTGACGCCCCAGCAATGCGATGTGGGCGCGCTGATAGCGCAGGCACAGCAGTCGCCAGGCCACGATGAGGGCCAGCAGGGTGAGCGCGATGTTCATGGTGCGTGTCGAGGGATTTACCTCATCGTTTCTAGAACGAGTACATGAGGCCGGCGCTGCCGAAGACGCCGGTTTTATCCTCGACGATGGGGCTGTCGCCGGCGTGGTTCAGCAATGTCCTGACGCCCAGCGTGGCGTTCATGCTCCAACTGTCACTGAGTTGATGGTTCCAGGTGCCGAAGACGGAGGCTGATTTGAAACCGGCGGAGGGGGAGTAGGGATGCAGTCTGCCTTGGCTGGCTTTCGCCTCGCGCTCGGTGACGCCGAAATACGTTTGCATGGAGTCGCTGTTCGCCCACTGGGTGCTGACGCCCACTCTCAACGCGTCGTATCCCGACTTCCAGGCGAGATAGCTGGCGCGCAGTTCCGCCGTGGCGCCGTAGCCGCTGTGCAGCGCTTGATAGTACGCGGCGCCGATGGAAAACGGCCCCGGACGCCATTCCGTATAGACGCCCGCCACGCCATGGAAATCAATGTCGTCGGTGCCGTCCAGCCGCGAAGACCAGCTTGCTTTTCTGCCTAACGCCATGCCCAGGAAAACACCGGCGCTCCAATCCGTGGTGAGGTCGGTTTTCAGGCCCATGCTCGGCAGGCCCGCACGCGGGGAAATGAAGAAATGCCCGTTGGTGTAATTGATCAGCGGGACGGGGAGCGCCCGGTAATCTTCCGAGCCTTCATATTTGGGGATGATGCCGACACCCAGGCCGATTGCATTTTTGGCCTGGGCTCCCGTCGGGAAGAGGGACAGCGCCAGCGGAATGAGCGGTGCAAAAATCAATGATCGGGAAGCCCGTGTGGAAAGAAACTTCATTACCTATCCTTGGGCAGGACCGGAAGCGGGCACATCAGCTCACTGCAGGGCACTGCGTCATGACTCATGGGACCACAATGTACCATTTCTGCTTGCTGCATCCCGCGGGGGGAGGGGGCCTCTGGCGCGGGTTTACCGGCTGGTCGCCATGCGGATTCCCAATCCCACCAGCGCAGCGCCCATCAGCGCATCGACGGGCCGGCGGATGCGTGCATAGGCGGTGCGCACGATGGCCACCGAAAAGAACGAGGCCAGCAGGCACATCCAGGTGGCGGTGATGCAGACCACCACGGCCACCACGGCCGCGTACACCCACAGCGGCGCCCCCACGGGCAGCAAGGTGACGAACAGGGTGGCAAAGAAGGTGGCCGTCTTGGGGTTGGTGATGCCCACGATGAATCCCCGCGACCACGCCTGTTTCGCGCTCACGCACGGGGCCTGGGCAACATCATCCTGGCCCTTGGCCTGCGTGCGCAGGGCCGCCATCAGCATGCGCGCGCCCAGGTAGATCAAGTAAGCCGCTCCGGCAAGACGGATGCTTTCGTAGAGCCAGAAAAACTGTTGAATCAGCAGCCCGAAGCCGAACACGGCCAGGCTGGCCCAGAGGGCCACGGCGCACGTGATTCCCAGGCCGACGAAGACGCCGCTGCGACGTTCGCTCAAGGCATGCGAAGTCACCGCCACGAAGTCCGGACCGGGGCTGGCGCAAGCCAGAAGCACGATGCCTGAGAGGGCGAGGAGCTGGGGGATGTAATCCATGGTTTTGAGTGAATCGCCCCGGAACCTCTAGACACCCACGTGCCTCATAATGAGGCGATGAGGAGTTGTCATGAGCAC
>NZ_JBHSDY010000006.1:0-270645 GCF_042651965.1 Castellaniella hirudinis
CTCATCGTACTTCGACATGAAAAACACCCCAAAGGTTGGATCGGTGTCCAACTTTTGGGGGGCAGTTCACAAGGGGGCGCTTTTTACCTTGGGACGGCCCGACGCTAAAATGACAGGTTACCCGAGAATATCCCGTATGAGCCACTCTTCACCCGGCGCCCGGATCGATGCCGATCCCGTTGCGCCGTCCGCTTCGTCCGCTGACCCCGCCGCCAGGCCCTGGCGCCTGTGCGTGGCGCCGATGATCGACGTCACGGACCGGCATTGCCGCTATTTTCACCGCCTGCTGGCGCCCGGCGCGCGCCTGTACACCGAGATGATCACCACCGGCGCCCTGATGCACGGCGACGCGGGCCGGCATCTGGATTTCGACCCGGCCGAACACCCGGTGGCCCTGCAACTGGGCGGCAGCGAACCGGACGCCCTGGCGCAGAGCGCCCGGCTGGGCGAACGCTGGGGTTACGACGAGATCAATCTGAACTGCGGCTGTCCGTCCGAACGTGTCCAGCGCGGCGCCTTCGGCGCCTGCCTGATGGCCGAACCGCGTCTGGTTGCTGATTGCGTGCGCGCCATGCAGGATGCCGTGTCGGTGCCTGTGACGGTCAAGCACCGTCTGGGCCTGGATTACGAGGAGTCCTACGATTTCGTGCGCGATTTCGTCGGCATCCTGTATGACGCCGGCTGCCGGGTATTCATCGTCCATGCGCGCAACGCGGTGCTCAAAGGCCTGTCGCCCAAGGACAACCGGGAAAAGCCGCCGCTGCGCTACGCGGACGCAGTGCGCCTGAAACAGGATTTTCCGGAGGCGGCGTTCGTGCTGAACGGCGGCTTGGCGGACGTGGAGGCCTGCCTGGACTGGATGGAACGCCTGGACGGCGTGATGCTGGGCCGGGCGGCCTGGCACCACCCGGACATCCTGGCCGAAATCAGCCGCCGCCTGGCGCCCGGGCAGCCGCTGCCCGAGCCGGAAGCCGTGCTGGAGGCCTGGGTGGGCTATGTGACCGCGCAGCACGCGCGTGGCGTGCCGTTGCACATCCTGGTGCGCGGCATGCTGGGATGGCGCACCGGCCAGGCCGGGGCGCGGCAATGGCGGCGCATCCTGTCAGACCCCAAGCAGTTGCGGGCTGAGGGGCCGTCTGTCCTGCGCCGCGCCTGGCAGGCGCTGGCCTAGCCGGCCGACGTATCCGCGGGCCAGTCGCGGATATAGGCCTTGAGCATGTCGTTTTCGAACTGCTGGGCCTCGACGATGGCGCGCGCCATGTCGTAGAACGAGATCACCCCCATCAGGGTGGGGCCGTCCATCACCGGGGTGTAGCGGGCGTGCTTGTCGAGCATCAGGCGCTGGACTTCGTCGGCATCGGTGTTGGGCGTGACGCTGACGGGCGCGTCGTCCATGATGCTGCGCACCGTGAAGTCGCCGGCTGCGCCGTCATGCGTATTCAGGTGGTTGATGATTTCACGGAAGGTCAGCATGCCGACGAGCTGGCCGTGCTCCATGATGACCAGCGAGCCGATGTCGAGCTGGCTCATGGTGGCGATGGCCTCGCGCACCGGCATGTCGGGCGTTCCGGTGTACAGCGCGTGCCCCTTCACGCGCAGGATTTCATTGACTTTCAGCATGTCGATCCCCAGTGGCGCCGTGGTCCGGCCGTTTGTTCATTATTGTGCATCATCGCTTCGATTTCCGGTAGCGTCGTCGCTGAAAAGCGTGTCCAGGACGGGAGGATTGCCCAGCAGGGCGCGTGAAAGGGCCTCCAGCGTGCCGTCCTCAGGCGTAGTCTGGGCGCGGTCGATCAGCAGCCGGTCCACCAGCGGGCCGATGTCGGTCCGGGCGGGGTCGCAGGCCAGCACCCACTGATCGCCGTCCGCAACCGGGACGGCGTAGCCCAGGTCGCGCAGGGTGCCGAGCATGTCGTGCAGGGCGTCGGGGTGGACGCGCAGGTGTTTTTCCAGGTAGCCCAGGCTGCGCCCCGGAGGCTGCGCGCCGCGCGCGTGCCACAGGATGCGCAGGATGCCCAGCGCGTCGACGGCCTGGGCGCCGACCTGGCGCTGCAGCGCCCAGCGATGCAGCCGCAGCGCCGGCAGCAGCGAGGCCACCGTGGCGCCCATCAGCACCACCAGCCAGGACAGATAGATCCACAGCAGGAAGATCGGCAGGGTGGCAAAGGCCCCGTAGATGACGGTGTAGGAGGGGAAGCGCGTCAGGTAGGCGGTGAAGCCGGCCTTCATCACGGCCAGCACCAGCGTCGTGCCCAGTCCGCCCAGCACGGCGTCGCGCCACAGCACGCGGCAGTTGGGCACGAACACGAACAGGGCTGTGAAGCCCAGCACCGACATCAGCAGGGGCACCAGGTTGAGCAGCAGGCCGATGCCTTCGGGCAGGTCGCCGATGTAGCCCAGGGATTCGCGCGCCAGCACCGAACTGGCCCACAGACTGGCGCCCATCAGGATCGGCCCCAGGGAAATGATCGCCCAGTACACCAGCAGCCGCTGGCGCATGGGGCGCTGGCGGGCGACGTTCCAGATCTCGTTGAAGACCTGGTCGATGGTCATGATCAGCAGGATCGACGTCACGACCAGGAAGGCGCCGCCCACGGCCGTCAGTCCGGACGCCTGGGCGGCGAACTGGTTCAGGTAGCGCATGATGGTGTCGGACACCGAGGGCGGCAGCAGGCTCTCGCCCAGGAACGTTTCCAGGGCCTTGTGGAATTCTGCGAACAGCGGAAAGGCGGTGAACAGCGACAGCACCACGGCCAGCATCGGCACGATCGCCAGCACGGTGGTGAAGGTCAGGCTGGAGGCCACCCGGGTGAGCTTGCGGTGACCGGCGAAGTCCAGCGTAAAGCGCAGGATGTCCAGTGCGCGGGTGCGGCGCTCGGCCAGGGAGGGGGCGGGAGTCTGCGGTGTCGTCATAAGGCGGGACTGGGAATCCTCTGAACCCTGAGGTTTCGAGCCATAATACCAGCATGGAAAGTGCAGAAATCAAATTGAGCCCGGGCCTGCACGGCCTGGCGTGTGTCTGTCTGTTCGGCTTGATCGTCTTGTGCGTGGGCTGGGAATTGTGGTGGGCGCCCCTGCGGCCCGGCGGCACGCTGATGGCCTTGAAGGCCGTGCCGCTGTTGTTCGCCGTCAGCGGCGTGCTGCAGCGCCGGCTCTATACCTTGCAATGGGTAGCGATGCTTAGCTTGTTGTATCTGATGGAAGGCGCCGTGCGCGCCTGGTCCGATGTCTCGCCCGTCTCGATGGCGCTGGCCGGCGTCGAGATCCTGCTGTCGCTGGGCCTGTATCTGGGCGCCATTCTGTATGTGCGTCCCGCCAAGCGGGCGGCCCGCCATGGCTAAGGATGCGCTGGCCGGGCTGGACACGGGCTGCTCGTTCGCGTCCCTGCCGCGCGGCTTTTACACCCAGGTGAATCCGCGCCCCTTGCGGGAGCCGCGCCTGCTGCATGCCAATCCGGACGCGGCCGCCCTGATCGGCCTGGACGCAGAGGCGCTGGGGACGCCTGGATTCCTGGCCCTTTGCGCCGGTGGCGCCCGGCTGGGGGACATCGCGCCGCTGGCCACGGCCTACAGCGGCCACCAGTTCGGCGTCTGGGCCGGACAACTGGGCGACGGCCGCGCGCATCTGCTGGGCGAGGTCCTGACCGCCGAGGGCGCGTGGGAAATCCAGTTGAAGGGCTCGGGCCGCACGCCATATTCGCGCATGGGCGACGGCTGGGCCGTGCTGCGCTCCAGCGTGCGCGAATACCTGGCCAGCGAGGCCATGGCCGGCCTGGGCATCCCGACGACCCGGGCGCTGGCGCTGGTCGGCTCCGCCGATCCGGTGGTGCGCGAAACCGTCGAGACCGCCGCCGTCGTCACCCGGCTGGCGCCCAGCTTCGTGCGCTTCGGCCATTTCGAGCACTGGGGCCATTCGCACCACGAACAGAAGGCGCTGCTGGACTATGTGATTGCACACTGGTATCCCGAATGCCGGGAGACGGCCGACGGTGAAACCGACCTGCCCGCCACGGCCTGCCGGCTGCTGACCGAGGTCACACGGCGGACGGCGCGCCTGATGGCCCAATGGCAGCTCGTGGGCTTTTGCCATGGGGTGATGAATACCGACAATATGTCCATCCTGGGCCTGACGCTGGACTACGGGCCGTACGGCTTCATGGACGCCTTCCAGGCCAATCACGTCTGCAACCACAGCGACACGGCGGGGCGCTATGCCTGGAATGCCCAGCCGGCCGTGGCGCGCTGGAATCTGTACCGCCTGGCGAGCAGCCTGCTGGTGCTGGGCTGCGAGGCCCCTGCGCTGGAGGCCTGCCTGGCCCCCTTCGAAGCCGAATTCCTGTCGGCCTACAGGGCCGGCCTGGCGCGCAAACTGGGGCTGGAGGCCTGGGGACCGGACGATGCCGCGTTGGAAGACGACTGGTGGAATCTATTGCACGCGCAGCGGGCCGATTTCACGCTGGCCTTTCGGCGGCTGGCCGGCGTCGACCGCGACGCGGGCCCCTGGCTGGCGCTGTTCGCCGATCCCGCGCCGGCGCAGGCCTGGCTGGACCGCTATCTGGTGCGGCGGGCCGGGCAGGGCGGGGACGCCGAAGCGCGCCGCGTCGCCATGAACCGGGTCAATCCCCTCTATGTGCTGCGCAATCACCTGGCGCAGCACGCCATCGAGGCCGCGCAACGAGGCGACGCCTCTGAGATCGATCGTCTGTGGGCCCTGCTGCGGGATCCGTACACGGAACGCCCCGGCTTCGAGCGCCATGCGCTGCCGCCCGCCGATGACGCGCCGGCCGTGGCGGTGAGCTGTTCCTCCTGACCGATGACATGGCGCAAACCGACCGGGCCGGCCTGATCGTATGATGGGTTCGACCGGCGCCCTGGACCGCCGGATGATCGAGAAGTGCATGAAGATCAGCGAATTGGCCCGACAGGCTGGTGTAGGGGTTGAAACCGTCCGCTATTACCAGCGCCGCGGCCTGCTGGCCGTGCCGGAGCACCAGGCGGGCGCTTATCGCGACTACCCCTCGGACGCGGTGGAAGTGATCCGGCAGATCCGGTGCCTGCGGGGGCTGGATTTCAGTCTCGATGAGATCGGCGCGCTGCTGCGGGGCGGGGTCGAGGGGTGCCCGGATGTCCGGGCCGCCATCCAGCGGCGCATCCAGACGACCCAGCGCGATCTGGACGGCTTGCGGCGGCAGGTGGCGCAGTTGCGCACTGCCCTGAAGACGGTCCCTTGCCAGAAGAGCCGCCTGACCTGCGGCCTGGCCTGCCTGACGGCCTGTGCACGGCCCCTGGCGTGTGAGGTGCCGCCGCCCGCTTGAGGCCTCAGACCAGCCGCGGCAGGCTGGCTGCGGGTTCCAGGTGGAAGCGGCTGACGACCGCCACCAGCGAAGACGTCTGCTGCGCCAGACTGCCGGACGCAGCGGCCGCTTCCTCGACCAGCGCGGCGTTGCTGCGGGTGATGTCGCTGAGCTGCGAGACGGCCGTGCTGATTTGTTCCAGCCCTTGGGATTGCTCGGCCGTGCTGGCCCGCACGTGGCTCACGAGCTGGTTCAACTGGCCGATCTGCTCGCCGGAAAAACGGGTGTCCTCGGCGATCGCCTGGATGCCGGTTTCCACCCGGGCGGCCTGCCGCGTGCTGTTTTCCACCAGGTCGGCGATTTCCCGGGCCGCGTTGGAACTGCGCAGGGCCAGCGCCTGGACCTCCATGGCGACCACGGCGAAACCCTGACCTTGTTCGTTGGCGCGGGCGGCTTCGACCCCGGCGTTGAGGGCCAGGATCTTGGTCTGCAAGGCGATGCCGTCGATCAGGTCCGTGATGCCCTCGATCTGCCGCGACGTGCGGGCCATGTCCTGGATGGTTTCCTCGATGGCGCGCACCTGCTGCAGGCTGCGGATCACGGCGGCATTGGCCCGGGCGGCGAACAGGGCGGCCTCGCGGGCCGTTTCGGCGTTGTTGCGCACGGTGCCGGTGATTTCCTCCATGGCGGCGGCGGTTTCCGAAATGTCGGCCGCCTGCAGCTCGGTGCGCTCGGCCAGATCCGTGTTGCCCAGATGGATCTGGTTGGAGCCGGTCGCGATGTGGTCGCTGCTGGCGCGCACGGAAGATACGATCTGGCGCAACGAATCCTGCATGTGGGCCATCGCGCTGATGACGCTGTGGGGCGGCGCCCGGGAGGCGTCGATGGGCAGGCTGAGGTCGCCGGCGGCGATCGAGTGCGCGATGTGGGCGACGTCGGCGGGTTCGGAGCCCATCTGCCGCATCAGCCAGCGGGTCAGCACGATCCCCAGGATGACCGCGCACAGGGCGCTGACGATGGTCAGAATGATGATCAACACGCTGGCGCGGTCGTAAATGGCCTGTGTGTCCTGACTGAGCATCCGGGCCTGCTGCTGCCGCTGTTCGATCAACTGGTTCATCAGCGTGTCGGCGTGATCGGCCAGGGGGACGATTTCCTGGTACAGCATCGTGACCGAGGCGCGGACGGGCTGCAGGGGTTCGCGGGCGATCAGCCGGGCGACCCGGCGGATGCCGTCGGCATAGGCTTGCGCTGCGGCCCGGGTGTCCCGCAGCAGCGGTGAATCTTTGCCCGGATCCGAGCCGGGCGGGACGGCCAGGGCCTGATGCAGCTTGCCGAGATGCCGTTCGGCGGCGTCCAGTTGAGCATCCCGGGTTGCCTGGACGGGAGCCAGGGCGGCGATGCGGATGGCGCGGGCGGTGAGCAGCATCTGCTGGTTGGCCAGGGCCGCCTGCTGCAGATTCCGCAGGTCGCGGTGGTACATGGTTTCCGCCAGGGCGTGGATGCGTCCGCTGGCGTACAGGCCGATCGCGCCCATCACCAGCGTGAGGGCCGCGCCCGCCAGGAAGCTCGCGATCAGCCGGGTGGCGACGCCGGGTTGGCTCGAGGAACGCATGCGCATGGGAATTTTCTCGGGAAGGTCCGGGAGGGCGGTTGTCCGGTTCGGGTGGACTATAGCGACCGTACTCGGGTACGCTGCCAGCCCGGGTTAACCCGCAGCGCCCCTTGCGGCGTGCTGAAATGTCATAATGAGATTTCTTTCTTCTTTCCTTCCCTCGCGCATCGACCATGTCCGGTAATACCCTGGGTTCCCTGTTTCGTGTCACCAACTTCGGCGAGTCGCATGGTCCGGCCATCGGCGCCGTGATCGACGGCTGCCCCCCCGGCATGGCTTTGTCCGAGGCCGACATCCAGGCCGAACTGGACCGGCGCCGGCCGGGCACCTCGCGCCACGTCACCCAGCGCCGCGAGCCGGATACGGTGGAAATCCTGTCGGGGGTATTCGAAGGCCTGACCACGGGCACGCCCATCGGCCTGCTGATCCGCAACACCGACGCGCGCAGCAAGGACTACAGCAATATCGCCGACACCTTCCGCCCCGGCCACGCGGACTACACCTACTGGAAGAAGTACGGTGTGCGCGATCCGCGCGGCGGCGGGCGTTCTTCCGCACGCTTGACGGCTCCCACCGTGGCGGCGGGCGCGGTGGCGCGCAAATGGCTGATGCAGGAATACGGCGTGCGCATCCGCGGCTACATGAGCCAGCTGGGGCCGATCCCGATTCCCTTCATGTCCTGGGATGACGTGCCTGAAAACCCTTTTTACGCCCCCAACGCCGGCATCGTCCCGGAACTCGAGGCCTTCATGGACCAGTTGCGCCATGACGGCGATTCCATCGGCGCGCGCATCGAAGTCACGGCCGAAGGCCTGCCCGCCGGCTGGGGCGAACCCATCTACGATCGGCTGGATGCGGACATCGCCCACGCCATGATGGGGCTGAACGCCGTCAAGGGCGTGTCGATCGGCTCGGGCTTCGATTGCGTCGCCATGCGCGGTTCCGAACACGGCGACGAACTCAGCCCCGACGGCTTCATGGGCAACCACGCGGGCGGCGTGCTGGGCGGGATTTCCTCCGGCCAGCCGCTGCAGGTGTCGCTGGCGGTCAAGCCGACTTCCAGCATCCGCATCGAGCGCCATTCCGTGAACCGCGCCAACGAGCCGGTCATGGTGCAGACCCTGGGCCGCCACGATCCCTGCGTGGCGATCCGCGCGACGCCCATCGCCGAGGCGCTGCTGGCCATCGTGCTGATGGACCACGCACTGCGCCATCGGGGGCAGTGCGCATGAGCCGGGTCATCCGCAGCCTTTCCGTCATCGGCCTGAGCGTGTGGCTGGCGGCCTGCGCCCAGGTGCAGACGACCCAGTCCGGCCTGGTGGGCGTGAACCGCACCCAGACCATGTCCAGCCTGGTGTCCGAGGCCGAACTGAACCAGCAGGCGGAAACCGAATACCGCAAGATCCTGTCCCAGGCCAAGGCACAGGGCGCCCTGGACACCCCGGCCGCGCAGACCCAGCGCGTGCAGACGATTTCCCGCAAGCTCATCGCCCAGGTCGGCACCTTCCGGCCGGATGCGCGCAACTGGGCCTGGGAAATCCACGTCCTGAAATCGGACGAGGTCAACGCCTGGTGCATGCCCGGCGGCAAGATCGCCGTCTACACCGGCTTGCTGGACAAGATCCAGCCCACGGACGCCGAACTGGCGGCCGTGCTGGGGCATGAGATCTCGCATGCGCTGCGGGAGCACGCGCGCGAACAGGTCTCGCGCCAGATGGCCGCCGGCATCGGCCTGTCGGTCCTGTCGGCCATCACCGGCAGCCAGGCCGTGTCCGACCTGGGCTCCTCGCTGACCAACGTCATGTTCACCCTGCCCAACAGCCGGTCCAACGAAACCGAGGCCGACCGCATGGGCGTCGAGCTGGCCGCCCGCGCCGGCTACGACCCGCGCGCCGCCATCACGCTGTGGCAGAAGATGGAGAAGGCCGGGGGCGGCGGACAACCCGAAATCCTGTCCACGCACCCCTCGTCGCAAAGCCGGATCGCCGACCTGCAACAGGCCTCCCAGATCGTGCTGCCCTTGTATCAGGGCAAAAAGTAGGGCAGGCCTCTCCCGATTTCCCGCCGCAAGGCTCCACCGCAGGCCTGATGGGTCTCCCCGGGTGGAGGGACTGTTCGCAGCCTGTCCCGGAACCCGGGGACCCGTCGGGCCGTCTTCCATGCCAAGAAGGACAATAGAGGAACGGTCTCGTTGGGACACTTAGATCCCCAAGCTGGTATCTGGTACCTCCAATACTAGGATAACCGCTCGCCTTGTCCGGGAAAATCACACTGGCATAATAGGATTCATCGCATCCGCATTCACCTGCGGGCGGCGCCATTTTCCCGATTTCCGAGGCCAAGACCATGCCCCAAACCCTGTACGACAAGCTCTGGGACGCCCACGTGGTGCACCAGGGGCCGGACGGCACCTGTCTGCTGTACATCGACCGCCATCTCGTCCACGAAGTCACCAGCCCGCAGGCCTTCGAGGGCCTGGAGCTGGCCGGCCGCAAACCGTGGCGGATTTCCGCCAACCTGGCCGTGGCCGACCACAACGTGCCCACCACGGCGCGCAGCGAAGGCATCCAGGATCCGGTCTCGCGCCTGCAGGTCGATACCCTGGACAAGAACTGCGAAACCCACGGCATCACCGAATTCCGCATGAACGACCGCCGCCAGGGCATCGTCCACGTCATCGGACCGGAACAGGGCGCGACCCTGCCGGGCATGACCGTGGTGTGCGGCGACTCCCACACCAGCACGCACGGCGCCATGGGCGCCCTGGCCTTCGGCATCGGCACCTCCGAAGTCGAACACGTCCTGGCCACGCAGACGCTGCTGATGAAAAAGAGCCGCAGCATGCTGGTGCGCGTCGAGGGCAAGCTGCCCTTCGGCTGTACCGCCAAGGACCTGGTCCTGTATGTGATCGGCCGGATCGGCACAGCGGGCGGCACGGGCTACGCCATTGAGTTCGGCGGCAGCACCGTGCGGGCGCTGTCCATGGAAGGCCGCATGACGGTCTGCAATATGGCCATCGAAGCCGGCGCGCGCTCGGGCATGGTGGCCGTGGACCAGGTCACGATCGATTACTTCAAGGGCCGGCCCTACGCGCCCGAAGGCGCGGCCTGGGATCAGGCCGTGGCGTACTGGCGCACCCTGCATTCCGACCCGGATGCTGTCTTCGACCGCGTGGTCGAGATCGACGCTGCGCAGATCGCGCCTCAAGTCAGTTGGGGCACCTCGCCCGAAATGGTGCTGCCCGTCGACGCCCGCGTGCCCGATCCCGAAAAGGAAAAGGACGAAGTCCGCCGCAGCGGCATGGAGCGCGCGCTGCAGTACATGGGGCTCGAACCCAATATGCCGATGACCGACATCCGCATCGATCGCGTCTTCATCGGTTCGTGCACCAATGCGCGCATCGAGGACTTGCGCGCCGCCGCCGCCGTGGCCAAGGGCCGTCGGGTTGCGTCCAACGTGCGCCAGGCCATGGTCGTGCCGGGCTCGGGGCTGGTCAAGGCCCAGGCCGAGCGCGAAGGCCTGGACAAGATTTTCCTGGCCGCGGGCTTCGAGTGGCGTGAACCGGGCTGTTCGATGTGCCTGGCGATGAACGCCGACCGGCTGGAGCCGGGCGAGCGTTGCGCCTCGACCTCGAACCGCAATTTCGAAGGCCGCCAGGGACAGGGGGGGCGCACCCACCTCGTCAGCCCCGCCATGGCCGCCGCCGCCGCGGTGGCTGGCCATTTCGTCGATATCCGCCGCCTGAGCTAGGAGCCGCCATGCAAGCTTTCACCACCCACAAGGGCCTGGTCGCCCCCCTGGACCGGGAAAACGTCGATACCGACCTGATCATTCCCAAGCAGTTCCTGAAATCGATCAAGCGCACCGGCTTCGGCCCGAACCTGTTCGACGAACTGCGCTACCTGGATCACGGCGAGCCCGGCATGGACAACAGCAAGCGGCCGCTGAATCCGGACTTCGTGCTGAATCAGTCCCGCTACCAGGGCGCCTCGGTCCTGCTGGCGCGCAAGAACTTCGGTTGCGGCTCCAGCCGCGAGCACGCGCCCTGGGCCCTGCAGCAGTTCGGCTTTCGCGCCATCATTGCGCCGTCGTTCGCCGACATTTTCTTCAACAACAGCTTCAAGAACGGTCTGCTGCCCATCGTGCTGCCTGAAATCCAGGTGGCGCGCCTGTTCGACGAGGTCAAGGCCTTCCCCGGCTATGCGCTCACCATCGACCTGGAACGCCAGCGTGTGATTTCGGCCGGCGGCGAGGAATCGCCTTTCGAGATCGACGCCTACCGCAAGGAATCGCTGTTGAAGGGCCTGGACGAAATCGGCCAGACCCTGCTGCGCGCCGACATGATCCGCGCCTTCGAGGCCGAGCGCCTGGCGCGCCACCCCTGGCTGGCCAAGCACGTGCCCGGCTGACGCGCCGCTCCATGCGTCGGTGCGCACGCCCCGTTCTCAAGGACGGGGCGTGTCGTTGATAGACTCCCCGTTCAACATTCCCCACTGGAAGAACCCATGACTTCTCGCATCGCAGTCCTGCCGGGCGACGGCATCGGCCCGGAAATCGTCGAGCAGGCCGTGCGCGTGCTGCGCGCCCCGGCCCTGAATCTGGACCTGGAACTGACCGAGGCGCCCGTGGGCGGCGCCGCCTATGTCGCCAAGGGCCACCCTCTGCCCGAGGACACCCTGGCCCTGGCCAAGCAGTCCGACGCTATCCTGTTCGGCGCCGTGGGCGACTGGAAATTCGACAAGCTGGAACGCGCCCTGCGCCCGGAACAGGCGGTGCTGGGCCTGCGCAAGGCCTTGGGTCTGTTCGCCAATCTGCGCCCGGCGATCCTGTATCCCGAACTGGCCAACGCCTCGTCGCTCAAGCCCGAGGTCGTGGCCGGCCTGGACATCCTGATCGTGCGCGAACTGACGGGCGACATCTATTTCGGCCAGCCGCGCGGCGTGCGCACCCTGGAAGACGGCCCGTACGCGGGCGAGCGTCAGGGCTACGACACCATGCACTATGCCGAGTCCGAAATCCGCCGCATCGCCCACGTGGCCTTCCAGGCCGCCGCCAAGCGCCAGGGCCGTCTGTGCAGCGTGGACAAGGCCAACGTCCTGGAAACTTCGCAGTTCTGGCGCGACATCATGATCGACGTGGCGCGCGAATATCCCAAGGTCGAACTCTCCCATATGTACGTGGACAACGCCGCCATGCAACTGGTGCGCGAACCCAAGGCCTTCGACGTGGTGGTGACCGGCAATCTGTTCGGCGACATTCTGTCCGACGAAGCCGCCATGCTGACGGGCTCCATCGGCATGCTGCCCTCGGCGTCGCTGAACGCCAGCCGGCAGGGCCTGTACGAACCCAGCCACGGCTCGGCGCCGGACATCGCCGGGCAGAACATCGCCAATCCGCTGGCGACCATTCTGTCGGCCGCCATGATGCTGCGCTATTCCCTGGATGCGGCGCCAGCCGCCGACCGGATCGAAGCCGCCGTGCAGGCGGTGCTGGCCCGAGGGTTGCGCACAGCCGACATTTTTGAAGCCGGGACGACGCGGGTTTCGACCTCGGAAATGGGCGATGCCGTACTGAAGGCATTAAACTGATACATTCATTCGATGCATTCATTTAGTGCATTAAGCTGACGTATTACACTTAGCGTTCACATATCCACTTTTACGGTTCAGGCAGGGATTTATGGCTCAGGCAGTTGGTTTGGTCGGTTGGCGCGGGATGGTCGGTTCGGTGCTCATGCAACGCATGCGCGACGAAAAAGACTTCGACTTGTTCGAACCGGTCTTCTTTTCCACCAGCAACGCGGGCGGTGCTGCGCCGTCCTGGGCGACGGGCGCCGGTCCGCTGCAAGACGCGCACGACATCGACGCGTTGCGCAAACTGCCGATCATCGTCACCGCCCAGGGCGGCGACTACACCTCCGCCGTGTATCCCAAGCTGCGCGCCGCCGGCTGGACCGGCCTGTGGATCGACGCCGCCAGCACGCTGCGCATGAAGGACGATGCCATCATCGTGCTCGACCCGGTCAACCGTCCGGTGATCGATGCCGCCCTGCAGCGCGGCGTGCGCGACTTCATCGGCGGCAACTGCACCGTCAGTTGCATGCTGATGGGCCTGGCCGGCCTGTTCAAGGCCGATATGGTCGAATGGATGACCTCCATGACCTACCAGGCGGCCTCGGGCGGCGGCGCGCGCCACATGCGCGAACTGCTGACCCAGTTCGGCATCCTGAACCAGGCCGTGGGCGATCAGCTCGCCGATCCGGCTTCGGCCATCCTGGACATCGACCGAGGCGTGCTCAAGGCCCAGCAAAACCCCGATCTGCCCCGTGAAAACTTCGGCGTGCCCCTGGGCGGCAGCCTGATCCCCTGGATCGACAAGGACCTGGGCGACGGCATGTCGCGCGAAGAATGGAAGGGCGGCGCGGAAACCAACAAGATCCTCGGGCGCGGTCCGGGCTTCGGCGCCGATCCGGTGCCGGTCGACGGTCTGTGCGTGCGGATCGGCGCCATGCGCTGCCACAGCCAGGCGCTGACCATCAAGTTGCGGCGCGACATCCCCCTGGACGAAATCAACGACGCGGTGCGTACCGGTACGGAGTGGGCGCGTCTGGTGCCCAACGACCGTGAATCTTCCATGCGGGACCTGACCCCCGTGGCCGTGACCGGCACGCTGGACATCCCGGTGGGCCGTTTGCGCAAGATGTCGATGGGGCCTGAATATCTCAGCGCCTTCACGGTCGGCGACCAGTTGCTGTGGGGTGCCGCCGAACCTCTGCGCCGCATGCTGCGCATCGCCCTGGGTGAACTCTGAATATGAAAAATGGCGCCACGCGTGACCTCTCGAACCCGACGCGCGTCGCGCGCCGACTCCCTACGGGCCGTCTGACGGCCGGAGCCCTGGCGCTGGCCTTTCTCGCGGGCGGCGCGGCTCAGGCCGCGACCTTCGGCCACGCGCGCCTGGCCTCCGGGGCGGGTGAGCCGCTGCTGATCCTGGTGCCGGTGTCCGGCCTGACCGAGGCCGACTTGAAGGCCTTGTCGGCCCGGCCCGCGCCCGCGGCGGACTGGGCGCAGGCGGGTTTGACGCCGCCGGTGCCGCTCGACAGCCTGTCCGTTTCCGTCGGCGACGATGTCCGGGCCGGCGGCCGCCGCGTGCTGCGCATCGGTTCCGGGCAGGCCTTCACCGGCAATCTGGCCGATCTGCTGCTGGACGTGCATACGGCCACGGGCGAACAACGCTATCAGGTGTCCCTGGTGGCGCCGGAGCCGGCCCGCGCCGCTGCGGCCTCTGCCGCCGCGCAACCGGCAGCGGGGCAGGGCGCATCGTCCACTACTGTGGGTGCTGCCGCATCCCATGCCAGCACCCGGCGCGTGCCGGCCGGCGCCATTGCCGTGCGCCCCGGCGACACGATGTTCGCCATCGGCCGCCGCCATGCGGTGGACGGGGTGTCGATCTACCAACTGATGATGGCGCTGCAGCGGGCCAATCCGCAGGCCTTCATCCACGACAACGTCAATCTGGTGCGTGCCGGCGCGTCGCTGGCGGTGCCGGACATCAACGACATGCTGTCGATTTCCGACGCCGAGGCGCGCCGCCAGTTCCAGGCCCAGGCCGCCGCTTTTGCGCGGATGCGCGGGCGTCTGGCCGGCGCATCGGCCGCCACGGATGCGGGCCAGGCCGCCACGGGCACCGTGTCGCAGGATGACTCACGGGCACACGCTCAGCCTGCGGCAGCGGCGGGCGATCATCTGCGCCTGAGCGAATCCGGCGCCAAGGGACAGGGCGCCGATGCGGCTGCCGATGCCCGCACGGCCCGGGGGCACGCCCTGAAGGATACCGAGGCCCGGGTCGATCAGCTCGAGGGCAACGTCAAGAACCTGAATCAGGCCCTCCAATCTCAGGGCGAGGCCGCGCGCAACGCCGCCGCCCAAGGGGTCGAGGTCATCGGCCAGTCGATCCACCAGATCGCCAACGCGATCAGCGAGGCCAGCCAGGAAGCCGCCGCCCAAGCCGACGAGACGGACTCGGCGGGCGGCGCGTCGGGGGCCTCCAGCGCAGGCGCTTCCGGCGCCGCGGGTGCGAATGCGGCCGCTCCAGGGGCGTCCGGCGCCAACGGCGCACCGGGGGCGCAGGCTGCCGGGGGGGCTGCGTCCGGGTCCGGCGCGGCAGCCGCGGGTGGCGCATCCTCGACCGCCAGTTCGGGCGCGGGAGCCGCCGCTTCCAGCGCCGGTTCGCCGAGCGCCGCTGCCGGGGCTGACTCGGCTGCCCAGGCCGCCGAGCCGCAGCCTTCCGAACGCACCCAGCACCGGGTTTCGTGGCTCCAGGATCATCTGCTGGGCGTGATGACGGGTCTCCTGGCCCTGATCGTGCTCATCATCGCCTGGCTGCTGCGCCGGGCCAATGCCGCGCGGGACGAGGCCGATGCCAGCCCCCGGGTGACGGAAGCCATGGTGCGCGAACGGATTCAGGACGTCGACCTGAATCTCGAACCGGGCGAATCCCGCCCGCCGCAGCAGCACTAGCCGGAGACGGGCGGGCGGCCATGACGGCCCGCGCCCGTCCCGACGGCAGATGATGCATATCGGACACTGAGTTTCATGGGACGCATTGCGCTCGGGCTGAGCTATGACGGCCAAGGTTGGCAGGGCTGGCAGACCCAACCCGGCGGCCGCACCCTGCAAGACACCCTGGAATCGGCTTTGCGCCGTTTCCTGGCCGCGCCCGCCGTAGCCACGATCTGCGCCGGCCGCACCGATGCCGGCGTGCATGCCTTGCAGCAGGTCGTGCACCTGGATACGCAGGCCGTCCGGCGTGACGAATCCTGGGTGCGTGGGCTCAATGCCTTGCTGCCCGGGACCCTGGCCGTGCAATGGGCCTGCGCCGTGCCCGACGATTTTCATGCCCGTTTTGACGCCCGGGCCCGCACCTATTTCTACGTGCTGCGCAGCGCCCCGGTGCGTTCCCCCATCCTGCAGGGCCGGGTCGGCTGGGTGCACGAGCGGCTCGATGATGCAGCCATGCGCGCCGCTGCCGCCGTGCTGGTGGGCGAGCACGATTTCAGCGCGTTTCGCTCATCCGAATGCCAGGCGGCCAGTCCGGTGCGCACCTTGCAGGCGCTGGAGATCCACCGCACGGGCGATTTCCTGATCTTCGAGTTCCGCGCCAATGCCTTTTTGCACCATATGGTGCGCAATCTGATGGGCGTGCTGGTGATGGTGGGGCGGGGCCGCCGCCCGCCCGGGTGGGCCGCCGAACTGCTGCGCGACCGCGACCGGCGGCGGGCCGCGCCCACCTTCATGGCCGATGGCCTGTATCTGGCGCATGCCGACTATCCGGACGCAGACCTGCCGCAACGCACGCCCCGCGAGGCCTTGCGCCATCATCTGGGCGGCTTGTCGCCCGGCCTTTAGCGACACCCGCCGGGACGGCCGGATTGAAAACCTATTCGGGCGATTCCCGAGGCGGGGGGCCTGACGCTTCGTATAGAATTGAGCGATTTGATTGCGAGCGGGGCATCCGCGCCGTTTTTCCGCCTGTTTCATGGAAGCATAATGAAACCTCTCTTGACGATCTCCCGATGGATCGACGGGCTGAACACCGTGGTCGGCCGGGCCGTGACCTGGTTGGTGCTGGTGGTGGCCCTGGTCAGCGCCGGCAATGCGGTGATGCGCAAACTGTTCAGCCTCAGCTCCAACGCCTGGCTGGAGTTGCAGTGGTATCTGTTCGGGGCCATTTTCCTGCTGGCTGCGGGCTATACCTTTTTGCGCAACGAGCACGTGCGCGTCGACGTGCTGTCGCAAAAGCTGCCCGAGCGCGCTCAGGTCGGCATCGAAATTTTCGGCGTGCTGTTCTTCCTGCTGCCGGCCGCCTGCCTGGTGTTCTGGCTGTCGATCCCGTACTTCTGGGAATCCTGGATCACGCATGAACTGTCCTCGAACACCGAGGGCCTGATCCGCTGGCCGGCGAAACTCCTGATTCCGGTCGGTTTCGCGCTGCTGATCCTGGCGGGGCTGTCGCACCTGATCAAGTGCGTGGGCTTCCTGCGCGGCCAGTGTCCCAATCCGATGCAGGTTTCCAGCGGCAAGAGTGACGAAGAAGCCCTGGTGGAAGACATTCTGGCCCAACGTCAGGCCGACCTCGAAGCCGGGCAGGGGCGCTGAGCATGGAATTCCTCGTCGACAATCTCGCACCGATCATGTTCTTCAACCTGATCGTGTTCCTGCTGCTGGGTTTTCCGGTCGCCTTTTCCCTGGCCGCCACCGGCGTGCTGTATGGCCTGGTGGCCATCGACCTGAATCTGATGAGCCCGTTGCTGTTCCAGGCGCTGCCTCAGCGGATATTCGGCATCGTCGGCAACGACACGCTGCTGGCCGTGCCTTTCTTCACCTTCATGGGCCTGATCCTGGAAAGATCCGGCATGGCCGAGGACCTGCTCGACACGGTCGGCCAGCTTTTCGGTCCGCTGCGCGGCGGCCTGGCGATCGCGGTGGTGTTCGTCGGCGCGCTGCTGGCGGCGACCACCGGCGTGGTGTCGGCCTCGGTCATCTCGATGGGGCTGATTTCGCTGCCCATCATGCTGCGCTATGGCTACGACCGGCGTCTGGCCTCCGGCGTCATCGCCGCGTCCGGCACCCTGTCGCAGATCATTCCGCCCTCGCTGGTGCTGATCATCCTGGCCGACCAGCTCGGGCGCTCCATCGGCGACATGTACCGGGGCGCGATGCTGCCGGGCCTGCTGCTGGCCGGGGCCTACATGGCGTACGTCTTCCTGGTGGCCGTCGTGCGGCCCGGCCATGTGCCGGCCCTGCCGCCAGAGGCGCGCGGCTTCGTCGATGCGCGAGGGCATCGCGGCCTGCGGTCCCTGACCGTCCTGACCCTGATCGCGGCCGCGGCCGCCTACTGGGGTTCGGACTACTATTTCCGATCCCATACCGACGTGCCGGTGGACGAGCGCGTCGTCATCGTGCTGCTGATCTGGGGCGCCGCCGCCCTGGCGATGGCCCTGGCCAACCGTTTCCTGCGCCTGAAGCTGCTGTCGGCCCTGGCCGAGCGGGTCGTGTTCGTGATGATCCCGCCCCTGGCGCTGATCTTCCTGGTGCTGGGCACGATCTTCATCGGCGTGGCCACGCCCACCGAGGGCGGCGCGATGGGCGCCGTCGGCGCGCTGATCATGGCCGTGTCGCGCGGCCGTTTCTCCTGGAAGCAGTTGCGCCAGGCCATGGAAAGCACGGCCCGGCTGTCCTGCTTCGTGGTCTTCATCCTGGTGGGCTCGACGATCTTCAGTCTCAGCTTCCGGGGCATCAACGGCGACGTCTGGGTCGAGCAACTGCTGCTGCACGTGCCGGGGGGCGAGGTCGGCTTCCTGATCGTGGTCAGCGTGATGACCTTCTTCCTGGCCTTTTTCCTGGACTTCTTTGAGCTGGCCTTCATCATCGTGCCGCTGCTGGGACCCGTGGCCGACAAGATGGGCATCGACTTGATCTGGTTCGGCGTGCTGCTGGCGGTGAACATGCAGACCTCCTTCGTGCATCCGCCGTTCGGCTTTGCCCTGTTCTATCTGCGATCGGTCGCGCCCAAGGAAGACTACCGTGACCGTGTGACCGGCAAACTGATCGCCAAGGTCACCACGGCCCAGATCTATTGGGGCTCGATTCCCTTCATCATCATCCAGATCCTGATGGTGGCGGCGGTGCTGGCTTTCCCCGGCATGGTGACCCATTACAAGAGTGATGCGCCCACCGTCGATCCGGCCAGCGTCACGTTCGGCCAGGACAGCGCCTTCGGCCTGGACAGCTATGGCTCGGACGACGCCGGAGGCGCGTTCCAATGAACACGCCTGCCGCAACCGCCGCCGGGCCGGAGGCTTCCGGGGTCCGGCGCACCCGCGTCAAGATCTGCGGACTGACCCGTCCGCAGGACCTGGATGCCGCCGTGGCGGCCGGCGCCGACGCCATCGGCCTGGTGTTCTATCCGCCCAGCCGCCGTTGTCTGACGCTGGAGCAGGCCGCCGCCTTGCGCGCCCGGGTGCCGGCTTTTGTCGGCGTCACGGCCTTGTTCGTCAATCCCGAGGCTCGGCTGGTGCAGCAGGTGATCGAGACCGTGCGCCCGGACCTGCTGCAATTCCATGGCGAAGAAACCCCCGGTTTCTGCGCCGGTTTCGAGACCCGCCACGTCAAGGCTTTCCGGGCCGGGGCGCCGGGGCTCGCCACGGCGGCCGAACTGGCCCGCGCCTGCGCAGCCTACGGTCGTGCGGCGGGCTGGCTGTTCGACAGCTATAGCGCCGGCTATGGCGGCAGCGGCAGCGGTTTCGATACCGCGCTGCTGGCCGAGGTGCCGCGCGACGCCGGGACGCCGGCCCTGATCCTGTCGGGCGGCCTGAAGGCGGAAACGGTCGGCGGGCAGATCGTCGCCCTGGCGCCGTTTGCCGTGGACGTCAGCAGCGGGGTGGAATCGGCGCCCGGGATCAAGGATCCGGAGCGTATCCAGGCCTTCATGCGCGCGGTGCGCGCCGCCGACGCCGCCCGGGCGCCCTGAGACGCCCGAGGGCGGGCCGGTTCAGGCGGCGGCGCGGCGGGCCGAGCGGTTGGCGGCCAGTGCCGCCAGGGTGCAGGCCGCGCCCGACAGCAGATACAGGCTGATCCCGCCCAGGCCGTAGCGATCCGAGACGCCCAGCGCGACCAGCGGCGCGAAGGCCGCACCCACCAGCCAGGCCAGATCGGCGGACAAGGCTGCGCCCGTGTATCGATAGGCCGGCAGGAAATTGGCCGTGGCCGTCCCTGAGGACTGGCCATAGGACAGGCCCAGCAGGGCGAAGCCGGTCAGGATGAAGGCGTCCTGATGCACGGCGCCGCCGCCCAGCAGCCAGGGCGAGGCGAGGGCGAAGACGCCGATCAGCACGGCGACCAGGCCCAGCGTATGACGCCGGCCGATGCGGTTGGCCAGGTATCCGGAATACAGCATGGCCGCCAGGGCGACCGCAGCGCCCGCGAGTTCGACCGTCAGCACCTGGGACACGGTCCTCTGGTGCTGCAGCACCAGCCAGGACAGCGGGAACAGCGTGACCAGGTGGAACAGGGCGTAGCTGGCCAGCGAGGCGAAGGCGCCGGTGACGATGTGCCGGCTCTGGGTGCGGACCATTTCCCGCGTGCCGATCGGGCGCAGTTCGCGTTCTTCCAGCAGGCGCGAGAAGTCATTATCCATCACCAGCCGCAGGCGGGCGAACAGGGCCACGACATTGATGGCGAAGGCCACGAAGAACGGGAACCGCCAGCCCCAGTCGGTGAAGTCCGCAGGTTCCAGGCGGGTGTACAGGTACAGGAACAGGGCGCCGGCCACCAGGAAACCGATGGGCGCCGACAGTTGCCCGAGCATGGCGTACCAGCCGCGTTGCCGGGCGGGCGTGTTCAGTGCCAGCAGCGAGGGCAGGCCGTCCCAGGAGCCGCCCCAGGCGATGCCCTGCAGGCAGCGAAAGAGCGCCAGCAGGACGATGGCGTGCGTGCCCAGGGTATCGTGGGCGGGCAGGAAGGCGATGCCCGCCGTGGCCGTGCCCAGCAGGAACAGCGCCGCCGTCAGTTTCATCCCCCGGCCCCAGTGCTTCTGCACGTGCATGAAGAGCGTCGTGCCGAAGGGCCGGGCGACGAAGGCCAGGGCGAAGACGGCGAAGGCGTACAGCGTGCCGGTGAGGGGATCGGCGAACGGGAAGAAGACCTGGGGGAACACGATCACCGACGCGATCCCGTAGGTGAAGAAATCGAAATATTCCGACGTGCGGCCGATGATCACGCCGACGGCGATGTCGCCCGGGGATACGGAAGGATGGCCCTCGGCGTGGCGGGCGGCTCTGGCCTGGTCGTCTTCCCGGGCGCGCGGTCCGGGCAAGCGGGTGTTGAGGATATCTGCGGTCATCGGGTCCTCCTGATCTGCGATGCGGGCCGCCGCGCGCAGGCGGCCCCGCGCATAGAATCCCATGCCGGCGGCAGGGTTCGCCATTGGACATTACCCGGAGTAACCCTGTCCCGCGAAGGGGCATGAGTCAAAATGTCCAATTTCCACCTCGACTTTTCAAATCTATAGTATCGGTCTCTGCTTGAATACACCTGGAATCGGCACACAAGGCAATGAGGCACGACAAGATCCTGAAAATAGTGCTGGGCGTCGGCCCGGCCCTGCTGCTGGGCGGCTGCGATGCCGTGCTGCTGAACCCGTCGGGCGACGTGGCGCTGCAGCAGCGCAACCTGATCTACACGGCGACCGGCCTGATGCTGATCGTCATCCTGCCGGTGATCGTCGCCACGGTCCTGTTCGCCTGGCGCTACCGGGCGGCCAACCGCAAGGCGCGCTACGACGCCGATTGGGACCACTCCACCCGCCTGGAACTGATGATCTGGTCGGTGCCGCTGCTGATCATCATCGCGCTGGGCAGCGTCACCTGGGTCAGCACCCACCTGCTCGACCCCTACCGTCCGCTCAGCCGGATCTCGGCGGACAAGCCTCTGGCCGCCCACGTCGAGCCGCTCACCGTCGAGGTCGTGGCGCTGGACTGGAAGTGGCTGTTCATCTACCCGGAATACGGCTTCGCCACCGTCAATGAACTGGCCGCGCCGGTGGACCGGCCGATCCGCTTCAAGATCACGGCCTCCTCGGTGATGAATTCCTTCTTCATTCCCGCCCTGGCCGGCCAGATCTACGCCATGCCGGGCATGCAGACCATGCTGCACGCGGTGATCAATGCCCCCGGGGAATACGAGGGCATGTCCGCGAACTACAGCGGCGCGGGCTTTTCCGGCATGCATTTCCGCTTCCATGGCCTGGACCAGGCCGGCTTCGATGCGTGGGTGGCGAAGAACCGCGCCGCCGGCGGCGTCCTGGACCGGGCGGGCTACCTGGATCTGGAGCAGCCCAGCGAGAACGATCCGGTGCGCCGCTGGGCGACCGTCGATCCCGACCTGTACCGACTGATCCTGAATCGCTGCGTGCGGCCCGGCTCGACCTGCATGAGCGATCTCATGCAGCCTATGGAGAAGTAAAGATGGATTTGCGAACCTGGATCCTGGGCCGGCTCAGCCTGGAAGCCATTCCCTACCACGAGCCGATCCTGGTGGCCACCTTCGCCGGCGTGGCCGTGATCGGACTGGCCGTTCTGGCCCTGATGACGCGCTACCGCCTCTGGGGCCCCCTGTGGCGCGACTGGATCGTCAGCATCGACCACAAGAAGATCGGCATCATGTACATGGTGCTGGGCGTGGTGATGCTGCTGCGCGGCTTCGCCGATGCGGCCATGATGCGCCTGCAGCAGTCGGTGTCCTTCGGCGATGCGCTGGGCTACCTGCCGCCGCACCACTACGACCAGATCTTCACCGCGCACGGTGTGATCATGATCTTCTTCGTGGCCATGCCGTTCATCACCGGCCTGATGAACTACATCGTGCCGCTGCAGATCGGCGCGCGCGACGTGGCCTTTCCGTTCCTGAACAACTTCAGCTTCTGGATGACCACGGGCGGCGCCGTCCTGGTGATGATGTCGCTGTTCGTGGGTGAATTCGCCCGCACCGGCTGGCTGGCCTATCCGCCGCTCTCGGGCCTGGAGTTCAGTCCCGACGTGGGGGTGGATTACTACATCTGGGCCTTGCAGGTCGCCGGGGTGGGCACGCTGCTGTCGGGGATCAATCTGGCGGTCACCATCATCAAGATGCGCGCGCCGGGCATGAAGCTGATGAAGATGCCGGTCTTCACCTGGACCGCCCTGTGCACCAACATCCTGATCATCATCACCTTCCCGGTGCTGACGGCCACGCTCGCGCTGCTGGGCATGGACCGCTACCTGGACACCCAGTTCTTCACCAACGACCTGGGCGGCAACCCGATGATGTATGTGAACCTGATCTGGATCTGGGGCCACCCGGAGGTCTACATCCTGATCCTGCCGCTGTTCGGCGTGTTCTCCGAGATCACCTCCACGTATTGCGGCAAGCGCCTGTTCGGCTATACCTCCATGGTGTACGCGACCATCGTGATCACGGTGCTGTCCTATCTGGTCTGGCTGCACCACTTTTTCACCATGGGCTCGGGCGCCAGCGTGAACTCCTTCTTCGGCATCACAACGATGATCATTTCGATCCCCACGGGGGCGAAGATCTTCAACTGGCTCTTCACCATGTACCGGGGCCGCATCCGCTTCGAGCTGCCCATGATGTGGACCGTGGCTTTCATGATCACCTTCGTGATCGGCGGCATGACGGGCGTGCTGCTGGCCGTGCCGCCGGCCGACTTCGTGCTGCACAACAGCCTGTTCCTGATCGCGCATTTCCACAACGTCATCATCGGCGGGGTGGTGTTCGGCGTGTTCGCCGCGATCAACTACTGGTTCCCGAAGGCCTTCGGCTTCCGCCTGAACGTGTTCTGGGGCAAATGCTCGTTCTGGTGCTGGGTCGTGGGGTTCTGGGTCGCCTTCATGCCGCTCTACATCCTGGGCCTGATGGGCATTACCCGCCGCCTGAGCCACTTCGAGGACCCTTCGCTGCAAGTCTGGTTCCAGGTGGCCGCGGTCGGCGCGTTCCTGATCGCGCTGGGCATCGCCTTCTTCCTGGTGCAGATCTACGTCAGCTGGCGCGACCGCGAGGCGCTGCGCGACCACACGGGCGACCCCTGGGACGGCCGCACGCTGGAATGGTCCACCTCGTCGCCGCCGCCGGACTACAACTTCGCCTTCACGCCGCGCGTGCATGAGCGCGACGCCTGGTGGCACATGAAACAGGCGGGCTACCGCCGGCCCGAAAGCGGCTTCATCGACATCCACATGCCGAAGAACACCGCCGCCGGCTTCATCCTGGCTGCGCTCAGCGCGGTCCTCGGCTTCGCCCTGATCTGGCACATGTGGGCGCTCGTGATCGTGTCCTTCGCGGCGCTGATCGCCGCCGCCATCTTCCACACCTTCAACTACCACCGTGACACCCACGTTTCCGCTGCGGACGTGAGCCGCGCGGAGGAAGCCCGCACCCTGCAGTTGGCCCGCCATGTCTGATACCCGCATCCTGCATCCCCAAGCGGCCGGCGGCCCGGCCGCCGCTCCCGACTTCATTGTGCGGGAACCTCACCATCCGGAGAACGGCACGCTGCTCGGCTTCTGGATCTACCTGATGAGCGACTGCCTGATCTTCGCCTGCCTGTTCGCCGTGTACGGTGTGCAGGGCAGGGCGTATGCGGGCGGTCCGACGGGCGCGGACCTGTTCGACCTGCCGCTGGTGGCGGTGAACACGGCCATGCTGCTGTTCTCGTCGATCACCTACGGCTTCGCCATGCTGGAATCCCAGCGCGGCCGGGTGCGCGGGACGCTGGCCTGGCTGATCGTGACCGGGTTGTTCGGGCTGGCCTTCCTGGGGCTGGAGCTGTACGAGTTCCACCACCTGATCGAGCACGGCGCCGGTCCTTGGCGCAGCGCCTTCCTGTCGTCCTTCTTCACGCTGGTCGGCACCCACGGCCTGCACGTGACCTTCGGGATCGTGTGGCTCGTCACGCTGCTGTTCCAGATCGGCCGCCACGGTCTGATCCCCGAGAACCGCCGCCGCCTGATGTGCCTGTCGATGTTCTGGCACTTCCTGGACGTGGTCTGGATCGGCGTCTTCACCTTTGTCTACCTGATGGGAGTGCTGCCATGAGCAACGACCACACCGCGCCCGGGCGCGACGCGGCCCACACCGGGGAGGGCGGCCACGCGCCCAGCACGTTCCGGGGCTACATGAGCGGCTTCGTCCTGTCGGTGATCCTGACCGTGATCCCGTTCTGGCTGGTCATGGGCGGCGTCCTGGCGAGCTCCAGCGCCACCGCCTTGGCGATCCTGCTGATCGGCGCCGTGCAGATGGTCGTGCATATGGTGTATTTCCTGCACATGAGCCCCCGCTCCGAAGGCGGCTGGACCCTGCTGGCGCTGATCTTCACTGTCATCATCGTGGCCATCGCTTTGGCGGGGTCGCTGTGGGTGATGTACCATCTGAACGTCAACATGATGCCGGGGCACCTGCACGACATGCCGTCGATGTAGGTTCCGCGCGGATGCGGCCCCGTCCCGGCCGGCCGCGCCCGCCGTTCCCCGGATCCGCCTCCTTCCGCCCATCGTGCCCCAACGCTCCTCACGCCCACTGCCCACGGGATGGCTCGTCCTCTGGACCGTCCTCCTGGCGGCGGCGCTGGGCGGCTTCGTCGCGCTGGGCACCTGGCAGGTCCACCGGATGCACTGGAAGCACGCGCTCATCGCCCGGGTCGACGGCCTCCTGCGCGCGCCGCCCGTTTCCGCGCCCGGGCCGGATACCTGGGCCGGTCTGCGGGCCGACCGCGACGAGTACCGCCGGGTCGAGCTGCGGGGCGTCCTGCTCGACCGCGAGATCCTGGTCCAGGCCAACACCCGCCTGGGCGCCGGTTTCTGGGTCATGACGCCCTTGCGGCGCGATGACGGCAGCAGCGTCTTCGTCAATCGCGGCTTCGTCGACGCCGCGCACCGCGATCCCGCGCGCCGGGGCGCGGCCCCGCCGGCCGGCCCGGTCCGGATCGAGGGCCTGCTGCGCCTGTCGCAGCCCGGCGGCGGCTTCCTGCGGGACAACGCGCCGGCCGAGGGCCGCTGGTATTCCCGCGACGTGGCCGCCATGGCCCGGTCCCTGGGCCTGTCGTCCGTGGCGCCGTATTTCATCGACCAGTCGGCGGACGACGGCACCGCAGCCGACACCGTCAGGCCGGCCCGGTGGCCCGTGCCCGGCCTGACGGTCGTGCATTTCCGCGACGAACACCTCAGTTATGCGCTCACCTGGTACGCCCTGGGGGCCATGACGGCGGCGGCCATGGCCTACGGCGCCCGCCAGGAATGGCGCCGCCGCCGGGCGGCACGGCGATGAAAAAGAAATGCCCCCCACGCCGCGCAGCCTTCTCGGATTGCAACATCCCTCCACCTCGCGGCCTGTATGCCGCTCGGATTCGCCAGGCATGGCGCAGTCCGCAGGGGCTGCGCCATGTCCAGGCTCATCCCCAGGGGGGCGCTTTTCATCTTGGGGCGGCCCGGCGATGAAAAAGGCGAGGCTCCCGGACGGTTCGCACGTGGCGGGCCGGCAGAACCTGCGCCTGCTGGTCCAGCTGCGCTGGATCGCGGTGCTCGGCCAGGTGCTGGCCATCGCCGTGGCCATGGCCGGGTTTTCTCTGGCGCTGCCGCTGTTCGACATGGCGCTGGTGGTGGTTCTGCTGGTCGTCTACAACTGCTTCAGCCAGTGGCGCCTGAAGTGGCACCTGCCCGTGAGCCAGATCGAACTGTTCCTGGCGCTGCTCGTCGACGTCATGGCGCTGACCGCCCAGCTCTACCTGAGCGGCGGCGCCACCAACCCGTTCATCTTCCTCTACCTGCTGCAGGTGGCCCTGGCCGCCGTCCTGCTGCGGCGGCGCACGACCTGGATGATGGCGGGCGCGACCTCGGCCGCGTTCGCCGGGCTGGTACTGACCCGCCATCACGGCTACACCCTGCCGCTGGACCTGGGCGGCGGACTGGACAGCCCCTTCGTGCTGGGGATGCTGGTCTGTTTCACCCTGAACGCCGCCCTGCTGGCGGCCTTCATCACCCGGATCACCCACAATGTGCGCACGCGCGACGCGCGCCTGGCGGCGCTGCGCCAGCGCGCTTCCGAAGAAGAGCACATCGTCCACATGGGCCTGCTGGCCTCGGGCGCGGCCCACGAACTGGGCACTCCCCTGGCGACCCTGGACGTGATCCTGGGCGACTGGGCGCACGCGCCCGCCGTGGCCGCCGACCCTGAACTGGGGCAGGACGTGCGGGACATGCAGGCGCAGGTGCAGCGCTGCAAGACCATCCTGAGCGGCATCCTGATGTCGGCCGGCGAAGTGCGCGGCGAGGCCCTGACGCGCACCACCGTGACCGCTTTCCTCGACGGGCTGGTGGCCCAATGGCGGCAGGCGCATCCTTCGGCCCGCCTGAAATACAGCCGCCGGATCGACTCCGACACGGTGGTGATCGCCGACCAGGGCCTGCGGCAGATGGTGTTCAACGTCCTGAACAACGCCCTGGAGGCCTCGCCCACGCTGCAGCAACTCACCGCCGTCCTGGACAGCGGCCGGCTCACGCTGGAGGTCCGCGACCAGGGGCCGGGCTTCGTCCAGGATGTCCTGCGTTCGCTGGGCAAGCCCTACCGGTCCACCAAGGGGCAGCCTGGCAGGGGGCTGGGGCTGTTCCTGTCGCACCAGGTGGCCCGGTCCCTGAGCGGCACCCTGAGCGCGAGCAACCTGCCCGAAGGCGGCGCCTGCGTCACGATCCGCTTTCCCCTGTCCGCTTTGACCCCGGAGGATGCCGATGAGCCCGTCGAATGAACCAGGCGCCGATGCGCAGCGCCTGCTGCTCGTGGTCGAGGACGACGAATCGCTGTCGCATTCCCTGGCGCGCTCGTTCGAGCGCCGCGGCTACCGCGTGCTGCGCGCCGACAGCCTGGAATCCGTCGAGGCGCTGCTCGCGCGGGGCCACATGCCCGGCTATGCCGTCGTGGACCTGAAACTGCAGGGCGAGGCTTCGGGCCTGGCCTGCGTGCGGCGGCTGCATGCGCACGCGTCCGGGATGCTGATCGTGGTGCTGACCGGTTTCGCCAGCATCGCCACCGCCGTCGAGGCGGTCAAGCTCGGCGCCTGCCACTACCTGGCCAAGCCCTCGAACACGGACGACATCGAACGCGCCTTCGCCCGGACCGAGGGCGACGTCGAGGCCGCCCTGGCGCCGCGCCAGGCGTCGATCAAGACGCTCGAATGGGAACGCATTCACGAAGTGCTGGCCGCAACCAATTTCAACATCTCGGAGACGGCCCGGCGGCTGGGCATGCATCGCCGCACCCTGGCGCGCAAGCTGGAAAAGCGCCGGGTCCGCTGAGAAACGGCTGAATCAGCGCTTGCCCGCGTGTCCGCTCCATGGCATCGATCGCCGGGCTACAATCATTGCCGCCGCAGGGATATCCCTTGCAGAAAAACTTGATGTCGGCGGGTAGACTGGTCGCCGCATCGCCTGGTGTGGACACGATCCGCAGGCGTTTCCCCTACAAAGGAGCTGTTCATGAATCTGCATCCCGTCCTTCGTACCCTCGCGGGCACCGCTGCCGTACTCGGCGCGCTGGCCGCCGCGCCGGCCCTGGCGCAATCCGTGGCGGTGACCTCCATCGTCGAGCATCCCGCGCTCGATGCCGTGAAGGACGGCGTGCACGAAGCCCTGGCCTCGGCCGGCTACACCGAGGCCAAGGGCCTGAAATGGCAGTTCCAGACGGCCCAGGGCAATACCGCCATCGCCGCCCAGATCGCCCGCAAGTTCGTGGGCGACAAGCCCGACGTGATCGTCGCCATCGCCACGCCCTCGGCCCAGGCCGTGGTCGCCGCGACCAAGACCATCCCGGTGGTCTATTCCGCCGTGACCGATCCGGTGGCCGCTCAATTGGTGCCGGGCTGGGAAGCCTCGGGCACCAACGTCACCGGCGTGTCCGATGCCCTGTCGCTGGAAAAACAGATCGACCTGATCAAAAAGGTCGTGCCGGACGCCAAAAAGGTCGGCATGGTCTACAACCCCGGTGAAGCCAATTCCGTGGTCGTGGTGAAACGCCTGCGTGAACTGCTGCCGCAATCGGGCATGAGCCTGGTCGAGGCCACCGCCGCCCGCACCGTGGACGTGGGCGCCGCCGCCCGCAGCCTGGTGGGCAAGGTCGACGTGATCTACACCAACACCGACAACAACGTCGTCTCGGCCTACGAATCCCTGGTCAAGGTCGGCAATTCCGCCAAGATTCCCCTGGTGGCTTCCGACACCGACAGCGTCAAGCGCGGCGCCATCGCGGCCCTGGGCGTGAACTATCACGACCTGGGCGTGCAGACGGGCAAGCTCGCCGTGCGCATCCTCAAGGGTGAAAAGCCCGGCGCCATTCCCTCCGAGACCAGCTCCAAGCTCGAACTCTACGTCAACCCCGGCGCCGCCGCCCAGCAGGGCGTGACCCTGTCCGACGCCCTGATCAAGTCGGCCGCCCAGGTCGTCAAGTAAGGCGCCGCGCGTTTCGCGTCCCCGGCCGGGCCGCCTGAGGGCGGCCCGCTCGTCATGGTGGCGCCCTGTGCCGCATCCAGAGATTTCCATCCCATGTCCATTTATTCCATGTGGGGCGCGCTCGAGATCGGGCTGATATTCGGCCTGGTCGCATTGGGCGTCCTGATTTCCTTTCGCGTGCTGAACTTCCCCGACCTGACGGTGGACGGCAGTTTTCCGCTGGGCGGCGCAACGGCCGCCATCCTGATCCATCACGGCATGGATCCCTTTCTTGCGACCGGCATCGCCACCCTGGCCGCCGGTTTTGCCGGCATGGTGACGGGCTGGCTCAACGTCCGGCTCAAGATCATGGACCTGCTGGCCAGCATCCTGATGATGATCGCCCTGTATTCGATCAATCTGCGCGTCATGGACGCGCCCAACGTGCCGCTGATCACCGATCCCACCGTGTTCACTGTGCTGCAGCCCGAAGGCCTCGAAGACTACGTGGCCCGGCCGCTGATCCTGCTGGCGCTGGTGGTGGCCGCCAAACTGCTGCTGGACTGGTTTTTCGCCACCCAGGTGGGGCTGGCGATGCGCTCGACCGGCTCGAACCCGCGCATGGCGCGCTCCCAGGGCATTCGCACGGACAATATGGTGCTGCTGGGCATGGCGATTTCCAACGCCTTGTGCGGCCTGGGCGGCGCGCTGTTCGCCCAGTCGCAGGGCGGGGCGGATATTTCCATGGGCATCGGCACCATCGTCATCGGCCTGGCCGCCGTCATCATCGGCGAGTCCATCCTGCCCAGCCGCCGCCTGATGGTGGCGACGCTGGCTGTGGTGGTGGGCGCCGTGCTCTATCGTTTCTTCATCGCGCTGGCGCTGAACGCGGATTTCATCGGCCTGAAGGCCCAGGACCTGAACCTGGTCACGGCCGTGCTGGTGACGATCGCCCTGGTGATCCCGCTGGCGAAGCAGCGCCTGCGCAAAAAGAGGGCCTGATCCCATGTTGAGCGCCCAGAACCTTCATCTGACCTTCAATCCCGGCACGCCGATCGAAACGCAGGCCCTGCGCGGCATGTCGCTGGAGATCCCGGCCGGCCAGTTCGTCACCGTGATCGGCTCCAATGGGGCCGGGAAATCCACCTTCCTGAACGCCATTTCCGGCGAGCAGGCTGTGGACAGCGGCGTCGTCCTGATCGACGGCGAGGACGTCACCCGCCAGCCGGTCTGGGATCGCGCGCGCAAGGTCGCGCGCGTCTTCCAGGACCCGATGGCCGGCACCTGTGAAAACCTGACCATCGAAGAAAACATGTCCCTGGCCCTGGGCCGGGGCCAGTTCCGCAGCCTGCGCCAGGCCGTGCGCGAGGAAATGCGCGTGCTGTTCCGTGAGCGCCTGGCCATGCTGGGACTGGGGCTGGAAAACCGCCTGACCGACCGGATCGGCCTGCTGTCGGGCGGCCAGCGCCAGGCCGTCAGCCTGCTGATGGCCGCCCTGCGCCCCTCGCGCATCCTGCTGCTGGACGAGCACACGGCGGCGCTGGACCCCCGCACCGCCCAGTTCGTGCTGGACCTGACCGCGCGCATCGTCGCCGAGCACGGCCTGACGACGATGATGGTCACCCACAGCATGCGCCAGGCGCTGGACGTGGGGGACCGCACCGTCATGCTGCACCAGGGCAGGGTGGTGCTGGATGTCTCGGGCGACACCCGCAAGGGGCTGGAAGTCCCCGATCTGCTCGCGATGTTCGAGAAAGTACGCGGCGAGGAACTCTCGGACGATACCTTGCTATTAGGATGAGATCGGACATGAAAGGGTCCCCGCGGACCCTTTCATGCCTATCGAATCGGAGCGACCTGCAGGTCGCGGCGTGGAGAGATGCGGCTTCAATAGCTGCCTAGGCAAAAAACTTTTTGACAGAAAGTGCATTTATTGTCAAAATGCGCCGATGTCAGCCAAGCTCAGCACCCAAGCCATGATCGCACGGCGCGCCAGGATACTGGACGCGGCGCGCTGGTGCTTCCTGAATTTCGGCTTTTCCAAGAGCTCCCTGGGCGACATCGCGCAGCGCGCGGGGATTTCCCGCACCTTGCTCTATCGCGGCTTCAAGGACAAGGAAGACCTGTTCATGCAGGTCTTTGACGACTGGCTGCTGTCGCGTCTGCCCCTGGCCATGGAAGTGGTGCGTGCCGAAGGCTCGACGCGCGAGCGTCTGTTCGGCGTCTGCCGGTGCGTGCTGCTGGAGCCCTGGTCCGAAATGGAAGCGGCCCCCATGTCCAGCGAGTTCCTGGAGGTCTGCCAGGGTTTGAGCCCCGAAGTCGCCGAGCGGCACCACGCGCTGCTGCTGGAATGCCTGGACGGCGTGCTCGATGATGCCGAGGTTGCGCGGGTGTTCCTGCTGGCCCTGGAAGGCCAGATCGAGGACAAGCCCCGCCTGGACGTGCTGGAGCGCCGGGTCCGCATCCTGGTGGACCGCTTCACAGCGGACGGGGCTTGAATCATGGGTCCGTGCGCATCGCATAAGCATCGTATCAATCAACCAAGCTTTACCCTTATACTTTTGGCTTGCCCTCGGGGGCCCGGCCGATCCCGGCATCCCTGCGCGACCGGGCGGCCATCTTTCGCTTCACCCCAATCGAAAAATCATCATTTCTGGAGCTTTTCCTATGGCCTTTAATCGACTGACCGCCGGCCGGACCCTGCGGCCCCTGGCGCTGGTGTCGCTGCTGACCCTGGCCGCCTGCTCGGGCGAACCGCAGCAGGGCATGGGAGGCATGAAGGTCCCGGTCAGTGTGATCCAGGTCCAGCCCCAGGCAACCGTCATCCACACGGAACTGCCCGGCCGCGTCCAGGCGATCGAAGACGCCGAAATTCGCGCCCGGGTCAACGGCATCGTCCAGTCCATCGATTTCGAGCAGGGCAGCACGGTCAAGACCGGCCAGCGTTTGTTCACCATCGATCCGGCGCCGTACCGGGCCGCCCGCGATCAGGCCGCCGCGCAACTGAAGAACGCCCAGGCCTCGGCGCATACCGCACGCCTGCTGGCGCAGCGCTATACCGCGCTCATCAAGCAGCATGCGGTCAGCCAGCAGGACTACGACAACGCCGTCGCCCAGTCGCGCCAGGCCGAAGCAGGGGTCGCCGCCGCCCAGGCCGCGCTGGAATCCGCCCAGATCAATCTGGATTACACCCAGGTGACGTCGCCCATCGACGGCACCATCGGCAAGGCCCAGGTCACGGTCGGCGCGTTGGTCAGCGCCACGTCCGCGACCTCGCTGGCGACCGTGCACCGCCTGGATCAGGTCTACGTGGACATCACCCAGCCCGTGGCGCAGATCGCCACGCTGCGCCGCCAGATCGCCGACGGCATCGTCAAGCCCGACGCCAACGGCGACACCCAGGCCGAAGTCAAGCTGGACGGCGGCGCCACCTATCGCCATCCCGGCAAGCTGCTGTTTTCCGGCGTGGCCGTCGATCCAGGCACGGGCCAGGTGAACCTGCGCGCCTTGTTCCCCAATCCGGAACAGATCCTGCTGCCCGGCCTGTTCGTGCGCGTCAGTCTCGCGCAGGGCACGGACCAGAAGGCGCTGGTGGTGCCTGATCAGGCCATCCAGCGCACCTCGGACGGCAAGAGCACGGTCGTCCTGATCAAGGACGGCAAGGCGGTCTTTACGCCGATCGAAGTCGGTCCGCGCACACAGGGCGGCTATGTCGTCTACCAGGGCATCGAGGCCGGCGATCAACTGATGGTCGAGGGCTTCCAGAAGGTCCGTCCCGGCGCCCCGGTCCAGGCCATGCCCTGGAAGAAGGGCCCGGCCGGCGCGGGGCAGGGCGGCGCGCAGCCGCCTGCCCAGGGCGGACAGCCCGGCGCCGATAAGCCTGCGGGCGACCAGCCGGCCGGCGACAAGCCCGCGGGTGACAAGCCCGCCGACGGCCAGGCCCACTGATCCGGCCTCGGCCGCCCGATACTCCTCCGGATTCCACGCGAGCTCTCATGCCACAGTTTTTCATCGAACGACCAATCTTCGCCTGGGTGGTGGCGCTGGCCATCGCCCTGGCCGGCATCCTGGCCATCCCCAATATGGCCGTGTCGCAATACCCCGACGTCGCACCGCCCACGGTGACCATCAGCGCCACTTACCCGGGCGCCTCCGCCTCCGAGGTTTCCACCAGCGTCGTCAGCGTCATCGAAAACGAGCTGAACGGGGCCAAAGGCCTGCTCTACTACGAATCGGTCAGCGATTCCAACGGCCAGGGTGAAATCACCGTCACCTTCGAGCCGGGCATGGACGTCGACATGGCCCAGGTGGACGTGCAGAACCGCTTGTCCAACGCGACGGCCAAGCTGCCCGCCGCCGTGACGCAGCAAGGCCTGAAGGTCGGCCAGTCCAATTCCGGCTTCCTGATGGTGGTCACGCTGTCGTCCAAGGACGGCTCCGTCGACCAGTACGCCCTGGCCGACTACATCACGCGCAACATCCAGAACCCGATGTCGCGGATCAAGGGCGTGGGCAAGTTCCAGTTGTTCGCCGCGAACCGCGCCATGCGCGTCTGGGTCGATCCGCAGAAGCTGGTCAGCTACGGCCTGAGCATGTCCCAGGTCAACAACGCCCTGGCATCCCAGAATCTGGTGATTTCCGGCGGCCAACTGGGTTCGCCCCCGAATCCGAGCACGCAAAGCACAGTGGCGCCCTTGACCGTCAACGGCCAGCTCACCACGCCGGAAGAATTCGGCGACATCGTGCTGCGCGCCAATCCGGACGGCTCCTCGGTCCGCATCCACGACGTCGCCCGGGTCGAACTCGGTTCGGACAACTACCAGTTCGGCGCCCGCCTGAACGGCAAGGCGACCGCGGCGTTCGCCCTGTCGCTGACGCCCACGGCCAACGCGCTGGAAACGGCCAAGCTGGCCAAGGCCAAGATGGAAGAACTGTCCCAGTTCTTCCCCGACAACATCGAGTATCAGATTCCCTACGACACCTCGCCCTACATCGATGTCTCCATCGAACAGGTGGTCCACACCCTGTTCGAAGCCATGGTGCTGGTGTTCGTGGTGATGTTCGTGTTCCTGCAGAACGTGCGCTATACCCTCATCCCCGCGCTGGTCGTGCCGGTGGCGATGATGGGGGCCTTCACGGTGATGCTGGCCCTGGGATTCTCGATCAATGTGCTGACCATGTTCGCCATGGTGCTGGCCATCGGGATTCTGGTGGACGATGCCATCGTGGTGGTCGAAAACGTCGAGCGCATCATGGCCGAAGAGGGCCTGTCCCCCAAAGAAGCCACGAAAAAGGCCATGCCGCAGATCAGCGGCGCCATCGTCGGGATCACGCTGGTGCTGACCACGGTGTTCCTGCCGCTGGCCTTCATGTCCGGGTCCGTGGGGGTGATCTACCGCCAGTTCTCCGTGGCCATGGCCGTGTCCATCCTGTTCTCGGCCTTGCTGGCGCTCAGCTTCACCCCGGCGCTGTGCGCCACCATCCTCAAGCCCATTCCCAAGGGGCATCATGCCAGCAAGGGCGGTTTCTTCGGCTGGTTCAACCGCAGCTTTGACCGCACCACGCGGAGCTACACCGGCATGGTCACGGGCAGCCTGAAGCGCACCCTGCGCATGATGCTGATGTTCGTCGTGCTGGCCGGGGTGATGGGATTCCTGTTTTTCCGCCTGCCCACCTCGTTCCTGCCCGAGGAAGACCAGGGCTATGTGATCGCCAACATCGAATTGCAGTCGGGCTCTTCGGCCAACCGCACGATGGATGTCATCGAGGAAGTCGAAAAATACTTCATGGCCCTGCCGCAGGTGGCCAACATCATCGCCGTCCAGGGCTTCAGCTTCAACGGCAACGGCCTGAACGCCGCCATCGCCTTCGTGCCGCTCAAGGATTTCTCGGAACGCAAGGGACCGGGCGATTCCGCGCAGGCGATTTCCGGCACGGCCATGGGCCGGCTGCTGTTCGGCCTGCCGGACTCGATGGTGATTTCCATCACGCCGCCCGCCATTTCCTCGCTGGGCAACGCCTCGGGTTTTGACCTGCGCCTGGAAGACCGCAGCGGCGTGGGCAGTGATGCGCTGCAGGCCTCCGCCCAGCAGTTGCTGCAACTGGCGGCGAAAAGCCCCATCCTGGACGGCCAGTCGGTGCGCATCACCGGCCTGGGCGCGGGGCAGCAACTGAAGGTGACCATCGACCGCGACAAGGCCGCCGCCCTGGGCGTGGACTTCTCCGAAGCCGCCAACCTGATTTCCACGGCGATCGGTTCGTCCTACGTCGGCAAGTTCACCAATCAGGGGTGGGTGCAGAACGTCTGGGTCCAGGCGGAACAGGAAGACCGCATGGAGCCGGAGGACATCCTGAAGCTCAATGCGCGCAACGCCAACGGCGAGATGGTGCCGCTGTCCTCGTTCGTCAAACTGGATTGGACCCGGGGTCCGGTTCAGGTCGTGCGTTACAACGGCTACGAATCCATCCGGATCGGCGGCTCGGCCGCGCCGGGCTATTCCACCGGCCAGGCCATGGCCGAGATGGAGCGCCTGGTCGCCGAACTGCCTCCCGGCCTGGGCTATGAATGGACCGGCCTGTCCTACCAGGAAATCCAGGCGGGCAGCCAGTCTTCCATCCTGATGGCGCTGTCCATTCTGGTGGTCTTCATGGTGCTGGCCGCTCTGTACGAAAGCTGGGCCATCCCGCTGTCGGTGATGCTGGCCGTGCCCTTGGGCATGCTGGGCGCCGTGTTGCTCAGCACGCTGATGGGCAAGGACAACGACGTGTACTTCATGGTCGGGATCGTGACGGTGATCGGCTTGTCGGCGAAAAACGCCATTCTGATCGTCGAGTTCGCCAAGGACCTGTACGCCAGCGGGGCGGGCCTCAAGGAAGCCGCCATCGAGGCCGCTCGCCTGCGCTTCCGTCCGATTCTGATGACGTCCTTCGCCTTCATTCTGGGCGTGGTGCCTTTGGTGACGGCGACCGGCGCAGGCGCCGCCAGCCAGAACGCCGTGGGCCTGGGCGTGCTGGGCGGGATGCTGGCGGCCACGCCGCTGGCCGTGATCTTCGTGCCGACTTTCTTCGTGGTGATTCTGAAATTGTTCAAGACCAAACCGAAACTGATGGGCCACCAGGCGCCACACATCCCCGCCGCAGGCGAGTCCTCTTCGGGAGACAAGGCATGATGACCCGACGACTCTCCGCACGCGCGCTGGCCGTCTCCACGCTGAGCCTGGCGCTGGGCGCCTGCTCCCTGGCGCCCACCTATCACCGGCCGGATGCGCCGGTGCCAGACCGCTTCCCGGTCACGGCCGCCAATGCCAATGCCGATCAGGCCGCGCTGCCGGCCTGGCGGGACTTCTTCCAGGACGCCCGCCTGCAGGCCCTGATCGAACTGGCGCTGAAGAACAACCGCGATCTGCGCATCGCCGTGGACCGGGTCGAAGAGGCCCGCGCCCAGTACGGCATCGCCCAAAGCGACCGCCTGCCGACCATCGGCGCGCAGGGCACGGGGCAGGTCACGCGATCCCCCGAGAATATGCGCAACGGCGGCCCCGACAGCCCGTCCGTCAACCGCAGCTACATCGCGGGCGTGGGCATGACGGCCTTCGAACTGGATTTCTTCGGCCGCGTGCGCAATCTCAGCGAATCCGCCTATCAGTCCTATCTGTCGACCGATCAGGCGCGTCGCACCGTGCAGCTCGGGCTCGTCGCCCAGACCGCCGAGGCGTATTTCCGCCTGCGTTCGGCCCAGGAACTGCACGAGCTGATGGACAAGACCCTGGAGGCCCGCAAGGGCACGCTGGATCTGGTCCAGTCGCGCTTCGACGTGGGCGTCGCCTCGGATCTGGATCTGGCGCAGGCCCAGTCGCAATACGACACGGTCCGTGCCGACCGCATCGCCACCGAACGCGCCATGACGCAGGCCGGCAATGCCTTGCAACTGATCCTGGGCACGCCCGTGCCTGACGGCCTGCCCGAGCCCCGGCCGTTTGGCCGCGAGCAATTGCTGCAGACGCTGCCGGCGGGCCTGCCGTCGCAACTGCTGGAACGCCGGCCCGACATCGTCGGCGCCGAGCACGACCTGATGGCGGCCAATGCCCAGATCGGCGCGGCCCGCGCGGCTTTCTTCCCGCGCATCTCCCTGACCGGGCTGCTGGGCTTCGCCAGCCCCGAGCTCAGCGCGCTGTTCGGCGGCAGCCACCGTTACTGGCAGTTCGCGCCGCAGATCCAGATGCCGCTGTTCTCGGGCGGGATCCGGGGGAATCTGGACCTGGCCAAGGCACGCAGCAACATCGCCGTGTCGGCTTACGAAAAGGCCATCCAGACCGCGTTCCGCGAAGTCGCCGACGGCCTGTCGGGCGAGGCCACCTACAGCACCCAGCTCGATGCCTTGCGCGCCACCGAAGACTCCGCGCTGCGCGCGCTGAAGTTGTCCCAGGTTCGCTACGAGACCGGCGTGGACAGTTTCCTGCAGGTGCAGTCCGCACAAGTCACCCTGTACGGCGTGCAGCAGCAGTTCATCCAACTGGGCACCGATGCGCTGCTCAACCGCGTGGAACTGTACAAGGCGTTGGGCGGGGGCTGGGAGGCCGACGATCTGCCGGAGGCGTCCTGATGGAACTGGGCGTCAACATCGATCACGTCGCCACGCTGCGTCAGCAGCGCCTGACGACGTATCCCGATCCGGTGCAGGCCGCGCTGCGTGCCGAGGATGCCGGGGCCGACCTGATCACGCTGCACCTGCGTGAGGATCGGCGCCACATTCAGGACGCCGACGTGCGCGCCATCCGGCCCGTCTTGCGGACACGCATGAACCTGGAATGCGCCATCACACCGGACATGTTGGCGATTGCCTGCGACATCCAGCCCCAGGACGTCTGCCTGGTGCCGGAAAACCGCCGCGAACTGACCACCGAAGGCGGCCTGGACGTGCTGGGCCGCTATGACGAAGTCGCGTCCGCCGTGGCGCGGCTGCATGACGCCGGCATCCGCGTGTCCCTGTTCATCGATCCCGAGGCCGATCAGATCGCCGCTGCCGCGCGCACCGGCGCGCGGGTGATCGAATTGCACACCGGGGCCTATGCCGACGCGCCTGACGCCGGACTGCGGGCCGCGCAACTGGAACGCGTGCGGGCCGCCGTCGTCGTGGGTGTGAGCGAGGGCCTGCGGGTCAACGCCGGTCACGGCCTGCATTACGGCAACGTCGAGCCCGTGGCGGCCTTGCCGGGGATCGCCGAACTGAACATCGGCCACGCCATCGTCGCCCAGGCCGTGTTCGATGGCTGGGAGCCGGCCATCCGGCGCATGAAGGCCTTGATGATCCGGGCGTCCTGTGCCTAGTGTGTGATGGATCCATTTGAGTGCCCATGATTTGGGTGCTCAAAACACACTAGGCTCCTTTTGAATAGTGGGAGCCTTTTTAATGTCAGACGTTTTTGATGTGTTGATGAGCCGCCGCTCGGTCAAGTTCGTCCAGGCGCCCGGTCCGACCGAGGATCAGCTGGAGCTGATCCTGAGCGCCGCGCTGCGCGCGCCCGACCATGGCGCCATCAAGCCCTGGCGCTTCGTGCTGGTGCGCGGCGCCGACGTGCCTGCACTGGTGGATGTGGGGGTGCGCGCCGGGATTGCCGCCGACAAGCCGTTGCCGCAGCCCAAGGTGGACAATGCCCGAAAATGGCTGTCCAAAGTCCCGCTGGTGATCGCCCTGGGCTGCCGCCCGGACCCTTCCGGTCGCATCCGCGAACAGGAAAGCCTGCTGGCCGTGGGCGCGGCGGTCATGAACATGCTCAACGCCGCGCATGCCCTGGGTTTCGGCGCCTTCTGGAGCACCGGCATGGGGACTTACCTGGACGGCGTGGGCGAGGCCCTGGGCTTCGATGCTCTGAATGAACGCTTCATGGGCTATCTGGCCATCGGCACGCCGATCGATGCGCCCGACCCGGTCCGGCGGCCGGACTGGCGCGATCACGTGTCGGAATGGCACGCGCCGGCCGAAGCCTGAGACTCCAGTCCCTCCAGGATCGGGCATTCCGGCCGGTCGTCGCCATGGCAGCGCTGCGCCAGTTCGCGCAGGGTCGCCGCCATGCCGCGCAGCAGGTCGGCCTTGGCCTCCAGCGCATCGATGTGCGACAGGGCCAGGCGCTTGACCTCGGCGCTGGCGCGCTCCCGGTCACGCCACAGGCTGGTCAGTTCCGCGATCTGCTTCAATGAAAATCCCAGGTCCCGCGCGCTGCGGATGAAACGCAGCGCGTGCAGGTCGGCCTCGCCGTATTGCCGGTAGCCGGCGGCGCTGCGGGCCTGGGGGACGAACAGGCCCTCTTGTTCGTAGTAGCGGATCATCTTGGCGCTCAGGCCGGTGCGTGCGGCGGCTTCGCCGATCGTGAGCCGGCCCTGGGCGAGCGCCTCGGTCGCGTATAAACGGGATTCAGCCATGACGGATCTCCAGGGAATCTCTGAATAAGTTGAGCGGTAAGCAGGCGCTACGGATTTGGGTTGGCTGCAAGGCGCGAACCGCAGCGATAGCGGTGCTATCGCGAGGATGAGCAACGCGGCAGACGGCCCGAAGCCGTAGATGCATGCGGCGCGATAGCTTGTTCAGAGGTTCCCCAATGGCAGCCATTTCAGGCGCAGCGCGTTGACGACGACGAAGACGCTGGACAAGGCCATGGCGCCGGCCCCCAGCATGGGTGAAAGCTGCAATCCGGTGAAAGGATACAGGGCGCCGGCCGCCACCGGAATCAGGGCGACGTTGTAGGCGAAGGCCCAGAACAGGTTCTGGCCGATGTTGCGCAGCGTCAGCCGCGACAGCGCGATGGCGCGGGCGACCGAGTTCAGGTCCTCGTTCATCAGCACCACGTCGGCCGACTCGATGGCGACGTCGGTGCCTTGGCCGATGGCGATCCCTACGTCGGCGGTCGCCAGGGCAGGCGCGTCGTTGATGCCGTCGCCCACGAAGGCCAGGGCGCCGACGCTGCTTTGCAGCGCCCGCAGCAATTCCGCCTTGTGTTCGGGCAGGGTCTGGGCATGAACGATGTCGATCCCCAGTTCACCGGCCACGGCCTGGGCGGCGGCCTGGTGGTCGCCGGTGATGAGCGCGGTCTTCAGGCCCAGGGCGTGCAGGCGGGCGATGGCTTCGCGGGCGCCGGGCCGCAGCGTGTCGGCCACCGCCAGCACCCCCGCCAGCCGGCCGTCGCGTGCCGCCAGAAAGGCCGTCTTGCCCTGCGCCGCCAGGGTCTGCACCTGTGCCGCGACTGCGGGGTCGACCCGCACACCTTGTTCATCCATCAGCGCTTCGTTGCCCAGCAGCCAGTCGTGCGCTTCGACGCGGCCTTGCACGCCCGCGCCGGTCAGGGCCGCGAACTGCTCCACCGGCATCAGGGGCAGGCCTTCGGCCTGGGCGGCTTCCAGCAGCGCATGGGCAATGGGGTGTTCCGAGGCGCTTTGCACCGAGGCCACTGCCGCCAGCAGGTCTGCGCGGTCGAGGCTGTCCGGGCCGTCCAGGGGCAGGACGTCGGTCAGCGCCGGGCGTCCCTGGGTCAGCGTGCCGGTCTTGTCGAAGGCCACCACGCGGGCGCTGCGCAGACGCTGCAGCGCGTCGCCTTGACGGAACACGATGCCCAGACCCGCCGCGCGCCCCGTGGCCACCATGATCGAAATCGGCGTCGCCAGGCCCATGGCGCAGGGGCAGGCGATGATCAGCACCGCCACACCTGCAATCAGCGCGTGCGTCAGCCGGGGTTCCGGCCCCCACAACAGCCAGCCCAGAAAGGCCAGCACGGCCAGGCCCATCACGGCCGGGACGAACCAGCCGGTGACCCGGTCCACCAGGCGCTGGATCGGCAGTTTGGTTCCCTGGGCCTGTTCGACCAGGCGGATGATGTGGGCCAGCACCGTGTCGGCGCCGACCTGCGTGGCGCGCATCACCAGGCTGCCGCGCGTGTTCAGCGTGCCGCCGATCAGGCGGTCGCCGGCGCGGCGGGTAACCGGCATGGGCTCGCCCGTGATCATGGACTCGTCCACCCAGGACTCGCCCTCGACGACCGCGCCGTCCACCGGGACTTTCTCGCCGGGCCGCACCCGCACCTCGTCGCCGACGGCCAACGCGTCGATGGGCAGTTCAGCCCAGTCGCCGCCGCGCCGCGCCCAGGCGGTGCGCGGCCGCAGGCCGATCAGGTGGCGGATGGCGGAGCCGGCCCGCCCTCGGGCGCGCGCCTCCAGCCAGCGGCCCAGCAGGATCAGCGTCGCGACTACGGCGGCAGCCTCGAAATACAGATGGCGCGCCTCGGCCGGAAAGAGGGCGGGCGCGGCCGTGACCAGGGCGGAATACAGCCAGGCGCTGCCCGCGCCCAGCGCGACCAGCGTGTTCATGTCCGGTCCCAGATGCCGCAGCGCCTTGAAACCCCGCGTGAAAAAGACGCGGCCCGGCCCGGCCAGCACGGCGGTGGCGAGCGCGAACTCGATCCAGGCCAGCGCGCGCGGCTCGATCAGGGACTGGATCGTGTGATGCAGGGCGGGGATCAGGTGCCCGCCCATCTCGACCAGGAACACCGGCAGGGTCAAGGCCAGGGCCAGGAAGAACCGCCGGCCGGCGGCCGCATCCTCGTCGGCGTCGTCATGCATCCCGGCGGCGTTTTCGGGCGTCAGCACTTGCGCCTGGTAGCCGCGCTTTTCGATGGCGGCGACCAGCGCCTGGGGATCGGCGCCTTCGGCGGCCAGAGTGACGTGGGCGCGTCGCGTGGCCAGATTGACGTCGGCCCGGGACACCCCGGGCACTTTGTTCAGGGCCATTTCGACCCGGCGCACACACGAGGCGCAGGTCATGCCCTCGACCTCCAGATCGAGGGTGGGCAGGACGGGCAAGGTGGACATGGAAGCACTCCGGTTCATCAGAATGATTGTAGGATGAGGCTTGACCTTATGGTAAGGTCAAGCGTTTCCATGTCACCCCGATTCACACCGGACAATCCGCCGCCGTCCGGGGCTGGCGCCCCATCCACAGAGCAATCAACAAGGCGGCCGCGACCAGCGTCATCCCGCCCAGGCCGAACACCCCGGTGACGCCGCCCTGGCTCAGGACCAGCCCCCCGCCGCCGGCCCCCAGGGCGATCGCGACCTGGATGGCGGCGACCAGCAGGCCTCCGCCGCTTTCAGCCTCGTCGGGGACGGTCTGCGCAACCCAGTTGGACCAGGCGACCGGCACCGTGCCGAACGCGAAGCCCCAGACGGCGATCAGGGCGCTGACGAGCCAGGGGGCGCCGGCTGTACCGCCCAGCACGATGCCGACCGCGCCGATCGCCAGGGGCGGCAAGGCCATGGTCAGCCGCACGTTGCGCTCCAGCATGAAGCCGCCAAAATAGGTCCCGGCATAATTGGCCACGCCGAAACCCAGCAGCATGGCCGAGACGGTGGTGATCGCCACGCCGGTCACGTTTTCCAGATAGGGGCGCACATAGGTGAACAGGGCGAAATGGCCGCTGAACACCAGCAGGACCGCCAGCATGCCGACCGCGACGCGCGGGCGCCGCATCACCCGCAGCAAGGTCGACAGGCTGCCATGGCCGCGCGGCGGCAGGCTCGGCAGGGTGTAGAACTGGACGGCCAGGGCCAGCACGCCCAGTCCGGCCGCCAACAGAAAGACCTGGCGCCAGCCGATCACCGAGCCCAGGTAACTCCCGACCGGCGCGGCGAAAATCGTCGCGGCCGCCACGCCGCTGACCATGATGGACAGGCCCCGGGGGATCAGGGGCTCGGGCATCAGGCGCATGACGATGGCCGTGGACATGGCCCAGAAGCCGCCCAGGGCCGCGCCCAGCAGCATCCGCCCCAGCAGCAGGGCCAGGAAACCGGGGGCGTAGGCGACCAACAGGTTGGAGACGATCAGCAGCCCTGAAAGCCCCATCAGCACGTGGCGGCGGTCCAGAGCCCGTGTGACGGAGGACACCAGCAGGCTGGCGATGAAGGCCAGAACGGCGGTGGTGGAAATGGCCTGGCCGGCCAGGCTTTCCGAGATGTGCAGATCGGCCGCCATGGGCGTGAGCAGGCTGATCGGCAGGAATTCCGCCGTGACCAGGCCGAAGACGCCCAGCATCATGGCGATGACGGCGCCCCAGGCGGGCGCGCCCAGGCCGGTGTCTGCGTGGATGGGTGATGCACTCATGCTTGTTTCCTGTCCATTGGATATCTATTGGCTGTCTGTTCGGTATTCAAAGATTGGCCCCGCCGTCCAGCAGGAAGCTGGAGCCGGTGATGGACCGCGCCGCGTCGCTGGCCAGGTAGAGCGTCATCTGCGCGATTTCGTCGGGCGTGTTGTAGTCGGCAATGACGCGCAGGCCGCGCTGGGCGTCGGCATGAGGGCCGTCGGCCGGGTTCATGTCGGTGTCCGTGGAGCCTGGTTGGATGACGTTGACCGTGATGCCGCGCGGCCCCAGATCCCGGGCCGCGCCTTTGGTCAGCCCCCAGACGGCCGCCTTGCTCATCGCATACAGGGCCATGCCCTCGCTCGGCACGCGCGCCGCGAGATTGCTGCCGATGTTGATGATGCGTCCGCCGTCGTTCATGATATTCGCGGCCTGCCGGATCGCCGCGAAGACGGCGCGGGCGTTGATGCCCATCTGCCATTCGTAGTCACTCAGGGTGAATTCGCCGATCGGCTTGGTCTCGAAGACGCCGGCGTTGTTGACCAGGATATCCAGGCCGCCCCAGTGTGCCGCCGCCTGGTCGACGGATGCGCGCACCGCTTCCGCGTCCAGGCTGTCGACCTGCAGGGCGAGGGCGGCGCCCTGGGCGTCTGCGCCGTCGTGACGGGGCGTGATCGAGTCGACCAACTGCCGAGCGGCCTCGGCCGAGTGTTGATAGGTGAATGCCACCTGAGCGCCTGCTTCGGCGAGCCGCCGTACGATGGCGGCCCCGATGCCTCTGGATCCGCCGGTGACCAAGGCCTTCTTTCCCTTCAAGTTCATTTCGTTCAACCTTATTTATAGTGATCGATATAAAATGCTAAATTGACGTTAAGCGCCTGTCAATGAATTTTTTATCGATCGATACAATTATCATGGCCACCCGTGGACGACCTCTCTCTTTTGACCGGAACGCCGCCTTGCTGACCGCCATGGAACTGTTCCAGCGGCATGGATACGAAGGCACCACGATCGCGGAACTGACCCGCGCGATCGGGATTTCCGCGCCCAGTCTCTACAACGCTTTTGGTGACAAGGAGTGCCTGTTCAAAGAAGCAGTCGAGCACTACGTGTCACACGATGGCGGCGCTTCGATGCGCGCGCTGCGCCAGCATCCGGGCGGCGCCCGGGAAGCGATCCGGGCCATGCTGCAGGCTGCCGTCCAGCAGCAGTCGGGCTGCGGGGAAGGGCGGGGGTGCCTGGTGGTGCTGGGCGCTGCGAATTGCGGCGAGGAAAACCAGCGCATGGACGATTTCCTCAAGGAGCACCGGCAGGCGACCATCGAGGCTATCCATCAGCGGCTGATCCAGTCCCAGGCCGAGGGTGAACTATCCGCCGAACTCGACACGCAGGCCCTGGCCTGCTTCTATGCCACGGTCCTGAACGGCATTGCCATCCAGGTGAAGGACGGCGCACCTGCCGATGCCCTGAGCGCCGTGGTCGATGCGGCGATGCGGGCCTGGCCGGAGGCGGTGAGCCTTCGGCCGTAGCGCCGTTCTTGCCTGTTTATGCGTTCATAGGAAAACACACGATGCACATCGACAGACTCGATCACCTGGTGCTCACCGTCAAAGATGTCGCCGCCACCTGCGGGTTCTATGCCCGCGTGCTGGGCATGGAGGTCATCACCTTCGGCGAAGGCCGCAAGGCCCTGGCGTTCGGACGCCAGAAGATCAACCTGCACCAGCAGGGCAAGGAAATCGAGCCCAAGGCCGCCGTGGCCTTACCCGGCACCGCTGATCTATGCCTGATCACCACCGAAACGCCGCAGGCGGTGCTGGCGCATCTGCGGGCCTGCGGCGTCCCGGTGCTCGACGGCCCGGTGCCGCGCACGGGCGCAACGGGCAAGATCACTTCGGTGTATTTCCGCGATCCGGACGAAAACCTGATCGAGGTGTCGAGCTACGACGAGGCTTGAGCTTCCCATCGTGTCAAGGCCTACGATGCCGCATATCCCTCTCTTGGAGTCTTACTCATGAAAACCGAATTCATTGTTTCCGACATGACCTGCAACCACTGCGTGCAGACCATCACCCGGGCCGTGCAGGGCGTGGCGCCGGACGCGGCCGTACAGACCGACCTGGCGGCGCATCGCGTCACGATCGAATCGTCGGCGGATGCGGCGGCGTTGCAGGCCGCGATTGCGGACGAAGGCTACGACGTTCAACCGGGATGAGGCGCCGGTTCTCCTAGCGAGTCATAAAAAATGAATCCACACATCATCGAATGCGATGTCGCCATCATCGGCGCTGGTTCGGCCGGTCTGCCGGCCTATCGAGAAGTCCTCAAGGCGGGGCTGAAGCCCTTGCTGATCGAAGGCGGGCCGCATGGCACCATGTGCGCGCGGGTGGGCTGCATGCCGTCCAAGCTGCTGATCGCGGCGGCCCAGTCCGTGGCCGATATGCGCCATGCGGACGGTTTCGGCATCCGCCTGGAGACGCCGCCTCGGGTGGACGGCGCGGCCGTGATGGACCGCGTCCGGCGCGAGCGTGACCGGTTCGTGGGCTTCGTGGTGGATGATGTCGAGGCCATGCCGCCGGAGCACCGGCTGGACGCGCCTGTGGAATTCCTGCGCGATGGCGTGCTGCGGGCCGCCGATGGCCGCGAGGTGCATGCGGGACGCATCATCCTCGCCACCGGCACCCGGCCGAACGTGCCGGAGCTGTACCGGCCCTTGGGGAACCTGGCGATCGTCAACGACGACGTGTTCGACTGGCATGATCTGCCGCGCAGCGTGCTCGTGGTCGGCTCCGGCGTGATCGGCGTCGAGCTGGGCCTGGCGCTGGCGCGCCTGGGCGTGCGGGTGCGGGTGTTGAACCGTTCCGGCAGCTTCGCCCATCTGGCCGATCCCCAGGTGCGCGCGGCAGCGGTGGACCTGCTGGCGCCGGAATTGTCCCTGGTGCAAAACGCGCAAGTCACCTCGGTGCGCCGCGAGGGCAATCAGGCCGTGGTGGGCTGGTCGGCGGACGGCGGGCCGGAGACCGTGGAACACTTTGACTACGTGCTGCTGACGGCAGGCCGCGATCCTGCCCTGGACGCGCTGCATCTGGAACGCACCACGATGCCGCTGGACGAGCGGGGTCGGCCGCGTTTCGATCCGGCCACGCTGCAGGTCCATGGCCAGCCGGTGTTCCTGGCGGGCGATGTCACCGGCCGCTATTCCATCCAGCACGAGGCGTCCGACGACGGCCGCAGGGCAGGGCGCAATGCCGCCGCCTGGCCCGATGTGCAGGCGCTGCCGCGCCGCGCACCACTGGCCATCGTCTTCAGCGATCCGCAGATCATGCAGGTGGGCGGCGGCTACGCGGCGCTGGGCGACCCGGATGCGGTGACCATCGGCGCGGTCGATTGGACTCGCCAGGGCCGTTCGCGCGTGATGCAGCGCAACCAGGGCCTGCTGCACGTCTATATGCGCAAGTCCGACCGGCGCTTTTTGGGTGCGGAAATGATCGGACCGGATGCCGAACACGTCGGCCATTTGCTGGCCTGGGCCTTGCAGATGGAATTGACTGTGCCGGACATGCTCAAGCTGCCGTTCTACCACCCGACCATCGAAGAAGGCATCCGCACGGCGCTGCGCGACGCGCTGCGCTGAAACGAGCCAGGATGCGGATCAGTCCCGTGTTTATCGAGTCCGGACGGTATACAGACTCATCAGGCGGGACGAACCGCCGCCCGGCTCAGTTCAGCATCGGCTTCAGCGCAGCCAGCAGCTCTTCCTGGGATTCGCTGTCCGAGGCCAGCCAGGTGGCCTTGCCCTGGGTATCAAAGGCGTAGATTCCCCGGCTGTGGGAGACCTCGTAAGGCGCGTCCGGATGCTTCGGATCGGGGCGCTCGATCTGGTAGGCGACCCGGTAGCGCCTGGCGAGCGACGCGATGGATTTTTCATCACCCGTCAGGCCGATGGCGTGGGGATCGAACTGATCCACATACGCCTGCAGGATATCGGGCGTGTCCCGGTGGGGATCGACGCTGACGAACAGGATGCGGACCTGATCGGCCTTGGGTCCCAGGGCTTCGGTCACCTGGGCCAGTTGCGCCATGGTCGTGGGGCAGATGTCCGGGCAACTGGCGTAGCCGAAGAACATCAGCACCACCTTGCCGGCAAAGGCCTGCTGCGTGATGGCCGCGCCGCCTGCGCCTTGCAGGGAGAACTTCAGATCCGGCAAGAAGCCGCGTACCGGGTGGACGGCGGCCAGGGCCAGGCTGATGCCGGCCGTCCAGAGCCCCAGCGCGAGCAGCAGACGCCGGATCATGACGATTGGGCCTCCAGCAACCCGCTATGTCGCAGCAAGGCGTCGATGCTCGGATCGCGGCCCCGGAACGCCCGGAAGGACTCCGCCGCCGGACGCGAGCCGCCGACGGCGATGATCTCGTCCAGGTAGCGGCGGCTGGTGTCCGGATCGAACACGTTGCGCGTGCCGTCCGGACCGGGCTTGGCCTGTTCCTCGAAGGCGGCGAACGCGTCCGCCGACAGGACCTCGGCCCATTTGTAGCTGTAGTAGCCGGCGCCGTAGCCGCCCGAGAACAGGTGCGAGAAGGCGTGCGGGAAGCGGTGCCAGGCGGGCGGGATCAACAGGGCGACTTCCTGGCGGACCTGGTCCAGGGTGTCCAGGACCTCGCTGATCGACAGGCCGCTGGCGCGGGTATGGATCAGCATGTCGAACAGGGAAAATTCCACCTGGCGCAGGGTCTGCAGGCCGCTCTGGAAATTGCGCGCGGCGATCATGCGGTCGTACAGGTCGCGGGGCAGGGGTTCGCCGCTGTCCACGTGGCGGGTCAGGGATTGCAGCACGTCCCATTCCCAGCAGAAATTTTCCATGAACTGCGAAGGCAGTTCGATGGCGTCCCATTCGACGGCGGCGAAGGCCGCCGCGCCCGGTTCGTCCACGCGCGACAGCAGCGTGTGCATGGCGTGGCCGCTTTCGTGGAACAGGGTGATCACGTCATCGTGCGACAGCAGCGCCTCGCGGCCGTCCTGCGGTGCGGGGAAATTGCAGGTCAGCCAGGCCAGCGGCGTGTGCAGACGCCCGGCATGCACGCGGCGGCTGCGCTCGCTGTCCACCCAGGCGCCGCCTTGCTTGCCGGAGCGGGCATACAGATCGATGCCCAGGCGGCCCAGTTCGCGGTCTTGCGCGTCCAGCACCCGATAGATACGGGCGTCGGCGTGCCAGGCGGGCGCGTCGGTGGCTTCCAGGCGCACCCCGAACAGGGTGCGGATCACCTGGAACAGGCCGTCGAGCACGCGGGATTCGGTGAAGTAGGGGCGCAGTTCCTCGTCGGAATAGGCGTAGCGGCTTTCGCGCAGACGCTCGGACGCGTAGGCGATGTCCCAGGGCTCCAGCGGGTCCAGCTGCAGCTCGCGTGCCGCGAAGGCGCGCAGCTCGTCCAGGTCGCGTTCGGCGCTGGGCCGGGCGCGGGCCGCCAGTTCGCGCAGGAAGTCCAGCACCTGGCCGGCGCTGTCGGCCATGCGGGTTTCCAGGCGCAGGCTGGCGAAATCGGCGTGGCCCAGCAGGGCGGCTTCTTCGGCCCGCAGGGCCAGCAGGGACTCGATGGACTCTGAATTGTCGAAGGCCGGGTCGCCCTGGTCCGAGGCCCGGGTGGCGTGCGCGCGGTACAGGGTCTGGCGCAGTTCGCGGTCACGGGCGTGCAGCATGACCGGCAGGTAGCAGGGCATGTGCAGGCTCAGCTTCCAGCCCGATTCTCCCGCCGTCCGGGCCGCCTGGGCGGCCGCGGCGATCACGTCCGGCGGCAGGCCCTGCAGGCGGGCCTCGTCGGTGATCGTCAGGGACCAGCCGTCCGTCGCGTCGAGCACGTTTTCCGAGAATTTCTGCGACACCTGGGCCTGCAGATCCGCGTTGCGTGCGTAGGTGTCACGCGCGGCGCCTTCCAGTTCGACCCCGCTCAGGCGGAAGTCGCGCAGCGCCAGCTCGACGATGCGGCGGCGGGTCGGCGACAGGGCGGCGAAGGCAGGGCTTGCCGCCAGCGCGCGGTAGCGTTCGTACAGGCCGCGATGCAGGCCCACCCAGGTCGAGAACTCGCTCATCAGGGGCAGGCAGGCGTTGTAGGCGGTGCGCAGGTCAGGCGTGTTGACCACGCTGTTCAGGTGTCCGGCGATCGACCAGGCCCGGTGCAGGCGCTCGGACGGGTCCTCGATGGATTCGATCAGGTTGTCCCAGTCCGGCGCGTCCGTGCAGGCGGCGGCGGTTTCGATCGCGGCGCGCGAGGCCTCGATCAGCTCGCGCACGGCGGGTTCGATGTGCTCGGGCCGGACGGCGCCGTAGTCCACGAATACCTCGGCCGGGACGAGGAGGGGATTGCCGGCGATGCGGGTGCTGTTCATGCGCAATCACATGGGGGCATGGCCCCCGTTTTTCAAGTCCGCAGCCTCAAGCCTGCAGCGTGCGCTCGGCGGCCTCGATGGTGTTGACCAGCAGCATGGCGATGGTCATGGGACCGACGCCGCCGGGGACGGGCGTGATCGCGGATGCGACGGCGGCGGCCGAATCAAAGTCCACGTCGCCGACGAGCTTGCCGGATTCGAGCCGGTTGATGCCCACGTCGATCACCACGGCGCCGGGCTTGACCATGTCGCCGCTGACGATGCCGGGCCGGCCCGTGGCCACCACCAGCACGTCGGCCCGGCGAGTCTGGTCGCCCAGGTCGCGGGTCTTGGAATTGCACAGCGTGACGGTGGCGCCCGCCGCCAGCAGCAGCATGGCCATGGGCTTGCCGACGATGTTGCTGGCGCCCACGATCACGGCTTCGGCGCCGCGCAGCGGCACATTTTCCGACTCCAGCATCTTCATCACGCCGTAAGGCGTGCAAGGGCGGAACAGCGGCCGGCCGGTCATCAGCAGACCGGCGTTGCTGACGTGGAAGCCGTCCACGTCCTTGGCGGCGCTGATGGTCTCGATGACCAGGCCGGTGTCGATGTGGCCGGGCAGGGGCAGTTGCACCAGGATGCCATGGATGGCCGGATCGGCGTTCAGCGTCTCGATCACGTCCAGCAGTTCGCCTTCGGGCGTGTCGGCGCCCAGCGGAATGACGCGCGAATGCATCCCGGCGGCGGTGCAGGCGGCCGCCTTGTTGCGGACATAGACCTGCGAAGCCGGGTCTTCGCCGACCAGCACGACCGCCAGCCCGGGCGTGACGCCCTGGGACTTCAGCGTGCGCACGCGTTCGGCGACTTCACCGCGCACGTGGGCGGACAGGGCTTTACCGTCGATCAGGCGGGCGCTCATGTCAGGCTTCCTCGGCGCGGGTCAGGGCGATCTTCATCAGATCCGCCACCGTGGTGACCTCGAGTTTTTCCATGATGTTGGCGCGGTGCGCCTCGACGGTCTTGATGCTGATGTTCAGGTCGCCGGCGATCTGTTTGTTCAGGCGCCCGGCCACGATGCGTTCCAGCACCTGCTGCTCGCGGGCGGTCAGGCGGCTGAGTACGGCCTGCTGGTCACGCTGGGCATGGGCTTCGCGCACGCGGTCGCGGGCCTGGTCCAGCATGCCGGCGACCAGCGCGCGCAGGTCGGCCTCGTTGAAGGGTTTTTCGAGGAAATCGACCGCGCCCTTCTTCATGGTGGAGACCGCCATCGGCACGTCGCCGTGGCCGGTGATGAAGACGATGGGCAGCGGCGCCTTGCGGGCGATCAGGGCTTCCTGCAGTTCCAGGCCGCTCATGCCGGGCATGCGGATGTCGGCGATCAGGACGCCGACCAGTTCAGGATCGTAGGCGGCGAGGAATTCCTCGGCGCTGGCGAAACTGCGCACGGCATAGCCGTTGGCCTCGAGCAGCCAGCGCAGGGAATCGCGGACGGCCTCGTCATCGTCGACGATATAGATGGTGCTGGGGATTTGGGTATCGCTCATGCGTGCTGTTCCTCCGTGAGTTCTGTGTTCTGAGGGCGGGGCGGGGCTTTTTGCAGGGTGACGCGGAAGATGGTGCCGCCTTCCGGATTGGCGCTGGCCCACAGGCGCCCGTGATGCGATTCAATGATGGTGCGGCAGATGTTCAGGCCCATGCCCAGGCCTTCGGACTTGGTGCTGTAAAAGGGTTCGAACAGCCGCTCGGGATTGCGCAGCCCATGGCCGCGATCGATGACGGCGATCTCGACCTGGGGATGCTGGTCGGTGATACGGACGTGCAGCGTGCGGTATTCGCTGTGTTCCATGGCTTCGACGCCGTTCTTCAACAGATTCAGCAGCACCTGTTCGATCAGGATGGGGTCGGCCAGGACTTCCGGCATGGGATCAGGCAGATCCAGGGCGATTTCGATGCGGCGCTTGCGGGCGTCGATGTCGGCGAAACCGACGGCGTTTTCCACGATCCGGCCCAGGCCCACCGCCTGGCGGCGGGGTTCGCTGCGTTTCACGAATTCGCGGATGCGGCTGATGATCTTGCCGGCGCGCTCGGCCTGCTGGGACGCTTTTTCAAGCGCCTGGAGCAGGGATTCGGTCGGGGCCTTGCCCGACTTGAGCATCGCCACGGCCGCCATATTGTAATTGCTGATGGCCGTCAGCGGCTGGTTCAGTTCGTGCGCCAGGGACGAGGCCATTTCCCCCATGGTGGTCAGGCGGCTGGTGAGCTGGGCCTTTTCCTGCTGCACGCGGGATTCTTCCTCGTGCTTGCGGCGTTCGGTGATGTCGCGCGCCACCTGCAGGCGCACGCGGCGCGAATCGGTCCAGGCCAGCATGCGGTGGTGGACTTCGAACCAGCGCTGGGCCGTGGCCGAGAACAGTTCCATGGTCTCGTCGGTGAAACGGCCCAGGCGACCGCCCAGCAGCTCCGCGTGGCCGCCGGTCTGGGCGCCGAACAGGCGCCGGTAGGTGCGGTTGGCAAACAACAGCTCCAGGCCTTCGGGCGTGTCCGCCACCACCGAGATCGCATCGTCCAGCCCTTCGAGCACCGTCATGAAGCGCTCGTGCGCGGCGGTCAGGGCCTCGCGGATGCGCTTGGGCTCGGTGATGTCGGTCATGGAAGTCATCCAGCCGATCTGCTCGCCTTTGGGATCGCGCAGAGGCGACACGTACATGCGTGCAGTGAAACGCGAACCGTCGCGCCGCTGGGCTTCGATTTCCAGACCGCTGCTGGGGGTGCGCCCCGACAGCAACTGGGCCAGGGTGTCGCGGTGATGGTCGTGGCGTCCGGGCAGCCAATAAGGAAAGGGGGACGTGCGGCCGATCAGGTCGGCCTCGTTCCAGCCGATCATGCGGCAGAAGGCCGGATTCACGTAGGCAATGCGGCCCTGCATGTCGAACACGCGCATGCCCGTGGACATGGAGTTTTCCATGGCCCGGCGGAAACCGGTCTCGGCGATCAGCGCGGCTTCGGCCTGGGTGCGAAAGCGGGTATAGCGCCAGAGCGCCAGCAGGCTGAATACAATCACCAGGGACAGGGCGAACACCACCATCATCAGGCGCTGCTGGCGGGTTTCCTGGTCGATGGTGACGAACATCACGCTGTCGCTCTGCAGGCGCTGCAGCCAGATGAAGGCGCCCATGACGCACAGATAGAGGACGAGCACGACCGCCGGCGTCAGCCAGTACAGGCGACGGCTGTTGTGACGGGCATGTTCGTAGAACGTCGTCGGAATCAGAGACTTGCGATTCGGAGAGGCCATGGACTTGAGGGTATCGCGATTGCGCCATTTTAGACGCGAAAACACCATTCAATTTTTCACATAATAAAAATACATATCATCTAATGAAATTTTGCTTGTGCTGGAGCAGGCTCTTTCCTAGAATGGCTGCAAGTGCCGGCACCAGGGGACGCGGACGCGCCCCGGGCTTCTGTTGCAATGCCGCTGGCGCATCACCTCTTTTAGTCAGGCTGGCGCGATGTGTGGTCGCGTCATCGAACCACACCACAGGAGACACACCCCATGTCCTCTCTTGACCAAGTCCACGCGGCAGCGGCGGATATCGATCAGCAGGAAACCCAGGAATGGATCGATGCGCTGGAAGCGGTGCTCGATCGCGAAGGCGCGGAACGCGCCCATTATCTGATCGAGCGCCTGATCGATCTGGCCCGGCGCAACGGCGCCCACATTCCTTATTCCCTGAACACGGCCTATGTGAACACCATCCCCCCGGGGCTGGAACCCCCGCATCCGGGCAATATGGTGCTGGAAGAACGCATCCGTTCCTACATCCGCTGGAACGCCATGGCCATGGTGGTCAGGGCCAACAAGGTCGAACCCGCCGACGGCGGCAGCCTGGGCGGCCACATTGCCTCCTTCGCCTCGCTGGCGACCATGATCGAATGCGGCCAGAACCACTTCTGGCACGCCGAATCGGCCGACCGCGGCGGCGACCTGGTGTACTTCCAGGGCCACTCGTCCCCGGGCATGTATTCGCGCGCCTTCCTCGAAGGCCGCCTGACCGAAGAAAACCTGAACTACTTCCGCCAGGAAGTCGGCGGCAAGGGCAAGGGACTGTCCTCCTACCCGCACCCCAAGCTGATGCCCGATTTCTGGCAGTTCTCGACGGTATCGATGGGTATCGGCCCCATGATGGCCATCTACCAGGCCCGCTTCCTGAAGTACCTGCATGCCCGCGGCCTGGCCGACACGGCCGAGCGCAAGGTCTGGGTCTTCGTGGGCGACGGCGAGATCGACGAACCCGATACCCTGGCCGCCATCGGCCTGGCCTCGCGTGAAAAGCTGGACAACCTGATCTTCATCGTCAACTGCAACCTGCAGCGTCTGGACGGTCCGGTGCGCGGCAACGGCAAGATCATCCAGGAACTCGAAGGCGCCTTCCGCGGCAACGGCTGGAACGTGCTCAAGCTGATCTGGGGCGGCTACTGGGATCCCCTGTTCGCCCGCGACAAGGAAGGTCTCCTGCGCCGCATCATGGAAGAAACCGTGGATGGCGAATACCAGGCCTACAAGGCCAACGACGGCAAGTTCGTGCGCGAAAACTTCTTCGGCAAGCATCCCAAGGTGCTGGAGATGGTCAGCCGCATGAGCGACGAAGACGTCTGGCGCCTGAACCGGGGCGGCCACGATCCGCACAAGGTCTACGCGGCCTTTGCCGCCGCCGTCGGCCACAAGGGCCAGCCTTCGGTCATCCTGGCCAAGACCATCAAGGGCTACGGCATGGGCCACGTCGGCCAGGCCAAGAACCCCACCCACCAGCAAAAGAAGCTGGACGTCGATTCGGTGCGCGAATTCCGCGACCGCTTCAATATTCCCATCCCCGACGACAAGGTCGAGGAAATCCCCTTCTACAAGCCGGCCGAAGATTCGCCGGAAATGAAGTACCTGCATGAACACCGCAAGGCGCTGGGCGGCTACCTGCCGCACCGCCGCGTGAAGGCCGACCAGTCCCTGCCGGTGCCGCCGCTGGACTCCTTCAAGGCCGTGCTGGAACCCACCGCCGAGGGCCGTGAAATCTCCACCACCCAGGCCTTCGTGCGGGTGCTGAACCAGATCCTGCGCGACAAGGACCTGGCGCCGCGCGTCGTGCCCATCCTGGTGGACGAGTCCCGTACCTTCGGTATGGAAGGCCTGTTCCGCCAGATCGGCATCTACGCCCCCGAAGGCCAGAAGTACGTGCCGGTCGACAAGGGCCAGGTGATGTACTACCGCGAAGCGGAAAACGGCCAACTGCTGCAGGAAGGCATCAACGAAGCCGGTGGTTTCAGCTCGTGGGTGGCGGCGGCGACGTCGTACTCCGTCAGCAACACCATCATGATCCCGTTCTTCATCTACTACTCGATGTTCGGGTTCCAGCGCTTCGGCGACCACGCCTGGGCGGCGGGCGACATGCTGGCGCGCGGCTTCGTGCTGGGCGGCACCGCCGGCCGCACGACGCTGAACGGCGAAGGCCTGCAGCACGAGGACGGCCACAGCCACATCCAGGCTTCGCTGATCCCCAATTGCGTGGCGTACGATCCGGCCTTCGCGCACGAAGTCGCCGTCATCATCCGCAGCGGCCTGCAGCGCATGATGCATGACCAGGAAGACGTGTTCTTCTACATCACGCTCATGAACGAGAACTACGCTCAGCCGGGCCTGAAGGCCGGCGACGAGGCGGGCATCCTGAAGGGCATGTACAAGCTGCAGTCCAGCGCCAAGCCCTCCAAGAAGACCCACGTGCAACTGATGGGCTCCGGCACCATTCTGCGCGAAGTCCTGGCGGCCCAGGAATTGCTGGAAAAGGATTGGGGCGTGACCTCGGACGTCTGGAGCGTGACCAGCTTCTCGGAGCTGCGCCGCGACGGCCTGGACGCCGAACGCCACAACCTGCTGCATCCGACCGAGCCGGTCCAGGAAGCCTACGTCACGCGCCAGCTGAAGGACACGCAAGGCCCGGTCATCGTGTCGACCGACTACATCAAGGCCTACGGCGACATGATCCGTCCCTTCGTGCCGAACGGGCGCGCGCTCAAGGTCCTGGGGACCGACGGCTACGGCCGCTCGGACTTCCGTTCCGAACTGCGCAAGCACTTCGAAATCGACCGCCACTTCGTGGTCCTGGCCGCCCTGCGCAGTCTGGCTGACGAAGGCACCATCGACATCAAGAAGTGCGCCGAGGCGATTGCCAAGTACGGCATCGACGCCGACAAGGTCAATCCGCACTACGCCTGAGGAGGACGAACAACATGAGCAATATCGTGGAAATCAAGGTCCCCGACATCGGCGACTTCGACTCGGTCGAGGTGATCGAGATCCTGGTGGCCGTGGGCGATACGATCGAGGCTGAACAAAGCCTGATCACGGTCGAATCCGACAAGGCCTCCATGGAGATCCCGGCCTCGCAGGGCGGGGTGGTCAAGGCGCTCAAGGTCAAGCTGGGCGACAAGGTCAACGAAGGCTCGGTGATCCTGGAGGTCGAGGCTTCGGGCGCAGCCGCCGCCGCCCCCGCCGCTTCGGCTCCGGCTGCTGCGCCGGCCCCGGCGGCCGCTCCGGCTCCCGCGCCTGCGGCTGCGGCTCCGGCTGCGCCGGCCGCCGCGGGCGGCGAGCAGTCCGTGGTCGTGCCCGACATCGGCGACTTCGACACCGTCGAAGTCATCGAAATCCTGGTGAACGTGGGCGACACCATCCAGGCCGAGCAAAGCCTGATCACCGTGGAATCCGACAAGGCCTCCATGGAAATCCCGGCCTCGGTCGCCGGGGTGGTCAAGGCCCTGAAGGTCAAGCTGGGCGACAAGGTCTCCCAGGGCACCGAAATCCTGGTGGTGGAAGCCGCCGGCGGCGCCGCGCCTGCCGCTGCGGCTCCGGCTGCCGCGCCGGCCCCTGCAGCAGCCCCGGCGCCTGCGCCCGCCGCCGCTGCGCCGGCACCGGCTTCTGCCGCGCCGACGCGCACCTCGCCGACGGCGGCTTTCGCCGAGGCCGACGTGCCCCTGCGCGATCTGCCGCACGCTTCGCCCTCGGTGCGCCAGTTCGCCCGCGAACTGGGTGTGAACCTGGCTCAGGTCACCGGCAGCGGCCCCAAGAACCGCATCCTCATTGACGACGTGCGCGCCTACGTCAAGCAGGCCCTGGCCACCGGCGGCGCGAGCCCCGTGGGCTCGACCGTGCCGGCGGGCGGCGGCTTCAGCGTGCTGGGCTGGCCCAAGGTCGATTTCGCCAAGTTCGGCGAGATCGAATCCAAGCCGTTGTCGCGCATCAAGAAGATCTCCGGCGCCAACCTGCACCGCAACTGGGTCATGATCCCGCACGTCACCAACAACGACGTGGCGGACATCACCGAACTGGAAGCCCTGCGCCAGCAGCTCAACGCGGAAAACAAGAAGTCCGGCGCCAAGGTCACCATGCTGGCCTTCCTGATCAAGGCCGTGGTCGCAGCCCTGAAGAAGCACCCGGAATTCAACGCCTCGCTGGACGGCGACACCCTGGTGCTCAAGCGCTACTTCCACATCGGCTTCGCGGCCGATACGCCCAACGGGCTGGTCGTTCCGGTGATCCGGGACGCCGACAAGAAGGGTGTGATGGAACTGGCGGCGGAAACCTCCGAACTCGCCGCGCTGGCCCGCGAAGGCAAGCTCTCGCCCTCGCAGATGCAAGGCGGCTGCTTCTCGATCTCGTCCCTGGGCGGGATCGGCGGCACGGACTTCACGCCCATCATCAACGCGCCCGAAGTCGCCATCCTCGGTGTGTCGCGCTCGGCCATGCAGCCGGTCTGGGACGGCAAGGCCTTCCAGCCGCGCCTGATGCTGCCGCTGTCGCTGTCCTACGATCACCGCGTGATCGACGGGGCCGCCGCCGCGCGCTTCAACGCCTATCTGGCGGGCCTGCTGGCGGACTTCCGCCGCATCATCCTGTAAGGGGGATCGCATGAGTCTCATCGATCTGAACGTCCCCGACATCGGCGACTTCGACTCGGTCGAAGTCATCGAGATCCTGGTGAATGTGGGCGACAGCATCCAGGCCGAGCAAAGCCTGATCACCGTGGAGTCCGACAAGGCCTCCATGGAGATCCCGGCCGAGCAGGGCGGGGTGGTGAAGGAAATCCTCGTCAAGCTGGGCGACAAGGTTGCCCAGGGCACGGCCGTGGTCCGCATCGAAGCGGCCGGCGGCGAGGCTGCCGCGGCTCCGGCCGCTCCTGCACCGGCTGCTGCCGCGCCTGCGGCGGCTGCGCCTGCCGCGCCGGCTCCGGTCGCCGCGCAGTTTTCCGGCGCGGCCGACGGCGAATACGACGTCCTGGTGCTGGGCGCGGGCCCCGGCGGCTATTCGGCCGCCTTCCGTGCCGCGGACCTGGGCCTGAAGGTCGTCCTGGTGGAACGTTACGCCACCCTGGGCGGCGTCTGCCTGAACGTCGGCTGCATCCCGTCCAAGGCGCTGCTGCACACCGTCGGCGTGCTGGAAGAAGCCAAGACCATGGCGGCTCACGGCATCACCTTTGGCGAGCCGACGATCGACCTGGACAAGCTGCGCGGCTACAAGGACTCGGTGATCGGCAAGCTCACCGGCGGCCTGGCCGGCATGGCCAAGGCCCGCAAGGTCACGGTCATCCAGGGCGTGGGCGCTTTTGCGGATCCGCACCACCTGACGGTGGCCAAGGCGGACGGCAGTCAGACCACGGTCAAGTTCGCTTCGGCCATCATCGCCGCCGGCAGCCAGTCGGTGAAACTGCCGTTCCTGCCGGACGACCCGCGCGTGGTCGATTCGACCGGAGCGCTGGCGCTGAAGTCGATCCCCAAGCGCATGCTGATCGTCGGCGGCGGCATCATCGGCCTGGAAATGGGGACGGTGTACTCCGCGCTGGGCGCCCGCCTGGACGTGGTGGAAATGCTGCCCACGCTGATGACCGGCGCGGACCGTGACCTGGTCAAGGTCTGGGACAAGATGAACGCCAAGCGCTTCGACCACGTCATGCTCAACACCAAGACGGTGGGGGCCGAGGCCAAGGAAGACGGCATCTGGGTCACCTTCGAGGGCGAAGCCGCCCCCAAGGAACCCCAGCGCTACGATCTGGTGCTGCAGGCCGTGGGCCGTTCGCCCAACGGCAAGAAGATCGGCGCGGAAAACGCCGGTGTGGCGGTGTCCGACCGCGGCTTCATCGCCGTGGACAAGCAGATGCGCACCAATGTGCCGCACATCTACGCCATCGGTGACATCGTGGGTCAGCCCATGCTGGCGCACAAGGCCGTGCACGAGGCCCACGTGGCCGCCGAAGTCATCGCCGGCCACAAGGCGTTCTTCGACGCCCGCGTGATCCCCTCGGTGGCCTACACGGACCCCGAGGTGGCCTGGGTCGGCCTGACCGAGGAAACGGCCAAGAAAGACGGTATCGCCGTCAAGAAGGGCTTGTTCCCCTGGCAGGCTTCGGGCCGCGCCATCGCCAACGGCCGCGACGAGGGCTTCACCAAGCTGCTGTTCGACGCGGAAACCGGCCGCATCCTGGGCGGCGGCATCGTCGGCACCCACGCGGGCGATCTGATCAGCGAGGTCGCTCTGGCCATCGAGATGGGTGCGGACTCCGTGGACATCGGCAAGACCATCCACCCGCACCCGACGCTGGGTGAGTCGGTGGGCATGGCCGCCGAGGTCGCGGACGGCCATTGCACGGACGTGCCTCCCGTCCGTAAAAAGTAGCCCCCACGCTGCGCAGCCTTCGGCCGCTTGCTGCCCCCCGAGGGGGCCCCCCGGCCTTGGGGCGGCCCGGCGGCCGGAGTCCTTGCTAACTTGCAGGTTACGCAGGCAACAGGGATGTTCGGTGTCTCCCGAAACGGCAGGTGCTAATATCGGCACCTGCCGTTTCTCATTTGTCGTCTTCACTGCTGATTCCCGCTCCATGTCCATTTCCGCTCCCGCCCCGGGCGCCGCGCTCGCCGACTGGCTGGCCTATCTCGAAACCCTGCACCCGAAAGCCATCGATCTGGGCCTGGACCGTATCCGCGTCGTGGCCGATCACCTGGACCTGTCCCTGGACTGCGTCAAGATCACCGTGGCGGGCACCAATGGCAAGGGTTCCACCTGCGCCATGCTGGAGTCCATCCTGCTGAACGCGGGCTACAAGGTCGGCAAATACACCTCGCCCCATCTGCTGCGCTTCAATGAGCGCATCTGCGTGAACGGGCAAGAGGCGGGCGACGCGGACATCGTGGCCCAGCTCGAACGCATCGAGGCCGCGCGCGGCGACGTCACCCTGACGTATTTCGAGATGACCACGCTGGCGGCGCTGCTGCTGTTCCAGGCCGCCCGCCTGGACGTCGTGGTGCTGGAAGTCGGCCTGGGCGGCCGGCTGGACGCAGTCAATCTGCTCGACGCCGACTGCGCCATCCTGACCAGCGTGGACCTGGACCATACGCAATACCTGGGCGATACCCGCGAGGCCATCGGCCTGGAGAAAGCCCACGTCTTCCGCCCCGGACGGCCCGCCATCTGCGCGGACCCGGTGCCGCCGCAGACCGTGATCGATCATGCCGCAGCCATCGGCGCCGACCTCTGGCGCGTCGGGGTCGATTTCAACTATTCCGGCGATCGCCAGCAATGGGCCTATGGCGGCCGCGCGCAGCGCCGCAGCGCGCTGGGCTATCCCGCGCTGCGCGGCGCCAATCAGTTGCTGAATGCCTCGGCCGCCCTGGCCGCCCTGGAAGCCCTGCGCGACCGTCTGGTGGTCACCCAGCAGGATGTGCGCCAGGGCTTGCTGCACGTCAGCCTGCCGGGCCGCATGCAGATCCTGCCCGGCCTGCCGGCCACCATCCTGGACGTGGGGCACAATCCGCACGCGGCGTCGGCGCTGGGTCAGAATCTGGACAGCATGGGTCATTATCCGCACACCTATGCGGTGGTCGGCATGCTGCACGACAAGGACATCGAAACCACGCTGTCGCGCCTGTCGCGGCGGGTGGACCGCTGGCTGTGCGCCACGCTGGGCGGGCCGCGCGGCACCACCGCAGAGGAACTGGCCGGCATCGTGCGCCGCATCAGCGGCGAACAGGCGGCCGTGGATCCCTTCATCGCCCAGACCAGCGAAATCGCCCGGCCTTCGGGCGAGCACAAGCCCGGCGTCCGGGCCGCGCCCCGGCCTGCGGCGGCCGTCCGGGATGTTCAGGTTTCAACTTATGACAGTCCGGAACAAGCCTTTGCCGAGGCCCGAAAGCAGGCGACCGACAATGATAGAATCCTTGTGTTCGGATCGTTTGCCACGGTCGGTCCTGTGCTCGATGTCCTGCGCCACGAAGGCCGGGATGTCCTGTCCTGATCGGACCCGCAGGCCGATCCGCCACTTTTGATGGGTTGGCTGCACGATGTTTTTTCGCAAGGGAACCGAAACGGGACAACGCGCACCGGCACGATCCGCCGGGACCGAGGCCCAGCTTCGTGAACTGCGCGTCAAAGCACGCCGCCGCCTGATCGGCGCCCTGGCGCTGGTGCTGGCGGCCTTCATCGTCGTCCCCTGGCTGTTCGACGAACCCGTGCCCGACGACGCGCACGCGCCGATCGTGGTGCCCGCGCCGGTGGCCGGCCTGCCGCCGGCGACCGAGCCCGCTCCTTCGCCGGATACCGCGTCCCCGGATTCCGCCCCCACCGACGCCGAGCGCAATCCTGGTCCGCTGGCTGCCGCATCCGGCGATGGTGATGTCGAACCCGCCGATCCGTCGCAATCGTCCGAACCGCCCCGGCTCGCGCCGCCTGCAGTCACCGCCGCGCCCGAACCGCCCGCCCGGACCCAGCCCGAGCCGTCCAGCGAAAAACCGGCCGCCGAGCCCGCCAAGCCCAAACCTGCTGATCGGGCCGCTGTGGAAAAACCTGCCGCCAAGCCGGCCGACCGCACCGACGACGGTTCCGTCGCGCTGGCGCTGCTGTCCGGCAAGGCGCCGCCCGCCGCCGAACCCGCCAAGCCCAAGCCCGCTGCCGCAGGCCGCTATTACCTACAGGTTGCCGCTTACACGACCGAACAGGACGCGAATGCGCGGCGCGACAGCCTGCGCCAGGCCGGCGTCTCCGACGCCTATGTCGAACGCGGCCAGTCCAACGGCCGCACCGTCTATCGCTTGCGGGTGGGACCCTTTGGTTCCCACGAGGCCGCTCAGGCGGCCCAGGCCCGGCTGCGGGCGCTGGGCTACCAGAACGGCCTGATCTCCGGCAAATGACGGCCGGCGAATGATTTCCCGCCCATGACCTCCGGCACGTGACCAGCTTCGACTACTTCGTCCTGGCCATTGTGGCCGTCTCGGCCCTGATCGGCCTGCTGCGCGGCTTTCTGCGCGAGGTCCTGTCCCTGGTCGCCTACATCGCCGCCTTCGTGGCCGCCATCTGGTGGGGGCCGGCGGCGTCGGACTGGCTGCTGGGCCTGATCGACAACGGCCTGCTGCGCACGCTGGCCGCCTACGGGGCGGTCTTCATCATGGCTTTGCTGATGGTCGGCCTGCTGAACATGGCGCTGGGCGCCCTGGTGGATCGCACCGGCCTGACGCCGGCCGATCACGGCCTGGGCGCCGTGTTCGGCGCGGTGCGCGGCGTGGTCCTGGTCCTGGCCCTGGTGGGGCTGGCGGGCTACACCCAGCTTCCTCAAGAACCCTGGTGGCGGGACGCGCGCACGTCCGACGCCGCCGTCCGGGGTTTTCAACACGTCAAATCGCTGCTGCCGACCCAGGTGGCGGAACTGCTTCCCTATTAGCCGGAATTCATTCTTATGTGCGGAATCGTGGGTGTGATGGGGCGCGGCCCCGTCAATCAACTGATCTATGACAGCCTGTTGCTGCTGCAGCATCGGGGCCAGGACGCGGCGGGCATCGCCACCGCGCACGATCAGTTCTTCAATATGCACAAGGCCCATGGCCTGGTGCGCGACGTGTTCCGCACGCGCAATATGCGGGCGCTGCCCGGCAACAGCGGGGTGGGGCAGGTGCGCTACCCCACGGCGGGCTCCAGCGCCAGCGTGGACGAGGCCCAGCCCTTTTACGTCAATGCGCCGTTCGGCATCACCTTCGTGCACAACGGCAACCTGACCAACTGGCGCGAACTGCGCGAGTCCCTGTTCAAGCACGACCGGCGCCACATCAACACCAATTCCGACTCCGAAGTCCTGCTCAACGTCTTCGCCCACGAGCTGCAGCAGGCCTCCAACGGCGTCACCCTGGATGCCAACGCGGTGTTCCAGGCGGTGCGCGCGGTGCACCGTCGCGCCAAGGGCGCCTATGCCGTCATCGCCAACATCAGCAGCTTTGGCCTGGTGGCTTTCCGCGACCCGCACGGCATCCGGCCCCTGTGCCTGGGCCGCAACGACACCCCGTCCGGCACCGAATGGATGCTGGCCTCCGAATCCGTGGCGCTGACCGGCAGCGGCTTTTCCCTGGTGCGCGACATCGCGCCCGGCGAGGCCGTCGTCATCACCGAGGACGGTGAATTCAGCGCCGAAGCCTGCGCCGAACCCGGCCTGGAACAGACGCCCTGCGTCTTTGAATACGTTTATTTCGCCCGGCCTGATTCCGTCATGGACGGGATCTCGATCTATGACGCGCGCCTGCACATGGGCGAATACCTGGCGGACAAGGTCGCCAAGACCCTGCGCCTGGGCGATCTGGACGTGGTCATGCCGATTCCGGATTCATCGCGCCCTTCGGCCATGCAACTGGCCGCGCGACTGGGCCTGAACTACCGCGAAGGCTTCATCAAGAACCGCTATGTGGGCCGCACCTTCATCATGCCCGGCCAGGCCGTGCGCAAGAAATCCGTGCGCCAGAAACTCAGCGCCATCGACATGGAGTTCCGCGGCAAGAACGTGCTGCTGGTCGACGATTCGATCGTGCGCGGCACCACCAGCCGCGAAATCGTCGACATGGCGCGGGCGGCGGGCGCCAACAAGGTCTATTTCGCCTCGGCGGCCCCGGCGGTCCGCTATCCGAACGTCTACGGCATCGACATGCCGACCCAGGCCGAACTGATCGCCACTGGACGGGACGAGGCGCAGATCGCCCGCGAGATCGGCGCCGACGGCCTGGTCTACCAGGACCTGGACGACCTGGAGCAATCCCTGCGGGACCTGAACCCGGCCATGCGGTCCTTTGAGTCGTCCTGCTTCAATGGCCGTTACATCACCGGCGACATCGACGAAGCCTATCTGGAGCTGCTGCGCAACTCCCGCGGCCTGCCGCAGCGTTCCGGCGCCATGGTGGCACCGGCAGAGGAAAGCTGAATCAGTTTCGGGCGGCGCGTCGCAGCGCGGCCAGCGCCAGCACGGCGCAGGCGATGAACAGCATCAGGCCCCACAGCGCGTATTCCACGCCCAGCAGAGTGACGCGGGCGTCCATGCAGCTTGCATAGATGCCGAACAGCCAGGGCAGGGCGGCGTCCAGCCCTGAGCTTGAAATGAAGCGGTCGGCGAAGGTCTGCGCGCAGGAGAACATCTGCGCGGCCACGCTGTATTGATACCAGGCGGCGACGATGCCGCACCCGGCCAGCACAGCCGCAATGGCGGCGCCGGCGCGGCGCGCCAGGGTCGAGCCCCACCCCATGCCCGCCAGGCCGCAGACGGCGGCGATGGCCAGCAGGATCAGCCGCTGCAGCACGCACCAGGCGCAAGGCTTCATGCCCAGCACATGCTGCGAGAACAGGGCGAAGCCCACGGCAGCCAGGCACAGCAGGCCGGTGAGACGCAAAAGACGGTCGGAGCGGGTCAGAGTCATGTCGAAGAGGGATTCGGGTTCGGGGGGCTGGACGGATTCGTGGCATTCACGGCATCCGGCTGATGCTTGGAGTTTGCCGGATCGATAAAGTTCACCGGAGCCGCCGGTAGGGCCGTCGACACCGCCGTCGCGGCGGCATCGGTCGCCGCGCCCAGCGTGTCCAGCACCTGGCGCTCGAACTGCATCTGGCCGCGCGGCTGAGCCAGGCCGGGGCCGTCGAGGACGAAGATGTCCTCCACCCGGTCGCCCAGCGTCATGATCTTGGCCATTTTCAGGCTCACGTCGTGGCGGGCGAATACCCGGGCCAGGTCATGCAGCAGGCCGACACGGTCGGCCGCCGTGACCGACAGCCGCCAGTTGCCGCCCTGTTCATCGGGTTGCAGCACGACGCTGGGCAGGATCGGAAAGGCCCGCGAGCGGCGCGAACCCGGGTTCGAGGCGCGCGCCGACCGGGACGCCGCCGGCCCGCCGTCCAGCGCCGCGCGCAACTCGTGCTCGATCAGCGTGGCGTAGGCGCGGTAGTCGCGCTCGTGTTCCGGCAGCAGCACGATGAAACTGTCCAGCGCCCAGCCCTGGCGCGTGGTGTGGATGCGGGCGTCCTGGATGCTCAGGCCGCGGCAGTCGAAATAGGTGCAGATGTCCATGAACAGGTCCGGCCGGTCGGGCGCGTAGGCCAGGATCTGCAAGGCCTCGCTCTGGCCCAGGACGCGGGCGCGCACGACCGGATCGGGTCCCTGGAAGCAGTGGTACAGGTGCCGCGTGTGCCAGGCGATCTCGTTGACGTCGTGGCGCAGGAAGTAGGCCACGTCCAGTTGCGACCAGAAAGCCTCGCGGCTGTCGTCGCGCAGCCCCATGCGGCGGACTTCCGCGGCGGCGGCGTCCTTGCGCAGGGCCAGGATGGTCCGGGTATCGGGCTGCTCGCCCCCCAGGGCCGCCAGCGTCCGGTGGTACAGGTCTTCCAGCAGCTTGCCTTTCCAGGTGTTCCAGACCTTGGGGCTGGTGCCGCGGATGTCGGCCACCGTCAGCAGGTACAGGGCGGCCAGGCGGCGCCGGGATCTGACCCGGGCGGCGAATTCGTGGATCACCCGGGGATCGCTCAGGTCGCGCTTCTGGGCCACCTGGGACAGGGTCAGGTGTTCGCGCACCAGAAAATCCAGCAGCTCGACGGATTCGCGCGGCAGGTCGTGGCGGCGGGCAAAGCGCCGCACCTCGGCGGCGCCCAGTTGCGAATGATCGCCGCCGCGTCCTTTGGCGATGTCGTGGAACAGGGCCGCCACGTACAGCAGCCAATGTTCGTCCAGATCGGCGATCAACTGGCTGGCCAGGGGATATTCCTGGGCATGCTCGGGCATGGTGAAGCGCCGCAGGTTGCGGATCACCATCAGGATGTGCTGGTCAACGGTATAGGCATGGAACAGATCGTGCTGCATCTGGCCGACGATGCGCCGGAACACTGGCAGGTAGCGCGGCAGGATGTTCCACATCGTCATGTCGCGCAGCGCATGGACGATGCCGCGCGGCTGGCGCAGGATGTCCAGGAACAGGCGGCGGTTGGCCGGATCGTCGCGAAACGCCCGGTCGATGCGGTGGCGGGCATGCCACATGGCGCGCAGGGTGCCGGCGGCCATTCCGCGCAGTTCCGGGTGCTGTTGCGCCACCAGGAAGACCTTCAACAGCAGGCTGGGCGCGCGCTCGAAAGCGTCTTCGCGGACCAGGGCCAGCCATCCGCGGCGGACGCAAAAATCCGCGTCCAGCGCGATGGTTTCATCCTGGGGTTGGGGAAACAGGTGTTCTTCCAGCGCCAGCATCAGCAGCCGGTTGACCTGACAGACCACGCGCGCCGCCCAGTAGTAGCGCTGCATCAGCAGTTCGCTGGCGCGCCGGTGCGGCTGGTCGGTGAAGCCATAGACCTCGGCCAGGCGCGGCTGCAGGTCGAACAGCACGCGGTCCTCGCGGCGGCCGGCCAGCAGGTGCAGCTCGATCCGCAAGCGCTTGAAGGCCAGTTCCGCCCGCCGCAGGGAACGGAATTCGGCCGAGGTCAGCAGATCGGTGCGCGCGACGGCGGTCCAGGTCGGCCCCAGGCCGGCAGCGCGCGCCAGCCACAGCAGCACTTGCAGATCGCGCAGCCCGCCGGGGGCTTCCTTGCAGTTCGGCTCCAGCGCGTAGGGCGTGTCCTGGTGGCGCGCATGCCGCTGCTGCATTTCGGCGCGTTTGGCCAGATAGAAATCCTGCGGGTCCAGGTCCTCTTGCATCCGGGCGCGAAAACGCTGGAACAGCGACCGGCCGCCGGCCAGCCAGCGGGCCTCCAGCAGAGAGGTCTGGACGGTGATGTCGGCGGCCGCCTCGTGGCGGCATTGCTCCAGGGTGCGTACGCTCAGCCCGGGTTCCAGGCCGATGTCCCACAAGGCGGCGACCAGGGGCTCGATGCGTTCGCGGGCGGCGGCGTCCGGGGCGCGTTCAAGCAGGATCAGGATGTCGAGGTCGGAGCCGGGATACAGTTCGCCCCGGCCATAGCCGCCGACGGCGGCGGCGCAGGCGCCGGCCGGCAGCGGATGGATCTTCAGCAGGCCGCGCAGCGTGTCGTCGGCGATGCGCCGCAGAGCGGTCAGCAGCGTGTCGGGCCGCAGGTGCAGGCGCCAGTCCCGGATGGCTTCGGCCTGCCGCGCCTGCAGCCGGACGCGCAGTTCGGCCACTGTCCGCCGCTGCGGGTCGGAACCCGCCGGTTCGGTGTTGACGTGTTCCGCTTCGCCGGCGGGCAGCGTGCCCGGGCGCATGGTCATTGACCTGTCAGGCAGCCGCGCGGGCGGCTTTGGTGAAGGCAGGGGGCGCCGGCATGCCGGGCGAGACCGTCAGCACTTCGTAGCCGTCGTCGGTGACCAGGATGCTGTGTTCCCACTGGGCCGACAGGCTGTGGTCGCGCGTGACGACCGTCCATTGGTCGGCCAGGGTGCGGATTTCGCGGCGGCCGGCGTTGATCATGGGCTCGATCGTGAAGATCATGCCGGGCTCCAGGCGCACGCCCGTGCCGGGCTTGCCATAGTGCAGGACCTGCGGGTCCTGGTGAAAACGCTGGCCGACGCCGTGGCCGCAGTATTCGCGCACCACGGAAAAACCCGCGCTCTCGGCGTGTTTCTGGATGGCGTGGCCGATGTCGCCCAGGGTCGCGCCCGGACGGACCTGATCGATGCCCAGCCACATGCATTCGTAGGTGGTGTCGATCAGGCGGCGGGCCAGGATGGAGGGTTCGCCCACGCAGTACATGCGGCTGGTGTCGCCGAACCAGCCGTCCTTGATGATGGTGATGTCCATGTTCAGGATGTCGCCGTTCTTCAGCACCTTGTCACCGGGGATGCCGTGGCAGATGACGTGGTTGACCGAGATGCAGATCGAGGCCGGGTAGGGCGGATAGCCCGGGGGCGCATAGCCCACCGTGGCTGATTTCACGTGCAGCGTGTTGGTCAGGTAATCCATGCACAGGCGTTCGAGTTCCCCCGTCGTGACCCCGGCGCGCACATGGGGTTCGAGGTAATCCAGGATGCTGGCGGCGGCCTGGCAGGCGGCGCGCATCTGGTCGAGTTGCTGGGGATCGGTGATGACTGGGCTCATGGGGTGCTTGCTGTATGAACGAGATGGATAGTAGAATTATAGGCTTAGCTGTAAATAGCGTGCCTGACCACCCTAGGGTGTGCGGGACTGCATGTGGAAAAACCGTTTGAAGTTTCAGGCTTTCTGCATGTTAGTCCCGGATACTGGACAGGTACAAGACCAAACCCTCTCGGAGAATTTTCATGTCGCTCATGCGCGAAATGCTGGAAGCCGGTGTCCACTTCGGTCACCAAACCCGTTACTGGAACCCGAAGATGGCCGAATACATCTTCGGCCAGCGCAACAAGATTCACATCGTCAACCTGGAACGCACGGTTGAAAAGTACCTGGAAGCCAGCCAGTTCGTGCGCCAGATCGCTGCGCGCGGCGGCAACGTGCTGTTCGTCGGCACCAAGCGCTCCGCCCGTGAACTGGTCGCCGCCGAAGCCCAGCGCTGCGGCATGCCCTACGTCGACAGCCGCTGGCTGGGCGGCATGATGACCAACTTCAAGACGGTCAAGACCTCGATCAAGCGCCTGAAGGACATGGAAGCCCAACAGGCCGAAGGCGCCACCGAGCACATGAGCAAGAAAGAAGCCCTCATGTTCGCCCGTGAAATGGACAAGCTGAACAAGTCCATCGGCGGCATCAAGGACATGAACACGCTGCCCGACGCCCTGTTCGTGATCGACGTGGGTTACCACAAGATCGCCGTGGCCGAAGCCCGCACCCTGGGCATCCCGGTGGTCGGCGTGGTGGATACCAACCACTCGCCCGAAGGCATCGATCACGTGATCCCGGGCAACGACGACTCCTCCAAGGCCATCGCCCTGTACGCGCGCGGCATGGCCGACGCCGTGCTGGCCGGCCGTGAGCAAAGCATCAACGGCCTGGTCGAAGAACTGGCCGAAGGCGAGGAATTCATCGAGGTCGAGCAGGACCAGGACCAGGAATAATTTCCGGCCTTCCGCCGTCCAGGCCCGCCGCCCGTCTGCGGCGGACTCGTCGCGCGCCGCCCGTCGGCGCGCGCATTGATTGAACAGGAGAAATCACAATGGCTCAAATCACCGCCGCCATGGTCAAGGAACTGCGCGAAAAGACCGACGCGCCCATGATGGAATGCAAGAAGGCCCTGACCGAGGCCGATGGCGACCTGGCTCGCGCTGAAGAACTGCTGCGCGTCAAGCTGGGCAGCAAGGCTTCCAAGGCCGCCAGCCGCGTCACGGCCGAAGGCCTGGTCGGCCTGTACATCGCCGCCGACGGCAAGACCGGCGCGCTGGTCGAAGTCAACTGCGAAACCGACTTCGTCGCCAAGAATGACGATTTCATCGCTTTCGTCAACGATCTGGCCCGTGTCGCCGCCGAGCGCAATCCGGCCGACCTGGAAGCCCTGGGCGCCTGCGCCATGGGCGAAGGCACCGTCGAATCCGTGCGCACCCACCTGGTGGGCAAGATCGGTGAAAACATGTCCGTGCGCCGCTTCCAGCGTTTCGACACTGTGGACGGCCTGAGCAGCTACGTGCACGGCGGCCGGATCGGCGTGCTGGTGGACTTCGCCGGTGACGAGGAAGTCGGCAAGGATCTGGCCATGCACATCGCCGCGACCAAGCCCCGCGCCCTGAACGCGGACGGCGTGGATCCCGCGCTGATCGCTGCCGAACGCTCCGTCGCTGAACAAAAGGCCGCCGAATCCGGCAAGCCGGCCGAGATCGTCGCCAAAATGGTCGAAGGCTCGGTGCAGAAGTTCCTGAAAGAAGTCACGCTGCTGTCGCAGCCCTTCGTCAAGAACGACAAGCAGTCCGTCGAGCAGATGCTCAAGGAAAAATCGGCCCGCATCAACCGCTACGCGCTGTTCGTGGTGGGCGAGGGCATCGAGAAGAAGTCCGAGGACTTCGCTGCTGAAGTCGCTGCTGCCGCCAGCGGTTCCTGATTTAGTAGTACTCTAGCGCAACCGTCGGGCAAGCAAGCGTTTTTGCTACCAAGCATTTCACTTGCCTGCCCGTTGTACGGCTTGCGCGCCGCTTTCGGATATGCCGGCACGGCTCGGTCCTCAACGGCCGAACCGTGCTCGGGCGCATCCCGGCATCCGCGCCCCGGCGCCTTTCAAGTTACAACGATTATTCTTCCTTCCAGGAATCCCGCATGTCCACTCCTGCCTACAAGCGCGTTCTCCTGAAACTTTCGGGCGAGGCTCTGATGGGCGGCGATGCCTTCGGCATCAACCGCGCGACCATACTTCGCATGACCGAGGAAATCCACGGCATCGTGTCCCTCGGCGTGCAGTTGGCCGTGGTGATCGGCGGGGGCAATATCTTTCGCGGCGTCGCGCCGGGCGCCCAGGGCATGGACCGCGCCACGGCCGATTACATGGGCATGCTGGCCACCGTCATGAACGGCCTGGCGCTGCAGGACGCCCTGAAGAACCACGGCGTCGATACCCGGGTGCAATCGGCCCTGAACATCGATCAGGTGGTCGAGCGCTACATCCGCCCCAAGGCCCTGCGCTATCTGGAAGAAGGCAAGGTCGTCATCTTCGCGGCCGGCACCGGCAATCCCTTCTTCACCACGGATACGGCGGCCGCCTTGCGCGGCGCCGAAGTCGGCGCCGAGATCGTGCTCAAGGCCACCAAGGTCGACGGCATCTACAGCGCCGATCCCAACAAGGACCCGAACGCCACGCGTTATTCGCGCATCAGCTTCGACGAAGCCATCGTGCGCCGCCTCGAAGTCATGGACGCCACGGCTTTCGCGCTGTGCCGCGACCAGAAGTTGCCGATCAAGGTCTTTTCGATCAATAAACCAGGAGCCCTCCGGCGCGTCGTCTGCGGCGAGGACGAAGGCACCCTGGTTCAGGTATAGGAATCCTCATGAGTCTTTCCGACATCCGCAGCTCGGCTGACGAGCGCATGGGCAAATCCATCGAAGCCCTGAAGACCAGCCTGGCCAAGATCCGCACGGGTCGGGCCCATGCCGGAATTCTGGACCACGTGCATGTCGAATACTACGGTTCCCCCGTGCCGGTGAGCCAGGTCGCCAACGTGACCGTGATCGACGCCCGCACCCTCAGCGTGCAAGTCTGGGAAAAGACCATGGCAGGTCCGGTCGACAAGGCCATCCGCGAATCCGATCTGGGTTTGAATCCCATTTCCATGGGCGATAACATCCGCGTGCCGATGCCGGCCCTGACGGAAGAGCGCCGCCGGGACCTGACCAAGGTCGTGCGCGGCGAGGGCGAAGACGCCAAGGTCGCCGTGCGCAATCTGCGCCGCGAGGCCAATGAAACCCTGAAAAAACTGGTCAAGGACAAGGAAATCTCGGAAGACGAGGACCGCCGCGGCCAGGACGAGGTGCAAAAGCTCACCGACCGCTACGTGGCCGAGATCGACAAGCTGGTCACCCAGAAGGAAGCCGAGATCATGACGGTCTGACCGTCCATGCGACGCCACGGCGTATGATCGAAACTCATTCTTCCACGCTTGCCATTCCCGAGACCGGGGACGTGCCCCGGCATGTCGCCATCATCATGGATGGCAACGGTCGCTGGGCGACCCGGCGGATGCTGCCGCGTACGGCAGGGCACGTGCGCGGCGTTCAGGCCGTGCGCCGCATCGTCGAGGCCTGCGGCCAGCGGGGCGTGCGCTACCTGACGCTGTTCGCCTTCAGTTCCGAGAACTGGCGCCGGCCGGCCCAGGAAGTCTCTCTGCTGATGCGCCTGTTCGTGCGCACCCTGGAAAAAGAAGTCGACCGCCTGGAAGCCCAGGGCGTGCGCCTGCGCGTGGTGGGCGACCTGTCGGCCTTTGACGCCCATCTGCGCGGCCTGATCGAGGCCGCCGAGCAGCGCACCGCCCGGCAGACGGCGCTGACCCTGACCATCGCCGCCAATTACGGCGGTCGCTGGGACATCCTGCAGGCCACCCGGGCCCTGCTGGCTGAACGGCCCGATCTGGCCGCGCATCCCGAGGCCCTGGACGAAGCCGCCCTGACGCCCCGGCTGGCCATGGCCTATGCCCCCGAGCCCGACCTGTTCATCCGCACCGGCGGAGAGCAGCGCATCTCCAATTTCCTGATCTGGCAGCTCGCCTATACTGAACTGTATTTCACCGACTGCTGGTGGCCGGATTTCGACGCCGGGCAGCTCGATGAGGCCTTCGCGTGGTATCGGGGGCGCGAGCGGCGCTTTGGCCGCACCAGCGCTCAATTGCGCGGCGCCGTCTGAGCGGCGCGCAGGTCCTGCGATCGCCTTTTTGAATCGTCCACATCGGCCCTGAGGAATTCCATCCATGCTGCGCCAGCGCATTCTCACCGCCATCGTCCTGCTGCTGATCGTGGCCGCCGCCGTGACGGCTCCGACCCCCTGGCCGATGCTGGCCCTGCTGGGCCTGATGACCGGTTGCGCCTTGTGGGAATGGCTGCGGCTGGTCATCGCCGGCGCCGCCGTGCGCTGGGGCGGCGCGGTGCTGGCCGTCCTCGTGCTGGTGCCGTTGTCCCGCCTGCTGGTCGATGGCCAGCCGACGCTGGAAACCGTCTTCGGTTCGTATCTGCTGCCGCTGGCCGTGCTGTTCTGGCTGGCCCTGGCCCCCGTCGTCGTGGTGCGCGCCCGGGTGCCGGACGCCTGCCGGCCCGGCGTGCTGGCGCTGACCGGCGTGCTGGCCCTGGCGGCGACCTGGTATGCGCTGGCCTGGGTCTTTCTGCGCCACGGCGCGGGGGCGCTGATCAGCCTGTGGGCCTTGATCTGGGTGGCCGACATCGCCGCCTATTTCACGGGCCGCAGCCTGGGCCGCCACAAGCTCGCGCCGCGCGTCAGCCCCGGCAAGACACTGGAGGGCGCGGCCGGCGGCGTCCTGGCGGCCACCGCGTGGCTGGTCGCCACGGCCCTGTGGTGGCCCGACAGCTTCGGTGCGCTGCTGCTGGCGCGCATCGGTTGGGCGGGCCTGGTCGCGGCCGGCGTGGCGCTGGCGGCCTGGTCCATCCTCGGCGACCTGTTCGAATCGCTGCTCAAGCGCCGTGCGGGCGTCAAGGATTCCAGCCAGTTGCTGCCCGGTCACGGCGGCGTGTATGACCGTATCGACGCGGTGCTGCCGGTGGCGCCCGCCGCCGTGCTGCTGCTGACGGCCGGGTTCTAGAGCCAGGCCGCATCCTTTCATCCATCGGTGCTTTTCCGCATTCACAGGTTCCGACACCATGTCCGCTCAACACCGCCTCTGCATCCTCGGCTCGACCGGTTCCATCGGCGTGAGCACGCTGGACGTGGTGGCGCGCCATCCCGACCGGTTCTCCGTCTACGCCCTGAGCGCGCATAGCCGGATCGAATCGCTGGCCGAACAGGCGGCGCGGCACGCGGCGCAGGTGGTGATCGTGCCCGATGACGCCGCCCGGGCGCGCTTCGTCGCGGCCTGGCCGGCCGGGCGGCCCCTGCCGGAAATCCGCCAGGGCGCCCAGGCTCTGGCCGATACGGCGGCCGACGCCGAGGTCACTGCGGTCATGGCCGCCATTGTGGGCGCCGCCGGATTGCCCGGGGCCTTGGCAGCGGCACGGGCCGGCAAACGGGTCCTGCTCGCCAACAAAGAAGCGCTGGTGGCGGCGGGCAGCCTGTTCATGCGGGCCGTACGCGAATCCGGCGCCGAACTGCTGCCCATCGACAGCGAGCACAACGCCATCTTCCAGTGCCTGCCGCAGTCAGCCGATCGCGCGCGGGCGCCCGCCGGCCCGGCCGAGGGCGTGCGCCGGCTGCTGCTGACCGCCTCCGGCGGACCGTTTCGCTGCACCGCGCTGGACCAACTGGAATCCGTCACCCCGGATCAGGCCTGCGCGCACCCCAATTGGCGCATGGGCCGCAAAATTTCCGTGGATTCCGCCACCATGCTGAACAAGGGCCTGGAAGTCATCGAGGCGCATTGGCTGTTTGCCATGCCGATGGAACGCATCCAGGTGGTCGTTCATCCCCAGAGCGTGGTGCACTCCATGGTCGAGTACCTGGACGGCTCCATCCTGGCTCAATTGGGCCAGCCCGACATGCGCACCCCCATCGCCTACGGCCTGGGCTATCCGGAGCGCATCGACGGCGGCGTCGGCCTGCTGGAGCTCGCCCGCCTGGGACGCCTGGACTTCGAAACCCCGGACCTGGCGCGCTTTCCCTGCCTGCGCTTGTCCTTTGACGCCCTGGGCCAGGGGCAGGGCGCCTGCATTGCGCTGAATGCGGCCAACGAGGTCGCGGTGGATGGTTTTCTGCGGGGGCGCATCCGCTACACCCAGATCCCGTCCATCATTGAGCATTGCCTGGACGATTCCGTGGCGCATGGCGCGCAGACGCCGTCCTCGCTGGCGGAAATCCTGGATCTGGACGCGCACTCCCGGCGCGTGGCGGCCGGCTTCTGCCAGGCGGTCTGATGCCCGACGCCCCTGATTTCCCCGATTCTGTATTGCTGCCATGTTGCTGACCCTGTTCGCTTTCATCCTCGCCCTGGGCCTGCTCGTGACGTTCCACGAACTGGGCCATTACTGGGTGGCGCGGCGCGCGGGCGTGCCTATCGTGCGCTTTTCGGTCGGCTTTGGTCCGGTGCTGCTGCGCCGCCACGACCGGCACGGCACCGAATGGGCGCTGTCGGCCATCCCGCTGGGCGGCTACGTCAAGATGCTGGACGAGGCGCCGCCCGAGGCGGACGAGGCCACGCGCCGCGCCGTGTTCAACGCCCAGCCGTTGATACGCCGCGTGGCCATCGTGGCAGCGGGCCCCGCCGCCAATCTGGTGCTGGCGGCCCTGATCTATGCCTTTCTGGGGATGTGGGGCACGATGGAACCGGCCGCCGTGCTGGCGGCGCCGCCGGCCGGCACGCCGGCCGCCCAGGCAGGCGTGCGCGAAGGCGACACGCTGACGGCCGTGGCCGGCGAACCCGTGGCATCCTGGCCCCAGGCCCGCTGGCAACTGATCGAACCCTTGTCTCTGGGCGGCGACGTGGCCCTGACCTTGACATCGGACGGCGGCGCGGTCCGCACGGGCACGCTGCGGCTGACGCCCCAGGCCGTGCTGCCGGACGGTCCCGATCCGCTCCTGGCCGCCGGGCTGGCGCTGCGGGCGCCGTACCCGGTGGTGGGTGAACTGGTCCAGGGCGGGGCCGCCGAGCAGGCCGGCCTGCGCCCCGGCGATCGGATTCTGGCGGCGGGCGACCTGGACCAGCCTGCCGTCGACACGTTCGTGCGCATCGTCCAGGCCCATGCCGGCCAGGCCTTGTCTCTGATCGTGCTGCGTCAGGGCGACCGGATCTCCCTGTCCGTGACGCCCCGGGCGGAAGCCGGGGAGGGCGGCCATCCGGTCGGCCGCATCGGCGCCCTGATCCGGGCCGAACTGCCCGAAACCCTGGTGCGTCTCGGCCCGCTGGACAGCCTGTGGCAGGGCGTGCGGCGCACGGCCGACACCAGCCTGTTCACCTTGCGGATGATGGGTCGTATGTTCGTGGGGGACGTTTCCTGGAAAAACGTCACCGGCCCGGTCACGATCGCCGAGTATGCCGGCCGCACGGCCCGCATCGGCCTGGAGTCCTACCTGGGCTTCCTGGCGCTCATCAGCATCAGCATCGGCGTGCTGAATCTGCTGCCCATTCCGATGCTGGACGGCGGTCATCTGCTGTTCTATCTGATCGAGGCCCTGCGCGGCGGCCGGCCCTTGTCCGAACGCGCGCGCGACCTGGGCCAGCGGCTGGGTCTGGGGCTGGTGCTGAGCCTCATGGTTCTGGCCCTGTTCAATGATTTTTCGCGGCTTTTCAGTTGATGAGGTTGTGACTTACAATCCCGCATCGCTCAAGCATGTTCTTCCACGGCCAAATAGGATTGCCAGGATGTCGTCTCCCCGGAATTTTCGTCTGATCAAGCGCGCCATTCCCCTGGTGCTGGCGACCCTGCTGGCGCCCGCCATCGCGGCAGCCTTTACGCCATTCGTGGTGCAGGACATCCAGGTCAAGGGGATCGAACGCGTCGATCCGGGTACGATCTTCACCTATCTGCCCGTCAAAGTCGGCCAGACCTTCACCCAGGAAGAAGCCTCGGCCGCCATCCAGAAGCTCTATGGCACGGGGTTCTTCAACGACGTCAAGATCGACGCCCAGGGCAATGTGCTGGTCGTCACCGTCGCAGAGCGGCCCACGATCGCCTCGATCAACTTCAACGGCATGCGCGAATTCGACGCCAAGGCCCTGACGAAATCCCTGTCCCAGGTCGGCTTCGGCCAGGGCCGGATTTTCGACCAGGCCATGCTGGACCGCGCGGTCTTCGAACTGAAGCAGCAGTACCTGTCCAAGGGCAAGTACGGCGTGCAGATCAATCCGGTCATCACGCCGCTGGAACGCAACCGGGTGGGCGTCAGCTTCGACATCTTCGAGGGCGATGTCGCCACCATCGACAAGATCGAATTCATCGGCAACGAGGCCTTTTCCTCCGGCACCCTTGAAGACCAGATGGAGCTGACCACCGGCGGCATGATGACCTGGTACACCGGGACCAACAAATACTCGCGCGAAAAGCTCGAAGGCGACGTCGAGCGCATCCGCTCGTACTACCTGGATCGCGGCTACCTGGAATTTTCCATGGAACCGCCCCAGGTGTCGATCTCGCCCGACCGCAAGGCCATCTACATCACCATGACCCTGCACGAGGGCGAGCCCTACAAGCTGGGCGAGGTCGGCCTGGCCGGCGATCTGCTCGGCCTGGACGACAAACTGCAGCCGCTGGTCACCGTCAAGGAAGGTGAGACCTTCTCGGCCGAAAAGACCAACGCCGTGGCCAAGTCCATCACGGACTACCTGGGTTCGCTGGGCTACGCCTTCGCCAACGTCAATCCCAGCCCCGTGCTGGACCGCGACAATCACGTCGCCAAGCTGAATTTCTACGTCGACCCGGGCCGCCGCGTCTACGTGCGCCGCATCAACGTGGGCGGCAACACCCGCACCCGCGACGAGGTCGTGCGCCGCGAAATGCGCCAGCAGGAAGCCGCCTGGTACGATTCGTCCAGCATCAAGACCTCCAAGGAACGCGTCGATCGCCTGGGCTACTTCACTGATGTGGACGTCAAGACCGATCCGGTGCCGGGCTCGCCCGACCAGGTGGACGTCAACGTCGACGTCAAGGAAAAGCCCACCGGCATGATCAGCCTGGGCGTGGGCTACGGTTCCACCGACAAGCTGATGCTGTCGGCCGGCATCAGCCAGGACAACGTCTTCGGCAGCGGCAATTCGCTGTCCCTGAACGTCAACACCAGCAAGACCAACCGCGCTGCGGTGATCTCGCACACCAATCCGTACTGGACCCAGGACGGCATCAGCAAGACCACCTCGCTGTACTACCGCCGCACGACGCCGTACGACGTGTCCGACAGCGATTCCACCGGCTGGTACACGGTCGAATCCATGGGCCTGGGCCTGAATTTCGGCGTGCCGATTTCCGAAGTCGACCGCATCTTCGCCGGCGCGACCTTCGAACGCAATGCGCTCAAGGACATCCGCCGCGACGGCACCAACCCGGCGCCGCTGGCCTACCAGAATTTCGTTGATCAATACGGCGACGTCACCAACGCCGTCATCTTCAGCCTGGGCTGGGCCAAGGACACGCGCGACAGCGCCCTGGCGCCTCACAAGGGCAGTTACACCCGCGTGTCCACCGACATCTCCACGATGGACCTGCGCTACTACAAGCTGTCCGGCCAGCAGCAGTACTTCCTGCCGATCGGCCGCTCCTTCACCCTGGCCCTGAACGGCCAGATCGACTGGGCCAAGACCTACGGCAACAGCGGCAAGCCCTTCCCGGTGATCAAGAACATGTACGCGGGCGGCATCGGCTCGGTGCGCGGCTACGAAGGCGCCTCTCTGGGGCCGCGCGACACCCTGACCGACACTTACCTGGGCGGCTCCCGGCGTATCGTCGGCAACGTGCAGCTCTATCTGCCGTTCCCGGGCGCCTCGCGCGACCGCACCCTGCGCTGGTTCATGTTCTCGGACGCCGGCCAGATCGACACGACCGACGGCTCGACCTGCGCCAACGGGCAGTACGGCCAGGTGGCCGATCCCTGCGGCTGGAAGTTCTCCGCGGGCCTGGGCCTGTCCTGGGAATCGCCGCTGGGACCGCTGCAACTGTCCTTCGGCCGCGCACTGAACGCCAAGGAAGGCGATCAGAAGCAGGTCTTCCAGTTCCAGATCGGCACAGGTTTCTGATTCCCCCCGTTTGATGGCACAATAACCCCTTTTGTAGCTGCTTTGACCCTAGGTGGATTTCTCATCATGTTTGTTTCAGGTCTGAATGTTTCAACCTTGGCGCAACGCGCCGTGCGTAGCCACCGGGCGCTGGCCCTGGCGGCGGCCGTGAGCCTGGGGGCGCTGTTCGTCGCGCCGTCTTATGCCCAGGGCACCAAAATCGGCTTCGTCAGCACGGAACGCATCTTGCGCGACTCCAAGCCCGCCAAGGCGGCTCAGGCCAAGATCGAAGCCGAATTCAAGAAGCGCGATCAGGAATTGCAGCGTCTGTCCGACAGCCTGCGCAGCGAAGCGCAAAAGCTCGACAAGGACGCCCCGGTGCTGTCCGAGGCCGACCGCGTCAAGCGCCAACGCAAGCTCCAGGACATGGATTCCGACCTGCAGCGCAAGCGCCGCGAATTCCAGGAAGACTTCAACCGTCGCCGCAACGAAGAATTTTCCTCCATCGTGGAAAAGGCCGATGCCGCGATCAAGAAGATCGCCGAACAGCAAAACTACGACCTGATCATCCAGGACGCCGTCACGGTCAGCCCGCGCGTGGACATCACCGATCAGGTCATCAGCGCCCTGGGCGGCTAATTTCCGATGCCTGTGCTGCTCGCGCCCGACCGGGCGCCCGCATTGTCCGATCTGCTGCGGGCGGCCGATACAGTCGGGCTGGGATGCGGCATCACGGGTGCGCCGGACGCAGGCACGCTGAAGATCGCGGGCATCGGCTCTCTGCAGTCGGCGGGCCGGTCCGAAATCAGCTTTCTGTCCAATCCCCGCCTGCAGGCCCAACTGGATGACTGCGGCGCGGCCGCCGTCATTCTGCGCCGGCAGGATTGGGACGCCTACTGCGACAGCCATGCCGGCACGCCGCCCTGGGCGGCGGTGCTGTGCCCGCAACCCTATCTGATGTACGCGCTGCTGGCCCAGTGGTTCGATCGCCATCGCCAGGCCGGTCTGCCCAAAGGCATCCATCCCAGCGCCGTGATCGCCGACGATGCCGTGCTGGCCGACGGCGTGCACGTCGGCCCTCTGGCGGTGATCGAATCGGGCGCGCGCATCGCAACAGGGACCCGCATCGGCGCAGGCTGCGTCATCGGCGCGGGCAGTAGCATCGGCGCGGACAGCCTGCTGCATGCCCATGTGACGCTCTATCACGGCGTGCACGTGGGCGCGCGGGCGATCCTGCATTCGGGCGTGGTACTGGGCGCCGACGGCTTCGGCTTCGCGCCGGATCCGCGCACCCCCGGCGCCTGGGCCAAGATCGCCCAGCTGGGCGGTGTGCGCCTGGGCGACGACGTGGAAATCGGCGCCAACACCACCGTCGATCGCGGCGCGGTCGAGGATACGGTGCTGGGCAACGGCGTGAAACTCGATAACCAGATCATGATCGGCCATAATTGCCGCATCGGGGATCACACCGCGATGGCTGCCTGCGTGGGCGTGGCCGGTTCCACCACCATGGGACAGCGCTGCGTGATCGGCGGGGCCGCCATGTTCGGCGGACACCTGACGCTGGGCGACGACGTACATATTTCGGGGGGCACGGCGGTCACCTCGGACATCCTCAAGGCTGGGCGCTATACCGGGGTATTCCCCGTGGCCGAACACGGCGCCTGGCAACATAATGCAGCCGTGATCGGCCAGCTTGCACAATTGCGCAAGCGGCTGCGCGCCGCAGAACGACAAGGCGCCGCCGGCACATCCGGCCAGCCGACGAACCCCAAGCAGGACACACAATAATGGAACTCGATATCAAAGACATCATGGAAAGGCTGCCGCACCGGCAGCCGATGCTGCTCGTGGACCGCGTCCTGGAAATGGACCCGGGCAAGAGCATCGTGGCCATCAAGAATGTCACCTACAACGAGCCCTTCTTTCAGGGGCATTTCGCCCATCATCCGGTGATGCCCGGCGTCCTCATCATCGAGGCCCTGGCTCAGGCGGCCGCGCTGTTCTCCTTTGCCGACGCCGGCGCGCCGAACCTGGCCAGCACCAAGATCGCCTACTACCTGGTCGGCGTGGATGGCGCGCGCTTCCGCCGCCCCGTGGTGCCCGGCGACCAGTTGCGCATGGAGGTCTCGGCCGACAAGCTCAGCCGCTCCATCTGCAAGTACACCGCCGTCGCCAAGGTCGACGACCAGATCGCGGCCGAGGCCAAGATCATGTGCGCGGTGCGTATCCTGGAGGAATAATGGGCGCGGCGCAGATCCACCCTACGGCCCTGGTCGCGCCGGGCGCGGTGCTGGGCGAGGACGTCGTCGTCGGCCCCTACAGCATCATCGGCGAGCACGTCCGTGTCGGCGCGCGGACGCACATCGGTCCGCACTGCGCCATCGACGGGCATACCGTCATCGGCCCGGACAATCATTTCTACCGCTTTTGCTCCATCGGGGGCATCCCTCAGGACAAGAAATACGCGGGTGAACCCACGGCGCTGGAAATCGGCGCGGGCAACACCTTCCGCGAATTCGTGACCGTGAACACCGGCACGGCCCAGGACGTGGGCACGACCCGGCTGGGGGACGACAACTGGATCATGGCCTACGTGCATATTGCGCACGATTGCCAGCTCGGCAGCCATATCGTCATCGCCAACAGCGTCCAACTGGCGGGCCACATCCACATCGGCGACTGGGCCATCATCGGCGGCCTGTCGGCAGTGCACCAGTTCGTGCGCATCGGCGCGCATGCCATGATCGGCGGCACCAGTTCCGTGCGCCAGGACGTGCCCCCCTACGTGATCGGCGCGGGCGATTCGTTCCGGCCGGTCGGCATCAATGCCGAGGGCCTGAGCCGGCGCGGCTTCACGCCGGCCGACGTGCAGGCGCTCAAGGACGCCTACAAGATCCTCTATCGGCGCCAGCTCAGCGTGGAACAGGCCGTCGAGGCCCTGGCGGCGCTCCAGGCGGAACGCCCGACCGAGGCGCCCGCCGTCCAGACGCTGCTCGATTTCCTGCGCGCGTCCAGCCGGGGTATCGCCCGGCCATGAGCTTTGCCGCCGCCATCGTGGCCGGTGAACCCTCCGGCGACCTGCTGGCGGCGCGCATGCTCCGCGGTCTGCAATCGCATGATCCCCAGGTCAAGGCCATGGGCATCGGCGGTCCGGCCATGGCCCGCGCAGGCTTCGAGGCCTGGCACCCCATGGATGCGCTGTCCGTCTTCGGCTACGTCGATGCGCTGCGCCAGGCACCGCGCCTGATCCGCACCTGGCGCGACACGCGCCGCCGCGCACTGGACTGGCGTCCGGATGTGTTCGTGGGCGTGGACGCTCCCGACTTCAATCTGCGCCTGGAAGAAAAGCTGCGCGCCGCCGGCATCCCCACCGTGCATTTCGTCGGACCCTCGATCTGGGCCTGGCGGTTTGAACGCATCCACCAGATCCGCCGCGCGGTCTCGCACATGCTGGTGCTGTTCCCCTTCGAGGTCGATCTGTACCGCGAGCAGGGCGTGCCCGTGACCTATGTGGGCCACCCGCTGGCCGAACTCATTCCCGTGCAGCCGGATCGTGCGGCCGCCCGCGCGCGCCTGGGCCTGGAGCCCAAGGCCCGGGTGCTGGCCCTGATGCCGGGCAGCCGTGAATCAGAGATCCGCCTGCTGGCCTCCCGATTCCTGCAAGCCGCCCAGATCCTGATCAGCCAGGACCCGGATTTGCAGGTCGTCGTGCCGGTGGTCAATCCGCAGCGCCGCGCCCAGTTCGAGGCCGTCCTGGCGCAATACCCCGTGCCCGGATGCCGGATCCTGTCGGCTTTGCCGGCTTCGGGGCAGGGCATCGAAGCCCCAGCCGCCGGGCAGGGCGCCGCACCGGCGCGCGCCGATGGCCTGGACACATCCGAATGGCCGGTCGCCTGGCATGCCATGGAGGCCGCCGATGCCGTGCTGGTCGCCAGCGGTACGGCCACCCTGGAGGCCGCGCTCTTCAAACGCCCCCTGGTGATTTCCTATGTCATCACCCCCTGGATGCGGCGCATCATGGCCTGGAAATCCGGCCAGGACGCCCCGAGCCTGCCCTGGATCGGCCTGCCGAACATCCTGGAACGCGAGTTCGTCGTGCCCGAACTGCTGCAAGAGGCCGCCACGCCGCAGGCGCTGGCCGAGCACACCTGGGCGGCCCTGACCGACGCGGATCTGGCCGCGCGCATCACGCAGCGCTTCACGGCGCTGCACGAGACCCTCAGCCGCGACACGCCGGGGCTTGCGGCCCAGGCCATTCTGGAAACCAGCCGTGGCCACGCCTGATCTGTTCGACACCCTGCCGGTCGAGGGGCTGGTCGCCGGCGTGGACGAGGCGGGCCGCGGCCCGCTGGCCGGCCCGGTCTACGCCGCCGCCGTCATCCTGGACCCGGCCCGACCCATCGAAGGCCTGGACGACTCCAAGAAGCTCAGCGCCGAGCGCCGGGAAGTCCTGGCCGGCCTGATCCGCGAACGGGCCCTGGCCTGGGCCGTCGCCTACGCCGACGTCGAAGAAATCGAGCGCCTGAACATCCTGCACGCCACGATGCAGGCCATGCGGCGGGCCTGCCTGGGCTTGTCCCAGGCGCCCGCGTTGATCCTGGTGGACGGCAACCGCCTGCCCCCGGGGCTGCCATGCCAGGCCCGCGCCGTGGTGGGGGGCGACGCCCTGGAACCGGCGATTTCCGCCGCCTCGATCCTGGCCAAGACCGCACGCGACGCCTGCTGCCTGGAACTGCACGCGCGCTACCCGGACTACGCCTTCGATCGCCACAAAGGCTACGGCACCGCGCTGCACCTGGCCCGTCTGGCCGAATTCGGCCCCTGTCCCGAACATCGGCGTGATTTCGCGCCCGTACGGCGCCTGCTATGACCGTTCCCGTACGCCACATCGCCTCGCGCGACAATCCGGATTACCGCGCCTGGCTGCGCCTGGCCCAGGGGCGGCCGGGCCGCCATGACACGCGCGTCATCCTCGAAGGCGAGCACCTGTGCCGCGCCTGGCTGGAACACAAGGGCGTGCCGCAGACGCTGGTGGTCGGTGAATCGGCTTTGTCCCTGGATTGGGTCGGCCCCATCTGGCAGGACTGCGTACGCAGCCGGCGCATCGTCCTGCAGGACAATCTCGCCGCCGTCCTGTCCCAGGTCGAGCATGGCCCCGCCGTGTTCTTTATCGTGGATCCTCCCGCGCCGCAGCCTCCTGCGCGCATCACCGCCGGCTGCCTGTGGCTCGACCGGGTTCAGGATCCCGGCAACCTGGGCACGTTGTTGCGCACCGCTGCCGCAGCGGGCCTGAAGCAGGCCTATCTGTCGAACGGCTGCGCCTCGGCCTGGTCGCCCAAAGTCCTGCGCAGCGGCCAGGGGGCGCACTTTGCCCTGGATATCCATGAGCGCGTGGATCTGTCGGCGCTGACGCGCCAGACGGACATCCCGCTGGCCGCCACGACACTGGAACGGGCCGAGATCCTGTACATCAAGGACTTGCGCCAGCCCTGCGTCTGGCTGTTCGGCAACGAAGGGCAGGGCGTCGCCGATGATCTGCTGGAGCTGGCCTCCTGGCGGGTCCATATCCCGCAGTCCGCGGCGGTCGAATCCCTGAATGTGGCCGCCGCCGCCGCCATCTGCCTGTTCGAGCAGCGGCGCCAGCAACTGGTGGCCGCCGTGCGGGCGCGCACGTCGCGACGCGAGAAAAATCAGTAGCTCATCCGGTCCAGACCGACCTCATCAAGGATCTTTGTAGAAATTTCCTCGATCGAGCGGGTCGTGGTGGACAGCCAGGGAATGTTTTCCATGCGCATCAGGCGCTCGGCGTCGGCGATTTCCTGGCGGCATTGCTTCAGTGAAGCGTAGACGCTGTTGGGCCGTCGTTCGTTGCGGACCTCGGCCAGGCGTTCGGGCTGAATCGACAGGCCGAACAGCTTGCGCCGGTAGGGCAGCAGGGTGGCGGGCAGGGCGCCGCGGTCGAAGTCTTCCGGGATCAGCGGGTAGTTGGCGGCCTTGACCGCATACTGCATCGCCAGATACAGGCTGGTCGGGGTCTTGCCGCAACGCGAGACGCCCACCAGGATGACGTCGGCCTGCTCCAGGCCCTGGACGTACTGGCCGTCGTCGTGCGCCAGGCTGAAATTGATGGCCTCGATGCGGTTGTTGTATTGCTTGCTCAGGCCGTTGGTATGCGAACGGCCCACCGAACGGCTGGCGTTCACGCCCAGCACCCCTTCCAGGTGGTGCACGAAGGAGCCGAACAGGTCCAGAAAGACGCAGGGCGCGGCGCGGATGCGGTCGGCCATTTCCGGGTCCACCAGGGTGCTGAACACCAGCGGCGGCGGACCGCCCCGGTCGGCGTGCAGGGCGATGCGCTGCGCGGCAGCGTCGGCCTTGGCCGCCGAATCAATGAAAGGCAGACGCACGGACTGGAAGGCGACTTCCTCGAATTGCGAGAGCACCGCGTGACTGAAGGTTTCCGCGGTGATCCCGGTACTATCCGAGACAATGAACACCGTGCGTTCGATAGAAGATTCGGTCATGGATTTGTTGAACCACCAAGCGTCAGAAACGGTACAATCCGCGAAGGTTACCAGTCACCCGAACCGGGATCAAGAAGCCTTCTGAATTCGTTCAGGGGTGCCCGAGGCTGGTTTGCCGGGCGCACGCAATCATGCCGCGCACGCGCAGGGCCTGTCCCTGCGCGCTGCGTACGCCGGGCAAACTCGCTTTTTCTATCTCAAAGGTGACACCATGTCGTACGTTGTATCGTTCGAGCAGCTCCGCATGACGGATGTGGACTCGGTAGGAGGCAAGAACGCTTCTCTTGGGGAAATGATCAGCCAGCTGGCCGGCGCCGGGGTCCGGGTGCCGGGCGGCTTCGCGACCACCGCGGATGCGTTCCGCGATTTCCTGAAATCCACCGGGCTGGACGCCCGCATCAATGCGCGCCTGGATGCGCTCAACGCCGACGACGTGCGCGAACTGGCCGCCGCCGGCGCCGAGATCCGTCAATGGGTGATCGACACGCCGTTCCCGGCTGACTTCGAGCAGGCCATCCGTGGCGCCTTCGCCGCGCTGGACGCCGACGGCAAGGGTTCCTTTGCCGTGCGCTCGTCGGCCACCGCCGAAGACCTGCCCGACGCCTCTTTCGCCGGCCAGCAGGAAACCTATCTGAACGTGGTCGGCATCGACGACGTGCTGGAAAAGATCCGCCACGTGTTCGCCTCGCTGTACAACGACCGCGCGATCTCCTATCGCGTGCACAAGGGCTACGCGCACGCCGAGGTCGCGCTGTCGGCCGGCATCCAGCGCATGGTGCGCTCGGACAAGGGCAGCGCGGGCGTGATGTTCACCCTGGACACCGAATCCGGCTTCAAGGACGTGGTGTTCATCACCTCGTCCTACGGCCTGGGCGAAACCGTCGTCCAGGGCGCCGTCAACCCCGACGAGTTCTACGTCTTCAAGCCCACGCTGGCCGCCGATCACTATCCCATCATCAGCCGGCGCATCGGCTCCAAGCTGATCAAGATGGAATTCGACGAACAGCGCGTCTCCGGCCATGCCGTGCGCACGGTCGAGGTCCCCGCGTCCGAACGCAACCGCTATTCCCTGACCGACGACGAGATCATCGAACTGGCGCGCTACGCGACCATCATCGAAAAGCACTACCAGCGCCCGATGGACATCGAATGGGGCCGCGACGGCGTGGACGGCAAGCTCTACATCCTGCAGGCCCGTCCCGAAACCGTGAAGTCGCAGCAGGGCCACCACGACGTCCAGGAACGCTACCGCCTGAAGGCTACCGGCGAAGTCCTGATCACCGGCCGCGCCATCGGCCAGAAGATCGGTTCGGGCACGGTGCGCGTCGTGGCCGACGCCTCTGAAATGGACAAGGTGCGCCCCGGCGACATCCTGGTCACCGACATGACCGACCCCAACTGGGAACCCGTCATGAAGCTGGCCTCGGCCATCGTCACCAACCGGGGCGGGCGCACCTGCCACGCCGCCATCATCGCGCGTGAACTGGGCATCCCGGCCGTGGTGGGCTGCGCCGAAGCCACCGACGTGCTGGCCAACGGCCGCGAGGTCACCGTGTCCTGCGCCGAAGGCGACGAGGGCCGCATCTACGACGGCCTGATCGAGACCGAAATCGAAGAAGTCCGCTGGGGCCAGATGCCCGACATCGGCCTGAAGGTCATGATGAACGTCGGCAACCCGCAACTGGCCTTCGACTTCTCGCAGATTCCCAACGGCGGCGTCGGCCTGGCGCGCCTGGAATTCATCATCAACAACAACATCAACGTTCACCCCAAGGCCATCCTGGACTACCCGAACGTCGACGGCGACCTGAAAAAGGCCGTGGAATCCGCCGCCCGGGGCTATGCCAGCCCGCGCGCCTTCTTTGTGGAAAAGCTGGCCGAAGGCATCGCCACCATCGGCGCGGCGTTCTATCCCAAGCCGGTGATCGTGCGCCTGTCGGACTTCAAGTCCAATGAATACCGCAAGCTGGTGGGCGGTTCGCGCTACGAGCCCGAGGAAGAAAACCCGATGCTGGGTTTCCGGGGCGCGTCGCGCTACATCTCCGAAGACTTCGCCGAGTGCTTCCGCATGGAATGCGAGGCCTTGAAAAAAGTCCGCGACGAGATGGGCCTGACCAACGTCGAGATCATGGTGCCCTTCGTGCGCACGCTCAGCCAGGCCGAGCGCGTGGTCGATCTGCTGGCCGCGCACGGCCTGAAGCGCGGCGACAACGGCCTGCGCCTGATCATGATGTGCGAAGTCCCGACCAACGCCATCCTGGCCGACGAATTCCTGCAGTATTTCGACGGCTTCTCGATCGGCTCGAACGACATGACCCAGCTCACCCTGGGCCTGGACCGGGATTCGGGCATGGAACTGCTGGCCGCCGACTTCGACGAACGCGATCCCGCCGTGCAGTTCATGCTGCGCCGCGCGATCCAGGCCTGCCTGAAGGCCGGCAAGTACGTCGGCATCTGCGGTCAAGGCCCCAGCGACCATCCCGATCTGGCCCAGTGGCTGCGGGACGAGGGCATTCTGTCCATGTCCTTGAACCCGGACACGGTGGTCGACACCTGGCAGCGCCTGGCCGATACCAAGGTCGCCGCCTGATCGCTTGATCGAACCCGCGCGTCGCCTCCGGACATCGGGGGCCGGTGTGCGGGCTGGCCAGCCCCGGGGCGGCACGAAGGCTCGTGCCGCCCTTTGTCTTTCGGAGCGTTCAATGCCGTTTCACGCCTTGATCCCGTCGCCTCTGGGGCCCATTTTGCTGGAATCGGACGAGACCAGCCTGCGGGGCTTGTACTTCACCGACCAGCGGGATCTGCCCCAGGTGCCGGGCGTGGAGGCCGCCCCGGTGAAGGTGTCGGACCCCACGGCAGGCCGCCAGGACGGCCGGGCGATCCGGTCGTTCCGGGCGGTGCGGGGACAGACGGCCGGCGAGAGCGGGGCGCTGTTCTCCGAATCCAGGCGCGTGCTGCAGGTGGAAACGGCGCCGCTGCACCTGCTGCAGGAAAACACCCCGGACAGCGCGCTGGCGGTGCTGGAACAGACCCGGCGCGAACTGGACGAATACTGGCGCGGCGCACGCCAGGTCTTCGAGATGCCGCTGGCCCCTCAAGGGACGGCCTTCCAGCAAAAAGTCTGGCAGGCATTGCTGGACGTGCCCTGCGGCCAGACCCTGTCCTATGGCGAACTGGCCGAGCGCGCCGGCCTGGGCGCCGGTCACGGCCGCGCGGTGGGCACAGCCGTGGGCAGCAACCCCATCAGCATCATCATTCCCTGCCACCGCATTCTGGCCCGCAACGGCACCCTGAACGGTTACGGCGGCGGCCTGAGCCGCAAGGCGCGGCTGCTGGAGATCGAGGGTTTCACGATCCGCTGAAAGGCGCGGTGCGCCTGGCGTACGCCAGGCCCCGATCCCCGGTCAGGCGGGCTCCGCCGCCTTGTTCATCCGCCGCAATTCCACCGCGTCGGTCTCGGCGTGCGTATGATCCTGGGGCGTCAGCCTGAACACACGGACATTGTCCAGCGATGCCTTGGAGTGATGTTCCATTTTTTCGGCCAGCCGGGCGAGCCCGTCGGCCATGAGGGCGTTGCGTTGCGTGATCTGGTCCAGCTCGTGCATGGCCTGGCCGGCTTCCTGGATGCCCGTCGCCTGCTCCTGGGCTGCCAGATTGATCTCCGCCAGGATCTGGCCCTGGCGTTCGACGGCGCCCGCGACATCGCCCATACGCGCCTGGGTCTGCGTCATGCCTTCGTTCCCCTGTTCAACGCGCGCATGGGATACATCGATCAATTGCCGGATCTGCCGGGCCGCGTCGGCCGTGCGTTGGGAGAGGGCGCGGACTTCGGAAGCCACCACCGCGAAACCCCGGCCGTGCTCGCCGGCGCGCGCGGCCTCGGTCGCCGCGTTCAGCGCCAGGATATTGGTCTGAAAGGCCACCGACTCGATCACCTGGACGAAATCGCCGATGCTGCGCGAGGACTCGCCGATCTGCCGCATCGTTTCGGACAGGGCGTCGACGGCGGTCTGGCTGCGCCGCACCGTGTCCGCTGTTTCAGCAGCGATCTGCGTGCCCGCCCGGGTCATGTCGGACGTCTGCCGGATCGTGCTGCCGATCTGGTCAATGGCGGCCGCCGACTTGGACAAGCCGGCGGCCTGCTGCTCGGTACTCACCAGCATGTCCTGGCTGTGCCGGGCGACTTCGTGGGCATCATTCGACAGGAACTGCCTGACGTCCCCGATGACCGTCCGGATCATCAAGGCCAGTTGATTGATCGGCAGCATCAGGTGGCGCGTGCTGTGGAACTGCTGGATGGAAATGAACTGGCTCAGGTCGCCGCTGGCCAGATGGCGCGTGACTTCCGCCACCTGATCGACGGGGGCAATGAACAGCCTGGAGACGCCCAGCCAGGCCAACAGGGCGGTCAGCACCCCGGCGATCGGCAGGCTCCAGAGCGGCAGTCCGAGCCACGCAGCCCCGACCGGCCCGGCCGCCGCCAGCATGCCGAGCAGCAAAGCCTTCCCTTGACGCCCGGGCATGAGGTATTTGAAAAACGCATGGAGCGGCCCGCTCCGGCTGACGAGTCCGCCCTGGAATCGATGGACCAGACGGCCGCGCTCGGCCTCGAGCCGCATCGTTGAAAACAGCCGTTCCGCCGCCTCGATCTCGGCGGCTTCCGGCAGGGTCCGCACGGACAGGTAGCCGACGATCCGGTCGCCATTGCGCATGGGCGTGGCATTGGCCCGCACCCAATAGCCATCCCCGTTCTTGCGGCGATTTTTGATCAGAGCGCTCCAGGGGACGCCGGCCTGGATCGTCGCCCAGAAATCCCGGAACGCCTCCTCGGGCATGTCGGGGTGGCGCAGGAGGTTATGCGCCTGTCCCAGCAGTTCTTCTTTGGTGTAACCGCTGACGCGGATGAAGTCGTCGTTGCAGTAAGTGATCCTGCCCTTGATGTCCGTAATAGAGATCAGCGTGAGGTGGGCGGGGTAGTCGTAGATTGCTTGAGTGACAGGCAGATTTTTGCGCATATATCCTTCCAAGAGCCGATGGCAATGACAGGGATGACAATGACTGCTTTGTTACAAAAAAGAGACACTCTGTATGCAATATTTGTATAAAAGTATGAATTAATGTCTAAATTTATCATACCTTGATATTTGAAAAAACCCGCACAATACCCTGATATAGGCGCAATTTGCCGTAATCAGGAGACAGAATCACGAAAAATGCGCAAGCAGGCTCGCCGCCGGCGTGCCTTGTGCAACGGGCGGTCTTGAATCCGAGCCGCTTGCAAGCGGCGAGGTGGAGGGATGTTCCGGCGCCTGGCCGGGCGTCGGGGGGATGGGGCCGAGCGTGCTCAGTCCCCTTGTTTACCCCGGGTGTCGTGCTTCATCAGCCGTTCTTTTTCACGCGCCCAGTCCTTGTCGCGCTGGGTGTCGCGCTTGTCATGCAGCTTCTTGCCGCGTCCCAGGCCGAAGTCCAGTTTGATGCGCCCGCCCTTGTAGTGCAGGTTCAGCGGCACCAGGGCGTAGCCGCGCTGTTCGACCTTGCCGATCAGCTTGCTGATTTCCTGCGCGTGCAGCAGCAGCTTGCGCGTGCGGGTGGCGTTGGGATGGATGTGGGTCGACGCCGTGGGCAGCGGGCTGATGTGCATGCCCAGGATCCACAAGGCGCCGTCACGGACGATGACGTAGGCTTCTTTGAGCTGGACGTGGCCGGCGCGTATGGCCTTGACCTCCCAGCCTTCCAGCACCAGCCCGGCCTCGAAGCGCTCCTCGATGAAGTAATCGTGGGTGGCTTTGCGATTATCAACAATACTCATGGGGTCTGAACAGGCCTGGGACTGAAACTGTAAAATCCCATCATTCTAGCTCAACCGACCGTCTTGCCGATGCCTTCGATCCAGCGCTCCGTCCTCGTTCCTTTCAGTTGCGAACAGATGTTCGATCTGGTGGCCGACGTCGGGCGTTATCCTGAATTCATGCCCTGGTGCGGCGGGGCCCAGGTGCAATGGCAGAACGAGCAGGGCATGCAGGCCACGGTGCAGATCCATTTCGCCGGCATCCGCCAGAGCTTCACCACGCGCAACGATCATGAATACCCGCACAAGATCGTCTTTCACCTGGTGGACGGACCGTTTTCCAGCCTGACCGGCCACTGGACCTTCCAGCCCCTGGGCGAGGACGGCTGCAAGGTGCTCTACACCATGGAATACACGTTTTCCAGCCGCGCGCTCTCGGCGGTGGTCGGGCCGGTTTTCAACCGGATCGCCACCAGCTTCATCGACTCCTTCACCCAACGCGCCCATGCGGTCTACGGGGGTTGAGGTGCGGGTTCATATCGCCTTCGCCGCCCCCACGCGGCTGTGGCAGCAGGTGCTGGACGTGCCCGAAGGCGCCACCGTCGGTCAGGCGCTGGCGCAGAGCGGCTTTGCCGCTGAATTCCCCGAATTCACCGACCATCCGCCCGCGACGGGGGTGTACGGTGAGCGCTGCGACACGCACCGCATCCTGCGCGAGGGCGACCGCATCGAGCTGTATCGTCCGCTGGTCTTCGACCCCCTGGAATCCCGTCGCCGCCGCGCGGCGCACCGGCGCGACGCGGGGAAGTGAACCGCGCGGACGGGCACGTCATCCGTCAGTCCGTAAGCAAGCCCTTTGAAGTGCTACATTAAGCGTGCGGCGCATTGGCCGATCCTACCCGGGTCGGCCCACGTCGGGCGGCGCCACGAGCATGCCGCGACAGCCCTATAAAATCCGGAGACACGCACTATGGATTTTCGCCTCACCGAGGAACAACAGGCCTTCGCACAGGCCGCCCGCGAATTCGCCCAGGGGGAATTGGCCCCGCATGCGGCGCAGTGGGATGAAGAACACATCTTTCCCCGCGAGGCCTTCTCCAAGGCCGGAGCACTCGGGTTCTGCGCCATGTACGCGCCGGAATCCATCGGCGGGCTCGGCCTGCCGCGCCTGGACGCCACCCTGGTGTTCGAAGAAATGGCCGCCGTCGACCCGTCGACCACGGCTTTCATCACGATCCACAATATGGCGACCTGGATGATCGGCTCATGGGCGCAGCCCGGCGTGCGTGATCACTGGGGACCGTTGCTGGCCACGGGCGAAAAGCTCGCTTCCTATTGCCTCACTGAACCCGGCGCAGGCTCGGACGCGGCATCGCTTACGACCAGCGCCCGCCGTGACGGCGACCACTATGTCCTGAACGGCGCCAAGGCCTTTATCTCCGGCGCGGGCGATACCGATGTCCTGGTGGTCATGGCGCGCACGGGCGGCGAGGGGCCGCGGGGCATCTCGGCGCTGGTCGTGCCGGCCGACAGCGCCGGCATCACCTATGGCCGCAAAGAAAACAAGATGGGCTGGAACAGTCAGTCCACCCGCCCGATCACCTTCGAAAACGTCCAGGTGCCGGTGGAAAACCGCCTGGGCGAAGAGGGCGAGGGCTTTCGTTTTGCCATGAAGGGCCTGGACGGCGGGCGCATCAACATCGCCACCTGCTCGGTCGGCGCCGCTCAGGGCGCTTACGAAGCCGCGCGCCGCTACATGGGCGAACGGCGCCAGTTCGGCCGCGCCCTGGCGGATTTCCAGGCGCTGCAGTTCAAGCTGGCCGATCTGCTCGCCAATATCGTCGCCTCGCGCCAGATGGTGCGGCTGGCGGCCTGCAAACTGGACGAGGGCGATCCCCAGGCCACCGCCTATTGCGCCATGGCCAAGCGCCTGGCCACGGACCTGTGCTTTCAATCCTGCCTGGATGCGCAACAGATTCATGGCGGCTACGGTTACCTGAAAGACTATCCGTTGGAACGGCTGGTGCGCGATACCCGCGTGCACCAGATCCTGGAAGGCACCAACGAAATCATGCGCCTGATCGTGGCGCGCCACATCCTCACTCAGGAGGCCGATCTGCGATGAGCGCATCCGCCCTTTCTCCCTCCAGACGCACCGAATCCGCCGGGGCGGACCCGGTGCTGTTCCAGGAACTCGCCGGGCGTGACGGCCGGCGCATCGGCGTGGCCACCCTGAACAGCCCCCAGACCCTGAACGGCCTGTCTCTGCCCATGTCCCGGCTGCTGGACGCCCGCCTGCAGGCCTGGGCTGCCGACGACGGCCTGGTCGCCGTGGTCCTGAACGGCGCGGGCGGCAAGGCTTTTTGCGCCGGAGGCGATCTGCACGGCCTGTACCGCGCCATGCTCGACAGCCCGGCGGGCGACGCCTGGGCCAATCTGCCTGCCCGCGCCTTCTTCGAGACCGAATATCGCCTGGATCATCGCATCCATTGCTATCCCAAGCCGGTGCTGTGCTGGGGCAGCGGCATCGTGATGGGCGGCGGCGTGGGGCTGATGATGGGCTCCAGCCATCGCATCGTCACCCGCACGACGCGCTTCGCCATGCCCGAGGTCACCATCGGCCTGTATCCCGACGTGGCCGGCACCTGGATGCTCAGCCGCCTGCCGCGCGGCATCGGCGCCTTCCTGGCGTTCACCGGCGCGCAACTGGGTGCGGGCGACTGCCTGCATTACGGCCTGGCCGACCGGATCTGTGACGCCGAAGGACTGGATGCCTTGTTGGATGCGCTGGCGGCCACGGACTGGGCGACCGATCCGGTCCGCCATGCCGCCCAGGTGGACGCCGTGCTGGACGCCTGCCAGGCGCCGACCCCCGAGCCCGGCCCGCTGCAGCGCCATGCCGACGCCATCCGTCAGGCCTGCGGCCGTGCGGACTTCCTGGAAATCACGGCAGCCGTCACGGCCTGGAAGGACGACCTCGATCCCTGGCTGGCACGGGCGGCGGCCACCTTTCTGGCAGGTTCGCCCGGCTCGGCCCGCCTCAGCCATGCGCTGCTGGCGCGCGCCCGGAATCAGTCCCTGGCGGAGACCTTTCGCATGGAATTCACGGCCTCGCTGCATTGTTGCGCCGAGCCGGATTTCCGCGAAGGCATCCGCGCACTGCTGATCGACAAGGACAAGTCCCCGCGCTGGAATCCGGCCACACACGAGCAGGCGACGGCGGACTGGGTGCGGCGCTTCTTCGCCCCCCTGGGGCCGGACGGCCGGCCGCACCCCCTGGCGGATCTCGGGGCTTGATCCCATACAAACACAGGAGACACACATGAGCAGCACCATCGGATTCATCGGCTTGGGCCACATGGGCGGCCCGATGGCCCAGAACCTGCTGAAGGCAGGTCATACACTCCAGGTTTTCGATCTGGTTCCGCAAGCGCTCCAGACCCTGGTTCAGGCGGGCGCCAAGGCGGCGGCCACGGCAGCCGAAGCCGTGGCGGGGGCCGATCTGGTCGTCACCATGTTGCCGGCCAGCCGCCACGTCGAAGGGCTGTACCTGGGTGAAAGCGGCTTGCTGACGGCAATCGCCAAAGGCACGCTGGTCCTGGAATGCAGCACCATTGCGCCTGAATCGGCCCGCAAGGTGTCGGCTGCGGCCGCGCAGCGCGGCATCCGGATGATCGACGCGCCGGTGTCCGGCGGCACGGGCGGCGCCATCGCAGGCACGCTGACGTTCATCGTCGGCGGCGCCGACGATGATCTGGAGGCCGCCCGTCCCTACCTGGAAAAAATGGGCAAGAACATCTTCCACGCAGGGGACGCGGGCGCGGGTCAGGTCGCCAAGATCTGCAACAACATGCTGCTGGGCATCCTGATGGCCGGCACGGCCGAAGCCCTGGCGCTGGGCGTGGCCAACGGCCTGGATCCCAAGACCCTGTCGGACATCATCGCCAAGAGTTCCGGACGCAACTGGGCGACGGAGCTCTACAACCCCTGGCCGGGCGTGATGGAGCAGGCGCCGGCCTCCAAGGACTATGCGGGCGGTTTCGGCGTGGACCTGATGCTCAAGGATCTGGGACTGGCGGCCGAGGCCTCGATGCAGGCGCGCGCAACGACGCCGCTAGGCGAACTGGCGCGCAACCTGTACGCGCTGCACAGCACCCAGGGGCACGGAAAATTGGACTTTTCCAGCATTCTGAAGCTGTATCACCAGCCGCACGGCTAAGGCGATCAGACTGCGTTCCGGGGCGCCTGCATCTCTAGCGGCGCGCCATCCGGCGCGCCGACGGCATAGCGCATGGCCGGCCAGTCCGACAGCGTGATTTCCGCGGCCACGTGCAGCAGGCCGCCGTGGACGGCTGACTCGATCACCCGTCCCACAGGACGGCCCGCTGCGTCTCCGACCGCGTACAGGTCGGCGGGCAGGGTGGGGGCGTCGGCCGTCCAGGGCGCGGTGCCATAGGCCTGGCGCCGCTTGACCGTGCCCCGGTAGTGGCTGCGGGCAATGACTTCCTGGCCCGGATAGCAGCCCTTGGCGAAATCAATGGTGCCGTTCAGGTCCATGTCCAGCGACGCCGGCAGAAACTGGTCCTGCGACGTGGCCCGGATCCAGGGCCAGCCGCCGGCCAGCCGCGCCGCCGTCCAGGCATCATCGCGGATCGGGCCGGCCCGATCGGCCTCGTCCGGCGCCGTCGCCGCGAGGCGCCAGGCGGCGGGCCGTTCCGCCCGGGAGTAGGGCGCCACGATCCAGTCCGCGCCCTCGATCGAGGCGCACGTCCAGGCCGGCGCCGTGTGCAGTGCCGCCGGCACGGCCTGGGCGCCCAGCGCGCCCCAGACCTGCACCGTCTCGTCCAGGCTGATCGTGACCTTGGCGCGCAGCACGAACATGCGCAAGCGCTTGAGCAGGCTGTCCGTCAGATCCCGCGACACCATCCAGACGAAACCCTCGTCCGGCACCCGCCACAGCACGCCGTTGGCCAGCAGGCGACCCTGGGCCGTGCAATAGGCGGCCGGGGCCGCCAGGCCGTCGCCCAGGCCGGTGATCCCATGCGTCAACTGCCCGTGCAGAAATGATGCGGCGTCCGCGCCCTGGATGCGAACCAGCGCGCATTCGAGCAGGGGTTGAAATCCGGGGGTGATGAGGCCTTCCATGGTGGATCCGTGAATATGCATGTTTCAAACAATCGGTCAGCGCCCATGATAGCGCGGGCGCGCTTCGGAACGGCGAGAGAACCGGCTGGAGAGACGGATAAAGGCGGCAATTAACCGCCGGCCAGGATCAGACCCAGTTCGTCCGCGGTCCGGCGCATGAATCGGGCCTTTTCCATCAGATCCTTGAGCGACGCCTGGGCCGTCGGCGCATGGCAGGCCAGGGCCGCGATCATCTTGCCCTCGCTATCCCTGATCGGAACCGCGACCGCCACCATGCCGACGATGAATTCCTCGTCGTCGATGCCGATCTCCTGTTCCCGAATCGGCCGCAGCGCCGACAACAACGCCTCCTGCTGGGTGATGGTCTTGGGCGTCATGCGCGTCAGGGCCAGCCTGCCCAGCAGCGTCCTTTGTTCCGCCGGGCGCATGAAAGCCAGGAACAGCTTGCCGCTGGCGGTGCAATGCAGCGGCACATGGGAGCCGATATCCATATGCAGTTGCAGGCGCAGGTGGCCGGGGCTTTCCACCCGGGCCAGATACTGCACGGTATCGCCCGACAGCGTGTTCATATTGCACGTCTCGCCCGTGATTTCGACGAGCGTGCTCAGCGCGGCGCGGCACGCCCGCAATAGCTGGGGCGCGCGCAGGATGGACAGGCCCAGCGCGTGGGTCCGCGAACCGGTCACGTATCCTCTCCGGCCGGGCAGCCGGGTCACGTAGGCGGCGCGCTCCAGGTCGTTGAGCATGCGCATCAGGCTGGATTTCGGCAGGCCCGTGCGCTGGGCCAGTTGCGTCAGGGTTTGCGGATGCGTCGCCGCCGACAGTTTTTCCAGGATCTGCAGCACGCGCAGCGATCGATCAACGGATTCGTTCATGGAGGAGGGGCCCGGTCAAGCGATGGCAATTGAAACCGAAATGGCACATTCCGTGCCATAGGTGGAATTCATAGTATTAACCCCGTGGTGACACGCAAGCGCGGCCGGTCAAACTGGCTGGAAACAAAAAAAGTTCCCGCCGCCACAGATACGCGAAAGAGAGCCGCCATCCTATGAATCAGGCTGTAGATTACATCATCGTGGGCGCCGGATCGGCCGGCTGCGTCCTCGCCAACCGGCTGAGCGAAAACGGCAAGTACAGCGTCTGCCTGCTGGAGGCCGGGCCGCCGGATTCCAACCTCTGGATCCACATTCCGATCGGCTACGGCAGGACGATGTTCGACAAGCACGTGAACTGGGGCTTCTATACCGATCCCGAGCCCAACATGCTGGGCCGCAGGATCTACTGGCCGCGAGGAAAAACACTGGGCGGCAGCAGCTCGATCAACGGACTGATCTACATCCGCGGGCAGAAACAGGATTACGACCACTGGGCCGATCTGGGCAACCCGGGTTGGAGCTGGGACGATTGCCTGCCCTATTTCCGCAAGCTCGAAAACAATGACCTGGGTCCGGGGCCCACGCGCGGCACGGACGGTCCGTTGCACGCATCCTCCATTCGCGCCAAACACGAACTGGTCGAGGCCTTCATCCGGTCGGCCGAAGCGAACGGTATTTCCAGGACGGACGACTTCAACACCGGCGAGCAGGAGGGCGTCGGTTACTACCAGCTCACCACGCACGGCGGCTGGCGCTGCTCGTCGGCCGTGGCGTATCTCAAGCCCGCGCGCGGCAGATCCAATCTGGAGGTCGTGACCCGCGCGCAGGCGACCCGGGTGATCCTGCAGGATCGGCGCGCCACGGCGGTGGAATACCGGCGTGGCGATCAACTGCGAACCCTGCGGGCGAACAAGGAAGTCATCCTGTGCGCGGGCGCCTTGCTGTCGCCCCAGTTGCTGCAGCTCTCGGGCATCGGCCCGGCGGACTTGCTGGGCGAGCACGGCATCGGAGTGGTCGCGGACCGGCCCGGCGTCGGTGAAAACCTGCAGGATCACCTGCAATTGCGCCTGATCTACGAAGTCACCAAGCCGATCACCAACAATGACCAGTTGCGCAGCCTCTGGGGCCGGGCCCGGATGGGGCTGCAGTGGCTGCTGTTTCGCAGCGGCCCGCTGGCCATCGGGATCAATCAGGGCGCGTTGTTCTGCCGGGTCCTGCCGGAATCGGTCCGTCCCGACATCCAGTTCCATCTGGGCACGCTATCGGCCGATCTGGCCGGGGCTCAGGTGCACGATTTTTCCGGCTGCACCTACTCCGTCTGCCAACTGCGTCCCGAGTCGCGCGGCCATGTGCGGATCCAGTCGCCCGATCCGCTGCGGCCGCCGTCGATGCAGCCCAACTATCTGGACGCCGAGCTCGATCGGCGCACGGCGGTCGCGGCGGTGCGGTTCGCCCGCCGCCTCGCCGATACCGAGCCCATGAAGAGCCTGATGAAGCGCGAGTACCGGCCGGGGCTGGACGCCCGCGGCGACGACGAGATCCTGCACTTCTGCCGCGAGCACGGCGCCACCATCTTCCATCCCACCGGCACGGCCAGAATGGGGGGGCGCACCGATCCCATGGCGGTCGTCGACCATCACATGAAGGTCCATGGCGTCGAGCGGCTGCGAGTGGTGGACGGCTCGGTCATGCCCACCCTGGTGTCGGGCAACACGAACGTCCCCATCATCATGATGGCCGAACGCGCCGCGGAGTTCATTCTCGCCGATGCCGCACGGCCGCCCATTCCACAAGAAGTTCCGCACTAACCGCAAGGAGCCGAGGCCCCCATGGACAATGATCGAGAACCTTCTCCCGGCCTGCGCAGGCTGCTGGCGGCGCTGGAATATCCATCGCTGCTGATCGGCAAGCTGGCGGCCTGGCTGATTCTGCCGCTGACGGGCGCGCTGGTCTACGAAGTCACGTCCCGCTACATTTTCAACAAGCCCACCATCTGGGCCTACGACATGACCTACATGCTCTCCAGCGCGGTGTTCATGCTGGGCGCGGCCTACGCGTTGCAGAAAGGCAGCCACGTCCGGGCGGACTTCCTGCTGGCTCTGCTGAAACCTCGCTGGCAGGCCTTGATGGACGCCGCAATGTACGTCGTGCTGTATTTCCCGGCCATGGCCCTGTTCTTCATGGTCAGCCTGCGATTCGCCCGCCAGTCCTGGATGCAGCACGAACTCTATCCGCAAAGTCCGTGGATGCCGCCGATCTACCCGCTCAAGGCGGTGATCCCCCTCACGATCTTCCTGCTGCTGTTGCAGGGCGTGGCCGAATTGATCAAGGCCTGCTGGGTGATCCGGCACAACAAGCCCTTTCAGAACAAGGAATCCCAATCATGAGCGATCCCGTTCTCGGCCTCGTGTCCCTGCTGGTCGCCGTGGTGGGCGTGCTCACCGGCTTCCCGATGGCCTTCGTGTTCATCTTCGTGGCCCTGCTGTTCGGTTTCATGGCCATCGGCCAGCAGGTCTTCAACCTGCTGACCTACCAGTTCTTCTCGCTGATGACCAGCGTCGAACTGGCCGCCATCCCCTTGTTCCTGTTCATGGGCTACATCCTGGACCAGTCCGGCCTGATGGACCGCATGTTCCGCGCCCTGCAGATCATGCTGGGGAAATACAAGGGTTCGCTCTACGTCATCGTCCTGGCGACGGCCACGCTGTTCGCGGCGGCCACCGGCATCGTCGGCGCATCGGTGACCGTCCTGGGCGTCATGGCCGCCCCCATGCTGATCCGCAGCGGCTACGACACCCGCCTGTCGGCCGGTGTGATCGCCGCGGGCGGGACGCTCGGGATCCTGATTCCTCCGAGCGTGATGCTGATCGTCATGGGACCGCTGGTCGGAATTCCCGTCTCCACGCTGTTCGCCGCCGCAGTGATTCCGGGGTTGATGCTTTCGGGCGTCTATCTGATCTACACCGTCATCCGCTGCCAGATCAACCCCAAGCTGGGCCCGCCGATTCCCTACACCGGTCCGCCGCTCACCTTGCTTGATAAGCTGCGGGAGCTGTGCATCGGCGTGATCCCCATCACGGTCGTCATCCTGTCCACGCTGGGGCTCATCGTCGGCGGCGTGACCACTCCGACCGACGCAGCGGCCACCGGCGCCTTCGCCTCTCTGGCGCTGACCGTCCTGTACCGGCGCCTGAGCTGGAAGGCGCTGGGCATCGCCGTCATCCGCACGATGGAGGTCAGCGCCTTCATCATGTTCCTGATCGGCGCGGCCAATTTCTTCGGCGCGGTCTTCGCCCGCCTGGGCAGCGGCCAGTTGATCACCGAGATCCTGACCTCCCTGCCGGTCTCGCCGATGATCATGCTGCTGCTGATGCTGTTCCTGATCTTTCTGCTGGGCGGCCCGCTGGAATGGATCCCCATCGTCCTGGTGGTCGTCCCCATTCTGCTGCCGGTCGCCCACAGCCTGGACTTCGACATCCTGTGGTTCAGCATCCTGATCGCCGTGACCCTGCAGACCTCCTGGCTGACGCCGCCTCTGGCGCTGTCCTCGTATTTCCTCAAAGGGGTCGTGCCGCAATGGAGCATGAAGGACATCTATCTGGGCATGATCCAGTTCGTCGGATTGCAGGCGCTGGTCGTCCTGATCCTGATCAAGTTTCCGATCCTGGTCCATTGGCTGCCGCAGGTCACGGGGCTGGCGGATTGACCAGACCATTCGGAGGGAGGGCGCGCCATGGCATGACCTAGGTTGTCAAATCTGTTTGACTCAAGGAGACCCATATGATCCGTTTTCTCAAAGCCAGACTCGCCGGCATCCTGTGCCTTTCGGCAGGCCTGCTGACGTGCACGCCCGCCCTGACGCAGGCGGCCGATCAAAAAGTTTATAAATTTTCCATTCAGACGGCGGTCCCCAACGCCAGCTTGTATTTCAAGCTGCTGGAGCAGTTTTCCAAGCAGGTCGATCTGATGTCCGGCGGGCGGCTGAAAGTCGAAGTGCTGGCGGCCGGCGCCGTCGTGGGGCCCTTCGAGATCCTGGACGCGGTCAGCAACGACGTGGTCAAGGCCGGCTATGTCTGGCCCAATTATTTCTCCGGCAAGAATTCCGCATTCGTGCTGTTTTCGAACGCGCCGGCCAGCACGGGGCTGGATCAGAGCAGCATGGTCGCCTGGTATTACAAGGGAGGCGGCGAGCAGCTCTACAAGGAGCTTCTGGAAGACGTGATGCACTACAACGTCAAGGCGTTCCTGATGCAGCCCATGGGCCCTGACCCCTTGGGATGGTTCAAGAAGCCGATCAAGGACGTCGAGGAATTCAAGAGCTTCAAATACCGTTCACCCCCGGGCATTCCCGGAGAAACCTACCAGGCCATGGGCATCGCGGCGGTAGGCGTGCCCGGCGGCGACATTGTGCCTTCGGCGCAAAGAGGCGTGATCGACGCAGCCGAATGGATCGGCCCCGCGGACGACCGCAACCTGGGCCTGCAGAAGATCTGGAAATACTATTATCTGCAGGGGCTGCATCAGCAGACCGACATCGGACAGATCTTCATCAACGGGGATTTCTGGAAGTCGCTGCCCGCCGATCTGCAGGAAATCATCCGGATCGCCGCCAAGGCGAACATCGCCGACACGCTGGACGCCAACATCTACGACAATTCGGTGGCGCTGCACGAGTTCATGGACAAGGAGGGCGTGAAGGTGCTGGACACGCCGCCCGACTACTACACGCGCTTCATCGAGGAAGAAAAGAAAGTCACGGCGAAATACGCCGCCGACAATCCCTTCTTCAAGAAAGTCCTCGACTCCCAGAGCGGTTTCGCGCAAATGGTCTTCCCGTACCGGTCGCGCATCCTGACCCTGTATGACAGCATGGTCAAGACCGCCAACGAACAGCGGCAGTAGGCTTTTCGCCGCATCACGGATCCCGGCCGTCCGGCCGGGATCCTGTCTCCATCGCCGCCGGGCTCAGCCCAGCACGAACGGCCGGCCCGAGACCGGCGTCGTGGCCACTGCCATGTCCTGCTCCGCCATGATGCCGGCTTCCCTGGCCAGCCGTCCGGCCTGGATGGCCCACTTGAAGGCTGCGGCCATGCGCACCGGGTCCAGGGCGCGGGAAACCGCGGAGTTCAGCAGCACGGCGTCGAACCCGAGCTCCATGGCCTGCGTGGCATCCATGGGCGAACCGATGCCGGCGTCGACGATCAGGGGCGTGTCCGGCAGGCACTCGCGCAGCGTGCGCAGCGCCGACGGATTGATCAGCCCCTGGCCGGAGCCGATGGGCGCCGCCCAGGGCATCAGCGCCACGCAGCCCGCGTCCAGCAGGCGCCGGCAGACGATCAGGTCGTCCGTGCAGTAGGGGAAGACCTGGAAACCGTCGTGCGCCAGGGTCGCGGCCGCCGAGACCAGTTCGAACACGTCCGGTTGCAGCGTGTGTTCGTCGCCGATCACCTCCAGCTTGATCCAGGATGTGCCGAAAAGCTCGCGCGCCATATGAGCCAGCGCAACCGCTTCGGCCGCCGTACTGCAGCCCGCCGTATTCGGCAGCAGGTGGCACCCCAGTTCCTGGAGCATCGAGAAAAAGGGCTGCCCGCCACCGGCCCCGGCCGCCGCCTGGCGCTTGAGTCCGACCGTGACGACCTGGGCGCCGGAGGCGCGCACGGCGTCCAGCATGACCTGCGGGGAAGGGTAGGCGGCCGTGCCGAGGAAGAAGCGGCTGTCGAGTTCGACGTCGGCGATTTGCCAGCTCATGGCGCTCAGCCTCCGACGATGGGTGTGAAGGTGGTGACGTGGTCGCCCGGCGCCAGCCGGACGAGTTCCCGTCGCGGACGGGCGACATGGCTGCCGTTCAGGGCGGTGGCGACCGGGGCATGATCCGGCGCGCCGCCGGGCGTCAGCAGCGCCAGCGCCTGCTGCAGGGTCGAGCCGTCGGGGATGGCGCGGGATTCGCCATTGAAATAGATCGGGATGGTCTTCATGCGGCGGAGGCTCCGGAAGCGGGGAAGGGGATGCCGGCCTGGCGGATGGCGCGCGCGGTCATGGCCGGCGCGATCATCCAGCCATGGCGGAACAGGCCGTTGATGCGGGTCAGGCCCGCCGCCTGTTCGATCAGGGGCAGGTTGTCGCGCAGGGCCGGGCGCAGATTGGTTTCCGTGTGCACGATGCGCGCCTCGGCCAGGCCGGGCAGCACGCTGTGCGCGGCGGCCAGCAGTTCGACGGTGGTGCGCAGCGACACGGGAGAGCGATCCTCGCTTTCGATTTCACTCGCGCCGATGATGAAGTGATGATCGCGGCGCGGCACGACGTAGACATTGTGGCGCGGGTGCAGCAGGCGCACGGGCCGCGCCAGCCGGACGTCCGGGGCGCGCACCAGGAAGATTTCGCCGCGCACCCCGCGCACGTCCGCGCAGCCGGCGGCAGGGCCCTGAGCGGGGCGTTGGCCCAGGCCGCGGGCATCGAACACGTGGTCGAAGACGTGGCGCCGGCCGTCGGCCGCCGTCAGGAAGCCTTCACCCGTCTGCTCCACCGGCTGGCTCCAGCGCCAGTCGGCCGCCTGCGCGCCCTCGTACAGGGCCCGCATGAATTGCGGCGCATCGAGGGCGCCCTCGTGGGGCAGGAACCAGGCCAGGGCGGGGCCGTGGATGTCCGGCTCCAGCTCGCCCAAGGCCGCAGCGGCCAGCGGCCGGGGCCGGTGGGCTTCGGGCGCCTTGCGCTCGATCAGGTCCACCAGGCGGCGCGCGGCCCCGCCGTCGCCGCGATGCGCGAGCAGCAGGCTGCCGCGACGGGCGAAATCGGGGGTGCCGGGCAGCGCTGCGACGATTTCCGCCCACATCCCGATCGAATCCAGGCCGTCCCGGAAGACCTGGAGGTCGGCGCATTCCAGCTCGGCGGACGGCGAGAGCATGCCCGCCGCCGTCCATCCGGCCGCGCCCCTGGCCAGCGGACCGTCCGCCGGATCAAAGACGGTCACCCGATGGCCGGCGCGAATCAGCCTCCAGGCCAGCAGCCGCCCGAGCACCCCCGCGCCCGCGATTCCGATATTCATCATCAGTCTGGCTAAAAATCCTAAAATCGGTACAATAAGTTCCTGTTATTGAAATATAAGGCCTAGAGCCCCATGCGTCCAGTCGAACTTGCCCCTCTGCCGACCAAACTGGATGGCGATACCCCCGCCATCCGCCTGTTCGCGCTCCTGGAAGTGATCGCGGAAAAGGACCAGTACTTCTCCTTGCAAAGCCTGGTGGAGGAACTGGGACTGCCCAAGCCCACGCTGCACCGCATGCTGCAGCAGCTCGACAGCGCCGGCATGATCCAGCGCGACGGGGACGGGCGTCATTACAGCACCGGCGTGCGCCTGCGGCGGATCGCGGAAAACCTGCTGCTGAACAACACCGTGCACGGCGCGCGCCGCAACGTGTTGCGCACCCTGGTGTCCGAGGTGGGTGAAAGCTGCAACATCACCAGTTGCGCCAGCAGCGAGGTCCTGTACCTGGATCGTGTCGAAACGCCGGCGCCGCTGCGCTTCTACCTGCACCCGGGTTCGCGGGTGCCCCTGCATTGCTCCGCCAGCGGCAAGCTCTTCCTGACGCAGATGTCGGCCTCGCAGCGCAAGCGCCTGCTGGTGCCGGGCACGCTCGAGAAGTACACGGAAAAGACGATCACCGATCCGCAGGCGCTGGAGGCCGAGCTGCGGCGGGCCTCCGAGGCCGGCTATGCGATGGACGACGAGGAATTCCTGCCCGGCCTGACCTGCATCGCCATGCTGGTGCCGATGCCGTCGGGCAAGTCCAATCTGGGGATCGCCATCCAGGCGCCGACGATCCGGCTCCAGGCGCATCGCATCGAGTCCTGCCTGCCCGCGCTGCGCCGCGCCGCCCAGGCGCTGGCGGACATCGAAGCCGGCAGCTACCCCGAGCGCGCCGCGCTCCGGCAACGGGCCGCCTCATGAAACGCCTGGTGGACACGGACCTGGAGACGAAGCGCCTGTCCGTGCGCGACGGCTTCGGCCTGGACAGCGACCTCGAGGTCATGGCGTTCGCCGAGCCCGGCGAGCACGTGCCCGAGGTCGATCCGAATTATCGCTTCGACCCGGACACGACCCTGGCGATCCTGGCCGGGTTTTCGTGCAATCGCCGGGTGCTGATCCAGGGCATGCACGGCACGGGCAAGTCCACGCATATCGAACAGGTCGCGGCGCGCCTGAACTGGCCCTGCATCCGGGTCAATCTGGACGGCCACATCAGCCGCCTGGACCTGGTCGGGCGTGACGCCATCGTGCTGCGCGACGGCAGCCAGGTCACGGAATTCAAGGAAGGCATCCTGCCCTGGGCGCTGCAGCGGCCCATGGCGCTGGTGCTGGACGAATACGACGCCGGACGGCCGGAGGTCATGTTCGTCCTGCAGCGCATCCTGGAGCGCGACGGCCATTTCACGCTGCTGGACCAGAACCGGGTCATCGCGCCGCATTCCGGCTTTCGCCTGTTCGCCACCGCCAACAGCGTGGGACTGGGCGACAGCAGCGGCCTGTACTACGGCGTCCAGCGGCTCAACCATGCGCAACTGGACCGCTGGAACATCGTCGCCGCCCTGAACTATCTCAGTCCCGAGGCCGAAATCGAGATCGTCGCGGTGCATGTGCCGGAACTGAACCACCCCGAAGGCCGCCGCCTGATCGCCGCCATGGTCGAGGTCGCCGCGCTGACGCGCGCCGGCTTCCAGAGCGGCGACCTGTCCACGTTGATGTCGCCGCGCACCCTGATCTCCTGGGCGGAAAATCTGCGGATATTCCAATCGCCCGCCCGCGCCTTCCGCTACGCCTTTCTGAATAAATGCGACGCCTCGGAGCAGGCCGTCGTGGCGGAATACTTTCAGCGCTGTTTCGACACGGAGCTGGAGACGGCCGCCGCCGGCCCGCTCCCCGGACATGGCGGCGCCTGAGACCCGCGACTGGGCCCGCCGCCACGCGCTGGAGGCGCGCACGGCCGCGACCGTGCGGGCGCTGTCCCGGCAGCCGCGGGTGCACTTCGAGGCTGGCCGGCCCTGGAACGGCGATACCCCCTTGCCCAACGGCGCACCGCATCTGCAGACGCAGCCGGGGCTGGACGACCCGCCGGCCTACCGGGCGCTGGCCGACGCGCTGGCCCTGCGCCTGCTGCGCTCCGACGCGCGCCTGCATCGGGACCGGAGCCCCGCGCAGGATCCGGTCGCCGCGCTGATCTTCGAATGGCTGGAGCAATGGCGCGTGGAGGCCCTGGCGCCCGAGCGCTGGCCGGGCATGCGCGGCAATCTGCGTCGACGCTTCGAGCAATGGCTGTTCCTGTTCCAGGGGTCCGGTCTGATCGAGACCCGTACCGGCCAGCACCTGTTCTGCCTTGCCCTGATGGCCAGAAGCCGGCTGTTCGACGAGCCGATCCCGGAACGCCTGGAAGACCTGATCGAGTCCGCCCGCTACCGGATGGGGCCGGTGCTGGCCGCGCCGCTGGCGCGGCTGCGCCGGCTGCGCGAAGACCAGGCGGCCTATGCGCCCGTGGCGGCGGAGCTGGCGGCGGCGCTGGCCCGCTGGTTCCAGGACTTGATCGGCAAGGAAAAGAAACGCCCGCCGAAGCGGCACCTGGATTTTTCCGTGACCCTGCTGCCGCCGGCGGGCGACGAGGGCGAAGCGGCCGGGCAGGGGATGGGAGGGGCGTTCGTCGAGGAGGCGGCCGGTTCCGGCTATGCCGTCTGGACCCGGCGCCACGACCGAATCGTCGAGGCCGCCGGGCTCGTGCGGACGGCCCTGCTGCAGGACTACCGCCGCCGCCTCGACGAAGAAATCGCCCGCTTGCCCTGGTCGCTGTCCCGCCTGGTGCAGGCCTTGCGGCGGGCGCTGTTCAGGCCGCAGCCCTCGGGGCGCCTGTTCAGCCAGGACGAAGGCCTGATCGACGGCCGCCGCCTGGCGCAACTGATCAGTTCGCCCGACGACCACCGGGTGTTCTTCCGCGAGCGCGACGAGCCCGTCGCGCAGGCCCGGATCACGCTGCTGCTGGACTGCTCAGGATCGATGCGGCACCACGGCCCGCGCCTGGCGCTGCTGATGGACCTGCTGGCGCGCGTGTTCAGCCGCGCCGAGGTGCCTTTCGAATTGCTGGGTTTCACCACCGGCGCCTGGAACGGCGGCCGGCCGGCCCGCGAATGGCAGGCCGCGCGCGGCCGCCCCGCGCATCCGGGCCGGCTCAACGAATTGCAGCACCTGGTCTTCTGGTCCGAGTCCATGCCGCGCCAACAGGGCCGCTTGAGCCTGACGGCCGTCATGAAGCCGGAGCTGTTCCGCGAGGGCATCGACGGCGAGGCCGTGCAGTGGGCGTGCGAACGGCTGCTGGCCCGGCGCGACGAGCGGCGCAGGATCCTGTGGGTCGTGTCCGACGGCGGTCCGATGGACAGCGCCACCAGCCTGGCCAATCCGCCCGGATTCCTCGATGCGCACCTGCGCCAGGTGGTGCGCCACTATACGCGCGAGCGCGGCGTCGAGATCCTGGCAATCGGCGTGAACCAGGATCTGAGCGGCTATTACCCGCATTCGATCGGGCTGGATCTGGAGGGCGGCGTGACCATGCAGGCGCTGCAGGCGCTGATCGGGACGCTCAGTCGCTCCGGGCCGCCTGCACGGCGGTGACGGCGATCACCTGGTGGATGTCGTCCGCCGAGCAGCCCCGGGACAAGTCGTTGGCCGGTTTGTCCAGGCCCTGCAGGATCGGCCCCAGGGCGGTGGCATGACCCAGGCGCTCGACGAGCTTGTAGCCGATGTTGCCGGCGTCCAGGCTGGGAAAGACCAGCACGTTGGCCCGGCCCGCCACGGGAGACTGCGGCCATTTGCGCTGGGCGACGTCCGGCATGATCGCGGTATCGAGCTGCATTTCACCGTCGATGAGCAGGTCCGGCGCCTGTCGGCGAGCCAGTTCCATGGCCTCGCGGACCTTGTCGACCTGCGCATGGGCGGCGCTGCCGTGGGTGGAAAACGAAAGCATGGCCACACGCGGTTCAAGGTCCAGCAGGGTCCGCGCGCTGCGCGCCGAGGCCAGGGCGATCTCGGCCAGTTCGCGGCTGTCGGGCTCGATCACCAGGCCGCAGTCGGAAAAGACCATGGCATGCCCTCCGGTCGGAAAGGGCTCGTCGCGCATCATCACGAAGAAACTGGACACGGTCCGCACGCCGGGCCGCTTGCCGATGACCTGGATGGCGGTGCGCACGACGTCCGCCGTGGTGTGGACGGCGCCGGCGACGGAGCCGTCGGCATGTCCGAGCCGCACCATCAGGGCGGCGAAGACCAGTGGCTGGAGGACGGCCTCCCGGGCCTGCTCGGGCGTCATGCCGCGCGCCCGGCGCAGGGACAGCAGCGCCTCGGCAAAGGCATCCAGCCAGCCGGAGTCGGCGGGCCGGATGCACTGGACGCCCGGGACGTCCTCAGTCGATCCCACCAGGAAAACCCGGGCGATGCCGTCGGCGGCCGCCCGACGGGCCGCCGCCCGCACGCGGGGATCGTCCCCCTCGCACAGAACGATCCGCTTCGGGTCGCGTCGGGCGGCATCCAGCAGCATGTCCTGTGCGCGCATGGGCTTCTCCTCAAGGGCGGGGATCAGGTGTAGTCGCGATACTTTTCCAGCAGGCGCACCGGCTTGGACAGCGCGTCGCGGCGGAAAGGATCGCCCAGTTCCCGGGTGCACATGATTTCGATCACGGTGGTCTTGCGATCGTTCATCTGCGCGTCGATGGCCTTCTTCAGGGCGGGACCCACGTCTTCCAGCCTGTCGACCACGATGCCTTCGGCCCCCATGGCCTGGGCGATGCCGGCGAAGCTCTCGCTTTCCAGTTCGCCCGCCACGAAGCGGCGGTTGTAGAAGTCCACCTGGTTCTTCTTTTCCGCGCCCCATTGGCGATTGTGGAAGACCACGGCGGTCACGGGGATGTCGTGGCGCACGCAGGTCATGATTTCGCTCATGCTCATGCCCCAGGCGCCGTCACCGGCGTAGGAGATGGCCGGACGATGCGGCGCCGCAACCTTGGCCCCGATGATGGTGGGGAAGGCGTAGCCGCAGTTGCCCCAGCTCATGGCGGCGAAGAAACTGCGGGGTTTTTCGAAGCGCAGGTAGCTGTTGGACACCGAGTTGATGTTGCCGATGTCGGTGGAGACCATCACGTCTTCCGGCATGGCCTTTTCCAGTTCGCGCAGCACCTGGCGCGGGTGCAGCCAGTTGCCTTCCTCCTTGCTCTGCTCCTCGATCATGTCCAGGCTGAACGGATCGCGTTCGTGGGTCCATTCGTCCAGTTCCTTTTCCCAGGCGTCCTTTTCCGCCTGGATGCGGGCGGCGCGCTCGGCCTTGTTGGCGTCGCAGGCCAGCTTCATGCCGTCGATGCGGCGGGAGATCTCGGCCGCGGAGGCCTTGGCATCGCCGCAAATCCCCACGGTGATTTTCTTGACCAGGCCCAGCATCTTGCTGTCGGCATCGACCTGGATGATCTTGGCGTTCTTGGGCCAGTAGTCCAGACCGTGTTGCGGCAAGGTGCCGAAGGGTCCGAGGCGGGTGCCCAGGGCCAGCACCACGTCGGCGTCGGCCAGCAGCTTCATGGCCGCCTTCGAACCCTGGTAGCCCAGCGGGCCGCACCACAGCGGATGGCTGGCGGGGAAAGAGTCGTTGTGCAGGTAGCTGTTGACCACCGGCGCGCCCAGGCGCTCGGCCAGCGCCTTGCATTCCTCGACCGCGTCACTCATGACCACGCCGCCGCCGGAAATGATGACGGGGAACTTGGCTTCGGCCAGCAGCTTGGCGGCTTCGTCCAGGCTCTGGGCGCCGCCCGGGCCGCGATCCAGCGGCTGGGGCAGGGGGATCTCGCATTTGATCTTGCCGTAGAAGTAGTCGCGCGGGATGTTGAGCTGGGTCGGGCCCATTTCGTCCTGGGCGCGGGCGAAGCAGCGGGCGGTGTATTCGGCCATGCGGGCCGGATGAGTGACGTGGCCCTGGTATTTGGTGAATTCCTGGAACATCGGCAACTGCTTGGCTTCCTGGAAGCCGCCCAGGCCGATGCCGGTGGTGCCGGCTTCCGGGGTCACGATGACCACGGGGGTATGGGCCCAGTAGGCGGCGGCGATCGCGGTGACGCAGTTGCTGATGCCGGGACCGTTCTGGCCGATCACCACGCCCGTGCGGCCGCTGACGCGGGCGAAGCCGTCGGCCATGTGGCCGGCGCCCTGTTCGTGGACCACCGGGATCAGCTTGATGCCGGCCGGGGCGAAGATGTCCATGGCGTCCATGAACGCCGAACCCATGATGCCGAAGATTTCGGTCACGCCGTTGGCGACCATGGTCTCGACAAAGGCTTCGGACGGGGTCATTTCCTGGACGCCTTGAACGACTTGGCGGGTATCGTTTGCCATCGTGTGTCTCCTGATGCGGTATGCGGAGGGCTGTGCTGGCCCGGTTATTCCAAATATCGAGATGAATCATTTCGATATCGTGTGATTTGAATTCTACAGAGCCTTTTTTGATTGTCAACTCAAATCTCTGAATCTGGAACCATGCGTTTCGAATGATTAGATGGAGACTAGGGGCCAGCCGGGCCATCTGGTGCCAGCGAAACGTAATCACTGGCCCTAGACCAGTCTGGGGCGTTCTCCTAATGTGTGAACATCACGGCGCTTTTCCGGCCCCCGGACCGGCGCCGCATCACATCCATTCACAAGGAGACTCCATGACACAGGATTCGTTGCTTTCCACGCTCGAGGCTTTCGGTGAGGCCTGGAATCGCCACGACATCGATGCCCTGATGGCGTGCATGCACGAGGCGTGCGTTTTCGAGGGCGTGGCGGGGCCGCTGGCCTGCGGGGTGCGCCACGAAGGTCCGGTCGCCGTGCGCAAGGCCTTCGAATCGGCCTGGCTGACCATTCCCGACGCCGCCTGGCGCAATGCCCGCTGCTGGGTGTCGGGCGATCGGGGCGTGATGGAGTCGACCTTCACCGGCACGGCCGCCGACGGTTCCCGCATCGAGGCCGACATGGTGGACCTGCTGACTTTCAAGGACGGCAAGATCCTGGTCAAGAACGCCTTCCGCAAGCAGCGCCCCCCCTTGCCCGCACAAGCCTGAACCGCTCGCGCCGGACTTCACCCTGTCCACAGGAGACATCATGGCTACTTTGACTTCGGCGTCGCCGAGCGCCCGCGCGCAGGCCGTTGCGCCCGCCGCCGCGCCGCACGCGCCCAACCCCTACGATCCTCGCTACGACCCCCTGGTCTCGCCCGCGGGTCGCAACCAGCAGTACGCGCCCACCTACTGGGTGGGCACGGCCGGGGATCCGCCGCCCGACGACGGCCCCGTCCTTCAGGACATGGACGCGGACGTGGTGGTGATCGGCTCGGGCTTCACCGGCCTGGTGACGGCCTTGAATCTGGCCGAGGAGCACGGCGTCATCCCCATCGTCCTGGAAGCCAATCAGGAGTCCTGGGGCTGCACCAGCCGCAACGGCGGCCAGGGGCAGAACGCCTCGGGCCGCCTGTACCGCACGCAATGGATCGAACGCTGGGGCCTGGAAACCGCCAAGCGCCTGGATCGTGAAATCCACGACGGCTTCGAATACTGGAAAAGCCTGGTGGAGCGCTTCCCGTGCGACGCCCAGCCCGGCGGCCACCTGTATACGGCGCACCGCCCGAAGAAAATGGCCTTCCTGGAGAATCTGTGCCGCGTGATGCGCGAACAGTTCGGCTACGACACCAGGATGCTCAGCCGCGAGGAGTTGTGGGAACGCTACGCCATGGACCGCGAGGCGGCCGGGGCACTGCACGAGCCCGAGGGCGTCGGCATCCATCCGCTGAAGCTGGCCTTCGGCTATCTGCGGCGCCTGCGCGAGCTGGGCGTCAAGATTCATACCGGCAGCCCGGTTCTGGGCTGGGAGACTGTGGGGGGCGTTCACCACCTGCGCACGCCCGGCGGCATCGTGCGTGCGCGCCGCGTGGCCGTGGCCACCGGCGGCTACACGCCGCAGGGCCTGCATCCGCTGCTCAACAACAAGATCATGCCGATCCTGTCGAACTCGATGGTGACGCGACCGCTGACGCAGCAGGAACGAGAGGCGGCCGGCCTCAAGAGCACGACGTTCATCACGGACACGCGCACCCTGCGCTTCTACTACCGCCTGTTGCCGGACGGCTCGATGCAGATCGGCAGCCGCAGCGCGCTCAACGGCGCCGATGCGGAGAACCCCAAGCACCTGGACCTGCTCAAGCAGGGCCTGGCGCGTAAATTCCCGACCCTGAAGGACGTGCCGATCGCGTATTCCTGGTGGGGCTGGGTGGACGTCAGCCATGACATGATGCCGCGCATCACGCAGCCCGATCCCGGCCAGCAGATCTATTACGCCATCGGCTACGGCGGCAACGGAGTGTCGTTTTCCGCGCAGGCGGGCCGACGCCTGGCCGAGCGCGTCGTCGGCAAGGCCGGCCCTCAGTGGGATCTGCCGATCTACAACTCGCCGCTCAACGGCCACTTGTTCGCGCCCTTCCGACGGCTGGGGCAGGCGATGTTCTACAAGTACTACTACCTGAGGGACGAGGTATTCTGACCGGCGCTCCGGGGCGCGCAAGCGCCGCATGGGACCAGGGCCGCCCGCGTGGGCGGCCCTTTTTGATTGAGTTTCCATCTGGCCTCCACGATGGATCGGCTTTGGCCCTACGCGTTTCTTCTCGATTCCGATAGACTGGTTTTTAAATTCCGGTTATTGGAACAATAAAAACAAAAAAATGATATTTGCAGGAGACTAAGATGTCAGATCGAATCACCCTTGGAAAAACCTTCAAACCCCATTGGGTCTGGGCCATTGCCTTCGGCTCGGCCATCGGCTGGGGCAGCTTCGTGCTGCCGGTCGAATGGATGAACATGGCAGGACCCATGGGGGTCGTCATCGGGCTCTGGATCGGCGGGCTGATTCTCAGCCTGGTCGGCCTGAGCACCGGCTTTCTGGTGAAAGCGTATCCGATCACCGGCGGCGCCTTCACCTACGCCTACCTGGCTTTCGGCCGCAAGCACGCCTTTTTGTGCGGATGGTTCCTGATCCTGGGCTACGCGGCCATCGTGGCGCTGAACGCCTCCGCGTTCGCCCTGATGATCAAGTTCCTGGTCCCGGACGTCGTCAAGGTGGGGCTGCTCTACAGCATCGCCGGCTGGGATGTGTATTTCGTCGAAGTGCTGATCGCCAGCGCCATCCTGGTACTGTTCGCCTGGCTCAACATCCGGGGCGCGGACGCCACGGCCCAGACGCAATTTTATTTCTGCGTCCTGCTGATCGCCGCCGCGACCGGGGTGACGGCCGCCATGTCGTTCGCGCCTGAAACGTCCTTCAGCAATCTGCTGCCGCTCTACAAGCCGGGCATTCCGTCCTGGTCCGCGATCGCGGCCATCGTCGCCATTTCTCCCTGGGCCTACGTCGGCTTCGATACCGTGCCCCAGGCGGCCGAGGAGTTCAACTTCTCGCCCGCGAAGGCGACCTTCCTGATCCTGGCGGCGCTGGCGGTGGCCGCCGCCCATTACTCAATCATGATCCTCGCGACCGGCCTGGCCATCCCCTGGCTGGACCTGGTGGATCTGCGCGAAATCTGGGGCACGGGCTGGGCCGTCCAGCAGGTGCTGGGCACGGCCGGCCTGGCCGCGCTGGTGGTCGCGCTCTGCATGGGCATTTTCACCGGCCTGATCGGCTTCTACATCTCGTGCAGCCGGCTGATGTTCGCCATGGGCCGCGCCAAGGCGCTGCCCGCCGTGTTCTGCCGCCTGCATGGCAAGCACGGCACGCCGTGGGCCAGCATCGTGTTCGTCTGCGCGATCTGCCTGCTGGCGCCCTGGTTCGGCCGTTCCGTGCTGCTCTGGATCGTGGACATGTCCGCCGTAGGGATCTCGATCGCTTTCATCTACTACTGCGCCGTCGCCTACCGGCTGTTCAAATGGACCGCATCGCAGCGGGCGCCGGCCTTCTGCAAGGAAGTCGCGCCGGGCAAGAAGCTGATCGCGCTGGCGGGCATGCTCTGCAGCATCGGCCTGCTGGGGCTGCTGCTCGTGCCCGGTTCGCCCGCGTTTCTGGAAACGCCTGCCTGGATCGCGCTGGGCTGCTGGGTACTGATCGGATTGGGGTTCTATCTGACGTTGGCGCGCGAATACTGCAACACGCCGAAAGCGGAGATGGATCGGCTGATCCTCGGGCACGCCGCGGCCTGAGCGTGAATGCGGCGAAGGCGGGCGCTGCGATGCGCCCGCCTTCGGTTGCTTCTCAGCGGGACGACTGCGCCACGACCCCGGCCAGCGCGGCGATGCCTTCGGCGATCTTGTCCCGATCGATGGACGAGAAGCCCAGCCGGATGTGCCGGTGGTCCTGCGACCGGGGATCCTGATAGAAGACCCGGCCGGGCTCGATCACCACACCGGCCTGCAGCGCCGCTTGCGCGAGCCGGTCGGTGTCGAGATAGGGCGGCCCCTCCACCCACCAGGACGAGCCGCCGTGGATCGGTCTGCCGCTGAATTGCGGCAGATGGGTCCGGACCGCTTCCTGCAGCACCTGGGCCCGTTCGGCATAGACCTGGGACAGCCGGCGCAGCAGCGCATGATAGTGTCCCAGCGAAATGAACAGTGCGAACGCCCGCTGCAGATAGGCGGGCGGATGGCGGATCATCAGGCGGCGCAGGGCGCGCAGTTCGACCATCAGTTCGCGCGGCGCCACGATGTAGCCCAGGCGAAGCCCGGGCGCGAAGCTTTTCGACAGGCTGCCGATGTAGAGCACGCGGCCGTGCTTGTCCAGGCTCTTGAGCGCCGGCGAGGGATGCCCGTCGTAGCGGTTCTCGGTCTCGTAGTCGTCCTCGATCAGGATGCTGTCCGTGCGGCTGGCCAGTTCCAGCAGCGCGACCCGCCGCTCCATGGACAGCGTGGCGTTGGTCGGACACTGATGGCTGGGCGTGACGAACACATAGTCGCACTCCCTCAGCGCGGGCGAAGGGATCAGGCCCTCGTCGTCGACGGGCAGGGGGATCAGGCGCTCGGTGCGGTGCGCGAAGATATTGCGCGCATCCGGATAGCCGGGGTCTTCCATGCCGACCACGGTGTGGCTGTGGATCAGCAGGGTGGCCACCAGATAGAGTGCATGCTGGGCGCCCAGCGTGACCATGATCTCGTTGTCCTCGGCCCAGATGCCGCGCCGGGGCAGCACCTGGTTGCGGATCGCTTCCACCAGGGCGGAATCGTCGCTCGCGATCAGGTCCGGCGCCCACATGCGGATGTCCAGCACGGACAATGCCCGCAGGCAGCATTCGCGCCATTCGGCCGTGGGAAACTGCTTGGCGTCGAACTGGGCGTAGCTGAAGGGATAGGGCAGGCTTTGCCAGTTGGCCGGCTTGACGATGTTGCGCTGGGAAAACGGATGGAACACCAGGCGCCTGGACCAGTCCGCGCCGGTGCGCGGCGGCGGTGCGGCGGCCGGCGCATCCGCCGGGACGGCCTGCTGGTTGGCCATGCCCTTGGCCACGTAGTGGCCGCTGCGCTCGCGGGATTCCAGATAGCCTTCGACCACCAGTTGCTGATAAGCGAAGACCGTGGTGTTGCGCGCGACTCCCAGGGCCCTGGCCAGTTCCCGGCTGGACGGCACTGGGGCGCCCGGCGGCAGGTGCCCGCTCAGGATGGCGGACACCAGCATCTTGCGGATGCGGCCCTGCAGGCTGAGGTTGTAATCGTCGACCCGTTCGAACAGGGCCGACCACTGCACGGTGCCGGCGGAGCCGCTTTCTGGCATGGAGGACGTTCCTTAAATTTTGCCTTTCCAGGGGATCATGGCGCGTTCGAGATAGCGCAGCAGCAAGTCGAACGAGAAGGCGAAGAATCCGATCACGATGATACCCATGATCACGGTGTCGCTCGCCAGGTACTGGGCGGCGTTCAGCACCATGAAGCCCAGGCCGCGCGCCGCCGCCACCATTTCGGCGGCCACCAGCGTCGTCCAGCCCACGCCGATGCCGATGCGCATCCCGGTGAAGATCTCGGGCAGCGCCGCCTTCAGGATGACGTGGAAGATGATCTGGCGGCTGCTGGCCCCCATGGCGTAGGCGGCGTGGATCTGCTCGATGGACACGGACTTGACCCCGGCCCGGGCGGCGATGGCCATCGGCGCGAAGATCGCCAGGAAGATCAGGAAGACCTTGGGGAACTCGCCGATCCCGAACCAGATGATGACCAGCGGCAGGTAGGCCAGCGGGGGCAGGGGACGGTAGAACTCGATGATGGGGTCGAACAGCCCACGCATCGTCCGGTTCACGCCCATCATGATGCCGATCGGGACGGCCGTCACCAGCGCCAGCAGGAAGGCGCCCATGACCCTGCCCAGGCTGACCAGGGTGTGCTGGGCCAGGGTGGAATTGGCGACGCCCTCGGTCGCGGCCTCGATGAATTTGCCGTAGACGGCGCCCGGCGAAGGCAGGAAGATGGGCTTGATCCACCCCATGCCGGTGACGAGAAACCACAAGGCGATCAGCACGAGCGCCGTCATGAGGCTGATGTGGCCGCTGTAGCCGGCCCCGGGGGCGCCGTAGACTTTCCCGGGCTCCGCTGCGCGGCGCTTCCGCGTGGATACGATCGACATGCTATGACTCCGATAGGCGGTTTTGAGGAAGCGGCTCAGGCGTTCTGGTGAAACTCGGGATCGCCGGCGGCCCGTTCGTCCCCATAGATGATGTCCAGCACGGTTTCCCGCATCTGGATGAAATCGGGACTGGATTTGATGGCCCGCGCGTTCCGGTCCTTCAGGAAGCGCCGGTTGAAGTCGAGCTCGTAGGTGTTGGTGACGCGCCCCGGGCGGGGCGACATCACGATCAGCTTGGTGCCCAGGAACAGGGCTTCCTCCACGCTGTGCGTGATGAAGAACAGCATTTTGTGGGTGTGCTGCCAGACGTCCAGCAGCAGTTCCTGGATGGTCTCGCGCGACAGCGCGTCCAGTGCCGCCATCGGCTCGTCCATGAGCAGCATGGCCGGATCGCAGGTCAGCGCCCGGGCGATCCCGACCCGCTGCTGCATCCCCCCCGACAACTGGTAGATCATGTGCTTGTGGAAATCCTTCAGGCCCACCAGTTCGAGATTCCGGGCGGCGATCTCAAAGCGCTTGTTCTTTGGCACCCCGCGCAGCTTCAGCCCGAACTCCGTGTTATCGATCACATTGAGCCAGGGCAGCAGGGCGTGTTTCTGGAACACCACGCCCCGGTCGGCGCCGGGGCCGATGACCGGGTCGCCCCCGAGCAGGACCTCGCCCTCGGTCGGGGTCAGAAACCCCGCGATCACGCTGAGCAGCGTGGTCTTGCCGCAGCCGGAAGCTCCCAGGGCGACGACGAAGTCCCCCGGGGCGATTTCGAGATTGACGTCCTTGAGCGCGGTGACCGCGCCGCCCATCATCTGGGAGGGATACGTCACGCTGACATTGCGGATGCTGAGATTGGCCATGGCGGCGGACATGAGAGACTCCTTCAGGGATGGTGTCCGGCCGCCGGAGCATCATGGGGGCAAGGCCCCGGCGGCCGCCCGGACCGGTTCAGGTCCGGGATGTTGCCATTACATTACTTCACGGTTTTCGCGGCTTCGTCGGCAAAGCTGGAGGTCACGAAGGGGGTGTAATCGCCCAAGGGCGCGTTGATCTGGCGCTGCGCCTTGAGGAACGTCGCGCTGGCCGTCAGCGCCTTGGCGGCGCCGCCTTGCGCGCCGCCGCCCAGCCAGACGTTGGACGCCTGTTCCTTCACGTCGGGAAAGAGCAGCAGGTTCATGGCGCTGACGATGTCGGCGGGCGTGCCGCCGATCATCTTCACGATGCCCTTGATCTCGGGAGAATCCGGCGTCAGGGAACCCTTGCGCGCATCGAAGCCTTGGTAGGACTTGGCCAGGACCTCGGTGAAGGCGGCCATGAACTTGGGATTCTTGGCTGCCCAGGCCTTGTCCACCACGATGCCGTCGAAGGTGGGAACGGTCTTGGCGCCGATTTCCTCGGAATTGGTGATTTCCTTGCCGGTCTTCATGATTTCCGTCAGTGCCGGCGGCCAGACGTAAGCGGCGTCGATGTCGCCTCGCTGCCAGGCGGCCACGATCTGCGGCGGCTGCATGTTCAGGATCTGCACATCGTTGGCCTTGATGCGCCAGATGTCGTTCAGGGCGAGCAGCAGGTGGAAGTGCGACGTCGACACGAAGGGCACGCCGACTTTCTTGCCCACCAGATCCTTGGGTTTCTCGATGCCCGAGCCATTGCGCGCGATCAGCGCCTCGGACTTGCCGATGTTGTCCAGAATCCAGAAAAGCTGCATGTCCACGCCGCGCGTCACGGCGGCCGTGATCCCGGTGGATCCCAACACCCCCACCGGCACGTCGCGCGAGGCAAAGGCGCTGGAAATATCACCCGCCGAACTGAACTGGCGCCAGTCCACTTCATACCCGACTTCCTGCAGCGCCTTGTCGAAGCTGCCATCGGCGATGGCGCTGACGAAGGGACCTACGATCTGCTGATAACCCACCACGACCTTGGTCGCGGCGTAGGCGCCGCAGCTCAGGCTCAGGGCCCCCGCGGCCACGCCCAGCACGGTCAGCTTGCGAATGAAGCGAAAAGATGGTTTCACGGTCGTCTCCTTGATGGAAGCCGCGTCGGATGCCAGTCCGTGGATCTGTTCCAGTGCGGCTCTTGTCCACTCATGGTGCCTATAGTCCGGCCGGCAAACTAGGTCCAGTTTGTTTCTAACTTTAGAGCCAGAATATTCCGAAAATTGATCCAGATCATCGAAAAGTGGCGTAAACATTGACCGATCGACCGGAAGCACGCGGAATCCGGTCCAGGTGATCTAGGGTAAATGCTGATGCCAGCCCGGATTTTCCGCATCGACGGCGTCGCGCCGGGGGCGGGGCGGCGCTGGCCGCTATGGGGCCAGACGCAGCACGATCACGCCCAGCACCAGGACGCAGCCGCCCGCGAGGCGGGCGGGCGTCAGGCGCTCGCGCAGGAACAGGCCTGAAATCAGGATGCCGAACAGAATGGAGGTCTCGCGCAAGGCGGCGATGACCGCAATGGGCGCCAGCGTCATGGCCCAGAGCGCCACGCCGTAGGAAATCACGGAGCCGAATCCGCCCAATACGGCCGCGCCCCAATGGGCCCGGAAATGGCCCGCCAGATCCCGGGCCCGATGCGGCAGGGCCAGGCCGACCATGACGATGCCTTGCAACAGAAAAATCCAGAGCGTGTAGCCGGCCGGGGCCTGCGAGAGCCGGGCGCCCGTGCCGTCCACCAGGGTGTAGCCCGCGATCACGACGGCGTTCAGCAAGGCAAGCGGCACGCCGCCGGACTTGCGTGACCGGGCGATGCCGGGCAGGCCGATGCACAGAATGCCGGCGCAGATCGTGGCCACGCCCGCGAGCGCGACCGGGCTCGGGTCGTCATGGAAGAACACGATGGACACGAGCGCCACCAGCAGCGGCGCGGTGCCCCGCATGACGGGATAGCTGACGCTCATGTCGGCCACGCGGTAGATATGCGCGACCAGCCGCATGTAGACGACCTGCAAGACCAGCGATGCCAGCAGGAAGGGCCAGCTGGCCGGCGCCGGCTGCGGCAGCCAGGGCAGACAGAGCGCCGCGATCAGGGTCGACACCCCGGTGATGCCGATGGCGCTCAGCAGCTTGTCGGAACTGCCCTTGATCAGCGCGTTCCAGGTCGCATGAAAGAGGGCGGCGGCCAGCACTGCACCGTAAATGAAATCGACGCTGGGCAATAGGGCAGGCACGAGGGAGGCGGCGCAGGCGGGAAAAGGTGACCGCCTAGGATAGCGCGAACCGGCGCCGGACCCGGCCGGATCCGGCGCGCAAATCGCACTAATTCAATATTTTTTATGTACTTACTAAAATGATTTGAATTTATTTATTCATACCCCATGCCTAGAATGGCCTCCATCCAGTTTCCCTCCATCGACGAGCCTTCAGCATGCTGCCCATCTCCGCTGTTCCGCACCCTCTGCCATCGGCCTCCGGCCGCCCCGCCGCCCAGACGCAGTCCCGTGGCTCGTCGCGCACGCCTTCGCTCTGGTACGGGCTGCTGCTCGCCGGGGGGCTGGGCCTGGTGGCCTGGTGGCTGGGCGCCCGGTTTCCGCTGATCGGCGGCCCCGTATTCGGCATCCTGCTGGGCATGGTCTGGCGCAACGTCCTGGGCCTGTCGCCGATTTTCACTCCGGGGGTGGTCTTCAGCAGCCGCCAGGTGCTGAAATGGTCCATCATCGGCCTGGGCTTCGGCCTGAGTTTCGGCCAGGTCCTGAAGACCGGAGCCTCGTCCCTGGCCGTGACCCTGATCACCCTGTCCGTGGCCTTCCTGAGCGCCTGGCTGCTGGGCCGCTGGCTGAAACTGGGCAGTCACCTGTGCACCCTGATCGGCGTCGGCACCGCGATCTGCGGCGGCTCGGCCATTGCGGCCGTTGCGCCCATCATCAAGCCCGACGACCACGAGACGGCCCTGTCGATTTCAACGATCTTTCTGTTCAACGTCGTGGCGGTGCTGCTGTTTCCGCCCCTGGGCCACTGGATGGGGCTGAGCGACCATGGCTTCGGCCTGTGGGCCGGGACTGCCATCAACGACACGTCCTCCGTGGTGGCGGCGGGCTACAGCTACAGTGTGGCGGCGGGAGACATCGCCACCATCGTCAAGCTGACCCGCGCGACGCTCATCATCCCGATCTGCATCGTCATCGCCTTCTGGGTGGCCTGGCGCAACCAGCATTCGGAAACCCGGGTGTCCCTGGCCTCGATCTTTCCCTGGTTCATTCTCTGGTTCCTGGCGGCTTCGGCGACGCGCAGCCTGGGCCTGATCCCGGAAGTCCTGCTCGGACCGCTGCATCTGCTCTCGCAATTCCTCATCATCATGGCGCTGACCGCCATCGGCTTGTCCTCCGATCTGCGCCGCATGGCCCTGGCCGGCGTACGACCGCTGCTGCTGGGCCTGGGGGTCTGGACTGCCGTCTCAATCAGCAGCCTGATCGTGCAATTGCTGATGGGCAGCCTCTGAGGCTAAAAGTCACAAGCCCGCCGGTCGCCCGCCAATGATCCAGTTAAACTGGCGGGCATGGAAAAAGTCTCCTATACCTTTCATCTTGGGACGGCCCTGCGATGAAAGGGCTCCTGCGCGGATTTCTCTGGCTGCTGATCCTCGGCCTGCTGGCCGTGGCGATCGCCATCGGCTCGGCGGCCTGGTGGGGCTGGAAGCGCCCCGTGCCCATGAAAACTCCGGTCGTGGACTATCTGATCGACGCGGGCAGCACGCCGCGCCAGATCGCCGTGGCGATGCGGGACGCGGGCATCGACGTCCAGCCGGATGCCTTCATCTGGCTGGCGCGCCTGAGCGGCCGCGACAAATTGCTGAAGGCCGGCGCCTACGAGGCCCGCGAGGGCGACACGCCCTGGCTGCTGCTGGAACGCATGGCCAACGGGGACATGACCCAGACCCGGCTGACCTTTCCCGAAGGCTGGACCTTCGGCCAGATCCGGGCGGCGCTGGACGCCAGTCCCCAGGTCCGCCACGACACGCGCGGGATGGATGACCAGGCCTTGCTCCAGCGCCTGGGTCTGGAAGCCGATGCGCCCGAAGGCCTGTTCTATCCCGACACCTATGTGTTCGCACCGGGCAGCTCCGACCTGGACGTCCTGCGCCGCGCCGCCCAGGCCGGCCGCCAGACGCTGGAGCGCGCCTGGGCCGAACGGGATCGCGATCTGCCGCTGGAAACGCCGTATCAGGCGCTGATCCTGGCCTCCATCGTCGAAAAAGAAACCGGCCACGGCGCCGACCGGGCGCGCGTCGCCGGCGTTTTCATCAATCGCCTGAAGATCGGCATGCCCTTGCAGACCGATCCCACCGTGATCTACGGACTGGGCGCCGATTATCAGGGCCGTCTGCGCAGAAAGGACCTGGAGCGCGACACGCCCTGGAACACCTACACCCGCGCGGGCCTGCCGCCCACGCCCATCGCCAGTCCGGGCAAGGCGGCGCTGGATGCGACTTTGCACCCGGAACGGCACAAATACCTGTATTTCGTGTCGCGGGGCGACGGCACCAGCGAATTTTCCACCGACCTGTCGGCGCACAATCGCGCCGTCAGCAAATACATCCTGAAACGATAGCCCATGACGACCCGAGGCGCCTGCTTCATCACGCTCGAAGGCCTGGATGGGGCCGGCAAGAGCACGCATATTTCCTGGATCGAGGACCGGCTGCGCCGGGCCGGGGTGGCGCTGCTGTCCACCCGTGAGCCCGGCGGCACCCCGCTGGGGGAAACCTTGCGCGAACTGCTGCTGCACCGTCCCATGGACCTGCGTACCGAAACCCTGCTGATGTTCGCCGCCCGCAACGAACACTGGCGCACGCGCATCCTGCCCGCTCTGGAAGCAGGCCAGTGGGTGCTGTGCGACCGCTACACCGACGCCTCGTTCGCCTACCAGGGCGGCGGCCGGTCCCTGGGCGCGGAACCGGTCCGTATCCTGGAAGACTGGGTGCAACAGGGCAGGGGGCCGGACTGCACGCTGCTGTTCGACGTGCCGCTGGAAACCGCCCGCGAACGCCTGGCGCAGGGACGGGCCCAGACCGACCGTTTCGAGCGCGAGGACGAAGCCTTTTTCGAGCGCACCCGTCAGGCTTACCACGCCCGGGCGGCGACCGATCCGGACCGCTTCCGGGTGATCGACGCCCGCCGGAGCATCGAGGCGATCCGCCTTGAGCTGGGCGGCATTCTGGACGGGCTGCTGCGCACGCGCGGCTACGCGCCCGCCACGCTGGATCCGGTATGACGGACTTTCTACCCTGGCAACAGACGCCGGCGCGCCGCTGGCTGGCCACGCGCGAACGCTTTGCCCACGCCTGGCTGATCCACGGCCGGCCCGGCTGCGGCCAGATGGAATTCGCCCTGGCGGGGGCCGCCAGCCTGCTGTGCGAGTCACCCCGCGACGGGCTGGCCTGCGGCGAATGCCAGGCCTGCCGTTGGGTCAAGGCCGGCAACCATCCCGATCTGCGCCGCATCCGGCCCGACGCCCAGGCCGTGCGCGAAGGCGCGCTGGACGTGGCCGAGGACGCCAAGAAACAGCCCTCGCGCGAGATCCGCATCGAACAGATCCGCAGCCTGCTGCCCTGGTTCAACACCGCCACCCACCGGGGCGGCTGGCGCGTCGCGCTGCTGTATCCGGCCGAGGCCCTGAACACCATTGCGGCCAACGCCCTGCTCAAAATCCTGGAAGAACCGCCCGAACACACCGTATTTCTGTTGTCGGCCCAGGCCCCCGACCGCCTGCTGCCCACACTGGTATCGCGTTGCCGGCGCCTGCCGCTGGCCGTGCCGCCTGTGGCCGAATCCCTCGCCTGGCTCGAAGCCCAGGGCGTGAAGGACGCTGCCGCCCGGCTGGCGGCCGCCGGCGATGCGCCGCTGCTGGCGCGGGAGCAGGCGCAAGAAGGACGGCCCGTGATGCCCGCCTGGCTGGATCTGTTCCTGGACCAGGCCGGCCGGGACGGCGACGGCGCCGCGCTGGCCGACGCGCTGCAGGCGGGGCAGCCCGCCGACTGGGTGGATGACTTCCAACGCCTGTGGCTGGACCTGAGCCTGGGCGCCCACGGCCTGCCGCCGCGCTATCATCCCGCACAGGCGGCCCGGATCGCGACGGTCGCCCAGGCCCTGGATCCGGCGGCCCTGGCCCGCACCGCCGACTGGCTGCGGGACCAGCGGCGCCTGGCGCATCACCCCCTCAATCCCAAGCTGCTGGCCGATCACGCCGCCCGCACGCTGCTGCAATCGGTGCGGCCCGTCCGCGCTGATCCCAAGGGCCGTGCCTGATCCTGCGGCCCGACCCGTTTTCGATCTGAATCCCCCGATATCGTCCGATCATGTACATCGATTCTCATTGCCACCTGAACTTTCCCGATCTGCAAGCCCAACTGCCCGAGGTGCTGGAGCGCATGCGCACGGCCGGCGTCGGCCATGCCCTGGTGGTCAGCGTCAATCTGCGCGACTGGCCCGGCCTGATGGCGCTGGTGGAGCAGCATCCTTTTCTGCGGGCCTCCGTCGGCGTGCATCCGGACAATGATGCCGGAGACGAGGACAACGCCGAGCCGACCGTGGAGGACCTCGTCAGCCGCGCCGGCCATCCCAAGGTCGTCGCCATCGGCGAGACCGGGCTCGACTATTACCGCCTGAGCGAACCGCTGGACTGGCAGCGCGAGCGCTTCCGCACCCACATCCGCGCGGCGCACGAAACCGGCTTGCCGCTGATCATCCATACCCGCGCCGCCGCCGAGGACACCCTGCGCCTGATGCGCGAGGAACGCGCCCCGGCCGGCGTCATGCATTGCTTCACCGAGTCCTGGGAAGTCGCGCAAGGCGCACTGGACCTGGGGTTCTACATTTCCCTGTCGGGGATCGTGACCTTCAAGAATGCCGCCCAGATCCAGGACGTGGCCCGCCGGGTGCCGCTGGACCGCTTGCTGATCGAGACCGATTCCCCCTATCTGGCGCCGGTGCCGTACCGGGGCAAGATGAACGATCCGTCCCGGGTGATCCACGTGGCCGAAAAGATTGCCGAACTGCGCGGCGTGCCCGTCGCCGAGATCGAGCAGGCCAGCGCCGAAAACTACTGGCGGCTGTTTCACAAGGCGGCTGCAGCCGCTTGAACTGCTGTTCTCCCGGCCCGTCGCCCGGGCCGCCTGTCCCCCTTTCCGCCGACGGAGGTTTCCGCCATGTCTTTGTCCACTCTTGTTCGCATCGGCGCCCGGCGCGGCCGGCTGGCCGGTCTGATGCTGGTCCTGGCCCTGGGCATCGGCGCGCCGCCCATGGTCTCCGCCCAGCAGGCGCCGACGTCCGATTGGTGGTCGGCCATCCGCCGCGATGATCTGTCCACCGTGCAGGGCCTGCTGCTGCGCCACACTGACCCGAACGCGTTCAACACCCTGGGCAACCCCGCACTGACCCAGGCGGCGCGCGACCAGTCCTGGAAGGTGTTCGACGCCTTGCGCGCGGCCCCCGGCGTGCAGATCGACGCGCCCAATGCGCGCGATGAAACGGCGCTGATGTACCTGTGCATCCTGGGCCAGACTGACCGGGCCCGGACGCTGATCGCGGCGGGCGCCCAGATCAACCGCCTGGGCTGGACGCCCTTGCACTACGCCGCGTCCAAGGCGCAGATGGAGACGGCCCGCATGCTGATCGAACGCGGCGCCATCATCAATGCGCCGGGCCCCGACGGCACCACGCCGCTGATGATGGCCGCCCTGTCCGGCAAGCCGGAGATCGTCCGCCTGCTGCTGGAACACGGCGCTGATCCCACCATGTTCAATGCCGCCCACGAGACGGCTGCGGACTGGGCGCGGAAGAACAACCATGCGTCCTTGGCCGATGGCCTGGACCAGGTTGCCGCCCAAAGAGCACAAGGCCGCCAGGGCGGGGCGGCAGGGGCCGCATCAGCGGGGGCCGCGCCCGCGCAAGCGCCGTCCGCAGCCGCTTCCCCGGCGTCCGGCCGGGGCGCGGAAGATGCGTCCTCGTTCTCGCGCTACTTCGACCTGGGTCGTTTCGAGGATACGGCGCCGGGCAAGTAAGGCGACGGCTCGGCGGCCGACGCCGTGTCCTAGTTCAAGAACACCCGCGCCTGCCGGGGCCGGGCGACGAAGCGCTGGTGGCCCTGCGCCCGGATCCGGTCGAATTCCAGGCTGGGCATGACCACCTCGATGATTTCCTGGGTGTCCTCGCGCCGCAGCTCCAGTTGCGCCAGCGGCCCGAAGGCGTGCGCCCGCTGCAGATTCACCAGCAGGCCCTGGTCCGCGGAAGAGCCTGCCGGCAGCGGCTCGATCTGGATGTCATGCGGCCGGACGTAGGCCGTCCCCGCCGCGTCGGCCGCGCCCTCCAGGCCCGGCATCTCGATGGCCGCGCCCCCCGTGTGCAAGCGCCCGTCGCGCACCCGGCCCTGGAACAGATTCACATGTCCCAGGAAGCCGTAGACAAAGGCCGTTTCCGGCGTGTCGTACACCGCCTGCGGCGCGCCTTGCTGCTCGACCCGGCCCTTGTTCATGATGACGACCTCGTCGGCGACCTCCAGGGCTTCTTCCTGGTCGTGCGTGACGAACAGGCTGGTCATGTGCAGTTCGTCGTGCAGGCGGCGCAGCCAGCGCCGCAGTTCCTTGCGGACCTTGGCGTCCAGCGCGCCAAAAGGCTCATCGAGCAGCAGCACGCGCGGCTCCACCGCCAGGGCGCGCGCCAGGGCGATGCGCTGGCGCTGCCCGCCCGACAGGGCCGCCGGCCGGCGGTCGGCCAGCCAGTCCAGTTGCACCAGCTCCAGCAACCCCATGACTTTTTCGCGGATCCGGCGCTCGTCCGGCCGCCGGCCGCGCGGCTTGACGCGCAGGCCGAAGGCCACGTTCTCGAACACCGTCATGTGCTTGAACAAGGCGTAGTGCTGAAACACGAAACCGACCTGCCGCTGGCGCACGTGCGTGCGGGACGCATCCTGGCCTTCGAGCAGCACCTGGCCCGTGTCGGGATGCTCCAGGCCGGCGATGATGCGCAGCAGCGTGGTCTTGCCGCACCCCGACGGCCCCAGCAAGGCGGTCAGCTTGCCGTCCGGAAAGGCCAGGGATACGTCATCCAGCGCCGTGAACGCGCCGAACTGCTTGTGGATGTGGCGGACTTCGATGCTCATGAGGCGTGCTCCGATACGGTTCGAGCGGCCTGGGCGCGCAGGCGCCATTCGGCCAGGGACTTCAGGGCCAGCGTCAGCAAGGCCAATAACGCCAGCAGCGAGGCCACCGAAAAGGCAGCCGCGAAGTGGTATTCGTTGTAGAGGATTTCCACGTGCAGGGGCAGGGTGTTGGTCAGGCCGCGAATATGGCCCGACACCACCGACACCGCGCCGAATTCCCCCATGGCGCGCGCATTGCACAGGATCACGCCGTAGAACAGCCCCCAGCGGATATTGGGCAGCGTGACGTGCCAGAAGACGCGCCAGCCCGAGGCGCCCAGCACGATGGCGGCTTCCTCTTCTTCACAGCCTTGCGACTGCATCAGCGGGATCAGCTCGCGCGCCACGAAAGGCACGGTGACGAAGACCGTGGCCAGCACGATGCCCGGCACGGCGAACAGGATCTGGACATTGTGCGCCTGCAGCCAGGGGCCGAACCAGCCCTGGGCGCCGAACATCAGCACGTAGATCAGGCCGGCAATCACGGGAGACACGGAAAAGGGCAGGTCGATCAGGGTGATGAGCAGGTTCTTGCCCCGGAACTCGAAGCGGGTGACGGCCCAGGCCGCGCAGACCCCGAACACTAGGTTCAGCGGCACGGCAATCCCGGCCGCGATCAGCGTCAGACGGATCGCCGCCCGGGCGTCAGGCTCGGTGACGGCCGCCACGCAGGCTTCCCAGCCCTTGCCCAGGGCCTGGTGAAAGACCGCCGCCAGCGGGACGAACAGGAACAGGAACAGGAAGGCAAACGCCGTTCCCATCAGCACCCGCCGGGCGAGTCGGCCTTCGGTGGCCGGCCGCGCAGCGGCAGCGGCTTGGGGCAATGAATCAAAAGCGATGGTCGTCATGGATACGGAACACTCGTGTCAGGCCCGGCCGGTCGAACGGCGGCGCACCCAGGCTTGCAGCAGGTTGATGGCCAGCAGCATCAAAAAGGAAATCCCCAGCATCACCACGGCGATGGCCGTGGCGCCCGCGTAGTCGTACTGTTCCAGCTTGGTGACGATCAGCAGCGGTGCGATTTCCGAGACCATCGGCATATTGCCGGCGATGAAGATCACCGAGCCGTATTCACCGGCCGCACGCGCAAAAGCCAGGGCGAAACCCGTCAGCAAGGCCGGCAGGATCGCGGGGAACACCACGCGGACGAAGACCTGCACGCGCGAAGCCCCCAGGCTGCTGGCGGCCTCCTCGTATTCGGGCGCCATGTCCTCCAGCACCGGCTGGACGGTGCGCACCACGAAGGGCAGGCCGATGAAGATCAAGGCCACCACCACCCCCAGCGGCTTGAAGGCCACCTGGATGCCCAGCGGCGCCAGCAGCCCGCCCAGCCAGCCTGTGGGCGCGTACAGGGCGGTCAGGGCGATCCCGGCCACGGCCGTCGGCAAGGCGAAAGGCAGGTCCACCAGGGCGTCGATCAGCCGCTTGCCGGGGAATGCGTAGCGCGCCAGCACCCAGGCCACGATGCCGCCGAACACCGCATTCACGGCCGCCGCCAGCAGCGCAGCGCCGAAGCTCAGGCGGTACGAGGCCAGCACCCGGGGCGCGGTGACCGCTTTCCAGAACGCCTCCGCGCTCAGGGTCGAGGCCGTCAGGAATGCCGCCGAGAGCGGCAGCAGGACCACCAGGCACAGATAGGTCAGCGTCAGGCCCAGCGTCAGGTTGCGGCCGGGCAGGACCGGGGACGCGATGGGGACGGACGGTGCGAGCGTCGTGGACATGGGCTATTGCGCGCTCGGCTGGTAGATCTGGTCGAACACGCCGCCGTCCGCGAAGTGCGTCTTCTGCGCTTCGGCCCAGCTTGGCGCCACGTCCGTCAGGGTGAACAGCGCAATGTGGGGAAACTGTCCCGCATGCCGCTCGGCGACCGCCTTCAGCGTGGGCCGGTAGTGGTGCTGCGCCGCGATCTCCTGGCCGGCCTCGGAATACAGATAGTCCAGGTAGGCCTGCGCCACGGCGCGCCTGCCCCGAGCGTCGACCACCTTGTCCACCACGGCGACGGGCGGTTCGGCCAGGATGCTGACCGAGGGCACGACGATGTCCGCCTTGTCGGGCCCCAGTTCCCGGATCGCCAGAAAGGCTTCGTTTTCCCAGGCCAGCAGCACGTCGCCGATGCCGCGCTCGATGAAGGTCGTGGTCGACCCCCGGGCGCCCGAATCCAGCACCGGCACCTGGCGGTAGAGCTTGCCCACGAAGTCACGCGCTTTTGTTTCGTCGCCGCCGGGCTGGCGCAGGGCGTAGCCCCAGGCCGCCAGGTAGTTCCAGCGCGCGCCGCCGGAGGTCTTGGGATTGGGGGTGATGACCTGCACGCCCGGCTTGATCAGATCGCCCCAGTCGTGGATGCCCTTGGGATTGCCCTTGCGCACCAGAAAGACGATGGTGGAGGTGTAGGGCGCGCTGTTCAGCGGGTTTTGCTGCTGCCAGTCCGGGCGGATCGCGCCGCGCGCGGCGATGGCGTCGATGTCCGGCGCCAGCGCCAGGGTCACCACGTCGGCCTGCAGACCGTCGATCACCGAACGCGCCTGCTTGCCCGAGCCGCCATGCGATTGGCGGATCGTGACGTGATCGCCGGTCTTGTCCTGCCAGTACTTGGCGAATGCCGTGTTATAGGCCTGATACAGTTCCCGCGTGGGGTCGTAGGACACATTCAGCAGGGTGACGTCGGCGGCGTGCGCGGCGCCTGCCAGGCTCAACGCAGCGGCCAGGGCAAACAGGCGCGGCGGGAATCGGAATCGCATGAAAAGGACCTCGTCGTGATGCGTGAATCAAGGCATCAGCTTAAAGAGATCCTTTTCAAAGCCGAACGAATCGTTTTGTCCAACGATATGAACGCCGCACATTATGCGGCGCTGCTATATGCGTATGTGTGTCTGCCTAAGACGTCGGCGGCAGAAACTGCGGGCGCAGGATGTCCCGCAGGCGGTCGTAGGGGATCAGCAGTTCCGGCTGCCCCCAGGCGTAGGGCGCGATTTCGTAGGGCTGGTACTTGACCAGCACACCCAGGTCGGTCAGCCCCACATTGTCGCTGGGGGCAAAGGGCCACATGCGGTTGAAATTGTCCCGGTTGTCGATGGCGTCGGCATGCTGGTCCAGCCAGCGGGCGTGTTCGGCGCGCAAGGCCGCGTCGAAGGCCGGGCGGGCGCCCGGCGCCAGCAGATTGTCGATCGTCAGGGCTTTTTCGGCCGTATTGTCCCAATTCAGCAATTGCGATCCGGCCATGCCGTGGGCCATGCCCGTGCGGTACTGGCCCGCGTCCAGTTCAACCACGGTCAGGCGCTCGTTGCGGTAACGCGTCCGGGCGCTCAACTGGACCTCGTCGCGGGACTCGGCGGTCTTCCAGTAATAAGCCTCGAAACCGTCCAGCGTGTCGTAGGGCGCGGCGCTTTGCGCATCGACCCAGGTCATGGCCGCCAAGGCGTGGTCGACCAGTCCCGTCAAGCGGGGATGTCCGGGGAACGCCAGGGAATCGACCGTCAGCTTCGGGCATTCGCCCTGGCAGCCCGGCCGGGTGCGCGACCATTTCACCGGTTGCGTGAACAGCCCGTCCCGGCTGGTCTGCTGATCGAGCTGGGCCGGCACCAGGCTGAGATTGTCCTGGGGACCGCTGGCGCAACCACCCAGGACCAGGACCAGGACCAGGACCAGCGCCAGGGCGGGCAGGGCGGTGCGCCCGTAAAACGGCGGGCGGGGTTCGGACGGCGAGTGCATCGGCATGGGGCTCATCGACTGGGTGTCATGCGGTATTCGGGATCGTGCGCGGAAAGGGCATTCCGCGCCGCCTGATCGTGGATAATAGGGGCTTTCCGTTGGGGAGCGCCCATGATCAGAATCTACCACAACCCGCGTTGCAGCACGTCACGCAAAGCGCTCGAAACACTCCAGGCCACGGGGCGTTCCGTCGAGGTGGTCGAATATCTGCATGCCTTGCCGCCGCGCGCCGAACTGCGCGAGCTGATCCGGGCTGCGGGCCTGACGGTGCGCGCGGCCCTGCGCCCCAAAGAAGCGGCCTACGAGTCGCTGGGGCTGGCGGACGCGGCGCTGACGGACGAACAATTGCTCGACGCCATCGAGCAGCATCCCGTCCTGCTGAACCGGCCCTTTGTCGTGACGGACAAGGGCACGCGCCTGTGCCGCCCCTTCGAGACGATCCAGGACATCCTCTGACCCGCTGCTGACTTCCCGGTCCGATTTCCCGACGAGCCGGCGCTTGCCGACATCCAACGAGGGCACCATGTTCGATTTCATGTATGAATTGCCCGAATGGCTCATGTTCGTCGTCTGCGTCCTGCTGGTGGGCTGCCTGTCCCTCGCCGCCGTCGCGCTGATGACGGCCTTGCGGCGCCTCTGGCCGACCGGCTCGCACGGCGCCAATATGATCGACACCATGCTGTCGGGCATCCTGCTGCCCACGGGGATCGTGATCGCTTTCGTGGCATCCGACATCTGGCAGCAGGACACCAAGGGCCGCGCCGCCGTCGAGCAGGAAGCCATTGCCGTGGCCGACGCGCTGCGCATCTCCAAATTCCTGCCGGCCGATCTGCGCGAACAGGTCACGGGGGTGCTTGACGACTACATCCGCGAGGTCGTCGGGAACGAATGGGCGCTGATGGGTGAAGGCCAGGCAAGCCAGATCGCCGAAGATCAACTGGAAAGCCTGGTGGTCATCTCGGTGCGGATCGAAGCCGGCACCGACCAGATCGGCCTGCAACGCGCCGCCGAATCGCTGCGGCGCTACACGTCGAACATCGAAAGCGCGCGCAATCAGCGCCTGCTGGTTTCGCATGCCCGGGTCAAGATGACCAAATGGGTCACCGTGCTGGTGATGCTGTTCGTCGCCGCCTGCGTGCTGAGCGAACTGCACCGGACCAGACGACGACCGCTGTGCCTGGCCTTGGGGCTGTTTTCCCTGGCTTTCGGCGCGACGCTCTACCTGATCACCTCGTACGACCGGCCCTTCACGGGCACCACCATCATCGAGCCGACTTCGTTGTCGGTGCTGTTGGTCAGGGGATAGGGGCTCAGCCGCGGACATGAACACGCCCCGGACCGCCGCTTGCGAGGCGATCCGGGGCGTGTGCCGGGGATGCGTCGGGGCAGGGCGTCAGGGCTGGACCGAGGGCACGCCGGCCGGAAAGCGGCGCGTGCGGTGCGTCACCGGCAGGCCGCGGCCTTTCAGCAGGATGTTCCAGTAGAACCAGGGCATGAAACTGCGCTTGAGCCACCAGTAAGCACGGCGCGGCACACGCGGGTCGAAGGGGAAGCTGGGCGTGATCGTGCCGCCGTAGGTGAATTCAGCCAGCAGCACCTTGCCGCGCGAGGTCGTCAGCGGGCAGGCGGCGTAGCCGTCGTAGCTCTCGACGTTGCCCGCGCCGCGCAGCACGCTCAGCAGGTTCAGCGTCAGCACCGGGGACTGGCTCTTGATGGCGGCGGCCGTCTTGCTATTGGGCGTCGAGGTGCAATCCCCCAGACCGAACACATTGGGATACCGGGTATGGCGCAGCGTGTGCTTGTCCACATCCAGCCAGCCGTTGGCGTCAGCCAGGGGGCTGTTGCGGATGAAGTCGGGCGCCCCTTGCGGCGGCACGACGTGCAGCAGGTCATAGGCGACTTCCTCGCGCACCTTTTCACCGTCCACCACGGACTCGAAGACGGCGATCTTGTCCTCGCCGCGCACCTGGACCAGGCTCTGGCCAAAGCGCGGCTGGGCATCGTAGGACGCCATGACCTTGTCCAGCGCCTGGGCGTAGAAGGGCACGCCGAAGACCGTCGCACCGGCCGTGCGGAACTGCAGGCTGTCGGCCTTCACGCCCCGGCGGCGAAACTCGTCGGCGGCCAGGTACAGGGCTTTTTGCGGCGCGCCCGGGCATTTCACCGCACCGGCCGGCTGGGTGAAGATCGCCGTGCCGCCCTGGAACTGGCGCACCAGTTCCCAGGTATAGGGCGCCAGATCGTAGCGGTAGTTGCTGGTCACGCCGTTCTTGCCCAGGGCATCGGCCAGGCCGTCGATGGCGTTCCAGTCGATCTGGATGCCGGCGGCCACCACCAGATAGTCGTAGGCCACGCGGCTGCCATCGCCCAGCGCCACCTGGCGCTCGTCGGGCAGCAGGGCGGTCACGGCCTGCGCAATGTGGCGCACGCCGCCGGGGAGGCAGTCGTGCAGGGGGCGGCGGGTGTCCTCGGCTTTATACGCACCGCCGCCCACCAGGGTCCAGGCGGGCTGGTAATCGTGGTGGCTGGACGGATCGATGACGGCGATGTCCAGGTCGGGCTCGTGGCGCCGAAGCTGGGCAGCGACGGCGGTGCCGCCGGTGCCGGCGCCGACGATCACCACGGTATGTTTGCGGACGGATGCGTTGCTCATGAAAGCCTCGAATGGGTCGGATGGTGCCTGGGGCGAAGCGCCCTTAAGCACAGCCATTCTAGAGATCAGCGCTTTCAGAACGAACGACTGTTGGGCTATGTCTTTATGACCCTCTCATCAAGAAACCGGACGGTTCTCATGGGTATCAGTTTCCCGGAGCGGGCAGGGCGGCCGGCCTGGCGCCGTGGCCGTCGTGGTCGAGCTTGAAGCCTGCGACCGCCTGGGCCAGGACCTGCGCCTGGTCGCGCAGGCTGTCGGCCGCGGCGGCCGACTCCTGGACCAGGGCGGCGTTCTGCTGCGTCATGCCGTCGAGCTGCTGCACGGCGATCTCGATCTGGCTGATGCCCAGGCTCTGCTCGCTGGTGGCGACCTTGATCTCGCTGATGATGTCCGTCACGCGCTGGACTTCGGACACGATCTTGTCCATGGCGGCGCCTGCCTGGCGGACCTGTTCGCCGCCGTGCGCCACCTGCGACACATTGGCGTCGATCAAGGCCTTGATCTCGCGGGCGGACTGGGCGCTGCGCTGAGCGAGCGAGCGGACCTCGGACGCCACCACGGCGAAACCCGCGCCGTGCTCACCGGCCCGGGCGGCCTCGACCGCCGCGTTCAGGGCCAGGATATTGGTCTGGAAGGCAATGCTGTCGATCACGCCGATGATGTCGCCGATCCGCGATGCGTTGTCATTCATGCCCTGCATGGTTTCGACCACGCGGTTCATCAGTTCGCCGCCTTCGCGGGCCGCCGCGCGGGCGCTCTCGGCCAGCGCCACGGCGGCATTGCCCGAATCGGCGGTCTGCTTGACCGTGCTGGACAGTTCCTCCATCGAGCTGGATGTCTGCTGCAGGCTGGCGGCGGAGCCTTCGGTGCGGCGCGCCAGGTCGCTATTGCCGGCGGCAATCTCGTCCGAGGCCAGATGCACCGAATCCGTGGTCTGGCGGATGCTGCGCAAGGTGTCGGCGATCTTGTCGACGAACTGATTGAACGAAGTCCCGACCTGGGCCAGTTCATCGTGGCCGGTCTGGTCCAGGCGCCGGGTCAGGTCGCCTTCGCCGGAGGCAATGTTCTGCAGGGCGTCCTTGAGCAGCCCCAGGCGGCGCAGCAGCGCGCGGGTCAGGAGCGCCAGAGCCAACGCCGCCAGGACGATCATGACGAGACTGGTCGCCAGGGCCTGCAGGCGCATATGGCGGACCCCTGCCAGAATGTCGCCCTGATCCAGGGCAATGACCAACAGCCAGTCGGCGCCCTGGATGCGGTGCGCGCTCAGCCAGTACTGGCCGGCGGCGTTTTCGGCATCCGCCAGCGCGCCGGACTGATCCGCCAGCCCTTGCAGCCGGGGCATGTCGTAGCCGGCAAAGACCTCGGTCGCCGGTTTCAATGACAATTGGGCATCCGGGTGGGCGATGATCTTGCCGTCGCCTGCGACCAGGTAGGCAAAGCTGTGCTCGGTGGGACGCAGCGCGCGCGTGCTGGCGACGATGTCGTCCAGCCCGATGTCCGACGAGATCACGGCGCGGGTCTTGCCGTTCTCCTGTACCGGCACCGAGACGCTGAGCACCAGGCCGCGCGAAGCCGCGTCCAGGTAGGGCGCGGTCAGAATGGGCTTGCCGGCCTGCGCGGCCAAGGCATACCAGGGCCGCGAGGTCGGATCGTAGTCATCCGGCAGCTTGATCAGTTCGCCGAATTTCATCTTCTTGTCCGCATAGCCGATATAGGCGGACTTGAAGCGCCCGGCGTTTTGCGCCTGCAACAGAAAGGGCTCGGGCGCGTCCGTCAGCGCCACGGGCAGGAGCGAGGACAGGATGGAGACCTTGTCCCGCGCCCAGCTTTCGATTTCCCGGGCATTACTATTGATCAGGCTTGCCGTCTGAGTGACGACGAGGTCCTTGACGGTGTTTTGAGCAGAGTGCAGATTGGCGGCAGCCAGCAGCCCCATGGCCACGGCGACGGTAACCGCAGAGGCCAGAACGAGCTTGGCCCGGATGGATAAGGAACGGATGCCCATGGGATCGGAGTCCTGGTGATCAATCGGTATCGGCGCACGGCCAACTGGATGAAGAAGCGAGGCAGGGCGGGGGGCTTTCCCCCGGGCGCTCATCCAGGAACCCGGTTTACGGTCCCTTTCGGTTACAGTTTAATGTTCAATCAACGCCTCGCGTCTTGGCTGAAACCCTGATTGCTTTCCAACCCATGATCGTATGAAATCTTTGCCTGAACACCATGACTTCGAAACCCTGTCCGTCCTTGTCGAAGGCCGTGTGCAGGGCGTCGGCTTTCGCGCCGCCTCTGTACGCCAGGCGCACCAGCTCAAGCTCGGCGGCTGGGTACGCAATCTGCCCGATGGCCGGGTCGAGGTCCTGATCCAGGGCGACCACGCCGCAGTGGATCGCATGCTGTCCTGGCTGCTCCAGGGGCCGCCCGCCGCCCGGGTCACCCACGTGACACACACGGAAATCCAGACCGAACGCCATTACGAGCGGTTCGAGCAGATCTGATGACGACCTCCGGGCGGAGTGAACCAATCGACGGTTTCACACTCCAATCCATGAGTCTGCCGGCTTCGGCGGACTTCTGCTCTCCGTCGGGTTCAAGAGAACCCGGCGAGATTTTTTGATCCTTATCCGGAAATGCGCATGAAACGACTCACCGCTCTCGGCCTGCTGGCCGCCGCCCTGGGAATCACCCTGTCCGTCCACGCCCAGGCGGGCGAGGCCGTCACGGTCTACCAGGATCCGAACTGCGGCTGCTGCCACGGCTGGGCCGAGCACATGCGCGCCGAAGGTTTCGAGGTGCGCGAGGTGTCTTCGTCCGATATGGCAGCGGTCAAGGCCCGCCTGGGCGTGCCCATGGAACTGGCGTCCTGCCACACGGCACAACTGGCATCGAGCGGCCAGATCGTCGAGGGCCACGTCCCGGCCTCGGCCGTGCGCAAACTGCTGGCTTCGAAGGACACGCGCGGCGCGGCAGCGCCCGGCATGCCACTGAATTCGCCCGGCATGGGACCGATGGACGGCAATCTGGTCACGCTCGACTTCGACGGCAAGCCGTTCTCTCGCGATTGAAACGGCTGAGACGGAATCCGCCCGGGCCGGGACCCGTCCGCCTCAGTGCGAAGCGGGCTCGGATTCGGCTTCGGAGTCGGGGCCGGCCACGTGCGCCGTCGGCGCGGGCAGTTCACCGGCAGGGCGCGCGGCCGGAGCAGGCGAGACCTGCGCAGCGGGCCGGGCGGCCGGGGCAGGCCGGGTTTCTGCGGGCCTGGCTGCTGCCGGCTTGGCGGCCCCGCTCCCGGGTGACTTTTCCACCACCAGCTCGACCCGGCGGTTGCGCGCGCGGCCGTCGGCCGTCTGGTTGTCCGCGATCGGTTTGGCATCGGCATAGCCCACGGCCTTCAGATGCCCCTTGCCGATGCCGTTGGCCTGCAGATAACGCACCACGCTGCCGGCCCGGGCGCTGGACAGCTCCCAATTGGACGGATAGCGGGCGTTGCTGCGTACCGGCACGGAATCCGTATGGCCCTCGACCGTGATGTCGTAGCCGGCGTCGGTCAGCACCTTGGCCATGCGCTTCAGCACCGACAGCCCCTCGCGGCTGAGATCCGCCTGGCCCGTGCCGAACAGGATCTCGCTGTTGACGCGAAAGCTGATGGAGCGCTGGTTGACGATCACCTCGACGTCGTGGCCCAGATCCCCCAGGGGCAGCGAGGCCGCCAGGGCAGCACCTTCGGAGGGTTCCTCCGTGTCGGGAGCAGGCGCGGCCGGCGGATTTCCATCCGTCTTGTCTGCGTGCGAGCCCAGGGAAGGCGAGGCGAAGGCGAGCGCGGCGTCCTGAGCAGAATAGGGCGCGATGTCGTCCGGCGGCGGGATCTGCGCCAACGTCGCGGGCTCGGCATCGGGCATCACCGGCGTTCCGGCGGCCGCCACGGGCGCCTGCGCCGGCTCGGCCGCGAAATCCGGGAAGGTTCCGAACAAAGGCGAATGCCCGGGCTCGGACGGAGCGCTGAACGCGATCGCAGCGTCCTCGGCGGAATAGGCGTATGCCTCGTCCGGCGCGGGAATCGGCGCCAGAGCCACGGCCGGCGGCGCCTGCGTCCGGACCGCCTGGGCGGCCGGCGTCAGCACGGAGGCCCGTTTGCCGATGGACCCGGAAAACGCCAGCATCACGATCATGGCGACCAGCAGCAGCGTCATCACATCCAGGTACGTCAGGAACCAGCCTTCTTCCTGGGGGGACTCCGTCGTCTGCCCCAGGCTCCAGCGGTCGGACACGCTGGTGCGCTTGCGGTCGCGCCGCAGGGCCTGGCGCGCCTGGAACAGCTCGGCCTCCATCTCCCGCATGCGCTGGGAGAAGGCCTGGGCGGGGTTCAGTTCGGCAGGTCCGCGCCTCATGAGGGCTCCGGCTCCTTGTCCTTGATCGCCGCAACCGGTCCCTGGTCGCGGATTTCATCACGGATTTCGGCGATGAAGGCTTTCAGCGTTTCCCGCATCAGGGCAGGGCTGCGCTTCTGGCTCATCATGGCGATGCCCTGCATCAGGGTGTTCATCAGGATCAGGCGCTGCTCGGTGCGCCGTTCCAGCTTGACCGCCACAGGCTTGAACACCAGATTGGCCAGCAGCACGCCGTAAAAAGTCGTCATCAGGGCCAGCGCCATCTGCCGCCCGATCGCCGTGATGTCGCCGTCGCCCAGCAGGAACAGCAGATTGACCAGGCCCACCAGCGTGCCCACCATGCCGAAGGCCGGCGCAAAGCCCGCCATGACGCGGAACAACTGGGCCTCGGCATGTTCCTTGGCCTTCAGGCGGGCGACACGCCATTGCAACAGGTCCAGAATGTCCTGTTCGGGCACATTGTCGATCACGAACTGCACGCCGTTGCGCAGAAACGGGCTGGACACGCGTTCCAGGGCCTGCTCGACGGCGTGGATGTCGCTCTGCATCCAGATGCGCGCGATTTCGACCAGGTCTTCCAGGTCCTTGTCGACGTCCAGGCGTTCGTGGTGCACGACGCTGCGGATCAGGCCGAAAATCCGCATGACTTCGCGCAAAGGATAGGCGATGAAGGTCGCCGCCGCCGTGCCGATCAGCACGATGCCCAGGCCCGGCCAATCAACGAACAATCCCGGATCCTCGGCCGACAGGAACAGGACGATGGCCAGCATCAGAATGCTGGCGACGATGCCGATCAGGGTGGATGGATTCATGCGCGGAGCCGTTGGAGGAAAAACAGTGGCATCTTACCGTGATCGGCGTCACGGGCGCTCGAAGAACAGCAGGCTCTTTTACGGTCGCGGAATGGACGCCCCAGGACCGGCCGTTCGCCGTGCGGCCTGTGCCTGGCTTGCTGTTATTTAATTCGCATAATGTATATTATGTAAAGTCAAAGAAAGAACCGGATACGGACACGGAAAGCACCCGGGCAAGCCACTCACCTGATCTTGGCCGCGTTGGTCTTGACCCAGTTCTGGTATGCCAGCACGTACTGCCGGTGATTTCGGACGATGCATTCGGTCATCGCGTAGTGCTGGCGCGAAAGGCCGATCTGATGCGCGGATGACGAACTGGTGCGCAGCACGTCGTCCAGGCTCTTTTTCGCATGCTGCAGAACTTCGGCGTACCGCAGGCCGGGATGCATATTGCCCAGCAATACGATCCCCGTATAAATGGACTCCGCCGAAATATAGTAGTCCTGACTCTCCCAGGTGCCGCGCATCACCGACTGCTTGATGTAAACGGGGTCCCCCGCCACCGTGCGATAGACCTTCGCGTCTGCGGTCGCGCAGGGGCCGCCGCTGGCTTCCAGCACTTTCTTGCCATCGGACCGGGTGGTGATCTTGAACAGGAAGCCGTCCATCTCATTGGACGTTCCCTTGGGCATGCGCGAGGCCAGCGTTCGGGCGATCCGGGAAATATCGTATCGATCCACCGCCCTGCAGTCCGGATCGGCCATGCAGTCGGTCTTGGAGATCGGCCCGAAATAGGTCTGGGCGGATGTGGACGGAATGATTTTCCAGTACGAAATGGCTTGAGTGCGTGGACGGTACTGCTTCATGTAGGGCGCGGCGGCGATGAATTTCCCCCGGGCGAACGTCATGACGGCGACGAAACCATCGCTGGCCATGCCGCCCGGACTTTCGACGATCTTGGCTCCTAGGCCGTCGGCCAGCCCATCGACGCACTTTCCATCCCATTCGAAGCGATTGACCGGCACGGACAGATCCCGACAGGTCTGGAGCGAGCCGGCGTGCACCTGCCGCAGCCCGAATGGCGAAATCGAAGCCAGCGCGGCGGCCAGCGCGAAGATCCGCATTTTTCGGTATCGAGTCATAGGGACGCTCCAGATTTTCGTCAAGAATACTCGATCCGCGCGACGATCAGCCGGGCGTCCCCGGTTCTCGGCGTCATCCTCAAGACCGGGCAGTCGCCCGAGGCCACGGAAAGATGCAGCGTGTCGCCGGCCTCCAATACACCCTGACTCAAACGGCCTGGCACCTCGACGGCGTAGGTCCCTTGCCACCCATGCCACAGCCAGTGCCCTGGCGCAAGGCGCTGGACGGCTGCCCCGTGGCATGTCGTCACGTGACCTTGTGCTTTCGTCCGCCGCAGCATCAGATTGAAATCGCGCACGGGTCCTGCGGGCAGTTCGCTGCAATACGGCTCCTCTCCAGTAAAACGGAAAGCCTGGCCGGCAGGCAGGACGACGGTCCGTTGCGTGTGCTGCTGGATCAGATGCACCGGGCCGCCGTGGGTGACCAGCAACACCCGGTCCACGCCTTCCCAGTAGGAGAATGGCCCAGGTGCTGCGACCTCGGCGGCGCTGATCCGCCACAAGAAATCGTCCATGCCGGCATCGGCGGGATGAATCGCGATCTCCCGCGTGATGCCGCCGCCATTCTTCCAGGGACTTGCACGCAGCTCGGCGGCGCGGATGAAGCGCAACCGGGTCGCAACCGATGCGCCACGAAACGTCGACATGGCTGGAGCGCCTTCGGAACTCGTCAGGGCCTCAGCAAATGCCAGACCAGCCGGGCTGCGGCACGGGCCGTGTGCTGATCGATGTCGTGATCCGGGTTCATCTCCGCGATGTCGGCCAGACGCAACTTACCGCTGCGCTTGACCGCCAGCACACAGGCTTCCACGACGCTCATGGGTACGCCGAAAGCAGCGGGCGCCGACACGCCGGGCGCCACGCCGGCAGGCAGCACGTCCAGGTCGATCGTCAGATAGACCAGATCCGCCTCGGCCAGCAAAGCGTCGAGCTGCTGCAGACGCTCGGACAAATGGCGCTCCTGCATGTCCGTGTCTTCGACGTAAAAGACGCCCAGCGCCCGGGCATGATCGTACAGCCCCTTCGTATTGCCCAAGCGCGACACGCCGAGACACGCATAGCGGACCGGCAGGCCGTGATCGCGGCCATATTCCAGGATCTGGTCGAACGGCGTGCCCGACGATCCCGGCCGGCTGGAGCGCAGGTCGAAATGCGCATCCAGATTGACGATCAGGATGCGCGGCGGTGCGCCGCCCTCTTCTTCCAGGTGCGCGGCCAGCCCCTGGAAGCTGGACCAGGCGACCTCATGCCCCCCGCCCAGTGTGACGGGGCGCGCGCCCGCGCCCAGGGCCGCAGCCACCTTGCGTCCCTGGGTGTGCTGGGCCTCTTCCAGCGCGTCGCCTTCACACGTGACGTCGCCGGCGTCCCAGAATCGCTCCAGGTCGTGCGCGGGCAGGTTCGCCAGCATGCGGCGGATGGCGTCGGGGCCCTTGGCGGCGCCCGGACGGCCGTGATTGCGCCGCACGCCCGCATCACTGGCAAAACCCAACAGCACGGCGTCCCCCGTCCCGTAGCCGGTCGACTCCGTACGCACGATCTGATGCAGCCTGCGGGTGTCGCCGCTTTCGGCAGCGTCGTCGCGTCCTTTCCAGCGTGTGTCGCTCATGATGCGCCCGCCTCCATGGGGCCTTTGCTGAGTACTGCCTGCAGGAACGAACGGGTGCGCTCGTGCCTGGGTTGTTGAAAGATGACATCGGGCCGGTCGGCCTCGATGACCCGGCCGTAGTCCATCACGACCACGGTGTCCGCCATTTCGCGGGCAAAGCCCATTTCGTGGGTGACGACCATCATGGTCATGCCTTCTTTGGCCAGCAGCTTCATCACCTGCAGCACCTCGCCAACCAGTTCCGGGTCCAGCGCCGACGTCGGTTCGTCAAACAGCATGACCTCCGGTTCCATGGCCAACGCCCGGGCGATCGCCACCCGCTGCTTCTGTCCGCCCGAAAGGCTGTTGGGCATGGCTTGCGCCTTGGCCTCGAGCCCGACCTTGGTCAGCAGCGCCAGCCCTTTTTTCTCCGCCTCTGCGGCTGAAACCCCGCGCAGGGTGCGGGGGCCGATGGTGACGTTTTCCAGCACGGTCAGGTGCGGGAACAGATTGAAGGACTGGAACACCATGCCCACGCGGGTGCGCAGGTGGTTCAGGGCTTTTTCGGGCATCAGCGTGCCCGCGTCGATCAGGCGCTCGCCGCAGATGTCGATGCTGCCTTGCTGGGCGATTTCCAGGCCGTTGCAACAGCGCAGCAAGGTGCTCTTGCCCGAACCGCTGGGGCCGATCACGACCACGACCTGGGACCGGTCGACCTCCAGATCGATCCCCTTGAGGACTGCGTTCTCGCCATACGACTTGTGCAACTGGCGGATCTTGATCATGACATCGGACGCGCTCATTGGACCATGCCTCCCGCCTGCAGGCGCAGCTCGACGCGGCGCAGGATTTTCGATGTGGCGCTGGTGAGAATCCAGTAGATCAGCGCGATCACCAGATAGACCTCCAGCGAGCGATAGGACACGCTGATGATCTTCTGGCCTTCGTGCATGACGTCGTGGATGGTGACCAGGGACACCAGCGCCGAGTTCTTGATCAAGGCGATGAACTCATTGCCCAGCGGCGGAATCATGCGCACGACGGCCTGCGGCAGGATGATCTTGACCATGGCCTGGGTCGAGGACATCCCCAGGGACCGGGCGGCCTCCATCTGGCCTTTGTCCACCGACTGGATCGCGCCGCGCACGACCTCCGAGACATAAGAGGCCGAATACATGCCCATGCCCAGCACGCCGCAAACGAAGGCCGGCAGCAGAATGCCAAATCGGGGCAGCCCGAAGAACCAGATGAAGAGCTGCACCAGCAGGGGCGTACCGCGAAAGCAGGACAGGTAGATGCTGCAAATCTTGTAGGTGATCCTGCGCTGCGGATTCAGCCGGCCGATGCCGATCAGCAGACCCAGGCAACAAGACAGCACGAGTGCGCACAGGGTGACTTCGATCGTCACCCCGGTGCCGCGCAGCAAGTCCTCCCAGCCGACAAGTGCGGGCGTGAAGTCAAGATTCATTTTTTACCCTCGAACCACTTGTTGACCAGGCGCTGGTACTCACCGTTGGCCTGGATGGTCTTGAGCGCCTGATTCAGTTCCTTGGTCAATTCGGGCTCGCTCTTGCTGACGGCGATGCCGTATTCCTCGGTCGTGATCTGCTCGTCCAGCACCGTGAAGCCGGGGTTCTGCTGGGCGAACAGCTTGGCGGCGGGCTTGCCGGTCACGGCGGCATCCGCCCGGCCGATGTCGACCAGGTTGAACATTTCCTGGTTCTTCTCCACCTCGACGCGCTGCACCTTGGGATAGTGCTCCTGCATGTAGTTCACGGACTTGGTGCCGACCTGCACCGTGACACGCTTGCCGTCCAGATCCTTCAGCGTCTTGATCGGGCCGTCGCTCTTGGTCAGCACCACCAACCCGCCGGCATAGTAGGAATCCGTGAAATCCACGGCCTGCTTGCGGGCGTCCGTGATGTAGATCGCCGACATGGCGGCGTCCGCTCGCCCGGACAGTACGGCGGGAATCAGGCCCTTGAAGTCGATGTCGGTCCACTCGATTTTCTTGCCTGCCGCATGGGCCAGCGCCTCGGTCAGTTCGATGTCAAAGCCTGTCCGCTTCCCGTCCACGGTCATTTCCATCGGCGGAAACGTCGGGTCGGTCACCACGCGGATGGTGTCGGAGGCCGCCTGGCCGGCGGCCGGAACGCCGCCCAATGCCAGGGCCAGCAAGGTGATGCGCAGGGTATGGGGAAATTTCATGAGAGTCTCCTTGGTATGGGCGTGTCGTGTTGGGGGTCAAAGGTCTTGCAATTGCGACGAGATGTGCGCCGCCCCGCGCACGGTCATTTCGATGAAGTGATCTTCTTGTCCTTGCGCCCGCAGCGCAGGCGCCATCATGGTGATGACGGCGACGGCCGGATGGCCCGTGTGCTGGAACAGCGGCGCGCTCGCCCCCCAGATGCCGACATCGACCTCGCCGTTGGACACGGCGTACCCCTGGGTGCGGATCCGCTCCAGCTGAAGTTCCAGGTCGGCTCGCGCCGCCTCATCCAGCCATTGATCGCGCAGCAGTTGATCCAGCACGGTGCGCCGCTGCTCCACGTGCATGAAGGCCAGCAGCGCCTTGGCCGAAGCCCCCTTGTTCAGCGGCAGCATCCGTCCTTTGACAAAGGAGCAACGCAGCGGGTGGCGGCTTTCCACCATGTCGAGACAAACGATCTGATGCCGGACGGCCACGAGCAGCCCGACGGACTCTCCGCTGAGGCTGGACAGCGCCTCCATCTTGTCGTGCGATTCATGCGTCAGAAAAGACGACTGGTCGAATCCCCAGGCCAGGGGCACGCACATCGGTCCGGGTGAGAATTCATTGTCCCGCCCGATCACAAAGCCCCAGCGCCGCAGCAACGACAACTGGCGGTACAGCGTGCTTTGCGCCAGCCCCGTCAACTCCATCAATTCGGCAATGGTGGCGCCGCGTCCAAGCCGGGCCAGTGTGGCCAGGACATGCAGGACCCGTTCGACACTGCCCTTGGCGGCGGCATGATCTGCTTGCATGCGGATGGGCCCTCGTGGTGGGAACGGCTCGGCGGCGGAACCGTGGCGGCAGGCGGATCGTTACCCGACCCCGCTCCTGCACGGAATGGAGCCCATCATAAATATATTCTGATAATTTCCAGCCTTATATTCTTATCTGATGAGAACGTAAGGGAAATCACTGAAGTTCGCCCGGCGCGCGCAGCACATGCCGGATGCAATCCAGCGCCAGTTCCACCGACTTCGGCTGGTATTCGTCCCGGCGCCAGTACATCGACACCGATCCGAAGCAGCGCAATTCCAGCGGCAGGATGCGCAACAGGTTCATGTCCTCCAGTGCGCTGGCTGAACGGTGCGAGGCGACGCCGATTGCATCGCTGTTGCGCAACAGGGCGATATTGGCGATGACCGAGTTGGATTCGATGTAATTGGGCGGCAGGCTCAGGCCCGCTTCGGCCAGAGAGGTCTCCAAGGCCTTGCGGATCGGCGAGCCCTTGGGCCAGACGACTAAACGATACTGCTGGACGTCTTCCCAACTGAGGGTCGCGCGGCCGACCAGCGGATGGTCGCGGCGCACAGCCAGGTCGACCGGCTCGGTATACAGCAGTTCGGCATCGAAACTGGCCAGGCTCGCATCACCCTCGATCGTGCGGCCGATGACGATGTCCAGATCCCCCTGGCTGAGCTGGTTCAGCAGCAGGTCCATGGTGCCTTCGACCAGATCGATGCGCAGGCGGGGCATGCGCGTCGCCATTTCCAGCACGGCGAGCGGACCGGCCTCGGTCGCCGCCACGCCCGAGGCGCCCAGGGCCACGTGCCCCGCCCCGCCCTCTCGCAGGATGTTCATGTCGGCGGCGGCGCGGTCGAGCTGGGCCTCGATGCGGCGGGCATGCTCGATCAGCGCCTGGCCGTGGACTGTGGGCGTGAGCCCGCGGGCGTGGCGCTCGAACAGCGTCAGGCCGACGTCGCTTTCCAGGTCCTTGAGCCATTTCGACAGGCCGGGCTGCGTGGTGTGCAGCGCGGCCGCCGAATGGCTGAGGTTGCGCGTCTGGGCCAGGCTGAGCAGAAACCTGAGGTTGCGCAGGCGAATGCGGTCGGTCCAGTCACTGCCCATGTCTTCACTTGCCCGGGTCCTTCACGGCTTCGAAGGTCGCGAATTCGACGTTCTGCAGCTTGCCATCGACCCGCTCCAGTTTGCGGATGTATTCATTCTGGATGATATCGCGGGTTTCAGGATCGATCTGCACGGGACCGCGCGGGCTTTCCCATTGCAGGCCCTTGGCCGCCGCGATGAAGGCATCGCCGCCGGCGTCGCCGCCGGTCTTTTCCAGCGCCTTGTAGATGAGCTGCATGCCGTCATAGCCGCCCACCGACATGAAGTTGGCGCGGTCCTGAGGATGGGCCTTGGTGTAGGCGGCGACGAAGGCCTTGTTCTCCGGCGAATCGTGCGCATCCGAGTAATGGAAGGCGGTGATCATGCCCAGCGCATTGTCGCCCAGCGCCGCCAGAGAATTTTCGTCGGTCATGTCGCCCGGGCCCATTTCCTTGATGCCCAGCTTGTCCAGCCCCATTTCGCGGAAGTTCTTGGCCAGCGCGACCATGGAACTGCCCGGCGGCACGAAGAAAAAGAGCGCGTCGGGACGGGTTTCCTTGACCCGCTGCAGGAACGGCGCGTAATCGGGCGTATTGACCGGCGTACGGACCTCGCCCAGCACCTTGCCGCCCAGTTCGGTGAAGGTCTTCTTGAACTGCGCCTGGGCATCGTGACCGGGGCCATAGTCCGCCACCAGGATGTAGGCCGACTTGATGTCGTTCTTGACCGCCCACTGGGCGATGGCCCAGGAACTCTGCGGCAGCGTCATCGACACGCGGGCGATGTAGGGCGACTTCTCCGTGATCGAGGACGTCGCCGCGTTCATCACGATCATGGGCACCTTGGCCTCGGTCGCCAGAGGCGCGACCGAGAAGGCATTGGGGGTCAGGTCAAAGCCGGCCAGGATGTCGACCTTGTCCTTGATCAGAAGTTCCTGCGCCTGGCGCTTGGCGATGGCCGGGGCAATGCCGGTGTCGTCCTTGACGATCAGCTTGACCTTGCGGCCGGCCACGGTGTCGCCATGTTGCGCCATGAACGTCTCGATGCCGTTCTGGATCTGCTTGCCGTAGTCGGAAAACGGCCCCGATACCGACAGCACCAGGCCGATCTTCAGATCCTTGGCCTGGGCGGGCGATGCGAGTGCCGCCGCACCGATGGACAGGGCGGCAACGCCCAGGATATTGCGCAGTTTCATGGTCTCTCTCCTTGTTTGACGAATTTCATTGCTGCCGGCCGGCGAAGGTCCGGATGAATCCGGCCAGTTCGTCGGTCGCCGTCAGCGCCAGCACGTTCGCCACGTACTGGTCGGGGCGCACGATCACGATGGCGCCTTGCCGATCGATGCCGCGCAAGCGGAAGATGTCCTGATCCGCCAGCGCGGCGTAGACGTTTTCCAGGTCGATCAGGCCGTGAGCGCCCACGCGCGGCAGGAAGGCCTTGGGCACCCGGCCGATGTCGACGGCGGTGTAATCCTGCTGGTAGATCAGCTTGAGATCGAACCAGGCGTCTGCATCCCGGCCGGCGGGTGTATAGCCCCGGATGGGGGATTCGGGGGATTCGTCCAGCCAGCGTCCCAGCGCGGCGACGGGCGAATCCTCGCCCGCGCGCGCCGCGTCGGCGAACACGTAGATCCGCCAACGGCCGTCCGCCCTCGCCTCATGGCCCAGATGCCGGCGATAAACGTCCGCGACCCGCATGACTTCGGCGGACCGGAAGCGCTTGCCGATCGGATAACCCGAGGCCAGGGCCTGGTGCGTGGCCGGGGCGGTGATCATGGACGGCCCGTATTGCGTCATGAAGCCTTGCGCGAACTCGGTGATCCGCAGATAGGCCTGCTCGAACTCGGCGTGACTGGCAAAGGCCTCTGCCGATTTGGCCATCTGCGTGGCCCAGCGCAGATCCTGATCGATCAGATCCCGGCCGATCTGCTGGCGCTCGGCCGAATAGGTCGACAGGAGCTCGACGGGGCTGCGGCCTTCCAGGACATGTCCAAGCTTCCAGCCCAGGTTGAAGCCGTCCTGCATCGAGGCATTCATGCCCTGCCCGGCTTTGGCGCTGTGGGTGTGGGCGGCATCCCCGGTGATGAAGACGCGCGGCGTGCGGCGTTCCGTTCCCGTCTGGGGCGCATCGTCGAAATGGTCGCACAGGCGATGGCCGACCTCGTACACGCTGTGCCAGGCGACCTCGCGCACGTCCAGCCGGTAGGGATGAAAAATCCGCTGCGCCCGGGCGACGATCTGCTCGAGCGGCATGTTGCGGACGGCGCCGCCGTCATGCGCGGAGACTTCGCCCAGATCGACGTACAAGCGGAACAGGAAACCGCCCTCGCGGGGGATCAGCAGGATGTTGCCGGCTTCCGACTGGATCGCGCATTTGATGCGGACGTCCGGAAAATCCGTATCGGCCAGCAGGTCCATCACGCCCCAGGCGTGATTGGACGACACGCCGCGCAGCGCCAGGCCCAGTGACTTGCGCACGCCGCTGCGCCCGCCATCGGCACCCACGACGTAGCGGGCGCGCACGATGCGTTCCCGCCCGCTCGCATCGCCGACACGCGTCAGCCGCACGGTCACCGGATGGTCGCCGGTGTCAGCGACCGTCAGGCCCTGGAATTCATACCCGTAATCGGGGGTCATGCGCGTGGGCGCACGGGCCATGCACTCGGCAAAATAATCCAGCACCCGGGCCTGGTTGACGGTCAGGTGGGGATATTCGCTGACGTCGTGCGGGTCCTCGGCGACACGGGACACACGGACGATGTCCGCCGGCTTGTCCGGGTCCGCTTTCCAGAAGACGGTTTCCGTCACTACGCAGGCTTCGGCGATCAACTGCTGCGCGAAACCAAAGGCCTCGAAGGTTTCGATGCTGCGCGGCTGCAGGCCGTCGGCCAGGCCGACCTCCAGGCGCCCGGTGCGGCGATCGATGATGCGCGTGACGACATCGGGGAACTGGGACAACTGGGCCGCCGTGATCATGCCGGCGGGTCCTGCCCCGACGATCAGGACGTCCACGTGGTCGGGCAATTCTTCGGGGCGATCGATGCCGGCGCCGGCCGGCGCCTGAATGCGCGGATCGTGCGACACGTATCCGTGATGATGGTATTTCAAGACAGTCTCCTGAAGGAATCGTGTATCGATCTTTTCGCGAGAAGAACTGTTGAATATTCTAGGTTCTGATCATGAATATTTCATAATTTTAAGAATGAAATATTCCTATCATCGATACTGAAAATCGTATACCTCAGGGATCCGTCCGTCCCCCTTCAGCCGATCCGCCAGGCCAGCACCGCCAGCGCCGCGCCCAGCACCGGCAGCGTCAGCACCAGGCCGATCCGGCAATACTGGCCCCAGCCGATGCGGATGTCCCGGCCGCGCAGCACGTGCAGCCATAGCAGCGTGGCCAGGCTGCCGATGGGCGTCAGCTTGGGGCCCAGATCGCAGCCGATCACGTGCGCGTAAATCATGGCCTCGCGCACCACGCCCTGCGCCTGGGACGCGTCGATCGACAAGGCGCCGATCAGGACCGTGGGCAAGTTGTTCATCAAAGAGGACAGCACCGCGCTCAGCAGCCCCGTGCCCAGGGCGGCCGTCCAGACCCCCTGCCCGGCCAGCCAATCCAGGGCCTGCGTCAGAAACGCCGTCAAACCGGCGTGGCGCAAGCCATAGACCACCAGATACATGCCCAGGGCGAACACGATGATCTGCCAGGGAGCGCCGCGCACCCGGCGCAGGACCGGGATGCGACCGCTCCGGGCGGCTACGCCGGCCAGGGCCAGAGCGCCGACCGCCGCCGTCGCGCTGACGGGAATGCCCAGCGGTTCCAGCACGAAAAAACCCAGCAGCAGCCAGGCCAGCACGCCCCACCCTGCCAGAAACGTCGGCCGGTCACGCACGACACTGGCCGGCGCGGGCAGCCGCTGCGCATCGTAGCGCGGCGGGATGACGCGGCGAAACACCAGCCCCAGGACGGCCAGCGAAGCGCAGACGGCCACAAGATTGACCGGCATCATCACGGCCGCGTATCGGGCAAAGCCGATACCGAAATAGTCGGCCGTCACGATGTTGACCAGATTGGACACCACCAGCGGCAGGCTGGCGGCGTCCGCGATAAAACCCGCCGCCAGCACGAACGCCAGCGTCGCCTTGGGGGAAAACCGCAGCGCCGCCAGCATGGCGACGACGATCGGGGTCAGGATCAGCGCCGCGCCGTCGTTATTGAACAGCGCGCTGACGCCGGCGCCCAGCAGGATCATCAGGACGAACAGGCGCCCGCCCCGGCCGCCGCCCCAGCGGGCCATGTGCAGGGCCGCCCATTCGAAGAACCCGGCAGCCTCCAGCAGCAAGCTGATGATCACGACCGCGACAAAGGTGCCGGTGGCGTTCCAGACGATGCCCCAGACCACCGGAATGTCCGCCGGCTGGATGACGCCGGTCAGCAGCGCCAATACCGCACCCAGGCCGGCGCTCCAGCCGATGCCCAGGCCGCGCGGCTGCCAGATGACCAGCGCCAGCGTCAGCACGAACAGGGCCAGGGCCAGCATCATCAGGCTCCCAGCCAGCCCGCGGCGCGCAGCAGCATCGCACAGCCCAGGACCGCGAACAGCGCAGCGGCAATACCGTGTACCAGGCGGGCGGGCAAGCGATCGGCGGCGCGCGCGCCGAAGTACACGGCCGGCACATTGGCCAGCATCATGCCCAGCGTGCTGCCGCCCACGACCGCGATCAGGCTGTCGTAACGCGCCGCCAGGGCGACGGTCGCGATCTGGGTCTTGTCCCCCATTTCCGCCAGAAAGAACAGCGTGATCGTCGCCGTCAGCACGCCCAGGCCGCGCATCGGCTTGGGCGCTTCGTCGAGTTTGTCAGGAATCAGCAGCCAGCCGGCCATGAGCAGGAAGGAAATCCCCAGCACCCATTGCAGCATGACGGGGTCGAGCAGTTGCGCGGCCAATTGCCCGGCCAGACCGGCCAGCGCATGGTTGGCCAGGGTGGCGATCAGCACGCCCAGACAGATCAGGCCGGGCCGGTGATAGCGGGCGGCCAGCATGATGGCCAGCAATTGGGTCTTGTCACCGATTTCACCCAGGGCGACCATGCCGGTGGAAACGAGAAAGGCATCCATGAAAGAGACATCCAGGGCTGACGCGACTACGTCCCCGCCGGCCCCTTGCGGCGGGAAACGCAGTCAGCGGTCTTGCCAAGTCCGGGATGCGATATCCACGGACCGCGTGCGCCATGGCCGGACGGCCAAGTGTGTTGACGCAAGCACCGCGCGGCGCGGCATCCGGGACGGATGTCTGCCCAAGCGCGAGTCGGCTACTCCCCGATGACGGGTGGCCCGAATTATAACCACACCGGACGATACCGGCAGCTTTGTCGTATGATGGCTTTCTACCCGTTTTTTCTGCCTCGATCCCAATCACCATGCTGCCTTCAGGTACCCGAATCGTTGAATTCGACCGCCCGGACATGGCTGTCGGCACCCACACGGTGGCCGAAGCCTGGGCCCGCGTGAATCCGCCGCTGTCTTCCCAGGAACGCGAATTTCAGAAGGACCGCGTGCGGCGCCTGCTGAAATCCCGCAACGCCGCCCTGGTCGCGCACTACTACGTAGACGCCGACATCCAGGATCTGGCCGAGGAAACCGGCGGCTGCGTGTCCGATTCGCTGGAAATGGCACGCTTCGGACGCGACCACGCAGCCGAAACCCTGGTGGTCGCGGGGGTGCGTTTCATGGGCGAGACGGCCAAGATCCTGTCGCCGGAAAAACGCATCCTGATGCCCGATCTGGATGCCACCTGTTCCCTGGACCTGGGCTGCGATCCGGTGGCGTTCGCCGCATTCCGGGCGCAGCACCCCGACCGCACGGTGGTGGTCTACGCCAACACCAGCGCCGCCGTCAAAGCCCAGGCCGACTGGATGGTGACCTCCTCCATCGGCCTGGACATCGTCTCTGAACTGCACCGCCAGGGCCACAAGATCCTGTGGGCGCCGGACCGCCATCTGGGCTCCTACATCCAGCGCGAAACCGGCGCGGACATGGTGCTGTGGCAAGGCTCCTGCACCGTGCATGACGAGTTCAAGGGCCTCGAACTGGACCTGCTGCGCAAAGAACACCCGGGCGCCCAGATCCTGGTGCACCCCGAATCGCCCGCGTCCGTCGTGGCCCAGGCCGACGTGGTGGGGTCGACCTCGCGGCTGCTGGCCGCCGTGACCGAGTCGCCGGCCACGACCTTCATCGTCGCCACCGATCAGGGCCTGCTGCACAAGATGCGCCTGGCCGCGCCCGACAAGACTTTCATCGCCGCGCCCACCGCCGGCGAATCCGCCACCTGCAAGAGCTGTGCCCACTGCCCCTGGATGGCCATGAACTCCCTCAAGGGCGTGGCCGACGCGCTGGAATTCGGCGCCCACGAAATCCACCTGGACACGGCGCTGGGCCGTCAGGCCAAGGTCTGCATCGATCGCATGCTGGACTTTGCCGCTGCACGCCGCAGCAACACCCGGCCCGGCCCTGACCTGGCGCAGGAACAAGCCCTGTTTTCGGGGATTGGTCCCGCATGAGTACGCCGAGCCGCCTCAAGTGCGAATTCCCCCTTGGGGGGACGGCGGGCAGCGCCAAGGGGGCCGCATGAGCCTTTCATCCACTCTGGGCAATCCACACGCCCCCTTCTCCGCTGAGCTGCAGGCATCCCTGGACACCAATGTCGAGCGAGCCCTGGCCGAAGACGTCGGTACGGGCGACCGCACCGGCTTGCTGATCCCCGACGAGCAGATCGAAGCCGCCCGCGTCATCGTGCGCGAGCCCGCCGTGCTGTGCGGCGCGCCCTGGTTCGAGGCCGTGATGCACCGGGTGGATGAGCGCATTTTGCTGGACTGGGCTTACGCCGAAGGCGATCTGATGGAAGCCGACGCCGTGGTCTGCCGCCTGCACGGCCCGGCGCGCGCCCTGTTGACCGCCGAGCGCACCGCCCTGAATTTCTTGCAGTTGCTGTCCGGCGTGGCCACCGCCACCCGCCGCTACGTGGACCTGACGGCCGGCACGCGCGCGTCCATCCTGGACACCCGCAAGACGCTGCCCGGTCTGCGCCTGGCCGAAAAATACGCGGTGCGCGTCGGCGGCGGCAAGAACCAGCGCCTGGCCCTGTACGACGGCATCCTGATCAAGGAAAACCACATCATGGCGGCGGGCGGCATCGCCGCCGCCCTGCGGGCCGCGCAGGACGTGTCGGGCGGCGTCCCGGTCCAGATCGAGGTCGAATCGCTGGACGAACTGCGACAGGCGCTGGACGCCGGCGCCGTCTCCGTGCTGCTGGACAATTTCAGCCTGGATGATCTGGCCGCGGCGGTCGCGCTGAACGCCGGCCGCGCCCTGCTGGAAGCCTCGGGCGGCATCCGCCACGACACCGTACGCGCCATCGCCCAGACGGGCGTGGACCGGATTTCCATCGGCAGCCTGACCAAGGACATCCAGGCTGTCGATTATTCGATGCGCATCGTCTAAAACACGCCTGGAACGCATCCAGGCCCCGCATCCAACGCGGGGCCTGCAGCAGCTCAAAGAAAGCCGTCTTCCGGCGTCATCACCGTGGGCAAGGCCCGGGGCAGCGTCCAGGGGAAATCCTGGCAATAGTGCAGGCCCCGGCTTTCCTTGCGCGACATTGCCGCAGCCACCACCAGGGCCGCGACCTGAATCAGGTTGCGGCATTCCAGCAGATCGGTGGTGACCCGGTGCGCCTGATAGTACGCCTCGATTTCCTGATCCAGCAGGCTGATGCGCTGGCGCGCACGGCTCAGGCGTTTCTGTGTACGCACGATACCGACGTAGTTGGACATCAGGCGCCGGACTTCGTCCCAGGCATGGGTGACCAGCACGGCTTCGGAGCTGTCGCGCGCCCGGCTGTCGTCCCAGTCCGGCACGCGGCCGGGCGCGGATTCCGCCGCCGGCCGGGCATCGATGTCGTGCGCGGCATTGCGGCCGATCACCAGGCATTCCAGCAGCGAATTGCTGGCCAGACGGTTGGCGCCGTGCAGACCGGTGTAGGCGGTTTCTCCCACCGCATACAGGCCCGGGATGTCGGTGCGGCCATTCATGTCGACCACCACGCCGCCGCACGTGAAGTGCATCGCCGGCACCACCGGGATCGGCTCGCGGGTCATGTCGATGCCGAACTCCAGGCAGCGGGCGTAGATGGTCGGGAAGTGCTCGCGGACGAATTCGGCCGGACGGTGGCTGATGTCCAGATCCACGTGGGTCAGGCCGCGCTTCTTGATCTCGAAGTCGATGGCGCGGGCGACCACATCGCGCGGGGCGAGTTCCAGGCGCGCGTCGTGCCACTGCATGAAGCGCTCGCCTGCCTGGGCGCCGGCTGAAGCCGGCAGGCGCAGCACCCCGCCCTCGCCGCGCACGGCCTCGGAAATCAGGAAGGACTTGGCCTGCGGGTGGTACATGCAGGTCGGGTGGAACTGCATGAACTCCATATTGGCCACGCGGCAGCCCGCCCGCCAGGCCATGGCGATGCCGTCGCCGGTGGAGGTGTCGGGATTGCTGGTATGCAGATAGACCTTGCCCGCCCCGCCCGTCGCCAGTACCACGCAAGACGCCAGCACGGTATGCACGCGGTCGGCATGCTCGTCGTAGACATAGGCCCCCAGGCAGCGGGCCGGCTGGTCGGCCGCGACCGGCCCGCCGTCGGCCAGAATGCGGCTGGTGATGAGCTCGACCCCGGAATGGTATTCGAGCAGGGTGATGTTGTGGTGCGCCCGGACCTGCTGCTCCAGCGTCTGCTGGACCAGGTGGCCGGTGGCGTCGGCGGCATGGATGATGCGCCGCTGGCTGTGACCGCCTTCGCGGGTCAGGTGAAAGCCCAGTTCAGCGCCCTGATCGGGGGTGAAGGGCACGCCCAGCTCGATCAGCCAGTCGATGGCCGAACGGCCCTGCTCGACGATGTGGCGCGTGGCATCGGTGTCGCACAGCCCGGCGCCTGCGACCAGTGTGTCGGCAATGTGCTCGTCATGGCTGTCCTGGGAATCCAGCACGGCGGCGATGCCGCCCTGCGCCCAGTTGCTGGCGCCGTCGAGCAAAGCCTTCTTGGACAACACGGCGACTTTCTTGTCGGCCGCCAGGTGCAGCGCCACCGTCAGGCCGGCCAGGCCGCTGCCGATGATCAGGACGTCGTACTGATGGTTCATCCACGAACTCTCAAAGAACGCTTATCGAATTTTTCAATAAAACAAAAAACCCTGCGGCGGCCGATGGCCGCGCGCAGGGTCGCTGCCGATCAGGAGATCAGGCGATCAGTGCGGCGCGCCGGCGACCAGCCAGTCGACCACGGTCTTGATGTCGGCGTCGGAAATGCCGACATTGGGCGGCATCGGGATCGGGCCGTAGACGCCGGAGCTGCCGCCCTTGATGTGCTTGGTCAGGACTTCGGCGGCATCCGCCTGGCCCTTGTGCTTGGCGGCGACTTCTTCGTACGCCGGGCCGACGACCTTTTTATCGACCGCGTGACAGGCCAGACAGGCGTTCTTGGTCAGGATGTCCTTGACCTGGGCGAAGTCCGGCGCAGCGTGCGCGACCTGGCCCATGGCCAGCAGGGAAAGGCTCAAGGCGAGAGCGGACAGTTTCATGGGTAAGTCTCCGTCATACTAAACAAAGAAAGTTTCCAACGAGTATCCGGCAGGACACCCGACACGTCTTCCGCCGGCCAGGCGAAAGCGCCTCATTACACCACGGGCAGCGGGCAGGCGGTAGATTACCACTACGATCCGTAGGTTTTCCGACACCCGCGTCTTTCCTCGATTGTACGCTCGTCCTATGATGGAACTGCACGACTTCCACTACGGAGTTTCACCATGATCAACGGCGCGCCGCCTCCCTCCTGGGACATCGAAACCTGGCTGAACATCCACGAGGCTGCGCCCACGCTGGAATCCCTGCGCGGCACCGTGGTGGTCGTGCATGCCTTCCAGATGCTGTGCCCGGGCTGCGTGTCCCACGGCTTGCCCCAGGCCAAGGCGATCCACGAATCCTTTCCGCCAGGACGCGTCCAGGTGATCGGCTTGCACACGGTCTTCGAACACCACGCGGCCATGGGCGAAATCGCGCTGCGGGCGTTTTTGCACGAATACCGGATCCGCTTTCCCGTGGGCATCGACCGGCCCTCGCCTTCCGGCAATCCGATCCCCCTGACCATGCAGGCCTGGGGCCTGCAGGGCACGCCGTCCCTGGTGATTCTGGACGCCCAGGGCAGCGTGCGCCTGCATCATTTCGGCCGCCTGGACGACCTGCGCACGGGTGCGGTCATTGGTCAGCTTCTGGCCGAGGCGGACGCGACGGCCCCATGAATCCGGCCAGCAGATCGATGGGGATCGGGAACACCAGGGTGGACGATTTGTCGCCCGCCACCTGGGCCAGGGTCTCCAGGTAGCGCAACTGCATCGAGGAAGGTTCCCGCGCCAGGGTGCCGGCCGCTTCGGCCAGCGCCTGCGCCGCCTGGCGTTCGCCTTCGGCGTGGATGACCTTCGCGCGACGCTCGCGCTCGGCCTCGGCCTGGCGCGCCATGGCCCGTATCATGGTCTCGTTCAGGCCGATATCCTTGATTTCGACGTTGGTGACCTTGATGCCCCAGCCGTCGGTCTGGGCGTCCAGGATGGTCTGGATGTCCAGGTTCAGCTTTTCACGCTCGGCCAGCATCTCGTCCAGCTCGTGCTTGCCCAGCACCGCCCGCAGCGTCGTCTGCGCCAGCTGGCTGGTGGCCTCCAGGTAGCGTTCGACCTGGATGATGGCCTTGCTCGGGTCCACGACGCGGAAATACAGGACCGCGTTGACCTGCACCGACACGTTGTCGCGGGAAATCACGTCCTGAGGCGGAATGTCCAGCGTCACCACCCGCATGTCCACGCGCACCGCCTGCTGCAGAAAGGGAATCACGACGATCAGCCCCGGCCCCTTGCTGCCCGTGTACCGGCCCAGCGTGAAGATCACCGCGCGATCGTATTCACGCAGAATGCGGAACATCTTGAACAAGATGAACACCAGGAAGATGAGCGCCAGCAGGACGAGGCTCGAATCCAGTTCCAGAAACATCATGAGGGTTCTCCCAGAGAAACATCCCGCTCGGGGACGGGTTCGACTTCCAGCATCAGGCCGCGCTCGGCCCGGACACGGACCGTCTGTCCGGGCTGCAGCGGCGCATCCGCATGCACCTGCCAGATCTCGCCGCGCACCAGGGCGCGGGCCCGGCCGCGCTCGTCAGACGCTTGCGTGACCTCGCCGACCATGCCGGGCAGTTCTTCGTTGCCGCCGCGGGCGCGGCTGCGATGCGCCTGGATGGCGATGATCACGCCCAGCAGCAGGATCAGCCCCAGCAGCGCCATCGCCCAGACCGATTGCGAACCAAAATAGACCAGCAGCATGTCCTTGTCCAAAAAGATCGATGGAGGCGCGGTCCGGACAGCCGGGGGCCGCGCCCGCAGGATGCAGCAAAGCCGTGGCGGAGGCGCGTTCAGCCGAGGCGGTGCCGTTTGGCGTAGCCGTTCATCGCATCAGCCAGGATCAGCGCATGGTTGTGCTCCGGGTCCTTGGCGCCAAACACCAGCGTGATACGCCGGCCCTGGGCCGCCGCAAAGACTTCGCCCATGCGGACCTGCATCTGCTCGTCCTGCAATTCGGCTTCATAGTCGCGGCGGAAGCCGTCCCAGTGCTCGGGCTTATGTCCAAACCAGGTGCGCAGCGCCGGGCTGGGCGCCAGGTCCTTGCACCACAGATCGTAATGGAACGCGTCCTTGGAGACACCGCGCGGCCAGAGCCGGTCGATGAACACACGCAAGCCGTCGGTGTCTGACGGCGCTTCGTAAACGCGCTTGATCTGTACAGGCGTTTTCATGATGGATGCGTCATATCCAGAGGAACGATCCATTCATCGTACTGCGCATCCGTCAGAAAGCCCAGTGACAGCGCGGCTTCGCGCAAGGTGCTGTGTTCCTTGTGGGCCTTCTTGGCGATCGCAGCGGCCTTGTCGTAGCCGATGTGGCGATTCAGCGCCGTCACCAGCATCAGGTTCTTGTTCAGGTTTTCGTCGATGCGCGGCCGGTTGGGCTCGATGCCGACGGCGCAGTGCTCGTCGAAGGACAGGCAGGCGTCGGCCAGCAGCCCGATGGACTCCAGCACGTTGTGCACCATCACGGGCTTGTAGACGTTCAACTGGAAATTGCCCTGGGACCCGGCAAAGGCCACGGCGGCGTCATTGCCGTAGACCTGGGCGCAGACCATGGTCATGGCCTCGCACTGGGTGGGATTGACCTTGCCCGGCATGATGGACGAACCCGGTTCGTTTTCCGGGATCAGCAGTTCGCCGATGCCGCAACGCGGACCGCTGGACAGCCAACGCACGTCGTTGGCGATCTTCATCAGCGCGCCGGCCAGGGTGCGCAGCGCCGCCGACAGGTTCACCAGCGCGTCATGGGCCGACAGGGCGAAGAACTTGTTTTCCGCGCTGCGGAACGGCAAGCCGGTGATGTCGGCGATGCGGGCCGCCGCCAGTTCACCAAAGCGCGGATGGGCGTTCAGGCCGGTCCCCACGGCGGTGCCGCCGATGGCCAGGTCGTAGACGCCCGGCAGCGCCGCCTGCACGGCGTCCAGGGCAAAATCGATCTGCGCCACCCAGGCGCTGATTTCCTGGCCCAATGTGATCGGCGTGGCGTCCTGCAAGTGGGTGCGCCCGGTCTTGACGATGTCCTGGAAGGCCTTGGCCTTGGCATCCAGCGTGGCCCGCAGGCGTCCGACGGACGGGAAGAAGTGGCGCGACAATTCCTCGGCCACCGCAATGTGCATGGCCGTGGGGAAGGTGTCGTTGGACGACTGGCCGCGATTGACGTGGTCATTGGGATGCACCGGGGTCTTGGAACCCACCTGCCCGCCCGCCAGTGCAATGGCCCGGTTGGAAATCACCTCGTTGGCGTTCATGTTCGACTGGGTGCCTGATCCTGTCTGGAACACCACCAGCGGAAATTCGCCGTCGAGCTTGCCCTCGATGACTTCATCGGCGGCGCGCACGATCAGATTGCCGATGTCGGCGGGCAGCTCGCCCAGTTCGGCGTTGGCCTGGGCGGCGGCCTTTTTCAGCACGCCCAGGGCGCGGATCACCGGAGGCTGCCATCGAAACCGCGCCACACCGATCGGGAAATTCTGGATCGAACGCTGCGTCTGCGCGCCCCAGTAATGCGCCGAGGGCACCTCGATGGCGCCCATGGAATCGGTTTCGGTACGGCTGTCGGCCATGATGTCAAACTCCGGAAGATGAGGAAGAGGATACGGTGCGCCCGGATGCGGCGGCCGGGTCTTGAAACTGATCCGCCCAGGTCCGCGCCACGTCGAGCATGCGGTTGGCAAAGCCCCATTCGTTGTCGAACCAGATCAGCAGATTGGCAAAGCGGCCCTGGTTGACCCGGGTCTGGCCCAGATCGACGACGGCCGAGTGCGGATCGTGGTTGAAGTCCACCGAGGCGTGGGGCTGGTCGGCGCAGGCGATCAGATCGGGCCGGCGCCGGGCCGCCTCGGTGAACAACGCATTCAGGGCGTCCGGACTGGTGTCCTGGCGCAGGTTCACGGCCAGGTCGATGGCCGAGACGTTGAGGATGGGCACCCGCACCGCCTTGGCCTGGATGCGGCCCGCCAGATCGGGCAGCATGCGCTCGATGCCTTGGGCCAGGCCCGTGGCGACCGGCACGATGGACTGCATGGCCGAGCGGGTGCGGCGCAGGTCGGTATGGTGATAGCCGTCGATCATGGGCTGATCGTTCATCACCGAATGCAGCGTGGTCAGAAAGGCGCCGTCCACGCCCAGGCGGCGTTCCAGCAGGTCCAGAATCGGGACGGCGGCGTTGGTCGTGCACGAGGCCGCCGACACGATGCGCTGATCGGCGCGCAATTCATCATCATTGATGCCGTGGACGATGGTGCAGTCCACGTCCGCGGCGCTCTTGCCGGGATGAGAGACCAGCACCCGCGGGCAGCCCGCATCCAGAAAGGCCTGCAGGTGTTCACGCGTCGGGAAGACCCCGGAGCATTCCAGCAGCAGGTCGAATTCCAGTTGGCCCCAGGGGCCATCCGCCGGATCCTTGGCATGAAAGACGGGGATCACCCGGCCGGCGATCTCCAGGCCGCCCCCGACTTCCCGGACCGTGCCCGGAAAAATGCCGTGGGTCGAGTCGAAGCGCGTCAGGTAGGCCATGGACTCCAGGTCGGCCGGCTCGTTGATCGCCACGACCTGCAGGCGGTCGCGATAGGGGGATTCCATCAAGGCGCGCAACACGCAACGCCCGATCCGGCCGTAGCCGTTGATGGCGATGCGCAAGGGATGGGACACGGCGGGTTCGGGGCGGTCGGCAGGCATGGAAGCAGGATCGGGAAGAAAATCAGCGCGCGGCACGGAAGCCGGCCACCACGTTGCGGGGGTCGTCGCGCAAGAAGGCATCGATGTTGTCGCGCACCTGGCGGATCATCGCCCGGATGGCGGCGTCGCTGCTCCAGGCCATGTGCGGGGTCAGGATGAAATTCGGCAGGTCCAGCAGCCGCATCAGCGGATGGTCCGGCGCAGGCGGTTCCTGGGAGGCCACGTCGAAACCCGCGCCGCTGATCTGGCCGGAACGCAGCGCGTGCTCCAGCGCGTATTCGTCCACCAGCCCGCCGCGCGCAGTATTGACCAGCAGCGGCTTGCGTTCCATCAGGGCGAATTCGGCCGCGCCGATCATGCCCCGGGTCTGGGCGTTCAAGGGGCAATGCAGGCTGATCACGTCACTGGTGCGCAGGACGTGGTTGAAATCGGTGTAGTCGCTGGTGGGTTCATTGGCATCCCGCCGCGCGGCAAACTGGACCTTCATATCAAAGGCGCGCGCGATCTCGGCCACCGCTTCTCCCAGCGCGCCCCGGCCTATGATGCCCAGGGTCGAGCCGGCCAGGTCGCGCACCGGGAAATCAAAGTAGCAGAACTGGCCGCTGGCCTGCCAACGGCCGTCCTGCACCGATTGGCGGTAAGCCAGCAGATTGCGCTGCAAGGCCAGCATCAAGGCAAACGTATGTTCTGGCACGGCATGCACGGCATAGTCGCGCACGTTGGACACGATGATGCCATGCTGGTCGCAGGCATCCAGATCGACGTTATCCGTGCCGGTGGCGGTGATGGCGATCATCTTCAGGCGCGGCGCCTGGCCGATCGCATCGGCGGCCAGCGGGACTTTATTGACGATGACGATATCGGCGTCCCGGATGCGTTCGGCCACCTGTTCAGGCGCCGTACGCGGGTACGTGACCAATTCGTGGGGGGCCTCCGGGCCGGTAAAAGCCTCCGTCGCGGGCAGAGAGTCCCGGTCCAGGAAAACGATACGCAGGGTGTCCATTGAACGAGCCTCATCGAAAGACAGCATCAGCCCGGATAGTCTACCGCACGACAGGTGGTGGTATAACTCTGGACGCCCCTTCCCCACTCTGGAAATGCAATGAAACTCTATTATTTCCCCGGCGCCTGCCCCCTGGCCAGCCACATTGTCCTCGAATGGATCGGCAAGCCCTACGAAACCGTGCTGCTGACCCGCGAACAGACCAAGGAAGCCGACTACCTGGCGCTGAATCCGACCGGCGCCGTCCCCACCCTGGTGGACGGCGACTTCGTCCTGACCCAGAGCGCCGCCATCCTGAACTATCTGGCCGAGCTCAATCCCCAGGCCGGCCTGCTGGGCGACACCGCCCGCGAGCGCGCGGAAACCCACCGCTGGCTGGGCCTGTGCAATTCCGATCTGCACAAGACCTTTTCCCTGGTCTTCGGCCCGACCTATTACACCAATGGCGACGCGGCCCTGGGCAAGATCGTGGCGGACAAGGCGATCGAAAAGCTGGCAAGCCTGTTCGCCATCATCAACGACCGCCTGCGCGATCACGACTGGCTGAGCGGCAAGCGCTCGGTGGCCGACGCCTACCTGTTCGTGCTTCTGCTGTGGGCGGACGCGAAGCAGGTCCCGCTGGCGGGTCTGGATGCGCTGCGCGCATTCCAGGCGCGCATGCGCACCGACGCCGGCGTCCAGGCCGCCATGAAGGCGCAGAACCTGATCTGAAGCAGGACCGTCTTCAAAAACAATCGGCCCCGTCTTCCAGCGGGGCCGATTGCCGTCTGACGCGATACCGCGTGACGCCTAAAATCGCCTCAGGCGCCGAGATACGCCTTGCGGACCTCATCGTTGGTGAGCAGATTGGCGCCGGTGTCGGCCAGCACGACCTTGCCGGTTTCCAGGACATAGCCCCGGTCGGCCACCTGCAGCGCCTTGTTGGCGTTCTGCTCGACCAGGAACACCGTCACGCCTTCTTCGCGGATGGTGCGGATGATGTCGAAGATCTGCGCAATGATCAGCGGCGCCAGGCCCAGGGTGGGCTCGTCCAGCAACAGCAGCTTGGGACGCGTCATCAGCGCCCGGCCGATGGCGAGCATCTGTTGCTCGCCGCCGGACATGGTGCCGGCGCGCTGGTTGGCGCGTTCACGCAGGCGCGGGAACAGGTCGAAGACGTGTTCCATGCCTTCCTCGGTCTGGGTACGGTCCAGGAAGAAGGCTCCCATGTTCAGGTTTTCAGCCACCGTCAGGTCGGGAAACACGCGCCGGCCTTCCGGCGAGATGGCGATCCCGCGCTGCATGATGACGTGCGTGGGTTCCTGGGTGATGTCCTGATCCAGGAAGGTGATCTTGCCCGCGCGGGCGCGCGGATTGCCGCAGACCGACATGAGCAGCGTGGTCTTGCCGGCGCCGTTGGCGCCGATCAGGGTGACGATTTCCCCCTGGTTGACCTCCACGGATACCTCGTTCAGGGCCTGGATGGCCCCGTAGAACGTGCTGACGTTTTCGAGCTTGAGCACGGTCATTCCCCCAGATAGGCTTTGATGACGCGGGGATCCGCGCGGACTTCGTCGGGCAGGCCGGTCGTGATGGGCTTGCCGTGTTCCATGACCAGGATGCGGTCGGACACCCCCATCACCAGGCTCATGTCGTGCTCGATCAGCAGCACGGCCACGCCGAACTCGCGCCGCAACTGATCGATCAGCGACTGCAGATCGCGCTTTTCCTGGGGATTCAGGCCGGCGGCCGGCTCGTCGAGCATCAGCAGACGCGGCTGGGTGATCATGCAGCGGGCGATTTCCAGGCGCCGCTGGTGACCGTAGGCCAGGTTGCCGGCCTCGCGGTTGGCGTACTGGCGGATGCCCATGAAATCCAGCCACTGGACCGCGCGCTTTTTGGCTTCGGTTTCAGAATGCCTGAACGAGGGCAGCTTCAGCAGCCCCTGCAACAGGCCGGTTTCCATCCGGGTGTGCTGCGCCACCATCAGGTTTTCCAGCACCGTCAGGTTTTTGAACAGGCGCACGTTCTGGAACGTGCGCACCAGCCCGTGGCGGGCGACCTTGTGGCTGGGCTGGCCGGTGATGGGCTTGCCATCCATCAGGATGTCGCCCGTGGTGGGCTTGTAAAAGCCGCCCACGCAGTTGAATACGGTGGTCTTGCCGGCGCCGTTGGGGCCGATGATGGCAAAGACCTCGTCGCGGCGCACGTCGAATCCGACCTGATCGACGGCCAGCAGGCCGCCGAACCGCATGGTCAGTCCGCTGACCTTCAGCAATGTTTCACTCATGATTCCAATTCCACTTGCGGACGTTTCACCGGCAGCAGGCCCTGCGGGCGCCAGACCATCATGACGACCATGACCAGGCCGAAGATCAGCATGCGATATTCGGCGAATTCGCGGGCGATCTCGGGGATGACGGTCAGCAGCACGGCGGCCAGGATGACCCCCAGTTGCGAGCCCATGCCGCCCAGCACGACGATGGCCAGGATCAGCGCCGATTCGATGAAGGTGAAGGATTCCGGATTGACCAGGCCTTGGCGCGCGGCGAAGAACGCCCCGCCAAAGCCGGCGAACATGGCGCCCATGGTAAAGGCCGAGAGCTTGATGTTGCGCGGGTTCAGACCCAGCGAACGGCAGGCGATCTCGTCTTCGCGCAGGGCTTCCCAGGCACGGCCGATCGGCATGCGGATCAGGCGGCTGGTGAAATACAGGGTGAACAACACCAGCACCAGCGCCATCAGGTACAGGTAGATCACCACGTCCTGGCTGTTGAAGGACCAGCCCATCAGTTCATGGAAGGTCGGCGTGCCGTCCACCGAGCGGCGCACCATCTGGTAGCCGAAGAAGGACGGCTTGGGGATCCCCGAGATGCCGTCCGGACCGCCGGTGAAGCTGGTCAGGTTGATGAGCAGCAAACGGATGATTTCACCAAAGCCCAGCGTCACGATGGCCAGATAGTCGCCTCGCAGCCGCAGCACCGGAAAGCCCAGGATGAAGCCGAAGAAGGCCGACATCAGGCCGGCGAACGGCAAGGCTTCCCAGAAACCCCAACCCGCCCAGTGGTACAGCAGCGCGTAGGTATAGGCGCCCACGGCGTAGAAGCCGACGAAGCCCAGGTCCAGCAGGCCGGCGAAGCCCACCACGATGTTCAGGCCCAGACCCAGCATCACGTAGATCAGCACCAGCGTGGCGATGTCCACCTGCGCACGGCCGGTGAAGAACGGCCAGACCAGCGCGAACAGGACCAGCACCAGGATCGCCCGATGACGGAACGTGTCGGTGATGGCGGGGATGCGGAAACGCGAAGGGGCGGCGACCTTTCCGGCCCGGTGCTGACGCCATACGGCGTTCAGGATGTGGAACACGAAGACCGCCAGCATGCCGCCGAGGATCATCTTCCAATCGGGTTGCAGATAGGTTTCCTGGCCGCGGCGCAGGATCTGCAGGCCATACACGGGGGCAATGATCACCCCTGCCAGCAGCGAGGCAATCGCTGCATTCTTGAGATACTGATTCATATTAGACTTTTTCCACCTCGGGTTTGCCCAACAGCCCCGTGGGACGGAACAGCAGGATGAAGACCAGCAGCAGGAAGGCGACGATGTCCTTGTACTGCGAGGAGATGAAAGCGGCGGCGAAGGTCTCGGCCAGGCCCAGCAGCACGCCGCCCAGCATGGCGCCGGGGATGCTGCCGATCCCGCCCAGTACGGCGGCGGTAAAAGCCTTGATGCCGGCGATGAAGCCGATGAAGGGGTTGAGCTTGCCGATGGCCAGCGCGATCAACACGCCGCCGACGGCGGCCAGCATGGCGCCGATCATGAAGGTGAAGGAAATGATCCGGCTGGTGTCGATGCCCAGCAGATTGGCCATCTTCAGGTCCTGGGAGCAGGCCCGCGACGCCTGGCCGGTGCGCGAATATTTGATGAACAGGGTCAGGCCGATCATCATCAGCACCGTGACCACGATGATCAAGATGCGGGAATACGGCGTCGTCACGCTGAAATCACTGGCGCCGATCGTGAAATTGAACGATCCACTGATCAGCGCGGGCACGGCCATGTCGCGCGCGCCCTGCCCCGTGGCCACCCAGTTCTGCAGAAAGATCGACATACCGATGGCGGAGATCAGCGGCACCAGGCGGGGGCTGTTGCGCAGCGGCGCGTAAGCGATTTTTTCGACGGCAAAGCCGTAGACCGCAGTCACCAGCACGGCCATGATCAGCATGATCAGCACCATCAGGGGCAGCGGCAGGCCGCTGCCGATACCGATCGCCGACAGCGTGACCAGGCCCACGTAGGCGCCGATCATGTAGATTTCACCGTGGGCGAAGTTGATCATGCCGATGATGCCGTACACCATGGTGTAACCAATGGCGATCAAGGCATAGATGGCGCCCAGCGACAAGCCGTTGAACAGCTGTTGCGTCAATAAAGGAAGCAGGTCGGACATAATGTCGAGGGGGGAGTAAGACGAAAAGACGGCCGGGCGGCGAACGCCCGGAAGAATCGCAGCGGCCCCGGCGCGAGCCGGGGCCGACCGAGCCGGTTAGGGCTGGATCTGGGTCAGGTTGCCGTTGGCATCCCAGCGGAAGACCGCGAACTCGAAGTGCTTGAGGTCACCCTTCGCATCATAGTCGACCTTGCCGATGGCGGTGTCGAAGCTGTTGCTGTGCATGTAGTCGGCGACCTTGGCCGGATCGGTACCGACCGCGTTGATGCTGTCGGCCAGCACCTGCATGGCCGCATAGGCGGTCATGGTGAAGGCGCCGTCGGGGCTGCGCTGATATTTCTTGAACTGTTCGAGAATCTGCTCGTTGCCCTTGCGCTTGGTGAAGTCGGCCGGCAGCGTCACCAGCAGCTTGTCCACGGCCGGACCCGCGATGGCGGCGAGATCCTTGTTGGCCACGCCTTCGGGACCCATGAACTGGGTTTCCAGGCCTTGTTCACGCGCCTGGCGCAGCAGCAGGCCCAGTTCGGGGTGGTAGCCGCCGAAGTAGATCAGGTCGGGACCCAAAGCCTTCAGCTTGGAGATGACGGCGGAATAATCGCTGTCGCCGACGTTGATGCCTTCGAACATGGCGATGTTCACACCGTCTTTTTCCAGGGCCTTCTGGACCTGGGTGGCCACGCCGTTGCCGTAGGTCTGCTTGTCGTGCAGGATGGCGACCTTTTTGGGCTTGAGCTGCTGGGCGATGTAGCCGGCGGCGAAGGGGCCCTGCTGGTCGTCGCGACCAATGGTGCGGAAGAAAAAGTGCGGCTTGATCGTGTCGGTGACCAGCGGGGACGTGGCGCCCGGGGTGATGGCGACGATGCCTTCTTGTTCGTAGACGTTCACGGCCGGGACGGTGGTGCCCGAGCAGGCATGGGCGACCGCAAACTTGGCACCGGCGTTGACCACGCGGTTGGCGGCCGGGACGGCCTGTTTGGGTTCGCAGCCGTCGTCGATCAGCAGAGGCTCGATCTTCATGCCCTTGATGCCGCCGGCTTCGTTCATGGCATCAATGGCCGTCAAGGCGCCCGCCTGGATCTGATCGCCATACTGGGTATTGGGGCCAGTCATCGGCTGCGGAATGCCGATCTTGAGGGTATCGGCATGGGCACCGGCAGCCAGAGCCAGGGCTCCGAACGCGAGGATGCAGGGGGTGATGCGCAGTTTGAACTTCATTCGATAGTCTCCGGTAGAGGCGCCAGCGGCAATATCTCGGTATCCCGGTTTGGGACCGAAGCCAGGGAGCGCCAAGCCTTGGTTTTGCTTCCGCCCTGAGCGGCAGGCGTATTCTGAAGGTTCACCCCCCGGAGTGTCACTACGGTTAATCCCTTATGACCGAACGTGACCGCGAGGTGCGCCCCCGGGCCTGAACGCCTTGCCTTCAGGCGGAGAACTCGCGCGCCAGTGCGCCGGCCCGGCGTGCGGCGGCGTCCACCGCTTCGCGCATGATGTCGGGCAGGCCGCGATCCTGGAAGACCGCCAGCGCCGCTGCGGTGGTGCCGCCCTTGGACGTCACCCGATCGCGCAAGACCGCGGGCGAATCCGGCGACAGCGCCGCCAACTGAGTTGCGCCATGGAAGGTGCCCAGCGCCAGTTGACGCGACTGCTCCGGCGTCAGGCCCTGTTCGATGCCGGCCGCGATCAGGGCTTCCAGGAACAGGAAGACATAGGCGGGACCGCTGCCGGACACCGCCGTGACGGCGTCGATGGCGGCATCGTCGTCCACCCAGATGACCTCGCCGACGGCGCGCAGCAGTTCCTCGGCCAAGGCGCGATCGGACGCATCCACGCCGGACAGGGCTGCCATGCCCGTCATGCCGCAGGCAATCAGTGCGGGCGTGTTGGGCATGCAGCGCACGATCCGGGCGTAGGGCTGCCCGTCGGCGCCCAGCCAGCGCGCGAGCGCCTCGCCGGGAATGCCGGCTGCGATGCTGATGATCAGGGTATCGGGACGCAGCCAGGGGCGGCATTGGCGCACGACTTCGGCCATGACCTGGGGCTTGACGGCAAAGAACCAGACGCGGCACTCGGCCAGGCGCGCATCGGGCGCCGCCGCCGTGGTGGTGCCCAGCGCATCCCAGCGCGCCCGGACGGCTTCGCCCGGGTCGATGACGTGGACATTGCCGGCGGCGCAACGCCGGCCGATCAGGCCGCTGGCCAGGGCGTTGGCCATATTGCCGCCGCCGATGAGCGCGAGAGAAAGTTCGGTTTTCATGACCTGGCATTGTACGGACAAGCGCTGCGGCATAGAAGGCCTTGCACGAGTCATCAGAAAAGAAACGGACAAGAAACGAAAAGAAAAGCAAGGAAATCAGGGATTGCCAAAGCTGTCATAAGCTGATCACAATGAGCCCCTAGAATCCCCTTCCGCCGCCCCTGCGGACAGGACCAGGGGGCACAATCACTGGAGACCACCATGGCTTTTTCCTTGCTCCGCACGACCGCGCTGACTGCCTTGCTGACCAGCGCCGGCCTGGCCCAGGCTGCGACTGACGTCACGTTCTGGCACTCGATGGAAGGCCCGCTGGGCGAACGCGTCGCCCAGCTCGCGCAGGACTTCAATGCCAGCCAGTCCGACTACGTCGTGCATGCCGTCTACAAGGGCAATTACGGCGAATCCATGAACGCGGGGATCGCCGCCTTCCGCGCAGGCAACGCGCCAGACATTCTGCAGGTCTTCGAGGTCGGCACGGCCACCATGATGTATGCCAAGGGCGCCGTCAAGCCCGTGCAGGCGCTGTCCGAATCCGTCGGCAACCCCATCGATCCCTCCGCCTTCCTGGGCGCCGTGGCGGGCTATTACTCGTCCCCGGACGGCAAGCTGGTCTCCATGCCCTTCAACAGCTCCACGCCGGTGCTGTACTACAACAAGGACGCCTTCGAAAAGGCCGGCCTGGATCCCAACACCCCGCCCAAGACCTGGCCCGAAGTCGCGGCCGCCGCCAAAAAACTGCGCGCCGCCGGCATGGAATGCGGCTATTCCTCGGCCTGGCCGTCCTGGATCCTGCTGGAAAACTTCGCCGCCTGGCACAACGTGCCCTATGCCAGCCTGGACAACGGCTTCGGCGGCCTGGACGCCCGCCTGCAATTGGACAGCCCGCTGTTCCGCAAGCACCTGAATTTCCTGACCGATATGGCCAAGGCCGGTGAATTCACCTACGGCGGACGCGGCGATGCGGGCAACGCCCTGTTCACCTCGGGCAAGTGCGGCATGTACACAGGTTCCAGCGGCATGCGCGCCTCCATCATCAAGACCGGCGGCTTCGCTTTCGGCACCAGCACCCTGCCCTACTATCCCGACGTGCCCGGCGCCCCCCAGAACTCCATCATCGGCGGCGCTTCGCTGTGGGTGTTCTCCGGCAAGTCCGACGACACCTACAAGGGCGTGGTGCAATTCTTCAAGTTCCTGTCCAACCCCGAGCAGGCCGCCGCCTGGCACCAGGGCACCGGCTACGTGCCCGTCACCAAGGCCGGCTACGAGGCCACCAAGGCCTCCGGTTTCTACGACAAGAACCCGGGCACGGAAATCGCGGTCAAGCAGCTCGACGCGACCACCACCGCCAACTCGCGCGGCATCCGGCTGGGCTATCTGCCGCAGATCCGCGACATCGAGGACAGCACCATGGAACAGATCTTCGCCGGCAAGACCAGCCCCGAAGACGGCCTGAAGAAGATGAACGCCGAGGGCAACGTACTGCTCGAACGCTTCCAGAAGAACGTCAAGTAGGTCCGGGCACGCCGCCTCCATGGAAAAACGCGTCGTCTTCCGCCACCGCAGCCTGCCCTGGCTGCTGCTGGCGCCGCAACTGGCCATCACGCTGGTGTTCTTCTTCTGGCCGGCGGGCCAGGCCCTGTGGCAGGCTTTCCGCCTGGAAGACCCCTTCGGCCTGTCCTCGCAGTTCGCGGGCCTGGACAACTTCGCGGACCTGTTCGCCAGCGCCGACTACCTGAGCTCGTTTCGCACCACGCTCGGGTTTTCGGCGCTGGTGGCCTTCGGCGGGCTGGCGATCTCGCTATTGCTGGCCGTGATGGCCGATCGCGTGGTGCGCGGCGCCGGTTTGTACAAGACCCTGCTGATCTGGCCCTATGCGGTCGCAGCAGCGGTCGCCGGGGTGCTGTGGCTGTTCCTGTTCTCGCCCTCGGTCGGCATCCTGGCGGTCTATCTGGCGCAGATCGGCTTCAACTGGAACCCCCGACTGGACGGCAACGACGCTCTGGCGCTGGTGGTGTTCGCCTCGATCTGGAAACAGGTGTCCTATAACTTCCTGTTCTTCCTGGCCGGGCTGCAGTCCATTCCCCGCTCGTTGATCGAGGCCGCCGCCATCGACGGCGCGGGGCCTGTCCGGCGCTTCCGCACCATCGTCTTTCCGCTGCTCTCGCCCACGACGTTTTTCCTGCTGGTGATCAATTTCATCTATGCCTTCTTCGATACCTTCGCGGTCATCGACGTGGTCACGCAGGGCGGGCCGGGGCATGCCACCGACATCCTGGTCTACAAGGTCTACAACGCCGGCTTCAAGGGCCTGGACCTGGGCGCGTCTGCCGCCCAATCGGTGATCCTGATGCTGATCGTGATCGGCCTGACGGCCTTGCAGTTCCGCTACGTCGACCGCAAGGTGAACTACTGATGCCGACCGCTCCCCACCTTCCCGGAGACGCCCATGGTTGAACGCCGGCCGCTGCTGGACGTCGTCTCGCACCTGACCCTGATCCTGGGCGTGGCGGTGATCGCCTTCCCGCTGTACGTGGCCTTCGTCGCGTCCACCCAGACGGCCCAGGAAGTCGCCCGGGCGCCCATGTCCCTGATCCCCGGCGCTCATCTGCTGGAGAACTACTGGGCGGTGCTCAAGGGCGGCGCGATCAACACCCCGCCGGTGGGCCGCATGCTGTGGATCAGCACCTTCATGGCCCTGGCGATCGCCATCGGCAAGATCGCCATTTCCATGCTTTCGGCCTTTGCCGTGGTGTATTTCCGCTTTCCCCTGCGGATGCTGTGCTTCTGGATGATCTTCGTCACCCTGATGCTCCCGGTCGAAGTCCGCATCGCCCCGACCTACGCGGTCGTGGCCGACCTGGGCATGCTCAACAGCTACGCCGGCCTGACGCTGCCGCTGATCGCCTCGGCCACCGCCACCTTTCTGTTCCGGCAGTTTTTCCTGACCGTGCCCGACGAACTGGTCGAAGCCGCGCGCATCGACGGCGCCGGTCCCATGCGGTTCTTCAAGGACATTCTGCTGCCGCTGTCGCGCACCAGCATTGCCGCCCTGTTCGTGATCCAGTTCATCTACGGCTGGAACCAATACCTGTGGCCGCTCATCATCACCACGCACGAAGACATGTATCCCGTGGTGGTCGGCATCCGCCGCATGATCGCCGGGGGCGACAGCGTCACCGAATGGAACCTGGTCATGGCCACGGCCATGCTGGCCATGCTGCCGCCCGCCGCCGTCGTCATCCTGATGCAGAAATGGTTCGTCAAGGGCCTGGTCGACTCAGAAAAGTAGTTCATAAAAACAGGAAACCCCATCCCCCATGGCAACCCTCAGCTTTCGCGCCGTGCGCAAGACCTACCCCGGCGACGTGGCCGTCATCCATGGCATCGACATGGAAGTGCGCGACGGCGAATTCGTCGTCATCGTCGGTCCCTCGGGCTGCGGAAAATCGACGCTGATGCGCATGGTGGCGGGCCTGGAATCCGTCACCGGCGGCGAAATCGCCATCGGCGACCGGGTCGTCAATGACCTGGAGCCCGCCGAGCGCGACATCGCCATGGTGTTCCAGAACTACGCGCTCTATCCCCACATGAGCGTCTTCGACAATATGGCTTACGGCCTGAAGATCCGCCGCCTGAGCCGCGACGAAATTCGCCGCCGGGTCGAGGACGCCGCCCGCATCCTGGAGCTGGATCAGTTGCTGGAGCGCCGGCCGCGCCAGTTGTCCGGCGGCCAGCGCCAGCGCGTGGCCATGGGTCGGGCCATCGTGCGCGAACCGGCCGTGTTCCTGTTCGACGAGCCCCTGTCGAACCTGGACGCCAAGCTGCGCGTGCAGATGCGCCTGGAAATCCAGAAGCTGCACCAGCGCCTGGGCACCACCAGCCTGTACGTCACCCACGACCAGGTCGAGGCCATGACGCTGGCGCACCGCATGATCGTCATGAACAAAGGCGTGCCCGAGCAGATCGGCACGCCGTCCGAGGTCTTCGAACGTCCCGCCACCGTCTTCGTGGCCGGTTTCATCGGCTCGCCGCCCATGAACCTGCTGCGGGTGGACGCAGACGCGCAAGGCCGGGTCACCGGCCCCGATGGCAGCGCCCTGCCCCTGACGGCGCCCACGGGCGCCGCGCGGGCGCTGATCCTGGGGCTGCGCCCGGAACACCTGACGATCGGTGCGCCGGGCCTGCAGGCCCGGGTCGAGATGGTCGAAATCCTGGGCTCAGAACAACTGATCCACGCCCGCTGGGGCGAGCAGCCCCTGATCCTGCGCTGCGCCGTGCCCGAAACCGGCGACCGCCCCCCGGCCCCCGGCGACGCGATCACCCTGGGACCGGACGGCCGTCACCCGGCGCACTGGTTCGAGGCCGATACGGGAAAGCGCGTTCAGGAATGAGCGGACAAAACAAAACCGGCGCGCTCGTGAGAGTCGCGCCGGTTTTGTTTTGCCTAGGGACGCCGCAGAGCGTCCCGCAGCAGACTGGTTTACTTGAAGACGGTCTTGGAACCGTCGGCGTGCCAGGTGAAGACGTCGAACTTGAAGGACTTGAGGTCTCCCTGCTTGTTCCAGGAGATGTCGCCGATCGGGGTCTTGACCGAGTTGCTGTGCAGCCAGGCCGCGACCTTGGTCGGGTCGTCCTTGCCCACGCCCTTGATCCCGGCGGCGATGGCTTCGACGGCGGAATAAGCGGTGAGCTGGAAGGCGCCGCCCGCGTTGCGGTTCTTGTCCTTGAAGGCCTTGACCACGGAGGCGTTGGCCGGGTCGGAGGTGAAGTCGGCCGGCAGGGTCACCAGCATGCCTTCGACGGCCGGGCCGGCGATGGCGTTGATGTCCGGGTTGCCCACGCCTTCAGGACCCATGAACTTGGCCTGCAGGCCTTGTTCGGCGCCCTGGCGCAGCAGCAGGCCCATTTCGGGGTGGTAGCCGCCGTAGTAGACAAAGTCGGCGCCCGCGGACTTGAGCTTGGTGATCACGGCGGAGTAGTCGCTGTCGCCGGCGTTGATGCCTTCGAACAGCACGACCTTGATGCCGTCCTTTTCGAGATCGGCCTTGACGGCGGTGGCGATGCCCTGGCCGTACGACTGCTTGTCGTGCAGCACGGCCACGGCCTTGGGCTTGACCTTCTGGGCGATGAATTCCGCAGCGGCGGGACCTTGCTGGTCGTCACGACCGATAGTGCGGAAGATCATGTCGTAGTTCTTGCCGTCGGTCACCGCGGGCGAGGTGGCGGACGGGGTGACCATGACCACGCCTTCGTTGTTGTAGACAGGGGTTGCGGCAATGGTGGCGCCGGAACACACGTGACCCACGACGTAATGGATCTTTTCGTTGACGACGCGGTTGGCCACGACCGGACCTTGCTTGGGCTCGCAACCGTCATCGATGACGACTGCTTCCAGCTTGTTGCCCAGCACGCCGCCAGCGGCGTTGATGGTTTCGATCGCCGTGTCCACGCCTTCCTTGACCATATCGCCATACTGGGTCAAGGCCCCGGTGTAGGGCCCCGCAATCGCGATGCGGATGGTATCGGCATGCGCAACGGAAGAAAGCATCATGCCGGCGGCCAGGCCCAGTGCGGCTGCCATCGGCGTAAAGCGTACGTTCATAAAAACCTCCTGTGAAAGACCTTGAAAAGAATACACGAAACCCCTGCGAAACGGCCATTGCGCCGCACGGGGGTTTTCCCGATACAGCCGGCCTCAGTCCGCCTCGGCAGCCACCGGAACCGTGTCTTCGAGCATGGTCGCGCCCGGCATGCCGCAATGGCGCACGGCCCGGATCAGGGCCTCGATGGCGGCCTGGCGCGGAAAGCTCTTGCGCCAGACCAGCACCACGCGGCGGTCGGGCGCCGGCGGCTTGAACGGCACGAAGCGCAACAACCGGCTCTCGGCCCCCTGCATCCCCAGGGCGCTGGCCGGCAGAACCGTGATGCCGATGCCTGCGGCCACCATGTGGCGGATGGTTTCCAGGGAAGAGCCCTCGAAGGTGCGCTGGATGCCTTCGCTGGAAGCCGAGAAACGCGACAGTTCGGGACAGACTTCCAGGACCTGATCGCGGAAGCAGTGGCCGGCGCCCAGCAGCAGCATGTTTTCCTCTTTCAGGCGGCTGGAATCGATCTGCGTCTCTTGCGCCCAGGGATGGGTGTGCGGCAGCGCGACGTAAAAAGGCTCGTCGTACAGCGCGCATTGCGACAGGCCGGTGTCGGGCAGCGGCAGGGCGACGATGGCGCAATCGATCTCGCCCTGGCGCAGCAGTTCCAGCAGCCGCGCGGTGTAGTTTTCCTGCAGCAGCAGCGGCATCTGCGGCGTGCGGCGGATCTGCTCGGGCACCAGGTAGGGCAGCAGATACGGCCCCACGGTGTAGATCACGCCGACGCGCAGCGGGCCTTCCAGCGGATCGTGGCCCTGGCGGGCGATCTCGCGCAGATTGGCGCCCTCTTCCAGCACCTTCTGCGCCTGGGCGACGACACGCAAGCCGATCGGCGTGATGCCGACCTCGGCGCCGCCGCGCTCGAACAGCACCACGCCCAGTTCTTCTTCCAGTTTGCGGATGGCCACCGACAGCGTGGGCTGGCTGACGAAACAGGCTTCCGCAGCCCGCCCGAAATGGCGCTCCCGCGCCACGGCGACAATGTATTTCAGTTCGGTCAGCGTCATGAGGATTCCTCTCAAACCCGTTCGCACGATGCCAGGCGATCGTGCCGGTCGTCGTCAACTGCGTAGATATTGGTCGGCGCCCGCCATCCAGCGTTGCCGGTGAGCGCGGGCGTGTTCGGGAAAATCGGCCGACAGCCGGGCGGCCGCTTCGCGGGCCTGCTCCAGCAGGTCCTCGTCGGATTCCAGATCGGCGAAACGCAGCAGGGCCTGGCCCGACTGGCGTATCCCCAGCAACTCGCCCGGCCCGCGCTGGGCCAGGTCGCGCCGCGCGATCTCGAAGCCGTCGGTGGTCTCGTACATGGCGCGCAGGCGTTCGCGGGCGATGGCCGACAGCGGCGGCTGGTACAGCAGGACGCAGGTGGCTTCGCCGCCGCCCCGCCCCACCCGGCCGCGCAACTGATGCAACTGCGCCAGGCCGAAGCGCTCGGCATGTTCGATGACCATCAGGCCGGCATTGGGCACGTCCACGCCGACCTCGATGACGGTGGTGGCGACCAGCAGGTCGATCGCTCCGGCGCGAAAAGCGTCCATGACCTCGGATTTGTCGCGCGCCGGCAGGCGGCCATGCATCAGGCCGATGCGCAGGTCCGGCAGGGTCGAGCACAGCAATTCATAGGTATCGACGGCCGTCTGCAACTGCAGGGCTTCGCTTTCCTCGACCAGCGGGCAGACCCAGTACGCCTGGCGTCCGGCGCGCACGACCTCGCCCACGCGGGCCAGGACGTCGTCGCGGCGCCGGTCGTCGAACAGGCGCGTGCGCACCGGCACGCGGCCCGGCGGCAGTTCGTCGAGCACCGAGACGTCCATATCGGCGAAAAAAGCCATCGCCAGGGTGCGCGGGATGGGCGTGGCGCTCATGCTGAGCTGATGCGGGCGGTATTTGGCCTGATCGCCCTTGCGGTTCAGCGCCAGGCGCTGTCCCACGCCAAAGCGATGCTGCTCGTCGCTGATCACCAGGCCCAGCGATTCGAATTCCACCTTCTCCTGGATCAGGGCCTGGGTGCCGACCGCCAGCCGGGCCTCGCCGGAAGCCATGGCGCTGAGGGCCTTGCGGCGCTCGGCGGCCGGCAGGCCGCCCGTCAGCCAGACCGGCGCCACACCCAAGGGCGTCAGCCATTCGGACAGTTTGCGCCAGAGTTGTTCGGCCAGGATCTCCGTGGGCGCCATCACGGCGACCTGAGCGCCGGCCTCGATCGCCTGGGCCGCCGCCAGGGCCGCCACCAGGGTCTTGCCGCTGCCCACGTCGCCTTGCAGCAGGCGGTGCATGGGGTGCGTGCGCGCCAGATCCGCGCCGATCTGCGCCACGGCGCGCGATTGCGCGCCGGTGGGGGCGAACGGCAGGCCGGACAGCAGGCGGCCCGTCAGACGGCCGTCGCCCCGCAGGCTGTGCGCGGCCTGGGCGCGGCGCGCCGCGCGCGCGTCGGCCAGGGCCAGTTGCTGCGCCAGCAGTTCGTCGAATTTGATGCGCCGCCAGGCGGGGTGGCTATGCGCGGCCAGCGATTCCAGAGAAATGTCCGGTCCCGGGTGATGCAGCAGGCGCAGCGACGGCGCGAAATCGGCCAACTGATAGGTTTCGCGCACGGCGGCCGGCAGCGTGTCGTCCAGGACGGCCTCGTCCAGAGCGCGCGCGATGGCCTTGCGCAAAGCGGCCTGCGGCAGGCCCTGGGTCGTGGGGTAGACCGGCGTCAGGGTGTCGGGCAGCGGCGTGCCCGGCTCGGTCACCAATGGGTGCACGATCTCCAGGCCGTGGAAGCCCGCGCGGACTTCACCCCGCGCCCGGATCCGCCGTCCGGCGTGCAGGCGGGCCTGCTGGCCCGGATAGACGTGCAGCCAGCGCAGCCCCAAGCGTCCGGACTCGTCGGCCAGCGTGGCCTGCAGGGTCCGTCTGGGACCGAAGCGGATTTCACTGTCGACGATCTCGCCTTCGAACAAGGCGTGGACGCCGGGCTGTGCGTCGGCGATCGCCGTGATGCGGGTCTCGTCTTCGTAGCGCAGCGGCAGATGGGTGGCGAAGTCAGCAGGGGTGCGCAGCCCCAGCCGCTCGAACAAGCGAGCCTGGGACACCCCCGCCGTCTTGCGGGCGCCGGACGCCGCCCGGCGCGGCTTTTCAGCCGAATTCACGGCGCACGGTCCAGCAGGCGGCGGAAATCAGAGCGCCAGAATGGCTTCGACTTCGAACTGGGCGCCTTTGGGCAGGCTGGCGACGCCCAGGGTCGAACGCGCCGGATAGGGCTGGGGGATGATTTCCGCCATGATGGCGTTGGCGCTGGCGAACTTGCTGAGATCCGTCAGGAACAGGGTGAGCTTGACGACGTTGTCCAGCGTGCCGCCGGCCGCTTCGATGACGGCCTGCATATTGGCGAAGGACTGACGGACCTGGCCTTCGAAGTTTTCCGAGACCAGTTCGCCCGTGCCGGGCTCCAGCCCGATCTGGCCCGACAGAAAGACCAGCTTGCCGGCCGACGCGCTGACGGCCTGGGAATACGGGCCGACGGCGGCCGGGGCGGCATCGGTGTGGATGATTGCCTTGCTCATGGTGGAAGACTCGATGATGGTTAAAAGACTATCAGAGTGTACCGACCAATAGCAAAAAATAAAAGCTGCGGCGAACCGCCGCAGCCGCTATTTTTCAGCGAAGGCACGCTCGTAGACGTAATCGCCGGCCTCGCCCACCCCAGGCGACACGACGAAGCCACGCGCATCCAGCATGGCGCGGATGTCGGTCAGCATGGCCGGGCTGCCGCAGATCATGGCGCGATCGACGGCGGGATCCAGCGGCGGCAGGCCGATGTCGGTAAACAGTTGCCCGCTTTCGACCAGGCTCGTCAGCCGGCCCTGGTGCTCGTAAGGCTCGCGCGTCACCGTGGGGTAATAGATCAGCTTGTCGCGCACCATTTCGCCCAGGTATTCATCCTGGGGCAGTTCCTGGCGGATGTAGTCGGCGTAGGCCAGTTCGCTGACGAAGCGCACGCCGTGCATCAGGATGATCTTTTCGAAGCGGTCGTAGACCTCGGGGTCCTTGATGATGCTGAGAAACGGCGCCAACCCCGTGCCGGTGGCGAACAGGTACAGGTGGCGGCCCGGGCGCAGATCGTCGGCCACCAGGGTGCCGACCGGCTTGCGGCTGACCAGCACGGCATCACCCGGCTGCAAGTGCTGCAGGCGCGAGGTGAGCGGGCCGTTGGGGACCTTGATGCTGAAGAATTCCAGATTGTCTTCGTGGTTGGCGCTGGCGATGCTGTAGGCGCGCATCAGCGGCTTGCCCTCGACTTCCAGACCCAGCATCACGAAATGGCCGTTGTGAAAACGCAGGCCGGGATCGCGGGTGGTCTTGAAAGAAAACAGCGTGTCATTCCAGTGACGCACGCTGAGGACTTGCTCGGAATTGAAAGCGGCCATGACGAAGGACGAACTCCAGAATTCGGGGGGGATGTCTATGGATAGATGGTACGGCGCTGGCCGGGAAACGCAAGGCCAGACCCGGTGCGGTTCGAGGACTTTCTTGATTTCGCGCAAGATGACGCGCCAAATCGGGCGGATTTCCTGGATCGCGGGGCATTTTAGCGCGTTCAGCTTGCCTTAAGCTGAACGCGATGATAAATTCGCATTCCGTTTTGAGAATTGTTCTCATTTTTCATACGTTTATACGAGCCGCTGCCATGTCGATCCGCTTTCGTGCCCTGCCCTTCGCCCGACGTCTGTCCCTGCTGGCCGCGGCCCTGCCGCTGATGGCAGGCACCGCCCTGGCGGCGGAAGTCAATCTGTACACCACTCGCGAACCCAAGCTCATCGAGCCGCTGCTGGCCTCTTTCACCCAGGACACGGGCGTCAAGGTCAACACGGTCTTCGTCAAGGACGGCTTGCTGGAACGCGTGCGTGCCGAGGGCGCGCAATCGCCGGCCGACGTGCTGATGACCGTGGACATCGGCAATCTGCTGGATCTGGTGGACGGCGGCGTCGCCCAGCCGGTGGATTCCGCCGTGCTGAAGGCCGCCATTCCCGCCAATCTGCGTGCGGCTGACGGCCAGTGGTTCACCCTGTCGATGCGCGATCGGGTCGCCTACGTCGCCAAGGACCTGGACGTCCAGACCTTCCACTACGAAGACCTGGCCGACCCGCGCTGGAAGGGCAAGGTCTGCATCCGCTCAGGCCAGCACCCCTACAACACCGCGCTCATCGCCGCCCTGATCGCCCACAACGGCGTCGAGGCGACGGAACAGTGGCTGCGCGGCGTCAAGGCCAATCTGGGCCGCCCCGCCACCGGCGGCGACCGCGACGTGGCGCGTGACATTCTGGGCGGGATCTGCGACGTGGGCATCGCCAACGCCTACTATGCCGGCCGCATGAAGAATGCCGAAGCAGGCAGCGACGCGCGCCGCTGGGGCGACGCCATCCGCGTCATCCGGCCCACCTTCAAGAATGCCTCGGGCACGCACGTCAACATCTCCGGCGCCGCCGTGGCGCGCCACGCGCCGAACCGCGCCGAAGCCGTCCAGTTGCTGGAATACCTGGTGTCGGACAAGGCGCAAAGCCTCTACGCCCAGGCCAACTACGAATACCCGGTCAAGGCAGGCGTGACGCTGGATCCGACCGTGGCCAGCTTCGGCCCCCTGAACGTCGACACCCTGCCCCTGACCGAGATCGCCCGCCACCGCAAGCAGGCGAGCGAACTGGTCGACCGCGCCGGCCTGACCCAGTAAGCGAACACGATGGCGGCAAGCGGCCGTTTCCAGGCCTGGCCCTGGCATGCCGGGACCGCCCTGGCGGCGCTGGGAGTGCTGGCCCCGATCCTGGCCCTGATGATCCAGGCGGGCCAGGGCTCGGGCGGCCATTGGGGCCACCTGCTGCAATTCGTGCTGCCCGGCGTACTGACCCAGACTCTGGGCCTGCTCGCCGGCGTCGGCCTGCTGGCCGCCGCCCTGGGCGTGGGCGCCGCCTGGCTGGTGACGGCCTACGATTTTCCGGGCCGCCGAATCCTGTCCTGGGCGCTGCTGCTGCCGCTGGCCGTGCCCACCTACATCGTGGCCTACGCCTATCTGGACATCCTGCATCCCCTGGGCCCCGTCCAGGAAGCCGTCCGCGCCCTGCTGGGCTATTCCAGCCCGCGTGAATTCCGCCTGCCCGATCTGCGCAATCTGCCCGGCGCCATCGTGCTGCTGGCCTTTGTGCTGTACCCCTACGTCTACCTGACCACCCGCAGCATGTTCGCCAGCCAGGCGGCCCATCTGATGGAAGCCGCCCGGCTGCTGGGCCACGGCCCCTGGGGAGCCTTCCGGCGCGTGGCCCTGCCGCTGGCCCGGCCCGCCATCGCCGTCGGCCTGTGCCTGGTGCTGCTGGAAACCTTGAACGACATCGGCGCCTCCGAGTTTCTGGGCGTCCAGACGCTGACCGTTGCCATCTACACCACCTGGGTGACCCGTTCCGACCTGGCGGGCGCCGCCCAGATCGCCCTGGTCGCCCTGCTGCTGGTGACCATCCTGATCGCGATCGAACGCCACAGCCGCCGGCGCCTGCGCTACACCGGCACCCGCCGCGCCGCGCCGATCCGCCCGCACCGGCTGCACGGACCGGCCGGCTGGCTGGCGGCCCTGCTGGGCCTGACGCCCGTCCTGATCGGCTTCATCGCGCCGGCCGCCTATCTGCTGGCGCTGACCTGGGAACGCCTGGACGCGGGCCAGGGCCCCTCGCCCGCACTGCTGCGGGCCGCCGGACAGACGCTGATGGTCTCGGCCCTGGCCATGGGGATTGCCCTGGCCATCGGTCTGGTCGTGGCCTGGAGCCGCCGCATCCTGCCCCGGGCACGCGCCTGGGCGCGCGCCCTGCCCCGGCTGGCGACGCTGGGCTATGCCGTGCCCGGCACCGTGCTGGCCATCGGCCTGCTGTTCCCCTTGATGGCGGTCGAACGAGGTCTGTCGGCGCTGCGCGCGGCGACCGGAATGGACCCGGCGGGCCTGGTGCTGCTGGGCACGCCGGCCGCGCTGGCGCTGGCCTATGTGATCCGCTTCCTGACGATTCCTGTGGGCACGCTGGAAGCGGGCTTGGATCGGATTCCGCCATCCCTGGATCAGGCTGCGCGCCTGCTGGGCGAAAATGTCCATGGCATGCTGCGGCGCGTGCACCTGCCGCTGCTGCGCCCCGCCCTGGCCGCCTCGGCGCTGCTGGTGTTCGTGGATGCGATGAAGGAATTGCCCGCCACGCTGCTGCTGCGGCCCTTGAATTTTGACACCCTGGCGACCTGGCTGTACGCCGAGGCCGCGCGCGGCACCTACGAAGAAGGCGCCATCGCCGCCCTGGGCATCGTCGCTGCCGGCCTGCTGCCCGTGATCCTGCTGGCCCGCCTGATGGACCGCCCTGCCGCCTGAGACTCGATATGCTGGAACTGAACCGGATTTCCCTGAGCTACGCCGCCGACAAAGGCCGACGCGCCGTGCTGCGCGAGCTGAGCCTGAGCCTGGAAAGCGGCCAGATCGCCTGCCTGCTGGGGGCCTCCGGCTGCGGCAAGACCACCGTGCTGCGCGCCATCGCCGGTTTTGAACCGCTGGACGGCGGCTCGATCCGGCTGGACGGGCGGCTGCTGTCGGGCGACGGGGCCCGCGTCGAACCCGAACACCGGCGCGTGGGCATGATGTTCCAGGACTATGCGCTGTTTCCCCACCTGGACGTGGCGGCCAACGTCGGCTTCGGCCTGCGCCGCCTGGACGCCGCCGCACGCGGCAGGCGCGTGCGCGATCTGCTGGAGCTGGTGGGCCTGGCGGGCCAGGAAGCGCGCCGTCCCCATGAGTTGTCCGGCGGCCAGCAGCAACGCGTGGCGCTGGCCCGGGCGCTGGCGCCCGAACCCGACCTGCTGCTGCTCGACGAACCCTTTTCCAACCTGGACGTGGACGCCCGCGAACGGCTGGCCTTCGAACTGCGCGACCTGCTGAAAGCGGCGGGACGCACCGCGCTGCTGGTCACCCACAACCAGGCCGAGGCCTTTGCCGTGGCCGACCGGATCGGGATTTTGAAGGAAGGCCGGCTGGCTCAATGGGACACGCCCTACGGCATGCACCACCACCCGGCCACGCCGGAAATCGCGGCCTTCATCCACCGCGAGGCCCTGATGGCTCAACGCGCGCAGGCGGGGCTGCGCGGCGCGCCTTCAGCCGCGGCTTAAGGGGCCAGCCCTGAAGTTTCAGCCCTTGGGGAACTGATCCGTGTCCGGTTCCTGGATGGCCAATTCCTGGCATTTACGCGTCAAGGTGTTGCGGCCAATGCCCAGGCGCAGCGCGGCCTCGCCCCGGCGGCCGCCGGCCTGCTCCAGCCCGGCCCGCAACAACGTCCGCTCGAAATCCCGCAGCAATTCATCCATCACGCAGGGCTCGCGGCGCGCCAGGCGCGCCCGCGCTTCGACCGCCAACGCCGCGCGCCAGTCGGACCAGGGTTGAGATGCGGCTTCGTCCCGCACGATGGCCGGCTCGACCCCGCCCACGCTTCCAGCATCCAGGACTTCCGGCGGCAGATCTTCCACACCGACTTCCGCGCTGGGCGCCATGACCGTCAGCCACTGGCAGATGTTTTCCAGTTGGCGGATGTTGCCGGGATAGTCGAAGCGGCGCAGCGCCTGCAGCGCGGCGGCATCGGGCCGGCGCACCGGTACGCCCAGTTCGGCCGCGCTGCGCGCCAGGAAATGCCGCGCCAGGGATTCGATATCCTCGCGGCGCTCCCGCAGGGGCGGCAGGCGCAGGCGGATGACGTTCAGGCGGTGGAACAGATCGGCGCGGAACAGCCCCGCGCGCACGCGTTCTTCCAGCGGCTGGTGAGTCGCCGCCACGATGCGCACGTCCGCCTGGACGGGGCGCGCACCGCCCACCCGGTAGAAAGCGCCTTCGGCCAGCACCCGCAGCAAGCGGGTCTGCAGTTCGGCCGGCATGTCGCCGATCTCGTCCAGAAACAGCGTGCCGCCGTCGGCTTCCTCGAAACGCCCCCGGCGCGACTGGACTGCGCCGGTAAAGGCTCCGCGCTCGTGGCCGAACAGTTCCGCCTCCAGCAGGTCACGCGGAATCGCGGCCGCGTTGACCGCCACGAAGGGGCCGGCGGCGCGGCGGCTGTGCCGATGCAACGCGCGCGCCACCAGTTCCTTGCCGGTTCCGGACTCTCCGGTGATGAGCACGGTGGCGCCGGACTGGGACAGGCGGCCGATGGCGCGAAACACGTCCTGCATGGCCGGCGACTGCGAAGGCGCCATTTCCGCCTCGCCCAGCAAGGGCGCGGCTCCACCCTCGGCAGGCGCCGCCTGGGCCGGGTCGGCAACGGCGTGGGACGGCGCCGACTGGGCGGCGCGGCCGATCAGTTCGACGGCGGCCTGGATGTCGAAGGGCTTGGCCAGATAGTCGAAGGCGCCCTGCTCGAAGGCCGCCACGGTCGTGTCCAGGTCGGTGTAGGCCGTCATCATGATGACGGGCAGGCCCGGCAGGCGCGCGCGCACGGCCGCCAGCACGCTCAGGCCGTCGGGACCCGGCATGCGGATGTCGGACACCAGCACGGCCGGCCGGTTCGCATCCTCCGGCCCCGCCAGCGCGTCGAGCGCGGTCTTCAACGCCACGCCATCGGCAAAGCTGCGCACCGGCCAACCGGCCTTGTCCAGCGCCTTTTCCAGCACCCAGCGCATGCCGGGTTCGTCGTCCAGAATCCAGATCGTGTTCATGCGGCCTCCGGTGTCATGCCAGATCCAGCGGCAGCAGCAGGCGGAATTCGGTGCGCCCGGGCACGGAATCGAATTCCAGCAGGCCGCCCTGCCGCTGCAGACATTCCTGGGCCAGGCTCAGGCCCAGGCCGGTGCCCTGCGCCCGGCCGGTCACCAGGGGGTGGAACAGTTTGTCGCGCAGGGCCTCGGGCACGCCCGGCCCGTTATCGATGACCGTGATCCGCAAGCCCAGGCGGTGCTGCCCGTCCGCCAGCATGGGCTGATGCAGGATGCGGGTGTTCAGGTGCAGCGCGGGCGCGTCCAGGTCGGTCGCCTCGGCCAGCGCCTGGGCGCCATTGCGCACGACGTTCAGCAGCGCCTGCAGCACCTGATCGCGGTCGGCGCGCATGTCCGGCACCGAGGCGTCGTAGTCACGTTCCAGGCGGATGCGTTCGCCGAATTCCAGCCGGATCAGGGCCAGGACCCGCTCGCACAGCTCATGGACATTGAACACGCTGGGCACGGCGGCCGGCTGGCCGGACGAGGCCAGGCGGCTGACCAGCGCGGCCAGCCGATCGGCCTCGGCCACGATCACCTGGGTGTATTCGCGCAGATCGTCGCGCGGCAGTTCCATTTCCAGCAACTGGGCGGCGGCCCGCAGGCCGGCCAGGGGATTGCGGACCTCGTGCGCCAGATTGCGCAGGGTTTCGCGCTGCGCCGCCTGGCTGTCCCGGGCCTGCCGCAGATCGTCCAGGTGACCGCCTTGATGGACGGGGATTTCGATCAGCCAGACCCAGGGCTGGCCCCGCAGCGGCGTCTTCAGGACGCTGTCGCGGCCGTCCAGCCAGGGTTGTGCAGGCTGACCCGCCAGCTGGCGGCGGGACTGGCCCAGCAATTCTTCCGCCGCGCCGTTGGCGTGGCGGATCCGGTGGGACTCGTCCAGCAGCAGGACCGCCGTGCGCAGCAGGTCGAGGCCGGACGTGTCCACCGCGGCCCCCGGCTAGAGGGTGTAGTACATGTCGAATTCGACCGGGTGCGGGGTCACGCGCAGGCGGTCGAGTTCTTGGGCCTTCAGGTCCAGATAGGCGTCCAGCAGATCGTTGCTGAACACCCCGCCGCGTGTCAGGAAATCGCGGTCGCGGTCCAGCGCTTCCAGCGCCTGATCCAGCGACGAGCACACCGTCGGGATCTTGGCGTCTTCTTCCGGCGGCAGATCGTACAGGTTCTTGTCGGCCGGATCGCCTGGGTGGATCTTGTTCTGGACGCCGTCCAGGCCCGCCATCATCAGGGCCGAGAAGGCCAGGTACGGATTGGCCAGGGGATCCGGGAAGCGCGCTTCGACGCGACGCGCCTTGGGATTGCCGACGTAGGGGATGCGGATCGAAGCCGAGCGGTTGCGCGCCGAATACGCGAGCTTGACCGGAGCTTCGTAGTGCGGCACCAGGCGCTTGTAGGAGTTCGTGCCCGGATTGGTGATGGCGTTCAGGGCGCGGGCGTGATGGATGATGCCGCCGATGTAGTACAGGGCGAATTCCGACAGGCCGCCGTAGCCGTTGCCGGCGAACAGGTTCTGGCCGTCCTTCCAGATGGACTGGTGTACGTGCATGCCCGAACCGTTGTCGCCCACCACCGGCTTGGGCATGAAGGTCGCGGTCTTGCCATAGACGTGAGCCACGTTGCGGATCACGTATTTCATGGTCTGGGTCCAGTCGGCGCGCTCGACCAGCGTGCTGAAACGGGTGCCGATTTCCATCTGGCCGCAGTTGCCGACCTCGTGATGGTGGATTTCCACCGGCACGCCCATCTGTTCCATCAACAGGCACATTTCCGAACGCATGTCGGCGAAGGAGTCGACCGGCGGCACGGGCACGTAGCCGCCCTTGACGGCCGGGCGGTAGCCCAGGTTGTTGCCGTTGGAATCATGGGCGTTGGACCAGGCGGCCTCGTCGGACACGATCTTGACGAAGCTGCCGCTCATGTCCGCATTCCAGCTCACGCCGTCGAAGACGAAGAATTCGGGTTCCGGACCGAAATAGGCGGTGTCGCCCAGGCCGCTGGACTTCAGGTAGGCCTCGGCGCGGCGGGCCAGCGAGCGCGGGTCGCGGTCGTAGCCCTTCAGGTCGGACGGCTCGACCACGTCGCAGGTCAGGATGAGCGTGGTTTCCTCGCGGAAGGGGTCCAGGCGGGCCGTCCCGGCATCCGGGACCAGGATCATGTCGGAGGCCTCGATGCCCTTCCAGCCCGGCAGCGACGAGCCGTCGAAGGCGACGCCCGATTCCAGGCGATCCTCGTCCATCTGACTGGCGGGAACGGTCAGGTGGTGCTCCCGGCCCAAGGTGTCGGTAAAACGGCAATCCACGAACGCCACTTCGCGTTCGGCGATCATCTGCACAACGTTTTCAGGGGTGGACATAAAAGCTCCTGCGCCAAGTCATATCGTCAAAGGGTGAGGCTTGGAGCCTCGTGATGATCTATAAGCAATGATCGTGCCAGCTTTTTGGGCCGCGACCGTGGGCTGCGGCAGCCGAAATCACACTCAAAACGCACCATTCAAGTGCATATTTTAGTGCACTGCACGTGAATACGCACCGCTTTGGTGCGATCAGGATAAGAATTCCATCTGCAGTTCATTCAGGAATTGCCAGCCCCGGGGCGTGGCGCACACCCGGTCCAGTCCGGGCTCGAGCAGGCCGCGCTCGACGGCGCGGCGCATGGCCGGCAGGATGGACATCAGCGACAGGCCGGTGCGCTCGATGAACAGCCCGCCCTCGACGCCTTCGCGCAGACGCAGGGCATTGAGCATGAACTCGAAGCCCAGGTCCTCGTGGCTGAGTTCGCGGCGTTCGACCACGTGCCGGCCGGCGCCCTCGGTCGCGAGCCGCATCCAGGCGTCCGGCATCTTCGCCCGCGCCTGGCGCGTGATGCGGTCCTGAAAGGAAATCTTTGAATGCGCCCCGGGACCGATGCCCAGGTAGTCGCCAAAACGCCAGTAGTTCAGGTTGTGCTGGCACGCCTGGTGAGGCCGCGCATAGGCGGAGACCTCGTAGCGGTCGAAACCGGCCGTCTGGATCAATTCCGCCACCCGGTCCTGCATGGCCGCGCCCAGTTCGTCGTCCGGCACCTTGGGCGGATATTTGGCGAAGACCGTATTGGGTTCCAGCGTCAGGTGATACAGCGACAGGTGGCCCGTCTCGAAGGCCAGCGCCTCGCGCACGTCCCGCTCGCACTCGGCCAGAGTCTGCTCCGGCAACGCAAACATCACGTCCAGATTGACCCGATCCACGGCGCGCTGGGCCATTTCGATGGCCGCACGCGCCTGCGCGGCGTCGTGGATGCGGCCCAGGCGGCGCAGCTTGCCATCGTCAAAGCTCTGGATGCCCAGCGAGATCCGGTTCACCCCCGCCTGGGCATAGCCCTGGAAACGGGCGGCCTCGGCCGTGCCCGGATTGGCCTCCAGCGTGATCTCCACATCGGGAGGCAGGTTCAGATAGGCTCGGAACAGGCCGATGATCCGGTCGACCGCCTCGGCCGACAGCAGGCTGGGCGTGCCGCCGCCGAAGAACACCGTCGAAACCGGCCGCCCCCAGATGTCGGGCACCGCCTGCTCCAGATCGGCCTGCAACGCCTGCAGATAGGCTTCTTCGGGCAGTTCGCCGGACCGTTCATGCGAATTGAAGTCGCAGTACGGACATTTGTGCACGCACCAGGGCACGTGCACATACAGCGACAGCGGCGGCAGCGCCGCCAGGCCGGGTTTGCCGCGCACCCCCGGGCGGCCATCGCCCTCGCGCTCAGGCATTGGAACGGGAACCAGCCTCTTCATCGCATACCCCTATGCCTGGCCTCGATCCTGGCCAAATTCGCTGCGCAGCGCCTGCAACAGGCCGCGCAGGGCACGCGCACGATGACTGATCCGGTTTTTCTGTTCCATGGGCAGTTCTGCAGCCGTCATGCTCTGGTCAGGCAGGTAGAAATACGGGTCGTAGCCAAAGCCGTTGGTGCCCCGGGGAGCGTCCAGAACCTCGCCGTCCCAGGAACCCTCGACCACGATCGGGCGCGGGTCGTCGGCGCTGCGGACGTAGACCAGCACGGCCACATAGCTGCCGCGCCGGTCGGTGCGGTCCGTCATCTCGGCCACCAGCCGGGCGTTATTGGCCGCGTCCGAGCGCGTGCCGTCAGGCGCCTGGGCGTAGCGTGCCGATTGCACGCCCGGCGCGCCGGCCAGCGCAGGCACGCACAGGCCCGAATCATCCGCCAGCGCCGGAAGGCCCGTGGCGCGGCTGGCGTGACGCGCCTTGGCCAAGGCGTTTTCCACGAAGGTGTGGAAAGGCTCATCGGCCTCGGACACGCCCAGCGCGCTTTGCGGCACCATCTCGATGCCGGCCGCCGACAGGATGGCGGAAAACTCCCTCAGCTTGCCGGCGTTGCCGGATGCCAGGACGACCTTGATCATGCCGCCTCCAGCGTCGCCGCCTGGACGCGGATCAAGGCCTGGATGCCGCCGGTCGCCAGGTCCAGCAGACTGTTCAATTCGTCGCGGCGGAAGCTGCCGCCCTCGCCCGTGCCCTGGACCTCGACGAAGTCTCCGGCGCTGGTCATGACCACGTTCATGTCGGTATCGCAGGCAGAGTCTTCCGGGTAATCCAGGTCCAGCACCGGCCGGCCGTCCACGATGCCGACCGAAACGGCGGCCACCTGGCCGCGCAGCGGATCAGCCTTCAATTGGCCAGAGGCCATCAAGCCACGCACCGCCAGCGCCGCCGCCAGCCAGGCGCCGGTGATGCTGGCGCAGCGGGTGCCGCCGTCGGCCTGCAGCACGTCGCAGTCCAGGTGCAGGGTGCGCTCGCCCAGCGCCTCCAGATCGACCACCGCCCGCAGGCTGCGGCCGATCAGGCGCTGGATTTCCTGGGTGCGGCCGCTCTGCTTGCCCCGGGCCGCTTCGCGGTCGCCGCGGGTATGCGTGGCGCGCGGCAGCATGCCGTATTCCGCCGTCACCCAGCCCTGGCCCCGTCCTTTCAGAAAGGGCGGCACCTTGTCCAGCACGCTGGCGTTGCACAGCACGCGCGTGTCGCCCATGCAGGCCAGCACCGAGCCTTCGGCGTGGCGCGTGTAGCCGGTCAGCAGTTCGACGCGACGCAGTTCGTCCGGTCGACGGCCGGAGGGGCGTGACGAGGCGGAATGGGAATTCGAAGGGATGGTCATCAAGAAATTTCCTGCCATGCGGCCAGAGAGGGTCCGATGCGACCCAAGGGGGCCAGACTACAATAAGGCCACATTGTAAATAAACGCCGACGAGACCGCCCCATGATCCGCAGCATGACCGCCTTTGGCTCCGCCCGCCTGGACTCCGACGCCGGGTCGATCAGCGCCGAGATCCGCAGCGTCAACAACCGCTTCCTGGATCTCAGCCTGCGGATTCCCGAGGACCTGCGCTTCGCAGAATCCCGCGTGCGCGAGCTGGTCGGCCGCCAGGCCCTGCGCGGCAAGGTCGAACTCAAACTGTCCTACGCCGCCATCGACCGCGAGGCCCTGCGCCCCATCGACGCCGAGGCCATGCAGGCCCTGGCCGAACAACTGCAATGGGCGCGCCAGTTCATTCCCGACCTGCCCGCGCCGACCCTGGCCGAACTGCCGCGTGAAGGCACGGCCCGGGGCGGACTGGACGCCGACGTCTGGCTGCCGATGTGCGAACAGGCCTGCGCGCAAGCCCTGGAAGAATTCAGTGCGGCGCGTCAGCGTGAAGGCGCCCGCCTGGCGCAGGCCATGCTGGTCATGGCCGACGAGATCGACACCATCGTCGTGCGCGTGGACGCCGAACTGCCGGCCCTGGTGCAACAACATCAGGATCGCATCGCCCAGCGCCTGCGTGAGGCCCTGGAGGCCGCCAGCCCCGAAGGTTTCGCCGCCATCAGCGGCGCCGAACTGACCGCCCGCATCGCCCAGGAAGCCAGTCTGTTCGGCCTGCGCGTGGACGTGGCCGAAGAACTCACCCGGCTGCGCTCGCACTTGCAGGAATTGCGCGAAATCCTGTCCGGCAAGCACGCCTCGTCCGCGCGCGGCGGCAGCGGCAAGCGCCTGGATTTCCTGTTCCAGGAAATGAACCGCGAGGCCAACACCCTGGGCTCCAAAGCCGCCGCCCTGTCCGTCACCCAGGCCGCCATCGACCTGAAGCTGCTGATCGAGCAGATGCGGGAACAGGCGCAGAACATCGAGTGATCGATCAGGAGTGCCTTTCACAAGACGCGTCGACGCGCCAGGGGTAAATCCCCATTTCGACACCAACTTGATGCAAATTAAGGCGCAGAACCAAAAAATCGGAACCATCAGGCATGGCAACGCGGATTTCGTTCCGAGCCTTTGAAATCAATCAATTGAAGTAAATTATTAGAAATATCAAGCAATTTATTGATTAAAAACAAGAAATAAAAATACATAATTTCTTCACCTGGCCCTGCCAGCCATTCTTTCTTTCGCATCGCAACAAACAAAACCATCGTTTGATGCATCACTGACCAATTCCGCACCAGCCATATCCCTCATCAGGGATGATGGCTTCCGGCCCCTCGCCCGCCTCCGCTCCTAGACTGACCTTGCCATCCACAACCCGGAGGGAGGCAATCATGGCGCAACGCATCATCGATGGGGTGCTGTCGGCCCTGGCGGGCCTGGTCAGCGTGCTGCTGTCCTGGCCCTACTGGCGGGATTTCGAATATTGGCCGGAATCCCATGCCATGTGGTGGGTGTACATCGCCGTGGGCTACGTCCTGGCGGTCTACGTGTTCTACATCTTCCTGGGGTGCCTGCGCACCCTGTTCCTGCATGATGAACAGGCACGCCCGGCCACCGGGCGCGACGGCCTGGCGCGGGAGGAACGGCCATGAGCTGCCTGAACGGAACCGACTGCCACGAACCGGCCAAGCGCCGCGCCGCCCTGGCCGTGCTGGCGCTGATGCTGGCGATCTTCCTGCTGCTGTCCGCCTGGTCCTTCCTGCCTTCGCGCGTGCAGGCCGTCCCCGATGCGATCCAGTATGGCGGCGCCGACGCGGTAGAAGGCAAGCGGGTCTTCCAGGCCTACAACTGCATGGGCTGTCACACCATCGTCGGCAACGGCGCCTATTTCGGCCCCGACTTGACACGCATCCACGCCGATGCCGGAGCCGCCTGGCTGGCCGCCTTCCTGCCTTCGGCGGGCGGCTGGCCCACGTCTGCCGCCGTGCGGGTGCAGTTGCAAAACCCGGCCGCCCGGGAGGACGCAGGCACCGCCGACCTGCAGGCCTACCTGCAGCGCCACCCCGGCGCGGCCGAGCGCCTGGAACGACGCGGCGGGCAACATACCCTGATGCCCAACCTGCCGTTGGACGCCCGCGAAGTCACGGCGCTGATCGCCTTCCTGAAATACACCTCGGCCCTGCACACCGAGGGCTGGCCGCCCAAGCCGCGCGAGGACCGGCGGATTCCCGCCGGCCTGGCCGGACAGGCGCCGGTGGCCGGGGGCGGCGCGGCGGCAGGCCAGGCCGCCGTCGCAACCGCCACGGCAGCCCCGGCCACGACCGCCGCGCAGGTCCAGGATCCCGTGGCGCGCGGCCGGCAACTGGTCGCCGACCTGGGCTGCGTAGCCTGCCACGCGACCGACCAGAAGCGCACGGTGGGCCCGGGCTGGGGCGGCGTGTCCGGCCACGAGGTCCAACTGGCCGACGGCACCACCGTCACGGCGGACGAGGCCTACCTGGTCCGCTCGATCCGCCAGCCCGACGCCCAGATCGTCGCGGGTTACCCGCCGCACGTCATGCCGTCCTACGACGCGCTGATCGACGAAGCCGACATGCAGGCCATCGTGGCCTACCTGCGCAGCCTGTGAAAAGGAAGCCATCATGTTCCAGATCGACTACCGCACGCAGCGCCTGAGCCTGCGCTTCTTCTTGCTGATGCTGGTCCTGTTCGGATTCCAGGTGCTGTTCGGCCTGTTGATCGCCGTGCAACATGTGGACCCGCGCCTGCTTTCGGGCATTCTCAACTTCAACGTCCTGCGCGCCGAGCACACCAACCTCGGCATCCTCTGGATCCTGTCGGGGTTCATCGGCACCATCCTGTTCATCGGCCCCCTGCTGTCGCGCCGTGAACTGGCCGCCCCCTGGCTGATCCGCTTCCTGTTCTGGGCCTTGCTGGTCGTCACGCTGTGGAACGTCGTCACCCAGTCCCTGGCGGCGCAGGGCACCGCCGGCTGGTGGCTAGGGCAGCCCTGGCTGCAGGAAGGCCTCGAATACCTGGAAGCCGGCCGCGCCGCCGACATCGTCATTTTCATCGGTTTCGCCATCCTGGCCTGGGTGGTGCTGCGCACGTTTCCGCCTCGCCGGGAGTGGAACGAGATCCACTGGGGGCTGGCGATCGGGGTCTCCGCCCTGACCTTCGTCTGGCTGTTCGGGGTGTTCTTCGTCGAACGTCTGGATCTGCAGGAATATTTCCGCTGGTACGTGGTGCACTACTGGGTCGAAGGCGTCTGGGAGGTCATCCACATCAGCCTGGTGGGCTTCCTGCTGGTGCTGATGTTCAAGGCCGACGTCAAGGCGGTGGGCTACGCCGTGTTCTGGGGCGTTGCGATGGTCTGGCTATCGGGCCTGATCGGCAACGCGCACCACTATTTCTGGATCGGCACGCCGGAATTCTGGCAGTTCTGGGGCTCGCTGTTCAGCGCCCTGGAGCCGCTGCCCCTGGTGTTCTGCTTCTGGCACATCTACCTGGACGCCCACCAGGACCGCCGCCCGCTGGAAAACGCGCCGGCCTTCTATTTCATCCTGGGTTCGGTGGTGCTGGAACAGGTCGGGGCGGGCATCCTGGGATTCACCATGACCTTCGCGCTGACCAACGTCTGGTCGCACGGCACCTGGGTCACGCCCAGCCACGCCCACCTGGCGCTGTTCGGCACTTTCGGCATGCTGGGCATCGCGTCGGCCTATTACTCGATTCCCCTGCTGCGCGGCATCAAGGACTTCGACCAGCGGCTGGGCCGGATCGCCTTCTGGCTGGTCTTCACCGGCATGCTGGGCATCGCCTTCGCCTTCGCGATCGGCGGCACGGTGCAGGTCTTCCTGTACCGCGCCATGGGGCTGGACTGGTTCGGCGGCCAGGTCTTTCCCGCCATGCAGTTCTACAAAGTCCTGGTGCCGGTGTTCGGCCTGGTGTTCCTGGCGGGTGCGGGCCTGCTGATCTATGACCTGCTGACCTTGGGGTTTCGCGCCCGCAGCGCGCCCCGGCCCCAGGCGGTCTTCCAGACGGCCGATCCGGGCCGCTGGCGCCGCACGCTGCATGGCACGGAGGCCGGCCTGTGGCTGGCGGGCATGTGGATCTTCGGCGCCTTCATCACCCTGGGGCTGCTCAGCTTCAATCTGGATGCCGTGGCCCTGGGCGACCCGACCATCCCCTACGTCCTGGCCGGGCTGGGCTACCCGGGCCTGCTGCTGATCACGCTGCTGTTCGTCTGGCGCTTCCTCGCCTCGCTGGAAGCCCGGCCGGCGCCCGCGGGCTTCGGCCCAGCCGCCGATCAGGCTGCCCGGGTCTGAGGCGAACGGCGCAGGGCGACGCCCCTGACGGCCCAGGTCGCCAGCAGAAACGGCGCGGTCAGCGACGGCAGCGCCAGCAGTTGAAAGCCTCGCATCAATAACAGGCTGAGCAGCGCACCCAGGCAGGGCCAGGCCCAGGCGCCCAGGCGGCCCGGGCGGACCGTTCGCAGAGCCTCGGCGGCCAGCACGGCATTGAAACCGTACAAGCCCAGCGCGGCGGCATCAGCGGGCAGCCCCGCGCACGAGGCCGCCAGCAGGCACAGACCCGAAGCCAGGCCGGCGGACAGCGCCGCCCAGGGCGTGCCCAGCGCCAACCCCAGCAGGCACAAGGCGCCGGCACGGGGGTCATCCAGGAACATCACCTGGCCGACTCCGCGCAGCAGGCCCTGGGCCGTGTCCCCCCAACCGGGATCAGCAGCCGCCATCACGGCGGCGCGCGGCAGCTCCAGGCCGGCAGCGGCCGCCATCAGCAGCCAGGTGATCAGCACGAACGGCGCAGTATAAGGCGGCACGCTGCTTCGACGGCGCCAGGCGTGCGCCGCCCAGCTCGCCAGCCAGGCCAGCGGCGCCACCAGGGACCAGGCGAGCGGCCCGGCCGGCAGCACGACCATGACGCCCAATCCGGTCAGCGCCCCGTTGTAGCCATCCAGGCCCACGCGACTGCCGGCCGCATCGCCGGCGGCCATTCCCCACACAGTCCCGGTCAAGGCCCCCAGCAAGCAGGCCCCCGCCATCGCCCAGGACTGCCAGGCCGCGGCAGCCAGCAGCAGCGCGCCGGCCCAGGCGCTGGGCAGCAGATAGATCTGGCCGATGCCGCGCAGCAAGATGCGGCCGAACGCGGCGCCGAACGAATCACGAACCTGCAGGGACATGGTGGCGGTTTGAAAGAATGGCTTGGAAGAGCGGCTTGAACCCAAGCCGCGATCGTACAGCGGGAACGGGGGCGGCGTACAATCTCAGCGATGAAAGATACGCTTGCCACGGCGCTGCCCGCCTCCGAGCCCGGTGTCGCCTTCCCCGTCCTGGGGGCCATCAGCCTGACCCACCTGCTCAACGACATGATGCAGTCGGTGCTGCTGGCCATCTACCCGGTGCTGCAGGGCCGCTTCGACCTCAGCTTCGCCCAGGTCGGCGTCATCACCCTGGCCTTTCAGTTTTCGTCCTCGCTGCTGCAACCCGTGGTGGGCCGGCTCACCGACCGCCGCCCGATGCCCTATTCCCTGCCGATCGGCATGGGCTTTACCTTCTGCGGCCTGCTGCTGCTGTCCCAGGCCTGGAGCTTTCCCCTGGTGGTGCTGGCCGCAACGCTGGTGGGGGCCGGGTCCTCGGTGTTTCATCCGGAATCCTCGCGAGTGGCGCGCATGGCCTCGGCCGGCCGGCACGGCCTGGCCCAGTCGATCTTCCAGGTGGGCGGCAACATCGGTTCCTCGATCGGTCCCCTGCTGGCCGCGCTGCTGATCGTGCCTCACGGCCAGAACAGCGTCGCCTGGGTATCGCTGGCGGCGCTGGCCGGCATCATCATCCTGCTCGGCGTCAGCCGCTGGTATGCCGCCAACCTGTCGGGCGTGCGCGGACGCGCATCCCTGAGCCAGACCGACAACGGCCTGTCGGCACGCCAGGTGCACGGTGCCGTATTCATCCTGATGCTGCTCATTTTCAGCAAATATTTCTATCTGGCGGGCCTGACCAGCTATTTCACCTTTTACCTGATCGACCGTTTCGGCCTGGACATCCAGCAAGCGCAATATGCGCTGTTCGTGTTCCTGGCCGGCGTGGCCACCGGCACCCTGGTGGGCGGGCCGGTAGGCGACCGGATCGGCCGCAAGCGCGTCATCTGGGGGTCGATCCTGGGCGCCGCACCGTTTTCCCTGGCCCTGCCCTACGCCAACCTGCACTGGACCCTGATCCTGGCGTTCTGCGCCGGGGCCATGATCGCCTCGGCCTTCCCGGCGATCATCGTCTACGCCCAGGAACTGATGCCCGGCAAGACCGGTACAGTCTCGGGGCTGTTCTTCGGCCTGGCCTTCGGCATGGGCGGGATCGGCGCCGCCGCGCTGGGCAAACTGGCCGACGCCACCAGCATCACCTTCGTCTACCACGTGTGCGCCTTCCTGCCCCTGCTGGGCCTGGCGGCCTTCTTCCTGCCCGACACCCGGCGCCGCGCGGCATGAAGCCGCCCCCTACACCGCGGCTCGCCGCCTGGCTGATGGCGGCCAGCCTGCTGCTGCTGGCCACCAATCTACGCCCTCTATTCGCCAGTACGGCCATCCTGCTGCCCGAGCTGACCCAGGCCCTGGGGCTCTCCGGCGCCCAGGCCGGCTACCTGACCACCCTGCCCGTGCTGTGCCTGGGCCTGTTCGCCCCGCTCGCGCCCCGCCTGGCGCAACGCTCCGGCATCGAGCGCACCCTGCTGCTGGTGCTGGTGATGATCATCGCCGGCTCGGCCTTGCGCGGCGTCCTGGGCGTCACGGGCCTGTTCCTGGGCACCGGCCTGGCCGGCGCGGGCATCGCGCTGGGCAACGTGCTGCTGCCCAGTCTGGTGAAACGGGACTTTCCCGACCGGGCGGCGCTGCTGACCGGCCTGTACACCATGAGCCTCGTGGGCGGTGCAGCCCTGGCGGCCGCCGTCACGCTGCCGCTCACCCAGGCCCTGGGCGGCCGCTGGGAACTGGGTCTGGCCCTGTGGGCCGTCCCGGGCATCGTGGCGCTGGCGGCCTGGGCGCCGATCGCACTGCGCACGTCAGGCCGTTCGGCAAACGGCCGCCACATTCTGCCGGTCGAGGGCTTGCGGCGCGATGGCCTGGCCTGGGCCGTCACCTTGTTCATGGGCCTGCAATCGGCGCTGGCCTATTGCGTACTGGGCTGGATGGCGCCGATGCTGCGGGATCGCGGACTGGACGGCACCGAGGCCGGTCTGGTGACCTCCCTGTCGATTCTGCTGCAGGTCGCCGCCTGCCTGCTGACGCCCATGGTGGCCTCGCGCTTCCGGGATCAGCGCGGCCTGGCGGTCTTCCTGGCCGCCTCAGCCACCCTGGCCCTGATCGGCATGATCCTGGGGCCGCGCTGGAGCATCTGGCCCCTGGCCGTACTCCAGGGCATCGGCCAAGGCGGGCTGTTCGCCCTGGCCGTGATGCTGATCGTGCTGCGCTCCGGCGATGCCCACGTGGCCGCCCACCTGTCCAGCATGTCCCAGACGACGGGTTATATCCTGGCGGCGTGCGGCCCCCTGCTGATCGGCGTGCTGCACGACTGGACGGGCGATTTCCAGGCCACGACCGGACTGCTGGCCGCACTCGGGATCGGCACGGCGCTGGCCGGCTGGCTGGCGGGCCGCAACGCGCTGGTGCGCGCCGCCGTCGTGCAGGACCCCTCCCGGATCGCCGCCCAGGCATCCTGAGCCGGAAAACGACACGGCCCGCCGCGCGAGGAAGCACGACGGGCCGTTTTGATTGCAGACCCTCGCCGGAGAGCAGACGTCCGATCGCGCCGGCCTAGAGACCCGCGCGCGAGAACACCAGCGTAGCGTTGGTGCCGCCAAAGCCGAAGCTGTTGGACAGCGCGGTTTCGATGCGGGTCTGCGGCAGGGTTTCACGCAGGATGTTCATGCCCTCGGCGGCCGGGTCCAGGGTGTCGATATTGGCCGAAGCCGCAACGAAACCGTGCTGCATCATCAGCAGCGTGTAGACGGCCTCGTTCACCCCCGCTGCGCCCAGGGCGTGGCCGGACAGGGACTTGGTGGAAGCGATCCAGGGCTGCTTTTCGCCGAAGACCTCGCGGATGGCCTCGAGTTCCTTGACGTCGCCCACCGGCGTGCTGGTGCCGTGGGTATTGATGTAATCCACGGGGGTCTTCACGTCGATCAGCGCCTGGCGCATGCAACGCGCCGCGCCTTCGCCGGACGGCGCCACCATGTCGTAGCCGTCGGAGGTCGCCCCGTAGCCGACGATTTCGGCCAGGATGCGGGCGCCGCGCGCCTTGGCGTGTTCGTATTCCTCGACCACCAGAATACCGCCGCCGCCGGAAATGACGAAACCGTCGCGGTCGGCATCATACGTACGCGAGGCGCGGTCGGGCGCATCGTTGTAGCGCGTGGACAGGGCCCCCATGGCGTCGAACATGAAGGACAGGGACCAGTGTTCTTCTTCGGCGCCGCCGGCGAAGACGATGTCCTGTTTGCCCAACTGGATCTGTTCCACCGCGTTGCCGATGCAATGCGCGCTGGTGGAGCAGGCCGAGCTGATGGAGTAGTTCACGCCCTTGATCTGAGCGCCAGTGGCCAGGCAGGCGGACACGCCGCTGGCCATGGCCTTGGTGACCATGTAGGGACCGACGCGGCGCACACCCTTGTCATGCAGGGTCTGGATGCCGTCATTGATCGCGGAATGCGAGGCGCCGCCGGCACCGACGATCAGGCCGGTACGCGGATTGGAGACCAGTTCGGGAGGCAGTCCGGCATCCTGGATGGCTTCCTGCATGGCCAGCCAGGCATAGGCATGGCCGTTGGCCATGAAGCGGCCCAGCTTGCGGTCGATCAGGTCGAGCGCGTTCAGGCGCACCGAGCCGGCCACGTGCGAGCGCAGGCCCTGTTCAGCGTATTCCGGCTGGAACGTGATGCCGGAACGCCCCTGACGCAGGCTGTCCAGAACTTCGGACTGGTTGTTGCCCAGGCTGGACACGATGCCCATGCCGGTAACGACGACACGACGCATAATCGGGCCTCCTAGAAATTATCCGTGCGGGTGAACAGACCCACGCGCAGATCATGAGCGACGTAGATCTCGTGGCCGTCGATTTCCATGCGGGCGTCGGCAATGCCCATCACCAGCTTGCGCATCATGACGCGCTTCATGTCGATGGTGTAGCGGACCAGTTTGCCGGTCGGCAGCACCTGGCCGGTGAATTTGACTTCACCCACGCCCAGGGCGCGACCCCGGCCCTGGCCGCCACAGCAGCCCAGGAAAAAGCCCACCAGTTGCCACATGGCGTCCAGCCCCAGGCAGCCCGGCATGACCGGATCGCCCTGGAAATGGCAGTCGAAAAACCACAGGTCGGGACGGATGTCGAGCTCGGCCACGATCTGGCCCTTGTCGTGCGCGCCGCCCTTGTCGTCGATGTGCGTGATCCGGTCGAGCATCAACATGGGCGGCAGCGGCAGCTGGGCATTGCCGGGACCAAAGAGTTCCCCGCGCCCGCAGGCCAGCAGTTCGTCGTAGCTATAGCTGTTCTTTTGCATGATGTTCCGTCTGAGATCCCCGGCTCGGCGGCCATAGCGGGCGCACAGCGCCCTATATAGGTAAGCTGGCTAGTATAACCCGATATATTTTCAGTCATTCACCGCTGAACCACACCGTGACCGTCCCTCGAACGAACAGAGGCGGGTGATCATTGCCCCAGCCTTCGACCCGGTGCACCAGCAGCAGCGGCCCGCGCGCCGCACGGCCGTCAAAGGCCCGGGTTTCGATGGAACGGCCCTGCAGCGGCACGCACGGCCCCTGCTCCGAACCCCAGCACAGCCGGGTGGAGACGCGGGCGGTGCTGTCGTAATCCCGCGAGGCATACACCCCGGTAATGCGGGCGGTGGGCGCCATCACCGGACTCCGGGGGCCCGGTTCATACCGCACCGACACCGCCCGGCCCTGCGCCTGCAGGCCCTGGCTGACCTGGTCCCGCGTCCAGGCCTGGTCGCCGGCCTGCGCCGCGCCGGCGGCCAGCACCCACATCAACAATACGGCCCCGGCCCACGCTGCGCGGCGCGTCGCCCGCCCGGGCTCCCGACCTGCATCTCTCATCAAATCATCTCTGCGGCAAGGCGGGCGTACCCGGCCCGCTCAATTGGAAAACCCCGACCGCGCGGTTCAGGCCGTTCATCTGGTCGTTCAGGGACTGGGCCGCCGTGCCCGCCTCGACCACCAGCGCGGCATTCTGCTGCGTCACCTGGTCCATCTGGCCGATGGCCAGATTGATCTGCTCGATGCCGGAAGCCTGCTCACGGCTGGCCAAGGTGATTTCCGACATGATATCGGCCACCCGCTGGACGCTGGAGACGACATCGGTCATGGTCTGGCCCGCGCCGTCGGCGAGTTCAGCACCGGCCTGGATCTTCTGCACGGTGGAATCGATGAGGCCGCGGATTTCCTTGGCGGCGTTCGAGGACCGCTGCGCCAGCGCGCGGACCTCGGAGGCCACCACCGCGAAGCCCTTGCCCTGCTCGCCGGCGCGGGCGGCCTCGACCGCCGCGTTCAAGGCCAGGATATTCGTCTGAAAAGCAATGCTGTCGATCACGCCGACGATCTCGGACATCTGGCGCGTCGACGCATTGACCTCGCTCATGGTCTCGACCACCCGGGACACGGTCTGGCCGCCCCGCGAGGCGATTTCGGACGCCGTGGCCGCCAGCGTGTTGGCCTGCTGGGCGTTGGCCGCGTTGTGGCCCACCGTGCTGGTGATCTGCTCCATGCTGGCGGCGGTTTCCTGCAGCGAGGCGGCCTGCTGCTCGGTACGCGCCGACAGGTCCAGGTTGCCGTGGACGATCTGGCCGACGGATTGGCCGATCCACTCGGAGCCCTGGCGGACCTGAGCCACAGCCTGGGCGATGCCGTCACGCATGAGCCGCATGGCATGCATCAAACTGTTCTGATCCCCTGGGCGCAGCGGAATCTCCACGCGCAGATCGCCTTGCGACATGCGATCGGCGATCTGGATGACGGCATCGGGCTCGCCGCCCAACTGGCGCACCAGCCGGCGCGACAGAATCATGCCCAGCACCAGCAGAATGAGCGCCAGGATGGCCGCCGCCAATGCAAAGCCGCCGGCCTGCCGCCAGACCACCGCGTCGACCGTGTCCAGGTACACGCCCGAACCCAGTATCCAGCCCCAGGGCGCGAATTCCTTGACGTAGGAGACTTTCTCCACAGGCTGATCGACACCGGGCTTGGGCCACATGTAGAACACATAACCGTCGCGCGTCGGACTGGCCTTGACGGTGTCCACGAAGGCCACGAACAGCTTCAGGCCGGTCGGGTCCTGCATGCCCGACAAGTCCTTGCCTTCGAGCTCGGGCTTGATCGGGTGCATCACCATGCGCGGCGCCATGTCGTTGATCCAGAAATACTCCTGGCCGCTGTAGCGCATGCCGCGAATGGCGGCCATGGCCTGGGTCTTGGCTTGATCCTGGGTCAACGCGCCGGTTTCCGCCTGATGATGGTAATAAGTGATCACCCCGTAGGCCGTTTCGGTCGCCTGGCGCGCACCGATCTGGCGTTCCTGCAGCAGCGCGCCGCGTTCCATCCACAGCAAGGATGCCGTCAACACGACAATTCCGACAATCGCCACCAGAGTGAATAACGCGAATTTGAACGCAGTCGTGCGCGTCCAGGCCTGCAATGACCGTGACATGATGTCTTCCTCTTCTTCTTGTCCGCAATCCAGATACGCCCATACCGCCACCCGGCACGGCCGCCGGCGGATCACAGCGCGGTCGTGAAATCAGTATACGATTGAAGGATTTCGTCAAGCCGCTGAAAAAAGGCCATATCCCGGGATTTTCCATACAGGTCGATCCCGCCGGCCCCACACCCCATGTGCATCGCCTACCTGTCCCTGGGGGCCCCCGACTGGCCCCTGCTGATCGCCGCCAACCGCGACGAATTCCACGCCCGACCGACCCGGGCGGCGGGTCCCTGGCCTACCGTCCCGCATCTGATCGCCGGCCAGGATCTGCAAGGCGGCGGCACCTGGCTGGGCGCGACCGCCGCCGGCCGCCATGCCCTCCTGACCAATTACCGCGAACCCGGGCATCCCGTGCCGCCCGGCGCCCCGTCGCGCGGCCTGCTGGTACGTGATTTTCTATGCGGCGAAGAGGATCCCGCCGCCTGGATCACCGCGATCGCAGCCCGGGCGGACGACTGGGCGGGCTTCAATCTGATCGTGGGCGACACGCGCCAGACCTGGTATCTGGGCAACCGGGACCCCGCCCGCGCGCCCCGCATGCTGGCGCCCGGCCGCTACGTACTGTCCAACCACCTGCTCGACACCCCCTGGCCCAAAGCCGCACGGCTGCGCGCCTCGCTGGACGCCCTGCCGCCCGCGACCTGGGCATCGGCGCCTGAACAAGTGCTCGAACGGCTGCGCGACACCACACCCGCCGAGGACGCGCGGCTGCCGGCCACCGGCCTGAGCCTGGAATTCGAACGCCTGCTGAGCAGCCCCTTCATCATCAGTCCGGACTACGGCACCCGCTGTTCGACCGTGCTGGCCCGGGCCGCCGACGGCCGGACCTTTTTCTGCGAACAGGGCTACGACGCTGCGGGACGGCCGCACGAACGCCACGACTGGTGGATATGAGCGCCCCGCAGGGACGGACGCCCCGGGGTGCGCGCTAAAATGCTGCTTTTCACACCCCACAGGAAATCCTCATGAGCACCGGGCTCGCCAGCCAGATATCCGACGCCGTCAAGACCGCCATGCGCGCGCACGACAGCCTCCGCCTGGGCACCCTGCGGCTGCTGCAAGCCGCCATCAAGCAGAAAGCCGTGGACGAGCGCGTCGAACCCGATGACGCCGCAATCCTGGCCATCATCGAAAAACAGGTCAAACAGCGCCGCGAGTCCATCGCCGCCTTCGAATCCGCCGGCCGCACCGACAGCGCCAATCAGGAACGCGCCGAAATGGACATCCTGAAAGAATTTCTGCCCCAGGGCGCCTCGCCCGAGGAAATCGCAGCCGCCATCGAGGCCGCTTTCGCCCAGGCCGCCAGCCAGGGCCAGCAAGGCGGCGCCGCCATGGGCGCCATCATGGCGCAGTTGAAAAAGGCGCTGGCCGGCCGCGCCGACATGGCGGCGGTTTCGGCGCAGGTCCGTACAAAGCTAAACGGTTGATGCAGCGGCCGACATCAGGGCCTGCCCGGCCCTGATGCGCTGCACCAGGTCGGGATTGCGCACGAACGCCCGGCCGAAGGCAACCGCCTCGCCCCGCCCCGCCTGAACGGCGCGCAGCGCAGAATCCGGATCGTAGCCCTCGTTCAGCACCAGCGCGCCGCTGAAGGCGTCGCGGATCACCGGAGCCAGCGCATCCGCGCCTTCGTGTTCGCGCACGCAGATGAATGCGGTGCGCCGCTGGCCCAGTTCGCGGGCCACATGGCGGTACAGCGCCGCCGGGTCCGAATCCCGCATATCGTGGCGGTCGCCGCGCGGCGACAGATGCACGCCGACGCGCCCCGCCCCCCAGATACCAGCGCAGGCATCGACGATTTCCAGCAGAAAGCGGCTGCGCTTGCACACCGTGCCGCCGTAATCGTCCTGACGGCCGTTGGAGCCGTCGTGCAGAAACTGGTCGATCAGATAGCCGTCGCCGGCGTGCACTTCGACCCCGTCGAATTCCGCCAGCCAGGCATGGCGGGCCGCCTGCTCGAAATCCGCAATCACGCGCCGGATCTCATCGAGCCGCAAACTGCGCGGCACGACAAAGCCCCCGGCCTGCGGGCACGGGCCCCGGCCGCAGGCGATGGCGCTGGGCGCCACGGGCATTTCGCCCAACAGGTATTCAGGATCCGACACCCGGCCGGCATGCCACAACTGCAGGACGATGCGCCCGCCGCGCCGATGCACGGCGTCCGTCACCGCCCGCCAGCCCTGGGCCTGGGTCGAGTTCCAGATGCCCGGCATGTCCGGGTGCCCGACACCCAGCGGCGACACCGAGGCCGCCCCGGCCAGGATCAGGCCCGCGTCGGCGCGCTGGGCGTAAAACGCGCGCATGCCGTCATCGGGCACGCGGCATTGCGCAGGCCACGCCCCCACCGACGGCGCCATGACGATGCGGTTAGGCAGTTCGATGTCCCCCAGCCTGACCGGATCGAACAAACTTGTCATATCATGCGGGAAAAAGCAGGGCTGATTCAGCGCACTTCCTGTCATAATTTGCTGCAATGCACCATCCAGATATCAGATTCGTGTAAAAATCCATCAGGGTTTTTACCAGATTTTCCAGTCCTTGACCATCGCGAAAACGCCATTCGGGACATGCATAAAGGAGCATCATGGGACAATTCGCCGTCATCGGCCTGGGCCGCTTCGGCAGCGCAACCTCGCTGGAACTGATGCGGCTGGGCCATTCGGTCCTGGGCGTGGACGCCGACGGCCGCGTCGTCGACCAGATGGCCGACAAGCTGACCCGCGCCGCCATCGCCGACGTCACCGACCGCGACACCCTGGCCGAACTGGGCCTGACCGAATACGACGTAGTGCTGGTCGCCATCGGCGAAGACCTGCAGGCCAGCCTGGTCTGCACCGTGCACCTGAAGGCGCTGGGCGTCAAAGTGCTGTGGGTCAAGGCATCCTCGCGCGCGCACCACCTGATCCTGGCCAAGCTGGGCGCCAGCCGCATCATCCACCCGGAAGATGAAATGGGCATCCGCATCGCCCAGGTGCTCAGCTACCCCATGGTCAACGATTACATTTCCCTGGGCAATGGCGATTTCGTGGTCGAGATCGAAGCCAGCGCGCAACTGGACGGCCACACCCTGGGCGACGCCCTGACCACCGAACCGCCGGGCGCGATCCATGCCCTGGCCGTCAAGCGCAAGGGCGAGACCACCGTGCATCCCACCGACCAGTTCGTGGTGCGCGCCAAGGACACCTTGATCCTGTTCGGCCCGCTGCACTACCTGAAAACCGCCGCGCCCAAACTGAGCTGACGCGCCCCGTCGCCATTCCCCTGCCCGCACCCGCATGACCCCGACCCTCGATCGCCCCGACTGCGCATGGCCCGCCTGACCATCCATCCGCTGCAGGCCTACCGCCAGGCACGCCATACCGGCCAACTGCAAGCCAGCCCGCCCGCCGTCCTGGCCGGCAGCTTCATCATCCTGATCCTGACCGGGACCGTGCTGCTGTCCCTGCCGATCGCGCAACGCCACCCGTTCGGCGTGTTCGAGGCGCTGTTCACCGCCACGTCCGCCGTCACCGTCACCGGCCTGATGCTGATCGACCCGGCCCAGGACCTGAGTTTTTTCGGCCAGGCCGTGCTGCTGGCCCTGGTGCAGATCGGCGGCATCGGCTTCGTCACCTTTGCCATCGTCGCCACCTTGACCCTGGGCAAGCGCGTCAGCCTGAAATACCAGGCCCTGGCGCTGGAAGCCTTCAACCAGACCAGCGTATCCCGCATCCGCCAGACGGCGTTGACGGTGCTGAAATTTTCCCTGGCGATCGAAGGCGCCGCCATCCTGATCCTGACCCTCTGGTGGTGGCGCCACGACAACCTGGGGCATGCCTTCCTGCTGGCCGGCTTCCATGCCGTCTCCGCCTTCAACAACGCCGGCCTGTCCCTGTTTCCCGACAGTCTGGCCGCCTTCGTCGGCGACCCGGTCACCACCTTCGTCATGACCGGCTGCGTCATCCTGGGCGGACTGGGCTTCAGCGTGCTGGCGGACATCAACCAGAAACGCGCATGGGCGACGCTGGCCTACTACACGCGGCTGATGCTGATCGGCACGCTGGTCCTGAACCTGATCGGCTTCGCGCTGTTCTGGCTGATCGAGGCGCGCAATCCCCACACCCTGGGCGCGCTGCCGGCCGCCAGCCAGGGCCTCGCGGCCTGGACCCAGGTCGTCGCCTCCCGCACGGCCGGCTTCGCCAGCGTGGACGTCGATCAGCTGTACGACAGTTCGCGCTTTTTGCTGACCGGCCTGATGTTCATCGGCGGCGGCTCGCTGTCCACCGCCAGCGGCATCAAGCTCGTCACCTTCATCATCCTGCTGGCCGTGGTGCGGGCCTACGTCCTGCAACGCAAGGAAGTCGTGCTGATGCACCGCACCATCGCCCCCGAGAGCATCCAGAAGGCTCTGGCCCTGATGATGGTATCCGGCCTGCTGGTCTGCCTGGGCATCTTCCTGGTCAGCCTGTTCGAGGACCTGCCCTTCATCGCCGTGGTCATGGAAGTCATGGCCGCCTTCAGCACCACCGGCGTCAGCCCCGACCTGACCCGCACCCTGAGCCTGCCCAGCCAGATCATCCTGATGCTGCTGATGTTCATCGGCCGCCTGGGCCCCCTGACCCTGGTCTACAACCTGGGCACGCAGCGCCACAGCCGGGTGCGATATCCGGAAACGGTGGTGCAGATCGGGTGAATATCGTCACGATGTACTACTATTGCTCTTTCCCCAGTCCCAACCTTTCATTAGGATTCCGTCCATGGTGATTTCCATTGCACGTCAGGCGGCGCTGTGCGCCGCCCTGGGCCTTGCCGGCCTGGCCACCACGGCTTCGGCCGCCACGCTGAAAATCGGCACCGAGGGCGGCTATCCGCCCTGGAGCATGGTTGACGCCAACGGCAAGGTCACCGGCTTTGACGCCGACGTCGGCAATGCCCTGTGCAAGAAGCTCGACATGAAGTGCCGCTTCGTGGTCCAGGCTTTCGACAGCCTGATCCCCGCCCTGCAGGCCGAACGCTTCGACCTGGTGATCTCCGGCATGTCCGTCACCGCCGAGCGCGCCAAAGTCATCTCCTTCAGCCTGCCCTACGCGACGGAAGACTCCGCCTTCGTGCTGCCCCAGGGCGACGCCCTGCTGAAGGCCGCCGATTCCAAGGCCCTGATGGCCGGCCTAGCGGGCAAGACCGTCGGCGTGCAAAGCGGCACCACCCAAGGCGCCTTCCTGCAGAAATACGCCCCGGACATGAAGCTCAAGACCTACGAGACCCAGGACCAGATGCAGATGGACCTGTCGGCCGGCCGCCTGGACGCGACCTTCTCCGAAGTCACCCCGCAGAGCCAGTTCCTGGACACCACCGGCAAGGGCAAGTTCGCCCTGGCCGACGCGGTCATCAAGAGCAGCGCCGATCCGGACATCCTGGGTCTGGGCATCGGGGCCGGCATCAACCAGAAAAACACTGAACTGAAAGCCAAGGTGGACAAGGCCCTGTGCGAACTGATCGCCGACGGCACCATCAAGTCCTCCAGCACCAAGTGGTTCGGCGTCGATCTGTCCAACTACGCCGCCTGCAAGTAATCTTTCGCAAGGACACGGCCGGCCTCCCCGAAGGCCGGCTTTTCAATTCATTTCATGATTCAGTCCCTGCACGACATCCTGAGCGCCGGCTGGGGCAATATGCTGCTGCGCGGCGCGGCCATGACCGTGTTCATCAGCGTGTGCGGCATCTGCCTGGGCATGCTCATCGGCATCGCCGGCGCGGCCGCCAAGACCGGCGCCGGCCGCCCGGTACGCGCCCTCGTCGCCCTGTACACCCTGATCGTGCGCAGCGTCCCGGAACTGCTCATCATCTATCTGCTGTTCTTCGGCGCGGTCCAGCCCGCCGCCGACCTGGCCGACTGGCTGGAGTGGGACGATCTGATGAGCACCGTCTTCCCCATGCTGATCGGCATCCTCGCCATCGCCCTGATCTCGGGGTCCTACAGCGTGGAAGTCTTTCGCGGCGCCTTCAAGGCCATCGATCCCGGCCAGCTCGAAGCCGCCCGCGCGATCGGCCTGAACCGCCGCCAGTGCCTGCGGCGCATCACCCTGCCGCAACTGTTCTGGTACGCCCTGCCCGGCGCCAACAACGTCTGGCAGGCCGCCCTGAAAGACACCGCCCTGATCTCTCTGGTGGGTCTGGTCGAACTGATGCGCGCCGCCGTTCTGGGTTCGGCCGCCACGCGCGAACCCCTGATCCTGTACCTGATGGCCGGCATCCTGTATTTCCTGATCGGCGCCTGTAGCCAGGGCCTGTTCGTCTGGGCCGAGCGCCACTTCGGGCGCGGCATGCGGGGGGCCGGGTCATGATCGAACTGTTCGAAAAAGCCGTCCCCGTCCTGATCGAGGGCTTCTGGATCACCCTGCGCATCGGCCTGTTTTCCATCCTGTTCGCCTCGCTGCTGGGCCTGGGCGCCGCGCTGATGCGCACCACCCCGAACCGGCTGGTGTCCGGCGCCGCCTTCGCCTACAGCACCGTCTTTCGCGGCACGCCGCTGCTGATCCAGTTGTTCCTGCTGTACTACGGCATCGGCACCCTGGAATTCGTGCGCGAGCAGCCCGTTCTGTGGTGGCTGTTTTCCGACGGCGCGCGCTGCGCCATCCTGGCCATCGCCCTGAACAGCGGCGCCTACATGAGCGAAGCCATCCGCGGCGGCCTGCAATCCGTGCCCAGCGGCCAACTGGACGCCGCCGCGTCCTGCGGCATGAGCCGCCTGCAGATCTTCCGCCGCATCCGCTTCCCCCTGGCCATCCGCCAGGCCTTCCCGGCCTACAGCAACGAACTGGTGCTGGCGATCAAAGGCACCAGCCTGGCCTCGACCATCGCGGTGATGGAACTGACCGGCTTCGCCCGCCGCCTGATGAGCCAAAGCTACCTGATCGTCGAGACCTTCATCATCGCCGGTGTCCTGTATCTGGCCATCAACGTGACCCTGCTGGGCTGCGCGTGGCTGGTGGAGCGGAGTCTGGGGATCCGGTCGGGGGATTGAGGTTTCCCCCTACGGACCATTCCGCGCACCGCCCTTTTCACCCATGAAGCGCACGCCCCGGATTTCGCCCCCCTGCCCCTGCGGCCTCCCGGCCGCCTACGCCGACTGCTGCGGCCGCTGGCATCATGGTCCGCTTCATTTGCAAGCGCCCGACGCCCAGTCCTTGATGCGTTCACGCTACAGCGCCTACGTACTGGATGAGCTGGATTATTTATTGCAGACCTGGCATCCCGACACCCGGCCGCCGACGCTGGCTCCCAACGAGCCCGGCACCCGCTGGCTGGGGCTGGACGTACGCCGCCATGCCCGCCTGGACGCTGATCATGAGATCGTGGAATTCGTCGCACGGGTCCGAGTCAACGGCCGCGCCAGCCGGATTCATGAAACCAGCCGGTTCACGCGGTTGGCGGGGGTGTGGGTGTACGTGGATGGAGAGATCAAAACGGCTTGATCGCGATCTTCAGCACTCCGTCGCGCTGGTGGGCGAACAGATCATAAGCCGCGACGATATCATCCAGCGGATAGTGGTGGGTGACGAGCGCGCCGAGATCCAGGCGTTCGGCCGCGATCACGTTCATCAAGCGGCGCATGCGCTCTTTACCGCCGGGACACAGGGCCGTGTTGATGCGATGGTCGCCCAGGCCGGCGGCGAAAGCGTCGAGCGGGATCTTCAGATCCTGCGAATACACCCCCAGGCTGGACAACGTGCCGCCGGGTTTCAGACAGCGCAGGGCCTGCTCGAACGTGGCCTGCGTGCCCAGCGCCTCAATGGCCGAATCGGCGCCGCGGCCGCCGGTCAGCCTCATCACCTCGTCGACCACGTCGCATGAGCGGAAATCGAGGGTGACGTCGGCGCCCAGCCGCCGCGAGATGCCCAGGCGATGCTCATTGCCGTCCACCGCAATGATCGTGGTCGCCCCCAGCAGGCGCGCGCCGGCGGTCGCGCACAAGCCGATGGGTCCCTGAGCAAAGACAACCACCGTGTCGCCCAGGCGGATGTTCGCGTTTTCCGCCCCCTTGAAGCCGGTGGACATGATATCCGGGCACATCAGCACCTGCTCGTCGGTCAAACCGTCCGGAATCGGCGCAAGATTGGCCTGCGCATCCGGCACCAGCACGTATTCGGCCTGGGTGCCGTCAATCAGATTGCCGAAACGCCAGCCGGCGGTGGCCTTGTAGCCGTGGCAGCCGCAGCGCCCGGAGGCCGTCAGGTAACTGCCGTCCTGCGACGGGACGCCGTCCTGAGCTGCGTAAGAGCCGAAATTCGGGCAGATCGCGCCGGCGATGACGCGCTGCCCCTCCTGGTAGCCCGTGACCGCGCTGCCGAGCTTCTCGATGATGCCCACCGGTTCGTGCCCCACCGTCAGACCCTTGGCGACCGGGTACTCACCCTTGAGAATGTGGACGTCGGTGCCGCAGATCGTGGTGGTGGTGATGCGGATCAACGCATCATTGGGGCCGACGTCGGGGATGGGCTTTTCGGTCAGTTCGATCCGGCCGGGTTCGACGAAGACAGCGGCTTTCATTGTGGCGGCCATGGCGCTCTCCTTTACAAGGTCGGCGGGTACAGGCCCCGCCTGCAGATGATGACACCATCATCGTATCGGTTCGCCCCGGTCCGCTGTTTGCGTCAGATCATGAAAACCCTATTCGGTATGGGGATATCCACTCAGGAGCCAGGCCGAGCCAACGGAATAGCCAACACGTGTTTGGCCAGCGATTGCCAGACAGAAAACAGCTTCTTGCCACACGCATCCGCGAAATCGGGGTAAAGATCACAGTAGTCGTCGAGGTCTTCGAGGGTATCCCGGGTCGCTCCGTGCACTTCTTCAAACACGGACCGGACTTGCTTGCGGCTCAAGCCGCACACCACACGGCCGAAATCCATCAAATGGTCGGCGGAAGGGAAAAGGCGTTTCCCCCCCATGCTCAACGCCATCTGATCCTGCGCAATATACGGCAGCGTGCTGCAAATATCGTAGGCCGGCGCGAACTTCACCGTGTCATCGGGATCGCCATACAGCATCCCGAAATTTTTCAGATGAGCGTCCCCATCACCCAGCGCGCAAGACAGCACGATCCGCTTGAACAGCGCGCTGCGCAGGGCCGGGCGACCTGCAGATTCCACCATCAACAGGAAGTTGCGCACGAGGATCTCATAACTGCCTTCGTATTTCTGCCTGGCCGTCCTGGCGCACAAAGTGGCGCCATCCTCAAACCCCAGCGGGGTTCCGTCATCCTGCCGGTCAAAACGCTCGATGATCAGCATCTGCCCGCTTTCAGTCAGGTGGACACGCGCGCTGGGAAGCCCACTACGGACACTCACCGACATGCACAAATATTCGTTGATCGAGAGCCATGGGAAATCGTCCCCAGGCGTCTTGAGAATATATTCGCCGGTCGTCAAAGTCGCCCGTGCGGGCTCGTTCCGATGTTCCGACGGACGATAGAGCACTTTGGGATGCGCGCCGCTGACCCCGCTACGTCGAGCCGATATCCCCATCAGTTCCTCCATGAGCGCCAGGCTGTCAGGATCCCGGACAATACGCTCAAGGGAAACGGTGGGGCCCGCATCCAGATTGGGGGCTTCCCCATGCGACGTGACCAACACCCGACCGATAAACGTGGAGCCCGTGAGGGCGGCCAGATCAAAATCCCCGATATTCTCGACGACCTTGGCATATTGGCGCATCAGATAGTCCCTGAGCGCCCCTTCAGGCAGACTCTGATCGAAGATGGGCGGCAGATTGCCCACGAGTCCCGCAACCTCCGGCTCGTAAGGCGCCCGACGCACCGGCATGGTGATCGAAACAGCATCCCGGTCGGACAAACCATCGTCGTAGTAAAACGCCGTGCGGACCTGCCAAGCAAAACCTGGTTCACTGTAGCGTTCCAGCGTGCCGACCTTGCGCAATCCATGCAGGTCCCTGACCCACACGTCCAGCAGGTCTTCAGGAGCGGAAGCGTGACTTTTTGGCATGGCTCTGCTCGTATTCCTGCCGGTTCAGCGCCATCAGTTCGTCCAAAGTCGGCCGCCCCTGATGCGCCTGGACAGCACGCATCTCGAGCCCGACCGACTCGCAAATCCGCTGCAGCTTCACAAAGCCGATCTCCGCCAGGGAGCCGGCCTCCAGGCCCGCAATGGTGGCGCGCGAAATCCCGGTTTGAGACGCCAACTGCGCTTGCGTCAAACGGACCTCTCGTCGCCGTTCCCTGACCAGGGAGCCTACCTCTTTGATGTGCATCACCGGCAATGTGAATGTATTAAATACTAGACATTACGCCCATACAATGAAAAATTGTCAAGTATTTTAGATAAAAATCACATCTGAATCACCGAGCGAGCCGTGCGATCAACAGAACGCCTTCCGTATAGCTGTAACCGTAGCCGTAGCTGTACCCAGTATCCCCGGAGACTGCCTCTGTGTCTCGGACCATACGGGCCGAGCTGGAGATTTTGCCAACCTTGTATTCATACCGGTAGCTGCCTGACTCGATCGCGGTCGTGCTGATGACTTCGTAGCCGTCGGAATTGAGCGCCGTCACCGCATGGGCTACGTCCCGGGCCAAGCGCGCACCATCAATCTTGGTGTCCGACCAACCCACCTGCTGCACTTGCGTTTCTTTCCGAACCAGTTCCTTTTCACCGCCAAAAAATCCTCGTTTGGTTTCTCCTGTGGGCACTTTGACCGCAACCTCTTTGAACAGCGGTTTGAAGTGCGCTTCTACAAAAACAACCTTATTCATTTCGACCTCAGTGATGGACCAACAAGCATGATCGGTCATTTTATTCAGACGGCGACAGGTCGGGCCGCGACATGTTTATCCGTTCGTAGATGTCCGTCTATCGGGACGGCACGGGCTTGATCAGAATGGGGGCCTTTCAACCAAAAAGCCTGCCATGTCTGCCCGGAAAACCTCTGCGCCTGACGCCGCCTCGGATGACCATGACAGCCCGTGGAAAAACGGCCTCGAATGGTTCTTTCCCCAGGCCATCGCGTTTTTGGCCCCGCGTCTACATGCCAAAATCGACTGGTCGGAACCTGCCCAATTCCTGGATAAGGAACTGCAGGCCATTGTCTTTCCCAGCAAGAAGGGGCGGCGCTTTGTGGACAAGCTGGTGCAGGTGCGCCTGCGCAGCGGCGCGGACGCCTGGCTGCTGATCCACGTCGAGGTCGAAGGCCGATTGTCGGGCCGCAAGGCGCTGCGCCGTTTCGCCTGGCGTATGTACGAATACCGCCATCGCACCCAGGCGCGCATCATGCAACAACGCAGCCTGGATCTGCCGCCGCCGGTCTACAGCCTGGGCGTCTTGCTGGAAAATCGGGGCGTTGGTGATCATCTGGTCTACACCGATGAACATCTGGGCCAGGGCATCCGATTCACCTTTCCTGTCGTAGAATTGGAAGGCTGGCGAACGCGCTGGGATGAACTGGAATCCTTGGCCTCAAGCAATCCGTTTGCGGTGCTGATCATGGCGCAGTTACACGCCAATCACCATCCCGACAAACGCACCCGGCTGACGCCGAAGTTTGAACTGGTTCGTGGGCTACGCCGCTATGGCTATGATCCGGACGTCGCAGGGCAAGTTCACCATCTGGTCGACTGGATGATCGCACTGCCCATCGATCTGGAGTCGGAATATGTGCGGGCAGTCACCGCGCTGACAGAGGAAAACAACATGGCATACGTCACATCGATTGAACGTGTGGTTCGTCAGGAAGCACTTGCCGAGGGCCGCGCTGAAGGTCAAGCTGATCTGCTGCTACACCAGATCGAGCGTCGCTTTGGTCCGATCGACGACGACATCAAGCAACGCATCTGCTCAGCTCGGACGCAAGAACTCAGTGTGTGGTCGCTGAATATCCTGGACGCTGAAGTTCTGGAAGACGTGTTCCGCGACTGACTGCAGACCGATCAACCCTTGAACACTGCATGCAGGGTCGTGATATCCACGAGGTTCAGGAGCACTTTTTGGACTGACGCGTCAGCATGGCGGCGGCCCTGAGCGGACGTGCCGGCCCGCAGATCTATCGTGATTGTCCTTGAACTCAAGAGAGCGATTGCGGACGGGCATGGCGGACATCCGGATTCGCGAAGGTCGAGCCTCTTCCCTCGACAAAAAAGCCACCGGCTTGCGCCAGTGGCTTTTCCACATGCTGGAGCGGCCGAGGCCGCCCCGAGTCACCGTGCGAATTAACGCAGCAGGGACAGCATGGTTTGCGGGACCTGGTTGGCCTGGGCCAGCACGGCGGTACCAGCCTGTTGCAGGATCTGGGCACGCGTCATGTTGGACACTTCCACCGCGTAGTCGGCGTCTTCGATGCGCGAACGCGAAGCCGACAGGTTGGTGATGGTGTTGTTCAGGTTGGCGATCGTGGATTCCAGACGGTTCTGGTAGGTACCCAGCGAGCTGCGAGCCGTGTCCACGCTCTTCAGGGCGGCGTCGACTTGGTCGATCAGCGTCTGAGCGGCAGCGTGACCCGAAACGACAGCCGTGCCGAGACCTTGCGCAGCGGACAGCCCGAGGCCGGAAACCGTCGCATCGACGGTGCTGATCGCGATCACGTCGTTACCCGTGGTGTTCGCGCCCACTTGCAGCGTGATGCTGGTGCCCGAGGAATTCAGCAGTTGGGTTTCGTTGAACTTGGCGCCGCCGGCGATCCGGTCGATTTCTTTCAGGCGGGACTCGATTTCTTCGCCGATGGACGTGCGGTCCGAAGCGCCGTTCGGGTCATTGGCGGCCTGCACGGCCAGTTCACGAATACGTTGCAGGTTGTTATTGATTTCGTTCAGGTTGCCTTCGGCGGTCTGAGCCAGCGAGATGCCGTCGTTGGCGTTGCGGGCAGCCTGGGTCATGCCGCGGATCTGGGCGGTCATGCGGTTGGCGATGGCCTGGCCAGCGGCGTCATCCTTGGCGCTGTTGATGCGCAGGCCCGAGGACAGGCGCTGGATCGCGGAACCCAGGGCAGATTGGGACTTGTTCAGATTGTTCTGGGAAACCAGAGCAAGGTAGTTGGTGTTGATAACAGCCATGAGAGACTCCTAAGAGATTTGGCGAAGGATTCGCCCTTTTTGCCCAGGATGACAAACCGAGTGACCTCCTGTTCTGTCCCGTTAACGGAGGGGGGTCGGGGAACTTTAGGGCGGTTTAGAAGTTTTTTTGAGCGAAGATCACTTATTCCCGTTCGATCACACCCAGCATCCGCGTCCGGCGCACCGACAAGGGGCCGAAAGCCTCTGAAAGCTGGGCATAGCGTCCCCCGGCAGCCAGAGCATCCAGGATGTCGGCCCAGTCCTGCATGAGCAGGGTGCGGGAACCGACGAATCGGGCATGATCGTAGGGGGCTCGAGACGTGTCGCGTCGGCGGTGGGCGAGCTGCAAATCCACCAGCTTGTCGGGATAGCCGAGCAAACCGAGCAAGGTCGTCGCGGTCGCCCTGAATCCATGGGCGGAAAATCGCCCGCCATAACCCAGGCGTGCGATGGCGTGGTTGAAGCTGCTCGCGGCCAGGACGCGGCTCAGGTCCCGGTGATTGGGAAACAGCATGGGGCTGTCGCTGGATAGGACGCGCAGCGAGCGCAGCAACGTCAAGGCTTGACGGGACAGCGGCACCATGTGCGGCCGGCGCATCTTCATGCGTTCTTTAGGCACGGTCCAGACCGCATTATCAAAATCAAACTCCTGCCAGCGGGCCAGCCGCAGCTCCGAAGGCCGCACGAACATCAGGGCCAGCAGGCGCAAGCCGATGGCGATGTCGGCATGACCCAGCCAAGCGTCCAGGCGCTGGAAGAACGCGGGAATATCCGACCAACTCAGCGGCGGATGATGGCGCACCGCTGGACGCCGGACCAAGCCCTTGAGCAGGCTGGCAGGATTATCCCCGCAAAGCCCCTGAACAATGGCGTGGGAGAAAACCTGGGAGACCCACTGCTGCACGAGCAGCGCCGCGCAGCGGGCGCCTCGGCCCGCGACCGACTCGATCAGTGTCCGGATATCCGCAGGCGTCAGGTCGGCGATCGCCACGTCACCGATCGCGGGGAGGACATCTTTCTCGAAGTAGCGGCCGATCTGGCGGGCATAGTCCGGGCTCCATTGAGAATTGGCGGCCAGCCATGCCTGTGCGGCCGCCTTGAAGGTGGACGGAGTGGACGTCCCGGCATCGGTGACGGCATCCCGTAGGGGGTGGATGCCCTGCCGGATCAGATCCCGCAGACGATCCCGTTCTTGACGGGCCTGGGCCAAGGTCACATCTGGATAGCGGCCGATGGCGTATACCTGGGCCTTGCCACTCAGGCGGTAACGGTAGCGCCAGAGCTTGCTTCCGCTGGGTTGCACCGACAGGAACAGACTGCCCCCGTCCCGCAGTTGATAGGGCTTGCCCGCCGCTTTGGCGGAGTTGACTGTCCGGGCCGATAGAAGATTCTGAGCCACGCGCCGCTTTCCTCGTTACGCAAGAATACACAGACATGTACACATCGTCTTTTGTCCGGATCGGGGAAAGTGCGCAAAATGCATTGATTATCAATGGATTGCGGAGACACGACGGTATACACATTTATATACATGCGGGTGCCTCTCCAAAGGACTGACGCCACGCATTCTCTCAATAGCCTACTGAGGCAGCGCGACAAAATGTGTCGGCCGGTAGCGATTGGTTGTTGTGAATTTGAAAGACGCGGTTATCAACACTAACTACCTTGCTCTGGTTTCCCAGAACAATCTGAACAAGTCCCAATCTGCCCTGGGTTCCGCGATCCAGCGCCTGTCTTCGGGCCTGCGCATCAACAGCGCCAAGGATGACGCCGCCGGCCAAGCCATCGCCAACCGCTTCACTGCCAACATCAAGGGCCTGACCCAGGCGGCCCGCAACGCCAACGACGGCATCTCGATTGCGCAAACGACGGAAGGCTCCCTGAACGAAATCAACAACAACCTGCAGCGCATCCGTGAACTGTCGGTACAGGCCGCCAACGGCACGAACTCCGAATCAGACCTCGAGTCCATCCAGGCTGAAATCACCCAGCGTCTGGACGAGATCAATCGCGTTTCCGATCAGACGCAGTTCAACAGCGTCAAGGTGCTGGCCAGCGACCAAAAGCTGACCATCCAAGTTGGCGCCAACGACGACGAAACCATCGAGATCGATCTGAAGAAGATCACTGCCAGCACATTGAATCTGAGCAGCTTTAATGTAACTGGACCGAAGGTGGATGGTGGTGGTGCTCCTACGGCCGCCGCTGCTGCTGATTTCCAAAAAGCTTATGGTCCTACGTCGAGTGTGACTGGGGCGACCGTTGATGAAGCAACTGCCGACAAACTGGCTGAGCGCCTCGGGGTGGCAGCTGGCAGCGTTGTGGTGGACGCTACCAACGTCTATGTGGATGACAATGGCAAGTTCTTCGCCAAAGTCACTGTGACGCCGGCTGATGCAACTGAAGTGGGCAATCTGGAATCGCGCGGCTTTACGGGCGAAGCAGGGACTGGCAAGGACTATTACATTGCGGTCGAACCTTCAACTGCGGATGTGACGACAACTGCAGGTACTGCGGCATTCACCATCGACACGGGTTCAATGTCCCTGAAATCCCTGTCTACGGGTGCTACGGCTAATCCGCTCGATGCCCTGGACAAGGCTATTGCTCAAGTCGACGATCTGCGCAGTGACCTGGGCGCGATTCAGAACCGTTTCGAGTCCACGATCGCCAACCTCAGCAACACCGTCACCAACCTGTCGGCTGCGCGTTCGCGCATCGAAGACGCCGACTACGCGGTGGAAGTGTCCAACATGACGCGTGCCCAGATCCTGCAACAGGCCGGTACCGCCGTGCTGGCCCAGGCCAACCAAGTGCCGCAAACCATGCTGTCCCTGCTGCGTTAAGTCCTCGCGGCAGCCCGGGGCGGCTCAGCCGTCCCGACGCATGAAAAAACCGCTGGTCCGACAGGATCAGCGGTTTTTTCGTCTTCCGGCGCCCACCGGGCCGCCCGCGGCGCTTTCGATCTCGATGCGCCTCAGGCGTCGTCCGGCGCCACTCCCCAGCCCCTGGCCCACTGATCCAGAAACGCCTCCTCCAGCATCCAGTCTCTCAGCACGGCTTCACGCAGTGCGTCGCCCTGGCGGGCGGAGGCATCCGGATCGGCCAGATGCGCACGGATCGCTTGCATCCAGTCCTGATGGCGGTTGCGCACCCGCGTCACCGGCAGGTCGCTTTGGTAAGGATCGATGTCCGTGCAGATGACCGGCACCCCGCAGGCCCCCAGCTCCAGCAGCCTCAGGTTGCTCTTGCAGCGATTGAACTGATTGATCTCCAGCGGCACGACCGCCAGATCGAGGTTCAAAGCGGCCAGCCTGGCCGGATATTGGTCGATCGGCACCCCCGGATGGAATTCACATGCCACGCCATCCGGCTGCATTCCCATGAAGACCCACTCGACCTCGTCCTGCAGATCCTTGACCACGGAGCGGATCTCGGCCAGATCGCCGGTGTGGCTGATGCCGCCCGCCCAGCCCACGCGCATCTTCTTGCCCGAGCGGCGGCGCCCTTCCAGCCCGCCCCACCAGGCCGGCAGCAGGCCATTGAGCGCCACCCGGATATCACCATGGAAATCTGCATATTCCTGCGCCAGGACGGGCGTGGACACCACCAGCCAGTCCACCTGCTCGATCGCGCGGCGCATGTTCTTGATCCAGCTCTGCTGGAACTTTCCACGGTAGACGCTGCGGGCCGGGATATTGGGCAGATAATCGTCAAACTCCAGAACCACCCTGGCGCCGGTGATCTCCCGATAGCGCCGGATCTGCGTCAGTATGCCCTCGTTGAGCCACGTGCCTTGCAGCACGATGACGTCGGGCTGAATGCGGGCCACGTCGGTGAAATGGAAATCATGGTGCTTGACGCCGCCTTCGGTCCGCAGCTCTCCCGCCATCGCCTGGAAGGGTTGCAGAATCCGGTAATGACCGCAGCCATGCCAATCCGAATGCGAGGCCAGCACCACCGGCAACGGACGCCCGGGCAGCGGCTCGTGGATACGCGACGCATCCTGGCTCAGGTTGAACCCGGGCGACAGTTTGCCGAAAGCGGGATGGTAATAAGGATCGCGCGCCAGTTGCGGCAGCCAGCGGGCGTACAGCCGGTCGCGCTGCTCGTCGTCGGGGCGGGCCGCCAGGCCGAACCTTTCCGTCAACAGGCGGGTCGCCCCGCCCATATGCAACAGGCCGGTATCGGGTTCGAGGGCCAGCAGGTAGCCGGCCTGCGCCGCCTTCAGGGACAGGTCCGTATCCGCATAGTAGACAGGGAAAGATTGCGCATCGAAACCGCCCAGTTCCTGGAACACGGCCCGTCGCACCATCAGACATGACGCACTCAGGGCGCTGGCGTTCTGCTGGACGGCCAGGCGATACATATACCCCTGCTGGCCGGACGGCTCGCCCCGAAAAGCCAATCCCACGCTGTTATCCAGCCCAAGCACCTGGCCGTATTGATCGATCCGGCCGCCGGGCAGATCCAGGCGTGCGCCCGCCAGGCCGACCTCCGGACGCAAGGCGAGCCGCAGCAGGCGCTCCAGCCAATCGGCGCGTGTTTGCGGCGAAAACTGGATATCGTTGTTCAGGAACAGCAGCACCTCGCCCCGCGCCTGTTCCGCCGCAAAATTGTTCATGGCGGCGAAATCAAAGGCCTGCGGCCAGCGCAGGATACGCACCTGATCCAGCGCCATGCCTTCGAGTTTCGCCAGAAACTCGACAGCGCCCTGCTCCACACTGCCGTTGTCCACGATCAGCAATTCGTAGTTCGGGTAGGCCGTGCGTTCCATCAAGCCTTCGACGCAATCGCGCAGGATGGAGAACTGGTCGCGGGTCGGCACGATGATGGATACCAGCGGCCGTTGCGGCAAAGGGTATTCGACGCGGAACAGCCCCAGGGCCGGTCCCGGCTGGACCTGGGCGTCCAGCCCCATCCGCACGAAATGAGCCTGCGTCACGGCAGGCGACCAGGTCAGGGTCCCCGCATCGCAGACCCAGTCCATCAGGCCGCGCGCGCCATGCAGCAGAACTTCCGGCACATGCCCGACCACGGATGGTCCCGCCTGCTCCACCATGCGCCAGACCAGATCGATCGGCGCCAGATCGACCACCCGCGCGTCGAGCCCGCCCACCGCCTGGATGGCAGCCGTGCTGAGCACCAGGTTGCGACCGACATAGGGGTAGCTGCGCAGCAGATCAATGTTGAAATCCGGTTTCAACATGGGGTTGGCCGTGACGCCATCCAGCAAAACGGCGTCGTCCGCATACCAGACCAGGGGGTCGGGCCGGCGCAAGCGATATTCACCCAGGGTCAATGTGGCGTGCGGCAACAGCCGATCACCGGCGTGCAGCACCCACAGGAAATCGGGCAGGCCTCCTTGTTCGATTCGCTGGGACAGCAACTGAGGCCAGGGCTCAGCGCCGGGAACATGCTCGATGTTCTGCGCGGCATCGTCGGGGACGACGCCATCGCCGATCAGCCAGACGCCATCCACGGGCCGGTGCTGCGCGCTCAGGCTGGCCAGCGTTTCAGCCGCCGCCCGAGGGTCCGCACCATCCGGCACGATGACGGCCACGCCCAACGTCCCCACGTCCGGATTCGCCTGCAGCAGGGTCTGGATCGCCAGGATGCGGGCGGCGGATGGGGCTCGGTCGGCCATCCAATCCGGTACGCCCCAGGAGGGGGCTTCCGCCGCTTTTTTCTCCAGCGCCTTGATGCGTTCCCGAATACGCTCGGCGAGCGGGAACGGAGCGAAATCCTTGCCTGGGTCGCTCAGGGGTTTGACGCGGACCAGATGGTTGTCTTTGGCGCGATACCAGCCCAGTTCGCGGATCATGCGCTTGAAATTGCTGTGGCCTTTTTCACCGACCCCGGGCTGGTCGCGGCCCTGCTGGCTGAATTGGTCTTTGGAGACACGGAAAGCGGAATATGGCTGATGCAACAGCGCCAAGTGGCCTCGGCGCAGCAACTTGACCAGCATCGTCAGGTCGCCGACCCATTCAATATATTGTCCGCCCAGCTTGAATAAACCCTGGTGCTCCAAGACGATGGGGGCATAATCGTCCCGGCGGAACATGATGGCGGACGGCTCACCGATGAAATTCAGTGTGATGTCGCCCAGAAACGAGACCACATCCTTTCCGTGGATGACGACATCCTCGTCGCACAGAGAGGCTGTTGCGATATTGTCAGGCAGTGTTTCGCCCTGCTCACCCACCAGCGCACGGCGGGATCCGACGACAGCGATATCTTCATCCAGAGACAAAATCCGGACGAAGCTGGACAGTACGCCCGGCAGCAGGACGTCGTCATCGAACAAGGGCTTGATGTACTTGCCACGAGCTTTCTGGATACAGGCGGACAGATTTCCGCCGCCCGTCATTCGAGTCTCGTTTCTGTAATACCTGAAATTCCCTATTTTTCTTTCATCGGTCAATTGCCTGAGCAAATCGTATACGTCATCCGTGGGGCAATCGTCCCCCACCACAATCTCGTAATCCGAAAAATCCTGCGCCAGCAAGCTATCGAGCGCGGCCTGAAGATACTTTGCCCTGAATGCCGGAATCACCACTGACACCAGAGGCGGGCGTTCGCTTTGAACCGTTTCAAAATCCATTGACATCAATCCATCCCCGGTGCGTGCCGACTCAAATCTTCTGGATCAGATAGCTGTTCTCGAACCCGCGCACGGCCCCCAGCACATTGAACCCGTTGAAATACCCTCCGGCCCTGAGCAGATCGACGGCCGGCCCGACTTCCGGACTATAGCGGACGTCCATATAGTCATCGAATACGATGAATCCCCCGGAAACCACGCTCGGGGAATACAGCAGGAAATCCAGCAGGACGTTCCGGCCCTCATGCCCGCCATCGATGTGCAGCAGCGCCACACTGGGAGAAAGCGCGTGGAAACGCTCGGCGCACAACTCGGAAAATCCTCTCAGGACGACTGCGTTCGGAAACAGCAGGTCCTTGTAATGGCTGAATTCCTCGAACTGCTTCGGCAGCGCGAAAGGATCGATCCCGACGACTCTTCTTTCGTGGTTGCACACCTCGTTCATCAAGGACAGGGACTTTCCCTTCCAGACACCGATCTCGACGATGTCGCCGGGCAGATCCCCGATCATCGCGCACAGATAGGCCAGCAGCCGGATCTGATCGTGAAACGAAAGCTCCTTGCGTTCCATCGCCTGGTCCGGCGGCAGGAGCGCCTGGGCATGCTCGAAGCCTTTCCCGAGCAACTCCCAGACCGAGGCGACCATTTCATTCAACTGCGGATTTTCCAGGAACTCGTACAGTTGCTTGCGGGTAATCATTGGTGTCCTTGAATGGCCGAAATGGCGCCTATCCCCATAGGATATCCAACCCATCCCACGTCCCCTGATGACGTATGATCAGGATGATTTCCCATAGTGTTTATGCAGCCCCTCGGGGCGCAGGACGACATGATCTCACAGCGCCCCGTTTTCGTCACAGAGCCGCACCTGCCCCCGCTGCAGGAATTCATCCCCTACCTGGAAAAGCTCTGGGCCAGTAAACGCCTGACCAACGGCGGCCCATTCCACGAGCAATTGGAAAAGGAACTGGCTGCGTATCTGGGCGTCCAGCACCTCAGCCTGTTTTCCAACGGCACCATCGCGCTGGTCACCGCGCTGCAGGCGCTGCGCATCAGCGGCGAGGTCATCACCACACCTTACACCTTCGTCGCCACGGCCCATTCACTGATCTGGAACAATATCAAGCCGGTTTTCGTCGATGTCGATCCAGGCACCTGCAATCTGGACCCGGCCCGGATCGAGGAAGCCATCACGCCTGCCACCACGGCCATCCTGCCCGTGCATTGCTACGGCCTGCCCTGCGACGTGGATCGCATCCAGCGGATCGCAGACACCTACGGCCTGAAAGTCATTTACGACGCGGCGCACGCTTTTGGCGTCAAGCAAGACGGCGCCAGCATCCTGAATCACGGCGATCTGTCCGTCCTGAGCTTCCACGCCACCAAGGTGTTCAATACCTTCGAAGGCGGCGCCATCATCTGCCCCGACGCCAAGATCAAACAGCGCATCGACTACCTGAAAAATTTCGGCTTTGCCGACGAAGTCACCGTCGTCGCGCCCGGCATCAACGGCAAGATGAACGAGGTCTCTGCAGCCATGGGCCTGCTGCAGCTCCAGCACGTCGATCAGGCGCTGGACACCCGGGCGGCCATCCACAGGCGCTACCAGGACGCTTTCGCGGATGTCCCCAGTCTGCGCCTGCTGCAAGCGCCGGCAGGGCTGGAATGGAACCACGCCTACTGCCCTCTGTTCGTCGGCCCGGATCATCCCGTCAGCCGCGACGCGCTGTATGCCCTGCTGAAAAAGCACGGCATCCACGCCCGCCGTTATTTCTACCCCCTGGTCAGTTCATTCCCCATGTACCGGGGCCTGCCTAGCGCCGCGCCGGAACATTTGCCCCACGCCCAGGCGCTGGCGGATCAAGTGATCTGCCTGCCCATCTACCCCACCCTGCGGGCCGAGGACCAGGAACGGCTGATCGGCATCATCTTGCAGACCGCCCGATGAGCAAGCGCATCCTGGTCTTCCCCTGCGGTTCGGAAATCGGCCTGGAAATCCACCGCGCCCTGCGCTATTCCACGCATTTCGATCTGGTGGGGGCCTCCAGCGTGGACGATCACGGCCGCTTTGTCTATGAAGACTACGTCGGTGGCCTGCCTTATCACAACGCCCCCGATTTCGCCTCGCGTTTGGCTGAAATCATCAAGACGCACCGCATCGACGTGGTTTATCCGACGATGGACGCGGTGGCTGAAACCCTCCAGGATCTGGCTGAAAGCCTGGGGGTCTGTGTCATTGGCAGCCGCCCCGAAACCACGCGTATCTGCGCATCCAAGACCCTGACCTATGATGCGCTGGATGGGCTGGTCGCCACCCCGCTACGCTACCGCGATCTGGCCGAGGTCCCCTCCTACCCTGTCTTCATCAAGCCCGACCGGGGCTACGGATCGCGCCACGCCGCTCGCGCCGACCATGCGCAACAGGCCGCAACCCTGCTGGCCCGGCATCAGGATCGGGACATGCTGATCCTGGAATACCTGCCGGGCCGGGAATGGACCATCGACTGTTTCTCGGACCGCCACGGATCGTTGCTGTTCCACGCAGCCCGAGGGCGCGACCGGGTCAGCAACGGCATCAGCGTCAACACCTCGCCCAGCACCGAATTCATCGAGTTGTTCGCGGACTGGGCCGGCGCCATCAACCAGCGGCTGCGGCCACGCGGCGCCTGGTTCTTCCAGGCGAAACTGGACCATGCCGGCCAGCCCAGACTGCTGGAAGTCGCCGCCCGGTTCGCCGGTTCATCGGCCCTGCAGCGCGGCCTGGGGGTGAACCTGCCGCTGCTGAGCGCATTCGACGCCCTCGACTGGCCGGTTTCGATCGCCGCCAATGACTATCCGATCGAACTGGACCGCGCCCTGGACAACCGGTTCCGGATCCGGCTCGACTACCGGCACGTCTATGTCGATCTGGATGACTGCCTGCTCATCAAGGGACGGATCAATACCGCGCTGCTGGCCTTCCTGTACAAAGCCATCGATGATGGCTGCACGATCACGCTGCTGACGCGCCATGAGGAAAACCTGAACGAGACCCTGCGCCGCACCCGCCTGGAGTCCGTCTTTGACCGCATTGTCCACATCACCGACGGCGGGCCGAAAGCGGACCACATCGACCGGCTGCCGGCCATTTTCATCGACGACTCCTTCCGCGAAAGAGAAGCCGTGGCACGGCAGCGAGGCATTCCTGTTTTCTCCCCGGACATGGTCGAAGCCTTGTCCTGAAAAGCCACCGACCCGCCATGAAAACCATCCTGACCTACGGCACTTTTGATCTTTTTCACATCGGCCACCTGCGCTTGCTGCAACGGCTTCGCGCACTGGGCGATCGCCTGATCGTCGGGGTTTCCACAGATGAATTCAACCACCTCAAAGGCAAGAAAACGGTGGTTCCGTTCGAGGACCGGATTGAAATCATCCGCGCCCTGGACTGCGTCGATCTGGCCATCCCCGAAGCCGCCTGGGAACAGAAGGCCGGTGACATCCAGCAGCACGCCGTGTCGATCTTCGGCATGGGCAGTGACTGGACAGGCCGGTTCGACGAATTGAAAGCGCACTGCGAGGTGGTCTACCTGCCGCGCACCGAAGGCATTTCCAGCACGCACATCCGGAGAACGCTGAAAATACTCGACCAGACCCATGTGGGGGAACTCAAGCAGGCGCTTGACCTTATTTCCTCCATCATCGATCGCTTCGACTGAACCGGGGATTCGGGCACATGGCGCGGTTCATTTTTCTTCTGCTGCATCCCTTATGGCAGTTCATCGACCGGATGACGCCCAAGCGGGCCGACTGCTGGGCCTTCTCGACCCATCACCTGCATACCGGCCGCTTCATCGAAAACCAACGGGCGATGTTCGAGCTGGTCAAGCGGGACCCCGGCATACACAAGATCGTTTTTTATCGCGGCGAGCCCCCGGACCTGCGGATTGAAGACGCCATCCGATACAGGGTGCTCAGGCACGGCACGCTGCGCGGCCTGCTGTGGCTCGCCCGCTGCAAAGTCGTTTTCTTGACGCACTCGGTCTCCATGGACTATTCGCTGCGCTGGGGCAGCAAGCGGTTCAGCATCCTGAAACTTGCCATGCGCCACAGAGTCGTGGTCAATCTCTGGCATGGCATCCCCCTGAAACGCCTGCTGTACGCGGCCAACGACGCGGCATCCCGCCACACCGACCGCGTCAAATACCGCACCCGGGAAAGACGGGAATATACAGGCCTCATCGCCTCTTCGGATATCGACAGCTATGCCATGGCTGCCATGTTCTATCCCCTGAACTACCATCAGGTCTGGAGTACCGGCCTGCCGCGCAACGATTTCCTGACACAGGCAGAGGAACGGCTGCCCTCGTATATCCAGGATTCGCTGCGCCTGATCCGGGCAAAGCGCCAGGGAAAGAAACTGGTGGTCTATGCCCCGACCTACCGCCAGACGGCGATCAGCGACGGCGCCCATTATTACCAGTTCTCAGCCGGGGAGATCGAGCGGCTGAAATCCGTCCTGCGTTCGCACGACGCCGTCCTGGGCTATCGCCCGCACTACTTCAAGAACAGCGCGAATTATTTCAACATGGACGAATATGTGGACGACGTATCCATATTCGACATGTCACAGGATGCCGTCCCGGAGTTCTCGGCCCTCGCAAGGGAGTGCGACCTGCTTGTCACGGACTACTCCAGCGTCTATATCGAAGCGCTCTATCTCGACAAACCCATCATCTGCTTTGGCTATGACATCGAGCACTACAAGGCTCACGAAGACGGGCTGCTCTACGATATGGAACTGGCCTTCCCCGGACCCATCGCGCAGGACTTCGGCACCTTGATCGAGCATATCGACGAGGCATTGCGCCATGACGGCGGGTCCGCCCATCAGCAGCGGGCCACTGCCAGAAAGATCTTCTTCAAATACAACGACTCGATGAACTCGGAGCGGGTCAGGCGGGAAATCGTGCGGCGCCTACGATAGCTCTTTGGCAAGGGTCCGCATTTTACCAATCATCTGCTGGTAAAAATCGTCTGCGTAGTGAAAGGGCGCCGGCCCCCATTTATGGAAGTCCCCTCCCTTGATTTCATCATATGTAAAAAACTGATCTCTCTTCAAATCCTTTTCAACAAAAGAGTACATTTTATTCAAAGTATTGTTCGCAAATTCAATAGCCTCATCAGGAACGATCTCCTCTGAAAGGTACTTCTTGTACCTTCCACCACTGGCCGTCCGTGCCGCCCATAAAACCTTATTAAGCCTCAGTTTGTGAAGCTTGTCATTTTTTCTAAGAAAATCGACAAGATTGTTCCAGCCGTTTCCCCAACGTCTGAAAAAATCATCAGAACCTGACTTGATAATTTTGAAATCTGGAATATCTTTGAACGGATCCGTATTCTTGAATTCAGCAGATACCGTGCAGCACTTCCCTGGGCCGGCCTCCAGAAGATTAAATCTCTCGTCTATAAAATCCATCAACAAAACATCAAAATCGGATCTTGATATTATATCCAGAAATTTCTTTTCAATATCCACATTCACCCACCGGCGCTGAAAACCAGAGGTCAGACGCTCACTGAAAACATCATCAAAGGGCTTTTCTGAAAAAATACTGGCTATCGAGGATCTGGCTATAAACTCGACAAGATGAAACTCCCCCGGCTCTCCAAAATCGAGAGAATCCTTGGAAACACAACTCCCAAGAATAAATATTTTCATCGCACACTCCAAAAATCCAACATGAAGAGACGAGGCATTAAAATACTTTTTTCCTCAGCCTGTACAGCCGCCCTCTCAGCCGGTTCATTCTGATCATTCCGGCTGAAGCCACAGAATAAATTCCATGATCCCCGGTGGCAGCGGCCTGCAACAGGATATCCGGCCCTCGCAATCCAAGCATGCGGCGCAAATCCTTCAACAAGGCTGAAACCTCTTTCAGGTAGTCCCCTTCCCTGGCCTTCGGTATGCGCGATCCGGTATTGATGACACCGAACAGGGTCGATCGCATGTACCCGTAAAGCTTCATTCCGTACCATCGGCGATAATCCGCATGATTCTTCAGGAGGGTCTCGACGCGCCGGCATTCGTGGATGATATTGAAGTGGTCGTCATGGGTCGTATGCAGACTGGACTGGAGATGCCGCCTGTAATTATGCAGAACATCGGGTATGTAATAGAAAGCGCCGGCCTCGACCGTCGCCCGGATGCTCCATACCATATCCTCGTAATAAGTCTGGCGGGGGAACAGCAGTCCGTGATCCCGGACGAAGCTCATCCTGTAGGCCTTGTTCCAGGGGACATGCAGATTCCTGATGGCGCCTTTCCTGACAGCCGGATCGGTCAGGTCCGCCCACCGATCTCCCAGATCGACATACCGGTTGGGCGCATTGGGGATCTTCCTGCCGTCCGGCCACACCTGCTGATGATTGAACATCAGGACATCCGGCTTCCACTCCTGCAAGCAGGCCACGATGCGCGGGATGGCCTCGGGCTCGAGCCAGTCATCGCCATCGAGAAACATGCAATATTCTCCCGAAGCATGCGCCAGCCCTATGTTTCTTGCCTCGCCAGGTCCCTTGTTTTCATGATTCTCGATGATCCTGAGCGTCGATCCGCAATCCGCCGCGATGGAGCGGATCAGATCCAGGCTTCCGTCAGTCGAGCCGTTATCGACTACGATGATCTCATGGTCCGCTCCGGCAGGACACAAGCAGCTCGAAACCGCCTGTCCTATATATTTCTCGCCATTAAAAGAAATGATGATGATAGATAGCAGCATTGCAAATACATCCATCCAGGATGACGCAAGCGCCTCATCCGAAAGAAAACCGGACTACTGCCGGACGAACTTCATTTTGAGATCAAACATGGCCTTCCCCACCTTTTTCATCCGGGCCGCCCACGCCGCTGCACGAAAATAGACAGCTCTGCGTCCCGTCATGGCGGCATAGAACAACAAATCGGGCTTCCATATCCCCAGCAGGGACCGGAATTCCTTCAAGAGGGCCGCCATATCCCGGAGATAGGCTTCTTCCCTGGACTCTGGTATACGGTATCTGGTATTGATCACGCCATACAGCACCGATTGCGCATATCCGTACAGTTCCGCCCCATACCAGCGACGATAATCATCATGCTCAGCCAGAAAATCCTTGAGACGCCGGCACTCATGAATCGCCGCGAAATGGCCTTCATTTCTGGTGTTGATGCTGGACTGCGCATGCTGCCGGTAGTTGCAGACAATGTCCGGGATGAAATAAAAAGAATCCGCGCACACCATCGCCTGGATGCTCCACAGCAGATCTTCATGATAGACCAGCCGGGGGAATTCAAACCCATGCCGGCTCATGAATTGCCTGCCGTACGCCTTGTTCCATGAGATATGCAGGTTCCGGATGGCGCCCCTCCTGACCTGCGGATCCGTCAGATTCGCAGGTTCGTTGCGCAGGTCAATGTACCGGTTCGGAATATTCGGAATTTTCCGCCCGTCCGCCAGGGCGCGCTGGTGATTGAACATCAGCAGATCGGGGCGCCATTCGCGCAGACGGTCCATCACCCGCCGGATCGCGCCCGGCTCGAACCAGTCGTCGCCATCCAGGAACATGAAATAGTCGCCGGATGCATGGCGCATGCCGATGTTGCGCGCCTCTCCAGGACCAACGTTCTCGTCGTTCGAAATGACTTTCAGCGGCAGCCCTAGTCCGTCGATTAAATCACGAACGACCTCGCCCGTGCGATCCGTCGACTTGTTATGGACGACGAGCACCTCGCAATCGGGATCCTCGAAGCACGCGCAGCTTGCAACCGCCTGCGCGATATAGCCCTCGTTGTTGTATGCGACGATGATTATGGATAACAGCATTGCGGCAGCGCCATCATTTTATTTTATGCATCACGAAAATTGCGCAGCACATCGGCCACATCGCGCACATCGGAAAACGCACTGGATGGGAATATGAAAGGGTGATGATTTACCCAGCTCACCAGGTCATCATCCACTCTTGGAAGGCGGCAGGATCTCAGGGCATCGATATGCCAGCGATTGAACGCCTCGATATATCGCAGAATTTCCCTTGGAAAGCAGTCCCCCACAAATCCGGTCCCGTCATCGGCCATGGTCAAGGAATCATCGCGATGCGAAACCAGAGACAATATTCCGGGAACGTTCCTGATAGCTTGATTCCCATACGCCAGATTGATGCGCCAGATCAATTCTGTATCGGCCGCCGTGCGCGCGCAAACATCCCATCCGCCGATTTCCGCAAGAATCTTTTCCCGGCGAAACAGCAGGGAGGAATAATTGAGGTGCTCCAGATGCACACCCTGCCGGGCATCGACCACTCCGGAATCGGATATGCGAACACAATTCGACGTGCTTGCGACGAGAGAATCATCCTCCAGCAACGGCTTGATCTGAAGCGCCAGCTTCAACGGGTGCGACCAATCGTCCGCATCCATACAGGTGACAAAGGTGCCTCTGGCATGCTGCAAACCGACGCTCTTGGCGCAATACGTGCCCACATTCCGGTCCAGCCGCAGCAGGCGAATCCGCTCGTCACTTCGGGCAAGCCTTGCCACTTCGAGAGCCGTATCATCCGTACTGCAATCATCAACCACGATCAGTTCAAGATGGCGGTAGTTTTGCCGCAGAATCGACTCGATCGCGGCCGGGACACGCCCCGCCACATTGAAAGTCGTCATCAGGACCGAGACCAGCGGGCCATCTATCAAGGCCCCGGAATCGACGGCACACACATTGCAGGGATTGAGCGGCACATCATCGCAACGAAGCGCCAACCCCGGCAGACCCTGCGCCGCATACACCTGGTTCAGGCAATCCAGTTGCTGCCGCGGCGACAGCGTCTCCGTGATGGTTCTGTAAAGAGAAAGCCTGGAATCACCTTGCCCGGTTTCTTGGCGCAGCGCTTCCCGGAGAAAGTGCCGGGCCTGCTCCTTGCGGCCGGCATGCAATGATATCGACAGGTGAGCTGCCGGCGGCACCCGCCCACCCAGCCCATCCAGCAAGCGGTAGGCTTCTTGCGGCATATAGATGGACAAATACCTGGCCGTGGCGATACGCAGGGAATCCGGCAGACCGTCCCACGGCGCAGCATCGAGCAGTTGCCGCGCCGACGCATGCCGCCCCACGGCCGCGCGCGATACAACGAGAGGCAGCAATTGACGCTCTGCGCATCCGGGATCACGCGGGTCGACGTCAAGAGACGCCGCCGTCTCATACATGACCAATTTGAAGCAGGCCCAAGGCTGCCAGATTTCTGGCTTGCCATCCGGACTGGCGGACGTGAAAGCAAGCGCCCGGGCGAACTGCCCCCTCTCGGCCTCGAATTGCGCTGAAGAGTTTTTCAACATGGGCTCCGCCGCCGCGCCAGAATCAAGAACCTACGCCAAGTCCAGCAACCGTCCGGCATGGACGTTGTAGCGGTGCAAATAATCCACTGCCTCTGCAAGCTCCAACGGCGTCTCCATGACGGATTTCCTGGGAGGCGCCAGGCCATCCAGCCAATGGATTTCAGCCAGGGCTTCCGGGCTGGTGCCTGGTTTGAGTTCCTCGATCGGCGTCAACCCGGAATGATAAATCTCGCTGCGCGATCCCTTTCCGCACAGCGCGGCATGCTCATCCAATAACACACGGCGCTGACGGCTCATGCCATCCAGCAAGGGCTCAAGCACCTTACGATAATTTTCCATCTCGCCGGGCTGGAAATCAGTGATCTGTTCGAGGTCCTTCATCGCCCAATAGGCCAAAGACTCCAGGTCAATATTCAATGACTTGATGAAACCATCCGGAGCCACGGACCTGATGAGTTCCAAGTCCGCCGCAGTGTAATTATTATGCCCAATAGGAAAATTGGCAACCGGCAAACTCCGGGCATATTCATCAAAATCCAGGCCAAGGTCGTGGACGGCTCTTCGAGTGGCGGCAAACGATGTCCGCGTGCTTTCCCCATGGGACATTCCCGTCACATCATTGAGAAGCATCAGGCTTTTATTGATATCGACACAGCGGCCGCTCTCATTCAGTATGGCGGCCATGGATGTGAAATCCGGGCTCGTCGGCATAAATATGGAGCAATATTTTCTTCCAACTTCATCCAGCACACCAGATCGAACGAACCCGGTATATATTTTCCCGTAGTTGTTCCTCTGGAATTCATATCTGGAGAACACGGGAAAATCAAAAGCGAATCTTTTCTTCAATTCCTCTTTTGGATCATAGAAAAATGGATTTCCAGGCTTGACCTTTGGATGATATTGGCCAAAAAAAAGGCCGTTTCCAGCATGCTTCGAGTCAAATATCTCGAATTGCCACGTCAGCACGTCCGGGGATTTCGATAAAATCTCCGCGGCCATGATCTCCAATGCATCCGGACGCAGAATAAATTTTTCATTGAATATCGTGACATACTCACCCCGCGCACCCTCGATCGCAAAATTCCAATGATTCCACATATCCATAGGCTCAGGGGGACGAATGTAGCTGAATCGTCCATCCCTCAGGTAAGGCTGCACCACATTGGCGCACGAAACATGCAAGGGATTATCAGAAACAATCACCTCAAAATCAACGAATGTCTGCGCCTCAAGCGCCGTCAAAACCCGGTCCAGCAATAGCGGACGATCTCTTGTGGGTATGACGATGCTAAACAAAACGGGGGCGCTCATGGAAATCCTTTCTTTCATATCAGCGAAATTCGATCTTCCGCAAGTCCATCGCCATGACCCATACATCCCGGCCTGCCGAATAATTCTTTAATACATCAATCTTGCGTAGCCCGCAGCGCTTATGCAGAAACAGGGCTGGAATATTGTCTGCCAGCACGCGCGCGCGCGCCTCTTCGAACCCAAGCGACTGACGGCTCAAGCCGAGCATCCGCATCTGCAGCTTGTAGTACATATCCGGCACAACATCCCGTACACCCAGGATGCCGCTATCAAGTTCCACGATTTTTTGATTCCACCGCTTCAGGCCATACTGCGCCACTGGTCTCATCTCCAAATCATGTGCAATGAAAAAGAGACGATCCACAGAACTCGCCAGGCTCCGGAGCCAATGCACGGTCGACTCAGGCGTGACTTCCCGCGTCTCGAAGAAGCACGACCGATTCTGATTGCGCCACGAGGACAGGGTTTTGACCAATGGGGAAGAAGAATCAAGATTCAAAGCCATTTCCGGCATGATGGGACGGACAGATGCCACTTCACGGCCATCGTCAGCCTTGATCGAGCCATCCCATCGAGCGCCGAGCAGTTTGCCCAGCAAGGACGGGGATTCTTCCGTTTTCATCACCTAACCTTCTGCGGACCGCTCATAGACCAGGAATGCCTTGCCCCATCCACGGAAAGTGCCCCACTCCGTCACCCCCCAGCGCGAATGGGACAACCACTCTTCGAAAGCACGCCGCTGACCATGCCTGGGCGAGCCACGGTAGCAGAAATAATCATCCAGCAACAGCCACGTCCCCTCCACCAGCAGCGGCTCGATGAAATCAAACACCACCTTCGAAGAAGAGTAGAGATCGCAATCCACCATGCAGACGTGGCAGGGGCCAAGCGCCGCCAGAGCCTGGCGGTCGATCTTGGGGAGGGTATCCTCATAGAAACCTTCGTGCAGCGTCAGCTTCTCTTTCGGAATTCCCTTGGCCACCAGATGATTGAACACCTGCTGGCGGGTTCCTCCCCTGACCGTGCCCTCAGCCCAATTAGGCATCAGACCGGCAGATGCCTGATCATTGGTATCGAGCCTGGGCAATCCGGCAAAGGAATCAAAACCTACGTAGTGGTCGATGAAACCACGCAAGGCTGCATGGGCATCCCACATCGAGTCGCCATTGAACACACCAAACTCAAGATATGTCCCGGCTGAAACACCGCTATGATAAAGGTGCTCCCGAATAAAGCGGAGCAGGTTCAGCCGGCTGAGCACGTCGCCATGCTGCGTCGGTTCGTAATATGAATGGCTCATGATCTGATCCCACGTAGACTATCAATTTCGGTGCTCAAGAATGGCGGCCAATGCGCGCGGCCGATAACGCGCGCCCGAACGTCTGGGGCCATCGCAAACCAGTTCCACGACTCGCAAGCCTGCGTCGGCCGCCATGGTCAGCACCTCCGCTTCCGTGCGGAATTCGTAGACATGATCCTTCTGCGCCGACTCCAGCGCCGTGCTGAAGAAACAGATTCCTTCGGGTGCAAGATGGTGGGCGATTGTACGAAACAGGCGCTCGGGCTCGTGCAGATGCTCTGCCAGCATGGCGGCCAGCACACCCGTATAACGTCCGGGCGCGCCGGCCTGCTGCAGATCCAGCGCGTCCATCACTTTCAACGTCGAGCGGGTTTCATGACCCGAAGCCTGCCGCAGACGCAAGGCGATATCGATGGCCGCAGGACTTAGATCCACACCATCCACACGCAAATCCTTGCGCTCCTCGATCGCCAGCAGGCCCAGGGCACCATGCCCGCAGGCCAGTTCAAGGATCGCCGCTTGCTCAGGCAATTGCCGTATGAACCGATCACGCAGGAATGCGATATGACGCACCATGGACGGCCAGTACGGATAAATCAGGACCGCAGCCCACATGTAAGGGATCATGTAGTCGGGATTATCGTAGACCGCCTGAACGACCTCTTCATGTGAACTTGACGAAAACTCACCGGAAGACTCATACGCCAGTTGAAGACGATTGACCTCCATGGCGTAGCGCGCATAGCCCCTGGCGGCCAGATCGAATGCGTCAACACCGAAGGCCGACTCAGTCCAGCGAGCCAGGGGATCGAGCAGCCAATAGCAGTCGTCCGGTGCGCCATCAACTGTTCTCTTGACCGCTGGATATAGCAGCTTTGCCTTGCGCTGCAGCGCGTCCAGAAATTTGTCGCCATCATGCATCGGCGGACCTCTCTATGGGTGTTGATATGAAATGAACCCGGCGGCACAAAGGGCGCACAAGGTCGTGGCCGTCCCAGGGGGTATTGAACACGTGCATCATCCCCAGGCGGACAACGCGATCCACTCCCTGATGCTGTGCAGTTCGGGCAACCCGCTGCTCCAGATCATGATCACGTATCCACAAGCCCAGCGTTTGCACGGAACTGTCCATTCTGGCGGCAATGGCTTCAAGATCGCCGGTCGATACGACGTTCAGCGTCTTGCCCTGGAACAGTTTCGGTTCGCGATTCATCCTGCCTCCGTGAAGAATCGACCATGCAGGGCCTTCGGAAGCAATCACCCGAGCTTGCCGATCATCCAGGAGCCAATCCGCGCGGGCCTTTGCAATATCGACGCTTGTGCGCGCGCTCAATTCATGGCGTGGATGAGCGCGCTGCTCTTCATCGAATGCCTGCGCCAGCATTTGTAAAAACACATCCTCCGCTTCATCGGCTGCTGGAGTCGAAGCGGCGACCTGCACATACAGGGCCAGAGGCGATGAACAGGCCTCCTGGTCGAATTGCCAGGTTTCCCGCGCAATGCGTCGGCATAATTTCTTCAATTCGCCAGCCTGCGTCATCAGATGCCCGTCAAGCAATACCAGGGCGGCCGATGTCCGGGGGCCGAATACCTGAATCCTGGCCCAATGGGGAAAAGACAAGCCGCGCACCTGGGTGACCGCCTCGCGCCCGCCCCACACCATGGCGGCATCGCTACGGCCGGCGCACACCTCAGCCAGGTCCCGACGGTCGCTGGGAAATGCCAGGAAGAGGACCCGCTCGAATACATCCATCATGCCGGGAGGGGCGCACTCAAGCATCTTGCGCATCAACGTCACCAGGCCTGCAGGCACTCTCACGATGTTGCGATTGCCCGAGAGCAAGCCGCTGGTCAACGACAACAACGGCTGGATCGGCACATTGGCCGCAGGCCAATGCAGGACCGTGCCCACCGCCGCCCAGCCTCGCTCGCTCAATACGGGCGCGCAATCCAGGGGGCCCTGCTGCGCATCAGCGCCAAACTCATGGCGCAACACGCCTTTGAGCTGCGAGGCGCGCCACCAAGTCTTGAGAAAAGGCAGACCCGTCTCGCCGCCAAGCTCGGGGCCGAGCGCCTGCGCCCAGTCAGCCAGGCCCGCGATGATCGAATCGAGCGTATCGGCACGCAACGGCAGAGGTCTGGCCAGAAAGTCATTCAGGTAATGCGCCAGGTCATCGACCTGTCCCACGCTGACCAGGCTCCCTTGCCAATCTTTCATGCCCGCCTCCTGTGCTGCACATCGCTGCAGCCACGCACCTCGGCCTTGGGCACTCTGCCGGCAAAGCGAAAAGCGATGCCCCGCCTGCCGCATGTGCAGCCATCCTCATGCACCACGAGCGCCATATCCTCAGTCAGCAGAGACTGCCCAGGGAACGAGGGTGAGAGGGCGCTCAAGACCTGAATGATGCCTGTTTGGCCCGCCGCGCATGGCGCCCAACTCAAAGGATCGCGCACAATGACCTCGGCGAACCGCGGCGCATGCTTATTGCCCTGGGCACAGTCTGGATAGATCACCCCAAGCTGTTCGACCATGCCGTAATAATCCAGCACAGCATCCGCCTCGGCCCCCAGGCTCGCACTGATCCGGCTGTTGAACAACGGCTTATCGATCGCCAACTGCTGCAGCCGCTTCCATCCCCCGCTATGCAGGATGGAGGCCTTAGGCAGCAAGGGATGGCCAAGTTCATCGGCCAGACGCTTCAGGGATTCCGCACTAGCCCGCAATCCAGCGCCCAGGTGCAGATACAGCATGTAGGTAAACCCATATACGACGACATCATCGTCATGATGTTTACGGAAAAACCCCCCAATCCCCTCGATATCCAGCACCAGACCATCAGGATCGGCCCATTCCCGCTCTTCGTCCCGTGCCGGACGCAGCGCATAGCACACCTCGGTGGCGAAGGCCATCAATCCCTGGACAGCAGCACCGCGCGCGCTGGCCGCCCCACCCGCCCCGGGAGCCCGATCAATGACCAGGTAGGGCCTGCGGCGCGATCCGATAAAGTCAGCCAGAATCGCGGTCACCCCGCGAGTCATCAGCTTTGCAGTATGCCGATCAATCGCAATCCGGCTGGGTTGCTGACCAGTCGTAGCGGAGGAGTTCAACACTCGATAGGTTTGTTCGCCATCCAGAAAACTCAACGGCTCGGCGCGCTTGAAAACAGAGACCGGCATGAACGGCAGGTCCTCCAGCGCCTGGACGTCACTCAGCGTCTGTCGCTGTCCCGCCAGGAATCGTTTGAAGGGTTCGCAAACCTGTGCCCCACGCTCCATCTGCTCACGCAACACCTCAAGCAGCCTCGCCCGCCGCGCCGCTGGAGCTTCGGCATACAACAAGGGGGCAAACCAGTCCGCGCTCATTGCCCGCCCCATTGACCGTTCAACAGATGCTGGCACTGTCGCCGATCGACCTTGCCATTCGACGTAAGCGGCAAGGGGCCGCACAGCACAGGCCCGAGATCCCAGTGCTTCGGCACAATGGACTGAATCTGCTCGACCCAATGCGCCCTCAGATCACCCGCTTCGCGCACATCGGTCATCTCGATATTCAGGTAAAGCCCTATGATTTCACCCAGCGCCTCGTCAGAGACCGGACAGGCACAGCTCTGGACCGAAAACCGTTCCCAAATCAGCTCCTCGATCTCCTGACTACCCACCCGGCGTCCCCTGATCTTGATAAAGCCCGCCGCACGTCCGGTGATGCAGAGCCGCCCGTCATCAAGCAGGTAGCCCACATCACCTGTATTCAACCAGCCGTCTACAAAACGCTGTTCTTGCCGCTGTCCGTCATACAGGTATCCCGCACTCACCGACTCTCCCCATACCCAAACCGCTCCCTCCCGGCCAACCCCGCAAGGGAGCCCTGTATCCGCTCGGCGAATCTCCACTCGCAGGCTGGCGAGAGGGTAGCCTACGCATCCTTGCGGGTAGTCTCCATCCACGGTAAAGGCCGCGATACGCGAGGTGGCCTCGGTTTGCCCATACATGACCATGAATGCGGCATCCGGATGAGCTTCGCGAAATGCGTGCACCACGGATGCGGCCAGATACCCTCCCGCCTGCAACCACCGCCTGAGCGTCTGGAAGGAGCGCTCCAGCACCCGGCTATGATGCTGGAGGAACGTATAGGAAGTCGGCACACCGGCAAAACTGGTGCAGCCATACTGATTGAGGGCATCCAGGATTTTCTCGGCGAACATCAACCGATCATCGACCACGACGCTGCCCCCCGCCCATAAATGGGTATGCAGGACACTGGCACCAAAACAATAGTTCAAGGGCAGGCACAATAGTGCGCGATCCTGGTCACCCAACCCCTGCGAAGCAATGATGTCGCGCGTATTCGCCACCAGGTTCTGGTCCGTGATCTTGACGATTGCGGGCTGTCCTGTAGAGCCGGACGTCGGCGCAAGCAGACGGACAGGCTGGAAGCCCGGACGCTTGCCCGCATGCCCCTCAAAATCCTCGTCAATATCCGTTGTAAAAGACGCCCCTCGAACTACGGCTGCCGTCTCACCGCCCATCCAGCTTTCATCTTTCAGCCGCGCAGGCAACCAGCACAGGGCGGGCTGTACATGCGCAATCAGCCCAGGCGCCTTGCGCGCCCATTCCTTGGCATCCAAGGTCAGCACAGTACGCCCGGAAGCCAGCGCACCGAGATAGGCCAGGACTGACTCCAGCGTCAGCTCCAGCGCGAGAAAGACCGGCCCGGCACCACCGGCCTCCTGTGCCTTCCTGGCAAACGCCATTGCCCACGAATCGACCGCAGCCCGGAGCTCCGCCCCCCCGATCCGCGCGCCCGTGCGCCCTTCTATCACGTCTCCTTTGATACGCGATAGCAAGGCCTGGCCAAAACCGGGCTCCCGGATGGCGAGCATCAAAGGCCCTTGGCCTCGAGCACCCGTACGATAGAGGCTACATCCTCCATCTCCATGACTTCGTCTACCTCCAGGCTCACTGAAAAGATTTTCTCCAGTTCGGCCACCAATTGGACATGCCCCATGGAGTCCCACCCTGCAATATCGCCTGGCTCGCTTTGCATGGAAATGCTGGCCGGATCCGTATTGAAAGCCGCCGCGAAAGCCCGACGAACCTCATTGAACAATTTATCTTCCATATAAATTCCAAATCACATATAAGGCTTGGGAAGGCATGTCATCAAAACACCGATGACTCTCTGAATTTCGCCCTCATGCATGTCATGATAACTGGGCAAATTGATCGCTCGTCCTGGAATCGACCAGGCATTGACGTTATCGCGCACCGGCTCGAACATGTCCATCCCCGAAAGCGGCCAGAAAAACACCCGGGCATCCACGTTTTCGGCCGCCAGGGCCGTCTGCAACGTCTCCCGGGTCATCCCCATGCGTTCATCGAAGACGACTGTCGGCATCCAGGCGCCGTTGATCGTGCCGGGAGGTTCCGGGTTCATCAATACTCCATCAATGCCTGCCAGAGCTTCGCGGTAGGCCGCCAGGATTGCCCGCTTGCGCCCGATCAGATCATCGATCCGCTCCATCTGGGCGCAGCCGATCGCCGCCTGGATGTTGGACAGCTTGTACTTGTATCCCACCGCATCCGGCCAGAACTGCTTCGTCTGCCCCCTGGCACGGCCATGATTGCTCAGCGTCAGGACGCGTTCGTACAAATCCGCATCCTGGGTGACGAACATGCCGCCTTCGCCTGTCGTCATGGTTTTGGAACCATGGAAGGAGAACGAGGCGAAAGCCCCCATCGTGCCGGCCCGCTTGCCGTGATAGACCGAGCCGATCGCCTCGGCCGCATCCTCAATGACAGGAATGCCGTGACGCTCACCAATTGCCAGCAAGGCATCCATGTCGCACAGATTGCCATACAGGTGCACCGCCACGATGGCCTTCGTGCGCGGCGTGATGGCCGCCTCGACCTTGGCCGGATCCAGGCACCAGGTGTCGGGCAGGATGTCCACGAAGACCGGCGCGGCACCCAGATGCACGATGGGCGAGGCGGTGGCGATCCAGTTGGTATCGGCCATGATGACTTCATCACCCGGCCCGATGCCCAGCGCCGCCATCCCCAGGTGCAGCGCTCCCGTGCAACTTGACGTGGCAATGGCATGCTCGGCGCCCAGATGCGCCTTGAACGCCTGCTCGAACCGACCGATGTATTCGTAGCATCGATCGCCCCAGCCGTTGGCCGCCGCATCGGTGGCGTAGCGCACCTCCAGCTCGGTGATCGACGGCTTGGTGTAGTGGATACGGGATTTCACATGATCTCCAGGTGCGGCACGGCCGTCACGAATCGCGTCCCGCGCTCGGCCAGATGCCGGTTCTGCTCCCGGACCTCGGCCGCGATGTTCCACGGCAGGATCAGCACATAATCGGGCCGTTGCCCGGCCAGCGCCTGCGGCGCAAGAATCGGGATATGGCTGCCCGGTAAATATTTGCCCTGTTTGGCCGGCGCCGCATCGCACACGAACGGCAGCAGATCGGGCTTCACGCCCGCATAATTCAGCAAGGTATTCCCCTTGGCCGCCGCGCCGTAAGCAGCCACGGTCTTGCCCAGGCGCTTCTGCTCCAGCAGAAAACCCAGCAGGGCGTCCTTGACCTGGTCGGCACGCGCCTGGAACGCCCGGTAGGTGTCCAAGTCCAGCAGGCCGCCCCCGGTCTCCAGGCGCAAGATGCGCTCGACCTCGGGCCGCTGCTCCATGGACGCCGCCGCATGGCAGCCGTAGACCCGCACACTGCCGCCATGCGTGGGCAATTCCTCGAGGTCATAAATCCGCAGGCCGGCCGCCTCGAATATCCGCCGCACGGCATGAACGGACAAGTATGAAAAGTGCTCGTGATAGACGGTATCGAACTGCGTATGCTGGATCAAACGCAGCAGATGCGGAAACTCCAGCGTGATCGTGCCCTCGGGCTTGAGCGCCGCCGCCAGCCCGCGCGTGAAATCATTGATATCGGGCACGTGCGCGTAGACGTTGTTGCCCGCGATCAGGTCGGCCCGGCGTCCCTCGCCGGCCAGCCGGCGGCCCAGCGCCTCGCCGAAGAACTCGCGCAGCACCGGCACACCGATGGCTTCCGCCGCCGCCGCCGTGCCGGCCGTGGGTTCGATACCCAGGCACGGAATGCCGGCAGCCACAAAATTCTTCAGCAAATAGCCGTCATTGGAGGCGACCTCGATCACGAAGCTCTTGCCCCCCAATCCCAGGCGCTGCGTCATGTCCCGCGCATACCGCTGCGCATGGGCCAGCCAGCCGCTGGAGGTGCTGGAAAAATACGCATAGTCCGGGCTGAACAATTCATCGGCCCGCGCATAGTCCTCGGTTTGCACCAGCCAGCATTGGTCGCACACGCGAATCTTCAGCGGAAAATACGTTTCCGGGCGGCTCAGATCCTCGGCCTTCAGGTACGCGTTCGATGGCGGCGCAAAGCCCAGGTCCAGAAACGTGTGGCGCAGCATCGCGCCGCAATGTCGGCAATTCATGAATGCAAATCCAGTCCGGTAAATTCCTCGGTCACGGCGGGATGGCGCAGATCGCGCGCCGACTGTAACGCAATCGGCAAGGGCCACTCGATGCCCAGCGTCGGGTCGGTGGCCGACAGCCCCCCCTCGGCTTGGGCGGCATAGGGCGCGGAGTGCAGATACAGCAGCTCGCAATCATCGGTCAGCGTCTGGAAGCCGTGCGCAAATCCCTGCGGGATCAGCAGGGCGCGGCCGTTGTCGGCGGACAGCTCCACGGCGCGCCAGTGCAGAAACGTGGGCGAACCGGCGCGCAGATCCAGGCCCACATCCCACACGCGGCCCCGCAAGCAAGTCACGAGTTTCATCTCGGCATGCGGCGGATGCTGGAAATGCATGCCCCGCACCGTCCCCCGCGCCTGAGTCCAGGTGTGGTTGATCTGAACGACAGGTTGATCCCAGCCGGCGGACGCCAATTCCTCGGCACAAAAGAGCCGCGACAGGAAACCCCGTTCATCGCCCAGGCGCCGGCGCTCGATGACGCGCAAGTCCTGGATGCCGGTCTCAGTCACAGTAAAACGGCTCATGCGGCGCGTCCCGCTGTCTCGAAGGCCTGGATATCGGCCTCGCATAGCGCACGAGCATCCGCACCCTCGTGCCGGCGGCGATACCAGTTCATGGTCCTATCGATCGACGTATCCAGATTCCAACGCGGCTGCACGCCCAACACGGTACGCGCGCGGGCGGTCTCCAAGGCCAGGCAGCCGGCCTCGTGAGGTCCTTCGGCGCCATCGCCCCACTGGACGTCTCCGTCGCCATAGGCTTGGCGCGCCCGCTCGATCACCTGGCGCACCGTAGCGGCCTCGTGCGTGTGCGGACCGAAGTTGTAGGCGCCGGCCAGGCCCGGCTGCCTATACAAGCGCTCGGCCAGATGCAGATAGGCGTTCACTGGCTCCAGTACATGCTGCCAGGGCCGGATCGCCTGCGGACGCCGGATCGGCAGGGGCTGCCCTGCCTGCCAGCAACGCACCGCATCGGGAATCAGCCGGTCGGCAGCCCAGTCTCCCCCGCCGATCACATTGCCCGCTCGCGCCGAAGCCACCGCCACGCCCTGGGCGGACAGCCAGGCGTCACGGTAGCTGGCGATCACCAGCTCGCTGGCCGCCTTGCTGGCGCTGTAGGGATCGTGCCCGCCCAGCGCGTCACCCTCACGGTAAGGATAAGGCTGCTCCAGATTGCGATACACCTTGTCGGTCGTCACCATGACAGCGGCCCGCACGCTGTCCAGACCACGCAGCGCATCAAGCACATGCACTGTGCCCATGACATTGGTTGCGTAGGTTGCCAGCGGATCCTCGTAGCCGGCACGCACCAAAGCTTGCGCGGCCAGGTGGAAGACGATTTCGGGCTCTGCCCGGCGAATCTGCTCAGCCACCGCTTGTGTATCGCGGATGTCGATGAAATGAGAGTCACATGCTTCATCCACCTGCGCCAGAGCATACAGACTCGGCTCATCGGGTGGCGGCAACGCAATACCCGTGACCCGAGCGCCCAGGCGATGCAGCCATAAAGCCAGCCAGCTCCCCTTGAAACCCGTGTAGCCAGTCAGCAACACTCGTCGATCGCGCCAAAAAACAGGATCGGGGCTGATCGGCGGGATAGTGTCCGTGTGCATCACATCCAGGTTTTCCACGGAGCCCGACCGGATGCCCACAGATCCTCAAGCAGGTTTTTTTCCCGCAAAGTATCCATCGGTTGCCAAAAACCGTTGTGCTCAAAGGCCATCAGTTGTCCGTCGCGCGCGAGCGACGCCAGCGGCTCGCCTTCCCAACTGGTCTGATCGCCCTCGATCCGATCCAGACATGCAGGCGACAACACGAAAAAGCCGCCGTTGATCAACCCGCCGTCGCCTCGAGGTTTTTCCGTGAACCCGGACACTTGATCGCCTTCACGCTTCAGTGCCCCATAGCGCCCCGGCGGCTGAACCGCCGTCACCGTCGCCAGACGACCATGCTGTCGGTGAAAACGGACCGATGCTCCGATGTCCACATCGCTGACGCCATCTCCGTAGGTAAAACAGAAGGCATCCTCATCCGCCACGTAATCGCGCACCCGCCTCAAGCGGCCGCCCGTCAGTGTCGTCTCACCCGTATCGACCAGCGTCACCCGCCAGGGCTCCGCATGCCGCTGGTGCACCTCCATGCGATTGGTGCTCATATCGAAGGTCACATCCGACATGTGCAGGAAGTAGTTCGCGAAATACTCTTTGATCACATAGCCCTTGTAGCCGCAGCAGATCACGAAGTCCCGGATGCCATGATGCGAGTACATCTTCAGGATATGCCACAGGATGGGCTTGCCCCCGACCTCCACCATCGGTTTGGGCTTCAGGTGCGTTTCCTCGGAGATGCGGGTGCCCAGCCCCCCGGCCAGGATGACTGCTTTCACGATAAGATCCTATCGACAACCGTCACGGTCACCCTTGCATACGGCGGCACGTCCGGCAACGTTAAGAGAAAAACGGCCAAAGAGAAGGCCATCTCGACATCTTACTGAAAACCGGGCATGGCAAAATTAGAGAAATGGGCACTTTCCACACTCTTCTCAAGAGATTAAGACAGCCACCAAAAAAGGACAACCTTGATGGAAAAAATTTCTCTGACAGAGCTATCAGAAAGGTGGCGGAAAAACCAACATAAAAACGGCAAAATCAGAATTGGCATCAAAGTCGGGCACAGCCCGATCAACCATCATCTGCAGATACTCATCAGAAAAATCAATCAATTCAAAAAAATCAGCGGTTACGCACTGACGAGGCAGGCAGAATATGATGCGAACAAACACTGGTACCAACGAGAATTTTCCGGAAGCACCCTTATTACATACAATCACGACGAAAATTTCTTGCTGGAAAGATTCGATGCGGTGCTGCTGCCGGAGTCCAATTTCTATCTATACGAAGACTACCCCAAGAACCTGATCAAGATCGGCCTGCCTCATGGCGTGGACATCCCTTTTCAAAAAACCGTCATGGACTACGGCGGCGGAGCAGTTTTTGATTACATATTAAGCCCGAAAGCGGATTCCTCCAGGGCAGAGCCTGAAGCATTTGAAGACATATATCACAAGAATATCCGCAATCATTCCAGAAATCATGTTTGTCAAATCCCCTTCGGATTCCCAAAGCTGGATGATTTCATCGATGAGGCGACGCAGGCTGAACAATCGGGCGTGAACTCGATCGTCTACCATATTGCAATCCTGTCCATAGAACAGGAAAAATCCATAGACATCATCGCATCGACACTTAAGAAATTGCTGGATAACTTTCCGGACAAAAGGATTATTTTCCGGCCATACAAATACGACCAGGAACACGAAGTCATCCAGCAATGCCTCAGAATCGGGACGGAATACCCGAACTTTTATCTCAGCACGGCGGAATCCTATGCACGTGACTATGCAACCGCGCTCGCCATGGTCTGCCATCGGCCATACAAAGCCCACCTGTTCAGTCTCGCAACGGGGCGCCCTATATTCCTTTGCCATCCCGACGAAAACCCCATCAGCACATCAGATCCATCGGTCAAGCCCTGCCCGGAAAGCGGTCTGGTCCAAGCGCTCAGGTCTTATATAGAAAAAAACGAAACCATCACGCTCACCCAGCGTCTCGACACCTGCCGCCGGCTTGGATTTCACAACCCCGGAAGCTCCGTTGAATATCTCGTCGAAAATATCGACCACATCGTTAAGGACAAACCCCATCCGGACTGGACTTATTATCCTCTGGACTCCGGAAATACCCCGCTTGAAATCGGAGACTACACCGCCATTCAGGTCCTTTCAGCAAAACCGGCGAACATCACCCTCAATGGCATTTTCTTAAAATACCCATCGAGACGGGAAATCCTGCTATTCCTAGCCGATAGCTACTCCAGGAAAACCGTCCTTCTTGATTATTACGCCAAATTAAGCCTGAAATGCTTTTACAGGCTCATCACAGAGGGAACCCCGTCCCATACGCTCAAAGGGATGATCGAATACTGGTGGTCAAAAAAGGGACACGTGCTACTACAGCATGTACTCGACGACCAAGAAGTCCATGCGCGCCAGTCGATAGAACATGCAGACGTGCTCGAAGAAGGCTTTATTTCCAATCTGCTGCTTGCCGCCAAGGATATCCGCACCTACGAAGAAAAGGAGGAATTCCAGGAATACGGAATACTGATCGACTTGAGCACATTTGAGCCTGTCATCCACGACGGCGATTTGGCGCTGTACGGCGCAAGGCAGCTGGCGCACCAATTCCTCGAACATCAGGCCACGACATCACACATCAGAATGATCGTGGATCCGGACGCCCGGATCGTGGGCACGCAAGTCGGGGGCATGACCGTTCAGCATCCCGCCGCGCTTCGCACGTGCGATACACCTATCCTGATCTGCTCATTCGCCTATCTGCTGGAGAGTGTTCTTGAATTGAAAAAGACTCTGGGGTCTAATAGAAAACTGTATGCAGTTTGCAAGGACCCGCAAATTTTCAATTTTCTGCCGCTGCTTCAAGAAATGAGAGATCATTTTCAAAACGCTTGAGAGTCCTGCCGCCGTCTATTAAACCCCACGTGCCACGCGCGCAGCCTATTCCATTCCCATAGACTTCCCGCCGTCCTTTCCCCCCCATTCAGATCAACCGTCCTGAACGCAGTCACCCTTCAGAAATCAAGCTGCCCATGAAAAACCCCACCATCATCTGGATCACAGGCTACTCCGGCTCCGGAAAGACAACCGTAGGAAGAAAGGTCAATTTTCTTCTCAATCAAAATGGCACGAAATCCGTTTTCCTGGATGGTGATGATCTGCGCTCAGTGCTTGGAGAAAAATGGGGATACACCAAAGAAGAGCGAATCGCGCTGGCACACAGCTACTTTCGGCTTTCCAATCTGCTGATGGCTCAGGGCCTGACTGTCGTCATATCCGCCGTCGCGATGTATCACGACGTCTACGCCTGGATCAAGACCAATGTCGACCGCTCTCTGGTGGTTTACCTGGACGTGCCGGAAGAAGAACGCAGAGCCAGGGACCGGGCGACCAAGAACGTCTACGAGAAAATCGGTAATACACAGCAACTATACGACGACCCAAGCTTCGCGGACCTGAAGGTAAAAAATTCGGGCGAAACAACGCCCGAGACATCCGCAGAAATGATTCTTTCGGCAATCCATACCCTCCCCCTCGCCGCTGATCGATCCGACAAAGGACGCGGCACGCACTGGAACACCTATTATTCCGAAGGCCGGCTGATCTCCGAGCCCTCGTCCTTTGCCCTGCTCGTCATGCCGCAAGTCCCGCAAAAGGCCCGGCTGCTCGAAATCGGTTGCGGAAATGGCAGGGACTCCCTATTCTTCTCCAGCCAAGGGCTTCATGTCACTGCGATCGACCCATCGCAAGCAGCCATTGACGTATGCCGCTCGACACCCGGAAGCGACTCTATCGAATTCATCCACGGCACCGTAGACCAACTGACCGAAGCGCATGCCGAAAAATTTGATGCGGCATACAGCCGCTTCTGTCTGCACGCGATGACCGAAGCAGAGGAAATCAGCACACTCGATCAAGTCCGGGCGGCTTTGCGGCCCAAGGCATCCTTCTACATTGAATGCCGCTCCATCAACGACCCGCTCGCACGCCAGGGTGAAGTGATCAGCCCCACCGAGCGCATCCATGGCCATTACCGTCGCTTCATCGTCCTCGATGAGTTGAAGGCACGGCTCGACCAGGCCGGTTTCGACATTCTCTGGTCCGAGGAAGCCGACAATGTCGCCTCCCTCTCAGGTGACAACCCAGTGGTCATACGCCTTGCGGCGCTGCGAAGATAACGGCTGCTTTATTCGCTCAGACCGTAAGCCCCCTTCAAGGATGACGCAGGCGTACAGGTGTCCGAATTGCAGCGGCTGGATTTCAGTCGCTGGATACCCTCCCACCTGGCGGGAGGGATACCACCCTGAACTACAAAATTATCTACTTGCCCGCGATCGTTGCCCAGGGGGCATGATCTCTGCCGTTTCTGGACAGATATTCCGGATCAAATCCGTCCGGCTCCTCTTTCGACTCACCCGGGCTTGCGCGCCAGCAAAGTCGCAAACTGCAGTTGCGCCCCGTGATGCATTGTCCCCAGGTCTTCGTTGTACTTGACCAGTTCCCACCCCTGATACGCCGCGCTGAGTTCCCCCGGCTGCAGGGTAAACGGGAAATTCATGGGGCAAGGATATTGCTCGGTATCCATGGCGCAGACGATCAGGTTGTATCCTCCTGGCAGCGTGCGCCGCTGCATGTCGGCCAGCACCGCATCCACGCGCGACGGGTCGATGAACATCAGCGTCACCGTACAGGCGATGAAACCATAATCCGCACCGATATCGGCCAGATGGATATCGTAAATCTGCGGCGTGATCGTACCGATGGCTTCCCGATCAACGATGGACTGCAGCGCCGCAATGGCCTGGGGATTGGCATCGACGGCCGTAACCTTGAAACCCAGCTGGCTGAGATACAGCGCGTTGCGCCCGCTCGAGCATCCCATATCCAGCACATCGCACGGTTCGATGAGCCGGCAGGCCTGCACGATCTCGCTATGGGGCGGGTTCAGGCCGTAACGGCCATTCAAATCTTCCATGGGCTGAATCCTGTGAATTGACCGGATCGGACGCCTGAGCGGTTGCCCCCGTCCCTCCGGTGCCTTGCAGACGCGGCCGATAGTAGCAAACCGCGACCGCACTATTCCCCAAAGACCCTATTCAGCCCTTCTTCCGCGCCCGGAACGCCGCCACTTTCATCCGGTTCCCGCACACCGCCATGCTGCACCAGCGGCGGCGGTGGGACTTCGTCAGGTCGCAGAACAGCAGGGAACAGCCATCTCCCTCGCATTGCTTCACCCGGTCCAGCGACCCGGCGGCCAACAGGTCCGCCAGCGCGGCCGCGACAGGTTCCAACAAACTGGCGGCATCGGTGCCGCGCGTTTTTTCGACCAGGATGAAGCGGGCGGTCGCCTGATCCCATTCCAGTGCTCGGGATCGCCGGCCCTGCTCCAGGATCCGGTTGACGAGGGTCGTCGGCGCACACGCCCCGGCCTTGGCGCCATCGATCAGGGCCTGCGCGCCGGCGCGCAGCTCGAGCGCCAGCGCGCACAGGCCCTGGGGCGCTTCCTGGATGCCCTCGGGCGCCACGCCGGCGGATTTGAGCCAGTCCAGCACGGCGCGGTCATCGACGAAACACTCGCGGGACGCCGCCCCCACGCCATAACGGGCGTTGAGGAAGTCGATCGCCAGGTGATCCGCGATGAAGAGCGGGACGGATGCATTCGAGGTCATTTCGTTCATCCCGTTATTGTAACCCTTTAAATTATTGTTGACAGGTTATCCATGCATCAGTAACCTTTAAAAAATCAAAAATAGGTTACTCAAGGAGAACCCCCTATGCGATCCAACACATTGCTCGCCGCGAGCAGCCTGGCCAGTGCGCTCATGGCGACCGGGGCGCAAGCCGCCGACACGACGGCGACGGCTCCCCGGGTCCACTACCGCTACGAACAGGTGGATGAGGTCAAGGTCTTTTACCGCGAGGCCGGCAGCCGCGACGATCCGACGGTCCTGCTGCTGCACGGTTTTCCGACGTCCTCGTTCATGTACCGCAATCTGATTCCCCTGCTGGCGGACCGCTACCACGTCGTGGCCCCGGATCTGCCCGGGTTCGGCCTGACCCACGCGCCCGAAGACGGGCGATACGCGTACACGTTCGAGCAGCTCTCCAAGACCCTGGAACGCTTTACGGAGCAGCTCCATCTGGACCGCTATGCCATCCAGGTCTTCGACTATGGCGCGCCGGTCGGCTGGCGCCTGGCGGTCGCCCACCCCGAGCGCATCACCGCGATCATTTCGCAAAACGGCAATGCCTATGAAGAAGGCCTGTCCGAAGGCTGGCAGCCGATCCGGGAGTATTGGCGCTATCCCTCGCCCGAAAATCGGGCTGCTGTCAGGAAATTCATGACGCCTGCCGCGCTGAAATGGCAATACACCCACGGAGTCGATGACGAGAGCCTGATCGCGCCGGAGACCTATCTGTTCGACGCGACGATGATGGCCAGCCCGGGCAACCTGGACATCCAGTTGGACCTGATCCTGAACTACGCCGACAACGTCGCGCAGTATCCTGAATACCAGGCCTACTTCCGCCGCTACCAGCCGCCGCTGCTGGCGGTCTGGGGCCGCAACGATCCGTTCTTCCTGCCGGCAGGGGCCGAGGCCTGGAAGCGTGACATCCCCACGGCAGAGGTCCATTTCTATGACACCGGCCATTTTGCGCTGGAGACCCACGCGACGGAGATCGGGATGGAGATCAAGGACTTTCTGGATCGGCACCTGCGGCGCTGATCCCGAACGCCCATGCTAACATGTAACATTGGCCCGATGCGGGCTTCCCACCCGGGATTGCCCCACCCCATGAAAAACAGCACCTTGACCGCCCTGCTTTCGGGCCTGCTTCGCGGTCTTTCCGCCCTGCCCTACGGGCTGGTCGCCCGGCTGGGCGAGGCGTTGGGATCTCTGCTTTACCTGATCCCCGGGAAACGCAGGCATATCCTGCACACCAATCTGCGCCTGTGCTTTCCAGAACAATCCGAAGCCCAGCGCGAGCGCCTGGCGCGCGCGAGCTTCCAGCACGTCATCCGCAGCTACCTGGAACGCGGCCTGCAATGGTACGGCAGTGCGCAGGCCATCACGGACAGGATGGAACTGGACAGCGCCATCGACCTGCAGGACCGCTACGACCAGCCGACCATCTTCCTGGGGTTCCATTTCGCCGCCATCGAAGCCGTCTGCATGTATTACTCGATACGGCACCCGGTCGCGTCGATCTATACCCCGATGTCCGATGCCGTGACGGAAGCGATCTCCAGGGAACGACGCGCGCGATTCGGCACGACGATGATTCCGCGCCACGGCAGCGCCCGCGACATCCTGAACGTCCTGAAATCCGGCACGCCCATCATGCTGGCGGCGGACATGGACTTCGGGCTGCGCGATTCGGTATTCGTGCCTTTCTTCGGCGTGCAGGCCTGCACCCTGACCGCCGTGTCGCGCCTGGCGCACTTGAGCGGTGCGCGCGTCGTGCCCTTCGTCTCGGAAGTCCTGCCCGGCTACCGCGGCTACAAGCTGCGGATCTATCCGGCGCTGCCCTCGTTCCCGAGCGGCGACGTCCGGGCCGACGCGTTGGCGATGAACCAATTTCTCGAGGCGCGCATCCGCGAGACGCCCGATCAATACTATTGGGTGCACCGCCGGTTCAAGCGCCGCCCGCAAGGCGAGGCGCCGGTTTACTGAACATCCCGCGAGGAAGAGAACATGAGCGATTCGCCTCCACGAAAGCCCCTTCCGCCCCACGAGTCCATCCCCGAGCCGTCCGTCGGATGCCCCGGCGGACCCGCGATGAATCCTCCGCTGGACGCTGACGAACGCCTGCGCTCCATCCTCGCGTCGCCCACGTACCGCCTCGCCTACGAGGACACGGATCTGCTCACTGAAAAGGACCTGCGCCCCTTGCGCCTGCAGCTCGAACTGCTCAAGCCCGAGCGCGTCTTGAACGAGCAGGGCGTGCACTCGACCGTGGTGGTCTTCGGCAGCGCACGCGTGCGCGACGCCGCCACCGCACGCGAGCGGCTCGCGGCGCTGGAACGACAACGGGACCCCGCAACGCCGGATCCGGCGCAGGAACGGGAACTGGCCCAAGCCCGCCGCCGCGTGGAACAGGCGCGGTACTACGAAGAGGCACGGCGCTTCGCCCAACTGATTTCAGCGCGTTTCCAGCAGGAAAAACGCTGTGACTTCGTCGTCGTCACCGGCGGCGGCCCCGGCATCATGGAGGCCGCCAACCGCGGCGCGTACGACGCCGGGGCGCGCTCGATCGGACTGAACATCACCTTGCCGCACGAGCAGGCTCCCAATGCCTACATCACACCGGAACTGGCCTTCCGCTTCCACTACTTCGCCCTGCGCAAGATGCATTTCCTGATCCACGCGCGCGGTCTGGTCGCCTTTCCGGGCGGCTATGGCACACTGGACGAACTGTTTGAAGTGCTGACTCTGATCCAGACCCGCAAGATGGCCCCGATTCCGGTGGTCCTCGTCGGGCGCGCATTCTGGCGCCGCGCCATCGATTTCGACTACCTGATCAATGAGGGCTACATCGCGCCGGGAGACGTCGATCTGTTCGAGTACGCTGACGACGCCGAGGAGATCCTCGCTGCCCTGGAGCGTTCTCAGGCGCCCCCCATGGGGGAAAACACCTCGGCATGAGCCGGACCCAGCCGCCCGGATCTGCGCAGATCCCGCGCGGGGCTACTCGCCGCGAAGACGCACGGTCAGGCTTTGCGCCGCCGTGCCGACAGGCCCGCGGATGTCGCTCAGGACCGAAAAGGTCTCGCCCAGCCCGGTCGGACCAAAGCTGACGCGCGTGTCGAAACCGACCCAGCCGGCTTCGGGCTGGCGCGTGAAATGAAGGGTCAGATCGACGTTGGCAAAGAACACCGCGTTCGGATCAGCGCGCACCGCCAGTCCGTTGGCGGTGTCGACCAGTTTCACGAAAGCGGCGACGGGCGGATCGATTTCACCCTCGACCAGCGGACAAGATGTGCGTATCCAGCTTTGCCCCCGGCCCGGACGCGCATCGGCGCTGCGGCGCGCCTCCAGGGACGCGATGAATCCGCCTCCCCAGACCGACGAGAACGACAAGGGCGGCATTGCATCGGGCGGCGGCATCGGCGTCCATTCGCAGCCCTGCACCTGTGTCGTATCGGACGCAGCCAGGCGCCAGATCCGGGCCTGGATGCTGACCTGATCCCCATGCCGCATGCTGGCCTCGATCAGTTCGATCGAACGGCCCGGCCGCACCATGCGGACGTCGATGGTGAACGGGCCGGAATGGATGACCCCCAGCACGTCGAACGACACCCGCGACACCAGCTTGTCGCTGGGCAGGCGGCGCTCGGCCTCGGCCAGGATCAGGCCGGCGGCGACAGCCAGATGCTGCTCGCCGGGCTGCCAGGCGCCTTGCGAATGCAAGGTGGACAGGAATTCGTGTTCCCCGCGACGCACGTAAAAAGCGTCCGGGTAGGACGCGCCGTCGTGGCCGAGGTGTTGGTTAGGGGCGGTAGGCATGCGCAAGAGTATAGCGTCGGAAAAGCATACACTGACAGTCATCCACGCTTTCTCAATCTTGCGCGGCTTGACGAACCGCCCATCCCCTATTCCTGATTCCTTATCGTGACCGACACGGCCTTTTCCTCTCTGCCTCTGCTGCCCGCCTTGCTGGACAATCTGCAAAGCCTGGGCTTCGAACACATGACGCCGATCCAGGCGCAAAGCCTGCCGCTGATCCTGGAGGGCCGCGATCTGATTGCGCAGGCCAAGACCGGCAGCGGCAAGACCGCCGCATTCGGCCTGGGGGTGCTGCAGAAGCTGGATACCAACCGCCTGGTTCCGCAGGCCCTGGTGGTCTGCCCCACCCGCGAACTGGCGAACCAGGTCGCCCAGGAACTGCGCCGGCTGGCCCGCCTGATCCCCAACGTCAAGCTGCTGACGCTGTGCGGCGGCGCCGCTGCGCGTCCCCAGGCCGAATCGCTGGGCCGAGGCGCCCATCTGGTGGTGGGCACGCCCGGCCGCATCCAGGACCATCTGGAACGCGGCAGTCTGGACCTGTCCGGCCTGAACACCCTGGTGCTGGACGAGGCCGACCGCATGGTGGACATGGGCTTTTATGACGACATCGTCGCGATCGCCTCGCATTGCCCGACCCTGCGCCAGACGCTGCTGTTCTCGGCCACTTACCCCGACAATATCCGCAAGCTCAGCGCCCGCTTTCTGCGCAACCCGGCCGAAGTCAAAGTCGAAGTCCTGCACGATGCCGGCCGCATCGAACAGATCTTCTACGAAATCAACGAAGACCAAAGGCTGGACGCCGTGGTCAAGCTACTGGCCCACTTCCGCCCGGTCTCCACGCTGGCCTTCTGCAACACCAAGATCCGCAGCCACGAACTGGTCGAGCGCCTGCAGTTCGAGGGCATCAGCGCCCAGGCGATCCACGGCGACCTGGAACAGCGGGAACGCGACGAGATCCTGATCCAGTTCGCCAACCAGAGCTGCACCGTCCTGGTTGCAACCGACGTCGCCGCCCGGGGACTGGACATCCAGCACCTGGGCGCCGTGATCAATGTGGACGTGACCCGCGACACCGAGGTCCACGTGCACCGCATCGGCCGCAGCGGCCGGGGGGAACAGAAGGGGCTGGCGCTGAGCCTGTGCACGCCCGAGGAAATGCGCTGGGCGGACCTGGTCGAACAGTACCAGGGCGCGCCGCTGAAATGGGCGGATCTCAAGTCGCTGCGCCCTCAATCCGACGGCGCCTTGCGCACGCCCATGGTCACCTTGTGCATCCAGGGCGGCAAGAAAGACAAGCTGCGCCCCGGCGACCTGCTGGGCGCCCTGACGGGCGACGGCGGCCTGACCTTCGAACAGGTCGGCAAGATCAATATCACCGAGTTCCGCTCCTACGTCGCCCTGGACCGCCGGATCGCCAAGCAGGCGTTTGCGCAGATCTCCAATAGCCCGATCAAGGGGCGCCGGTTCCGCATGCGCTTCATGGAAGCATTCTGAGCCGGCCCGCGCCAGGGCCAGATCACATATCCACACGGTATCGATGCCAAGCCAGACGCTGTCCCTCGCCCAGGCCCGCAAGCTGCATCTCGCCGCCCTGGGCCTGCTGAGCACACCGCGTCGCAAGGCCACGCGGCAAGACCTGCGCCGGTGCATCGAACGCATGCAACTGCTGCAGATCGACACCATCCACGTCGTTGCGCGCAGCCCGTATCTGGTGCTGTTTTCCCGGCTGGGCGCCTATCCGCCGGCCTGGCTGGACGCGGCGCTGGCCGAGGGCCACGTCTTTGAGACCTGGGCGCACGAAGCCTGTTTCGCCCCCACGACCGACGTCCCCCTGCATCGCAGCTACAACCGGCAGGCGCGCAGTCACTGGGGCCTGAAACGCGCACAGGATCAGGTGCTCAGCCACCGGCCCCAACTGGACGCCCTGCTGGCCCACATCGACGCCCACGGCCCGGTCAAGTCATCCGACTTCGAGCGCCAGGATGGACAAAGCGGCGGCTGGTGGGGCTGGAAAGATGAGAAGCGCTGGCTCGAAACCCTGTTCGCCACGGGTGAACTGATGGTGGCGCGGCGCGACAAATTCCAGCGCGTCTACGATCTGTCGCATCGCGTCTGCCCCTCGCTGGCGGATGCGCCCGTGCCCGACGCCGCCGAAGTGCATGCGCAATTCATCGCAAAAGCCGTCCTTGCCCTGGGCATCACCCAGGCGCGCTGGATCAACGACTACTTTCGCCAGAAACCCCGCCTGAAAGACGCCGACCTGGACATGCTGGTGGCCCGAGGCGTGCTGCAGCGCGTGGCCGTGCAGGGTTGGTCCAGCCCCGGCTACGTGCACCGGCAGCATGCCGACTTGCTGCAACAAACCCTGGACGGCCGCTTGCGCGCCACCCACACCACGCTGCTGTCCCCTTTCGACCCGCTGGTGTGGGACCGCGAACGCGCTTCGGCGTTATGGGGTTTCGACTACCGCATCGAATGCTACACGCCCGAAGAAAAGCGGACGTACGGCTACTTCGTCCTGCCCATTCTGCACCGGGGCGCGCTGGTGGGGCGGCTGGATGCCAAGGCGCACCGGACGCAGGGCGTGTTCGAGATCAAGGCCCTGTTTCTGGAGCAGGACATCACGCTGGACGAAGCCGCGCTGCACGCGGTGGCCCAAGCGATCCAGCGCTGCGCGGATTGGCATGGCACACCCGAGGTGTGCGTGCAACGGACGGAGCCCGCTGCGCTGTTGTCGCGCCTGCAAGCCGCCGTTCGTCTTGGGTCGTCCACGCGCTAAGCGCTACGCCGCGTCCGTCTCCGACCGGCCGACCGTCGGCAACGTCTCGGTGCCGCCGCTCAGGGCGCGCTGCATCAGCACCGTATCCACCCACTGGCCCAGCTTGAAGCCGACCCCGGTCAGAATGCCGACATGGCGGAACCCGCAGTTCTGGTGCAGGATGATCGAGCTGGTATTCGCACGATCACCGATCACCGCGACCATCTGGCGCCACGGCCCTTGCTCGCAGCGCGCAATCAGCGCGCGCAAGAGTGTGCTGCCGACGCCTTTGCCGTCCATGCCGTCTTCGACGTAGACGGAGTTTTCGATGGTGTACTGGTAGGCGGGACGCGGACGGTAGGCGGTCGCGCAGGAATAGCCCACCACCTTGCCGCTCACCTCGGCCACCAGGTACGGCAGGCCGCTGTCCAGGACGGCGGCGCGCCGATCGGCCATCTCATCGACCGAGGGAGGCGTGTCCTCGAAGGTCGCAATCCCACTGAGCACGTGATGCGCGTAGATGCGCTGAATGGCTACGACATCCTCCGGGGTCGCGTCCCGCACCTCGATCCCGCCGCTCGGGCCGGAAGCATTCAAGTCAAGCATCGGATTCATTCCATCGTCCAGTCGTCTTGGCAAACCGGTGTCCGCGACTCATCGCCGAACACCGCCGTCGCCACCAGACTGCATGATGCATGAGATTTTCCGAAAGCAAAAATAAATTGCGTGTCTTGGCAGGATCGGGCGCGCGACCGGGGCCCCGGCAAAACCCGCGCTATTGATTGACCCGGCCGGGCAGCGACAAGTCGCCCGAAGCGATCTTGAAGACGTCGGCGACGCACAGCAAGGGGCTGTGCACGCTGGCGTTGACGCGCAAGGCGGCCGTCACCCCATCAAAACCGCCGGCCGCGACGATACCGATATCGTCGAACGGCACGCGCACTTCGACAGTCTCGTTCTTGAACAGCGGCGTCCAGCCCGGGCTGTCGATCAGGATGGGCAGGCCCGGCCAGGTCCTGGGCACACGAGGCTTGGCGCCTTCGGGGATGTCCACGACCTTCAGCGCACCCGGTCCGCACGCCGCATCGGGCTGCAACACCACCCAATGCGAATGCCACAGGTCGCCGTCATTGTTCGGGTCCCCGTCGCCGTTCTCGTCGAACAGCGGCGTGTCATCGAAATCGGGGTGTGAGGTGACCGCGAAGGCCAGGATGCCGGCCTTCGGCTCGAAACCGATCACGGAGGGGTCCAGGCTGGTCGGCCAGACATACGAGAACACCGAACTGCCGGCGAGCTTGCCGGACTTGGAGGGACGCACGGCGCCGGCCTTGCCGGACACCGCCATCTGGAAGATGGCGAGATTGCCTTCGGTGGAAATCCGGGTCCGGACGATATCGAAGGACGCTTTGACCGTCTTGACGGCCCGGGTCGAAAGGCCGCCGTGATGGTCCGTGCCGTGGGCGGACGCGCCGCCCGCAAAACCCGTCAGCAAGGCAGCGAGGATGAGAGAAGGTTTGAGCAGTTTCATGGCCTGTCCTTTCAGGAGAGTGATCTGGCATGGACAGTATCGAGGCATAGGCAATATTATTGGTATCGAATCATCCATAAAACATACCAATTCGTCCAATCTGAGGCCTGCCTATGGAAACCCAACCAGCCATCGACCGCCTCTCCGGCATGCTTGAACGGTTCCGGGTGCGGGCGCAGTTGCATCATTCCGGCGCGCTGTGCGGCATCCAGCGTTTCGATGCGCACGGCGGCCACGGCTTCCTGCACGTCCTGCGCCGCGGCCCGCTGGAAGTACGCCACCCGGGCGCGTGCGGCCTCCCCCGATCGATGCGCTTCGACGAACCGACGCTGCTGCTGTATCCGCGCCCCCTCGCCCACCACTTCCACAACCCTCCGGTGGAAGGCGCCGACTTCACCTGCGCGCGGCTGGACTTCGACGGCGGCCCCTGCAACCCCCTGGCGCGGGCGCTGCCCGCTTTGATCGCGCTGCCGCTGGCGCAGGTGTCGGGCCTGGACCAGGCGCTGGAACTGCTGTTTGCCGAAACCGATCGCGTGCGCTGCGGCCAGCGCCTGCTTGCGGATCGGCTGTTCGAGGTGGTCGTGATCCAGCTGATGCGCTGGCTGCTGGATCATCCACAAGAGGCAGGCATACAGCCCGGCCTCATCACCGGGCTGTCGGACCCGCGCCTGGCCCGCGCCCTGGTCGCGCTGCACGAAGCGCCCGGCGAAGTCTGGCCGCTGGAGCGCATGGCCGGCTGCGCCGGCATGTCCCGCACGGCATTCGCCAACGCCTTCCGCGACATCGTGGGCCAGACGCCCGCCGACTACCTGGGCGACTGGCGCATGGCGCTGGCGCAAAGCCGACTGCGCGAAGGCCGGCCGATCAAGATCCTGGCGGACGAACTCGGCTATGCGAATCCTTCCGCGCTTTCACGGGCGTTTGCGGCCCGGGTGGGGATGTCGCCCAGGGAGTGGCTGGCGGGGGGCCGAACACTGCCATGAACTAATGCCAGCGAGCTACGCTCACGTCCACCAGACGGGCCGTTGGCTTCCGCCAGGGCTTTGTGCAAGGCGGCGCTGCCTGAGAGCGCTCAGACGGCCGGCGCCCACTCCACGCGATCGCGCCCTGCAGCCTTGCCGCGATAAAGCGCGGTATCCGCCTGCTGCATGACCTCGTCCAGCGCTTCGGCGCCGGTGAAATCCAGTGAAATTCCGATGGTGACCGTGCACCGCACCGGTTCGGGCGGATGATCGCCGGACACCCGGCTGGATGCCGCCGCCTCACGCATGCGTTCGGCCAGGCGCACGGCGCCGCCGTGGTCGGTATTCAATGCGATCACGACAAATTCCTCGCCGCCCAATCTGCAGACGAGATCTCCCTGCCGGGCCGTGTGCTTGAGGGTTTGCGCCACACGGCACAAAACGGCATCGCCCACCTGGTGGCCGTGGACATCGTTGATCTGCTTGAAGTGGTCGATGTCCACCATCAGCAGATAGGCGGACCCCGCCATCCGGGAACGGAAATGCGCGGCCAGCCCTTCCACCAGACCGCGCCGGTTCAACAGGCCGGTCAGCGGATCCTTGACGGCCAGCACCCGCAACTGGTCGACGAGGCGACTCAACACCAGCCAGACTGCGGCCGGCGGCAGCACCGTACCCAGGAACGACATGTAGAGATAGAACACCATCTGAAAACCGCTGTTCATATCCAAGGCCGGCAGCCCCTTGGTGAGGATCATCACGAACTTCGCGGCGTTCAACACGCAGATGCCGCCGATCATGACGGAGAACAGGGCCATCTCGACACGCAGGTCCCTGGCAAACGTGCGCATGCCGTAGAGCAAGGCCACCGTCATGCCCAGGAACAGCACAGCGCAGGAACCAGCCAGCAAGGCGTGGCGGGCTTCGGTCCCGAGCGTCGCCTGCACCAGCAGTTGCGCCACAGTATAGAGACCCGCCACCGTGAGCAATGGCGTCCACACCGGGACGGGCCGGTCAAAGAACCGGATTGCTCCCAGCACATATGCGACCGGTGCGCAGAGCGTCAGCGTATGATTGACGACACTCATCACGCCCCACCCCGGCGCACCGCCCAGCAGCTGCAGACAATAGGCCAGGCCCAGCAGAAGATGACCGGCAGCAAAGACATCGGTGCCCATCTTCCTGTCATTCAGCCGGGTGCTGATCAGCAGGAACATCACGCAAAAACACAGCAGATGCACGCACAGCATGCCCAGGATGATGGTCGCATTCATGATCAGTGAAATCTTTCTGCTCTTGCAAGCTGTTCCATTTTGTACTGCCCCGGCGTAACGCCAAATACCCGACGAAACAAGGCAATGAAAGCGCTCACATTCCCGTAGCCTAAATCCAGCGCAATGGCAGTGACCGGCTTGCCGGCCGCCAGCAATTCCAGCGCCCGCAGTAAACGCACGCGTTGACGCCATTCGGTGAAGCTGAACCCCGTTTCCGCCGCGAAACGGCGGCTCAGCGTGCGGGACGCAATCCCGGCCCAGTCCGCCCACTCGTCAAGACGTCGGTCATCATCAGGCTGATCCGACAGCGCCCGCGCAATCTGCAGCAATCGCGCGTCCTGCGGCATGGGCAACCCCAGAGCCTCCTGGGGCGAGGCGCTGATCTCGTCGAGAATCACGTCCACCAGCCGCGCCTGGGCCGCATCGAGCACATCGCCCGGCCATGACGCAGCGCGCGCCACGGCTTCGCGCAGCAAGCCTGAAACAGCCAGAACACCAGGCTCGGCAGGCAACGCAATGCAGGCAGGCGCGGCGACATACACGCTCCAGCCCGAAAAAGGCCCATGCGAGCGCAGCCCGTGCGGCACTTCGGGCGGTATCCAGACCGCATGGGTGGCTGGCACCACCCAGCGGCGGCTGCCGGCATTGACTGACAGCAATCCTTGCGCCGCGCCGAACAATTGTCCACGCGCGTGGCTGTGGCGGCGAGTCACCCGAACCGCGCCGGCCTGCGCCGTGACGACGAGCAACGGCGGCCCCTCCACAGAAGAGGCTAATTCTGGCGGGACTAATGGCGTGATCATCAGTGGCGTGAAAAAGCTGTCGAATGTCTTTTATACCGTACTCCCGCCAACCTGCGCAGCCTAAAGTGCAGTCTGGACAGCATCATCAGGGAAAGACATGAAAGCCATCACCATTCACACCGCGCTGGATGCGTTGCTCAACCAGAAGCACCTTCCACTGGAAAAGGTGCTGAACCGCCATTTCAGCCCCGACTACCGGCAACGCACCAACGGTCAGTGGGACGACCGCGAGGGATTCATGCGCCATGCGCGCAAGCTGCGCGAGGTCGTCGTTTCGGCCCGAATCGAGGTACTGGAGGAATTGCGCGACGGCGATCATTACGCCGATCGCCACCGTGTCCGCATCACGAAGCGCGATGGCTCGCAAGTGATCCAGGAGGTCTATTTGTTCGCGCAGATCGATCAGGATGGTCGTTTCGCGCGGATCGAAGAAACCACGCTGATGCTGGAAGGTGCGGAGACTGACCGCGATATCGGCAGCGCGAAATGACATGCAAGAGAGGATGCCTATCCGCAGCCCGAGGAGACAGCACACACGACAGCTCAATCGTTCCTCAAAACCCTGGAAACCCATCGAAACAACAATGTCTTGAGACGCCCGTCCGACGCCGTCACCGAACGGTATAGTCGAACCGGATGTACGGACAAGCAGTATCGCGCATGAACGCAACAGGCAGCGCCGCCCTCTCGGCGGTCAACCGGTTCGGACTGGGCGCCAGGCCCGGCGAACTCAACGACATTGGCCAACCGCAAGACTGGCTGCTGTCGCAGATCGCGCGCGGCCCGGATGGTGACAAACTGTTCGAGGACCTGCCGACCAGCCTCGATTACCTGCGCGGGCAAGCGCTGTTCCAACAGACGCGCCGCAAGCTGACAGATGAAGCCCGGTCCCGGCGGGATACCCTCAAGAAAGACGCAGAGTCAAACGCCGCGGCCCTGCAGCAGGCCTTGAAACCCTACCGCGAAGAAGAGCGCAACAAGCTGCTGGCCGAAGCCGCCGCACGCTGCCAGGTCGCGACGACCACCGACACGCCCTTTGTGGAACGGCTGGTGCGTTTCTGGTCCAACCACTTTGCCGTCTCCGTCGACAAAGTGTCCGTGCGTCCGCTGGCCGCGCCCATGGAGCGCGAAGCGATCCGCCCGCATGTCACGGGCCGTTTCGCCGATATGCTGCTCGCGGTCGAGACCCATCCGGCGATGCTGCTGTACCTGGACAATGTGCGCTCGACCGGACCGAATTCCCCGCTGGGCCGACGCATCGCGCAGCGGCTCGCGCGCAAAGGCGCGCAGGACAAAGGCAAGGCCGGAGGGCTCAACGAAAACCTGGGCCGCGAGACGATGGAGCTGCATACGGTGGGAGTCAACGCCGGCTATACGCAAGCCGACGTCACCGAACTCGCGCGCGCACTGACCGGTTGGAGCATCCCGTTCCCCCGCGATTTCGCCAACGGCGGGCAGCCGGACTCGGCATTCGCGTTTCGCGCCAAGACGCACGAGCCCGGCGACCGCCGAGTGATGGGTCGGACCTTCCAGGCAGACGGATTCGGACAGGGGCGCGCCATCCTGGCGTTTCTCGCGCGCCAGCCCGCCACCGCCAGGCACCTGTCGCTGCAGCTTGCCCGGCACTTCGTGTCCGACAACCCGCCGGCGTCGCTCGTGAAGAGAATGGCGCAAAGCTATCTCGAACACGACACCAGTCTCGCCGCCGTCTATCGAACCCTCATCGAAAGCCCCGAAGCCTGGGAGGCCGATGCGCGCAAGTTCCGCACGCCTCAAGACTTCGTCACGGCGTCGCTGCGCGCGGCCCAGATCGATCTCGGCGGCAAGCCGCAGATCGTGCTGGGCTTGTTGAGGAAACTCGGCGAACCCCTATTCGAACCCCGTTCCCCGGCCGGCTTCTCCGACAACTCGGCCAACTGGATGGACCCCGACGCGCTATGGAAACGCGTGCAGGCGGCCGAGGCCTTGTCCACTCGCGTCGCCGCGCGCGGCGGTGAAGAACCCCTGGCGTGGGCGCAGAGCGTTCTCGGCCCCCTGCTCGACGAAGACACCGCCCAGGCGATCCAGCGCGCCGAATCGAAACGGCAAGCGCACGCGACCTTGTTCGCATCCCCGACTTTTCAGTGGAGGGCGTGACCATGCTGATGCGACGCCAATTTCTGGCCGGCTCGGCGCTCGGCGCGGCTTCCCTGCTGCTCTGGCCACGGCTCACCTTCGCGGCCACAGGTTCCAGCACACGATTCCTGTTCGTGCTGCTGCGCGGCGGCCTGGACGGCCTGGAAGCCGTCCCCCCTTACGGCGACCCCGGCTACCAGACCATCCGCGGCGCGCTGGCGCTGTCGCCCTCCGCCGACAAGCCCGCGCACCGGCTCGACGATGTGTTCGCGCTGCACCCCTCCTTCAATTTTGCCGCGGACCTGTACCAGCACGGCCAGTTCATGCCCGTGGTGGCGGCAGCCCCGCCATATTGGGGGCGCTCGCACTTCCAGGCGCAGAACTGCGTCGAAAACGGCACCGCCAGGCCTGACGGCACGCAGACCGGCTGGTTGAACCGCTGCATCGCCGGCATCCCGGGGGTGGACGGCCTTGCCTGCGCGGCGGTCATGCCGCTGGCCATGCGCGGCGCGGCCAAGGTGGAAACCTGGTCGCCGCCGCTGTCCACCAGCGTCAACCCGATCCTGCTGCAGCGCCTGCAGCCGCTTTACGCCGCGGACACACGGCTCGCTCCGCTGTTCGAGCGCGCCATCGCGCAGCAGGACGGATCATCAGAGCCTGCGCCGGGCATGTCAGCCCGGCCGGGCGACAAATCCCGCAGGAAGGATGGGCTTCCCGTGCTGATGGGCGCGGCCGGCAATTTCATGGGCAAAACCAACGGGCCGCGCATCGCATTCGTCGAAGACGACGGCTGGGACACTCACGCCAACGAGGCCGCGATCCTCACGCGCAAACTCGCCGAACTGGACGCAGGCCTGCAAGCTTTTCACCAGTCCATCGGCCCGATGTGGGACCGCACGATCCTCATCATCGCCACCGAATTCGGCCGCACTGCGCACGTCAACGGCACTGGCGGCACCGACCACGGCACCGGCGGATCGATGTTCCTGGCCGGCGGTGCGCTGGATGGCGGACGCGTCGCGGGGAACTGGCCGGGTATCGGGCCCAGCGAGCTCTACCAGAACCGTGACGTGCACGCGACCACTGATTTCCGTTCGGTATTCAAGGGCGTGCTGGCCGCACACCTGGGCGTGCCGGAGTCACGGCTCGAATCGACGGTGTTTCCGGACAGCGCCGCCGCCAGGCCCATGGGCGGGCTGGTACGATCGACTCACACAAGCCTGTGACGCGCCGGATCGCCGTCCTGAAACAGGAAATGGGCCGGCGGCTTCCACGTGTGCCATTTTCCTTGCTCCAGCATGGTTACGGTCACACGGCGGACGCGAGCAAAGGCAACATGGCGCCGGCCACGCCTGCGGCGGAAGCGGGATTCTGGCCCGTCACCAGCCTGTCGCTCACCACCACGTGCGCCTGGAAATCCGGCGCGGGGACGTGCCGGGCGCCACGTTCCCGCAAGACGTCGGCCAATAGGAACGGCACGACGTCGTGCAGTCCGACCGCGCGTTCCTCCTCATTGGTAAAAGCAGCGACATCCTTGCCATCGACCAGATAGCGGCCATCGGACAACTTGAGGTTCACCAGTCCCGCCGGGCCGTGGCAGACCGCTGCAACCACGCCGCCGCGTTCGTAGATGCGCGCCGCAATGGCAGCCAGTTCGGCGCTGTCGGGGAAGTCCCACATGGTCGCGTGGCCCCCGGCATAGAAGATCGCGACGTAGGCATCGGGATCGACCTGCAAGGGCATCAGGGTGTTCTCGGTGGCGGCGCGCAGCGCCGGGGTATTCCAGAACGCGGCGTTGACCGGATCGTTCAGATCGAGGCCGTCCACCTGCGTCTTGCCGCCCCGGGGGCTGATGAAATCGACGGCATAGCCGGCTTCGCTCAGCACCTTGTGCGGGTGCGAGACCTCCGATAGGTAGAAACCGCTGGGGGCCGCATCGGCGGCGTCGGCCGGTCCCTTGCGGTCGTGGCTGGTCAGGACGAAAAGAATGCGTGACATGGCCTGGAACTCCTTGAGTGATGATCGAGTCGTCATTCTGGCGATTTCTGGTTATCCTTTAAATGACCACAATCCACAAACACTTTCTCCAAATCAGACCAAATGAATTTACGCAATCTCGACGACCTGACGGTGTTCGTGCATGTGGCGGACCGCCAGAGCTTCTCCGCGGCCGCGCGCGACCTGCACGTAGCGCCCAAGACCGTGAGCAAACAGATCGCCCGGCTGGAACAGGCCTTGGGCGCGACACTGTTCGAGCGCAACACCCGCAACCTGCGCATCACGGACGAAGGCCGCGCCATCGCGGAGCGGGTTCGGGTCGCGCTGGGCGTGCTGGATGAAGTGCAGGAACTGGCGACCGGCGGCAGTCAGGATCTGCGCGGCACCATCCGTCTCACCGCGCCCACGCCGTTCGGACGCAAATACGTCACGCCTGCAATCCACGATTTCTGTCTCCTCCACCCCGGAGTCGGCTTCGTCTTGCGCCTGTCGGACCAGGTGGTGGACCTCTATAGCGGCGATCTGGACATGGCTATCCGCATCGGCGAACTGGCGGACTCGCGGCTGGTGGCGCAACGCATCGCCGACAACCGGCGCATCCTGGTTGCGTCACCGGCTTACCTGAAAGCGAATGGCCACCCTGAAAAGCCAGAGGCACTGACGCAGCACAACTGCCTGGTGTTCGCCTATCCGGGGTTTCTGCAAAACACCTGGCCGCTGCGCAAGGGCCGACAAGAAAAAGCCATCGCAGTCAGCGGCACGCTATGCAGCGACAGCGGCGACGTACTGCACGCCTGGTGCCAGGCAGGATTGGGCATCTCGCTGCGCGAGACCTGGGACGCTCACGAAGATCTGCGCGACGGTCGGCTGGTGCGCGTCCTGCCGGAATGGGAGGCCGCACCTTCGAAGATCAGCATCGTGCGCGCACGACGTGAACCCGTCCCACGCCGCCTGGCGGCGTTCAGCGATTTTCTGTTCGAGCGTTGGCGGCAAGCGCCGTGGGATGCCGCTTGAGCAGTGCGAGAGTTCGGCTCTGTCCTACCAACGCGCCAACTGAGTGATCTGAATGATGTTGCCGCAGGTATCATGCAACTGGGCGATCGTCGAACCGGGCACCTCGGTCGGCGCCATGATGAAGTCGCCGCCACGCGCTTTGATGCGCTCATGGTCGCCCTTCACGTCCTCAGTGTAGAAATTGATCGCGGGCTGGCCTTGCTGGAAGATGGCCTGCTGGTAAGCATGGCCCGCCGGATTGTCATTGAGTGCAAGCTGCAGCTCAGTCCCGTCCGGCTCGTCGGGTGAAACCACCGTGAGCCAACGGAACGATCCGTTGCTGAAGTCGGCCTTCTTGGTGAAGTCCAGAATCTGCGTGTAGAAGTGCAAAGCCTTCTCCTGGTCATCGACATACACGGTGGTCAATTTGATCTTCATGAGTGCTTCCTTCGCTGTTTGCGTTGATGAAGTTGCGCCCAAAAGGCAACGGACGCATCGTTTGGAATTCAGTCGGCTTGGGGCAAGACCTGCTCCAGCTTCTCGAAGAAGTTCTGCCACCCGACCTTCGCGCCGCCGAATGCCCGCTTTTGATCGGGTCGGAAGCCTGATTGCTCCATGCGCAGGCGGGTTCCTGAGTGCGTGGGTTCGAGCGTGAAAGTCACCACACTTCTCAAATCGAAGGCGGGATCGTCGTGCGTGAAGTTCCACGTATAGGACAACGTGGTGTTCGGATCGACGACGAGCACTTCGCAGTCCAGCACACCGCCCCAATCGCCGCGAAGGTTGAATCGGTGGCCTACGACCGGACTGAAGTCATTCTTCATGAGCCACTCTTCGATCAGATGAGGCCGGGTGAGCGCCCGCCAGATTTTCTCTGGCGGATGGGCGATTTCGCGCTCGACAACGACGGAGCGTATTTCGGTTGATGTTTCGTTCATTGGTCCATCCGATTGAGCAGGTCTTCGAGGTCATCGAACCGGCTTTGCCAGAATTCCGTCATTTGATTTGTCCAGTCGATCAGCGGAGCAAGCGCGCCGAGTTGCGCGCTGTAGTGCGTCTGTCGTCCTTCATGGCGGTCTCGCACCAGCCCGGCCTGCTTCAGAATGCCGAGATGCTTCGACACCGCCGGCTGCGAGATTCCTGCCCGAGCCGTCAGCGCCCCGACCGTCTGTTCGCCCTCGCGGCACAGCCGCTCGAAGATCGCCCGTCGCGTCGGATCAGCAAGCGTTTTAAACAGTGCGTCGTGAGTGTTCACTATCCAAATCCATAACCACAAGGCTATATAATAACCATACGGTTATTTATTGGTCAAGCTGGATTCAGACTGTATGCAATGGCGATGCCCGCAACCGATGCTCCTGGCTTGTCCCAGATCTGTGGCAGATCGGCCGGGTTGCCGTTGGTGTCAAGCCATCCGGCGGCGATCATTTCATCTTGCACCCGCTGGAGATTGGCAAATAGGTGCGCATCAAGCACTTCGGTTCGATATGTCCTGTTGAAGCGCTCGATGAAGGGACAATCCCCGCCTGGCACAGAAACCTACGAAGCGCTGCCGCAGTTTCCAAAACGCAGCCCACAAAGCCCGACGGCACATCACACCAACACCCCAAGCCGTTCTATATTTCCAAGAACAACCTCAAAAGCCCCCCATGCCCCTCCATCTCCGACACGAAACTTCGGCCGACATTGCAGCCATCGAAGCCATCACGACTGCCGCCTTTGCCAATGCACCGCACACCAGCCACACCGAGCAATTCATCGTGCAGGCCTTGCGTGCTGCGGGCGAGCTGACGCTTTCCATCGTGGCCGAAGAGCACGGACAGGTCGTCGGCCACGTCGCGCTGTCCCTGGTGACGATCACTGATGCGCACGGAAGAAAGGCTGAAGGCTGGCACGGTTTGGGACCGATTTCCGTTCTGCCGAACAGGCAGGGACAAGGCATCGGTTCGCGCTTGATGGCGCAGACGCTGTCCGAACTGCGGGCTATGGGTGCCGCAGGCTGCGTGCTGCTGGGAGATCCCGCGTACTACGCGCGCTTCGGCTTTCAGGCCTACGCGGGCCTGCAACTGCCGGGCGTGCCGCCCGGCTATTTCATGGCACTGGCCCTGCATAAGCCTGTACCCGGAGGTATCGCACAATACAGCGATGCTTTCAACGCCACCTCCTGAACCCGCGCGAAAGCGGCTGCACGAGATGAGGCTGCTCGTCGATCCAGGCATCGACCATGTCGCCACAATTTGCGTGACGCGGTTCAACCCTGTTCAAGATTGCCGGCCCTTGCGCAGGGGTGCAAGGATCAAGCGAAGCCGCCATTTACCCGAACAACCTGCGAGTTGACCCAGCCGCCGTCATTGCCGACCAGGAAGGAAACCGCGTTGGCGATGTCCACCGGCTGACCCAAACGCTCCATAGATGACATCTTGGCCAGCATCGCAATCTGCTCCCCGGTCTTGCCGTTGAAGAACAACTCAGTGGCGACCGGTCCCGGCGCAATCGCATTCACCGTGATGTTTCGACCACGCAATTCATTGGCAAGCACGTGCATCAAACCCTCGACGGCGGACTTGGAAGCAAGGTACGGCCCATAGCCCGGCGTCGCCTTGGCGATGACGCTGGTGGACAGAGCGACGATGCGCCCACCATCACCCAGCACTTCAGCAGCCTTGGCCAAAACGAGGAATGTGCCCCGCACATTCGTCGTCATCATCCGGTCCAGCGCCGCTACGTTGCCCGTCTTGATCGGTGCGAGATCCATGATGCCGGCATTGCTGATCACCGCATCCAGTCGGCCGAACGCTTGCTGGGCCGACGAGAACAACTTGGCCACATCGTCCGCATCGGCGACGTTGCCCTTGACGGCAATGGCGGTGCCGCCTTTCGCCTGAATCGCGGCCACGACCGCGTCGGCCTGCGGTTGGTTGCCGGCGTAGCCGATGGCGACGGCGAAACCATCGGCTGCGAGCCGCAGCGCAATGTCCTTGCCAATACCGCGGGACGCGCCCGTCACGACAACTGCTTTGCCGAGTTTGGTACTCATATCATATTGCCTGGTGGTCGTTCGTTGGATTGGCGTCGTTGCTCAAGCGCACGAGAACCTTGCCGCGTGCGTGTCCGGTGGCCAGTTTCTCCAGCGCTGAACGTGCCTCATCCAGCGGGAAGATCGAGTCGGTGATGACCTGGAGGTGCCCGGCCTGGAACTGTCGGACGGCTTCCGGCAGATAAGGTGTCGCGCTTGCGAAGAACACGAACTCACCCGCCTGTTCGCCCCTGGGTTTGATGCCGAACTCCACGAGGCTCGCGATACGTCCGCCGGGACGAAGTACCGACCATGACTTTTCAAGCGTCTCGCCGCCGATCGTGTCGAGCACGAGGTCGATGTCGCGCACCTGGGTGAAGTCTTCCGTGCGGTAGTCGATGACTTCATCCGCCCCCAGACTCTTCGCCAGTTCAATGTTTCCGGCTGACGCCGTGGCAATGACATGCGCGCCCGCATGATGGGCCTGCTGGACGGCCATGCTGCCGACGCCTCCCGCTGCAGCATGGATCAGAACCCGCTGCCCGCGCTGAAGATGACCGACATCAAAGAGGCCTTGCCTTGCCGTGCCGAATGCGGTCGGCAAGGCCGCCGCCTGCTCGAAGCCCATCCCCGCCGGAAGGACGCAAAGGTCCGAGGCCTCGATCATCACATTCCTGCCGAATGCGCCCCCAGCACTCGGCGCCGTGCGGCCGAACACGCGATCGCCAGGCCTGACGTTCGTCACCTCCGCGCCGACGGCATCGACCACACCGCTGAAGTCGGTGCCCGGCACGTACGGAAACTCGACCGGAAACACTTGCTGCATGTATCCGGCGATGATCTTCAAGTCCAGCGGGTTCGCGCCCGCGGCTTCGACGCGTACAAACGCGTCGCTCGGCCCCAGGTCACGTGAACCGATTTCGCCGACCGTGATGAGACCGGCGCCGCCGAAGGCTTTGAGAAGTGCTGCTTTCATGGAGTGCCTCATTGAATTGAGTTGATCAGGCTTGCTTCGGAAACTGGCCAAGCTGGAGGAAAAGGCCGAACCAATCCTCCATGTGCCAGGTCGTGGTGATGCGCTTTCCATCGAGCGTGTGGAACTCGTGGAGACGGAAGTTCACCTTCTTTCCGGTGGGCGCGATGCCGAAGATTTCGCCCTGATGCGTGCCGCTGATTTCAGCGCGAACGCCGATCCTGCCGGGTTCCTGGATCACGTCGTGAACGGTGATCCGGACGTCCGGAAATGCCTGCGCAACGCTTCGGATAACGTGCTTGACGCCTTCCGGACCGGCGTCTTGTCCGGGAGCCAACGGAATGTCGTCCCACGATAGAGCAAGGATTTCATCAACGAGATCTGGGTTCTTGTCGCTGAACGCCCGATAGAAGGTTTCCACGGCGTGGCGTTCAGTGCGAAGTTGCTCGGAGAGGTCGGTGTTGGAGGTGCTCATTGCTTTTTTCGGTTCCGGTCGTTGTCGGTAGCTAAAGTTTGGAGGTGGCAGTACAATTCGTCCAACAAATAGACCATATATGTACTTATTCGTTATATGGATTTTCATGGCATCGATCTGAACCTGTTGGTGGCTTTCGACGCCCTGATGAACGAGCGGAACGTGACTCGCGCCGCGACCCAGGTCGGCGTCAGTCAGCCGGCGATGAGTGCAGCGCTTTCCAGGTTGCGCAAGTTCTTCGGCGACCCGCTGTTCTTGCGCAGCGCCGATGGCCTGCTGCCTACAGCGCGTGCGCGGGACTTGTCCGAACCGATCGCGCACGCATTGCGACAGATCGAGTCCACGCTCGTGGAGAAGCCCCCGTTCGTGCCTGAGAAGGCTTCGCTGACTTTCAAACTGGGACTGTCCGACTACCCGGCCTTCGTGTTGCTGCCTTCACTGCTGCAGGCTCTTGCAAGGAAAGCGCCGAGCGTGTCATTGAATGTGCATGCGTTCAACGGCAGAGACCACGCGGTCGACTTGTTGGACGCAGGGGCCATTGATGCGGCCATTGGCGTGCCCCCCACACATGCCGATGGTCGAATCCTGACGCGGCCCGTACTTCGAGACGAATTCGTCACGATCGTCGCCAACGAACACCCGGCGGCCAAGCGCGGGATGAGCATGAAGCACTACCTGGAGTTACCACACGTCCTCGTATCGCCCGAAGGCGAGCAGTACGGGATCGTGGATCAGGCACTCGCGCAACAGGGCAAGAAGCGCAAGCTCGCGCTGACATTGCCGCAGATGTTTGCGGTGCCGGCCATTGTGGCCCAAACGAGCATGACGGCTACCGTCATGAAGCGAGTTGCTCTTCACTCGCCGGTCGACCGTCGGCTGGTGCTGTTTCCACCTCCGGTCGCATTGCCCGAAATCGTATTCGACCTGATTTGGCATCGACGCAGTGACTCTCATCCCGCCCAGCTTTGGTTCAGGGGATTTATCGCAGAGCATGCTGCATCGCTGTGAATCTTCTCCTAATGGCCGCTGGTGTACGAGCAAGAAGTTCTTCGATGACCTAGGATAGTGCAGATAGCTGCCTGGCGAGCAAATCCACCTGCTCACCAAACTTGCTCGCGTCGGTCTTCTTCAACTGCGCCAGGTTGCGCAGCACCACGCGCGTCAGCGGCGGGCTGTCCGGAAGGCGCGATGAATGATGGCTGTGGCGCAGTCGTGGCCGCGCCAGCGGCAGGCGACGGCCGGTACATGGCACAGCCCACATCAAGGCAACCTAGCATCCGTCCGAACCAGCAAGGCGTCCGGCAGGACCTGCGCCATCTGGGCAACGGCCAGAGCCACCGCCGCATCGCCATCCAACGCCTCCCGGCTGAAAGCCAGCGCGACATGCCCAGGCCGCCCCCAGCCCACGGTGGCATCGGCGCAGTCGCTGCCTACGAGCCGGCGCAAGACTTCGTCCTGCGACTCCTCTAGATTCAGCGCATAGACCAGTGTGAAGTCGTGAACCATCGCGTCGCCCTTCCTCATCCTCTGCCTCTGGCGATCCGCGCCAGCGTGTCTTCCAGCGCCTGACAATCGGCAGCACGCTTGCCCGCCGCGCGTTGCGCGAGGTTGTGCAGCTTGCGCCGCACACCCGGCAACTCGCCCGCCTGCGCAAGCCCGATCAAGCCGAAGTCCGGCTCCTCGTTCTCCACCGACCGCAGGAACGCACATGACGGCTCATCCAGCCACGCGGCCACACGCGACAACAAGCGCTCGCGGCTTTCCAGCAGGGCCCCGATCTTGATGGGCTCGGCTGTCATCCCCTTGAAATGCGCCTCGAAAGTGGCTTCGAAATCTGTCGGCACGCGCGGCGCCAACATTTCCCAAGCCGGCTTGGGGCTGCACGTCAGGTACACGAGGAAGGTCTGCCAGAGCCCCGCATCCGCCCGCGCATCTTCCAACAGCAAGCCCACATCGAAGAGATCGCGCGGATGCTGCCGCGACAGCGCTGCCGCCAGCTTGCCGGCGTACAGGTCAGCGAAGCCCAGCACCTGCACTTCAGCGAAGCCGAACGCCTCCTCCACCCGTGGCCGCACGACCATGGTCCGCACCGGATGCACCGTGCCGCGCATGACTGGCGTCGTCTCGATCTGCACGCGCGCACGGCCGCGGCTGGCCACCAGCCGGGTCACCACCCCACCCTCGCCCGCCGAAGTCTGTACCTGCAATTGCAGCGGCCGAGCACGCAGCGCATCTGCCAGCCGCCCCAGCGCCTCGGCGATCAGTCTTGCATCCTCGGCATAGTCGTGTACCGGCAGCCAAGCCAGATCGATGTCCACCGACAGACGCGGCAGGTCATGCTCAAACAGGTTGATGGCCGTGCCACCCTTGAGCGCAAAGCGCGGCTCCTGCGCCAGCACCGGCAGGATTTCCACCAGCAAACGCACGCGATCCGTATAGCGCCGATGCCAATGGTCAAGCCAGGTGCTCATCGAGGTCTCCCGGCAAGGTGATCTGGTAAGTCGGATGCAGGCGACCGCCGGGCACGAGCGCGCGCTTGCCCCGGCCCAGACCGACACCTTCGAGCGGCACATGCGCCAGCCACGCATGCCGATGGCGATCGGCCAGGGCCAGGAACAGCCGCTTGGCCTTGATGCTGCGACAGTGCCGCAGCATCAGAGCGACCCGCTGCGGCCGCAGCGTGGTCATGGCCTGCATCAACGCATCGGCCTCATAGACCCCTGCCGCATCCAATACGCCATCGCACAATTCCAGCATCGCCCGCTCGGGTGTGGAGTACACCAGAGCTCCGCTGCCCGGCGCGGCGCTGTGCCAAGCCAGCCCCTGCACCGACAGGTCCGGCTCAGACATATCGTCCGTGAACGGAACGGCAGGCAGATCAAGCGGACCTTTGCCCAGGTACTCGAAGCGCTGCTCCATCGACAGCTTGCTCACCCAGCCTGGCGGTCGCTCCGGCCCATAGAGCGTGACCGTCCCGGCATCGCCCAGGCGCAGATAGTGCTCATGCCCCTGCAGGGCCAGCGCAAAACGCCCTCCGACGTGCAGCGGCATGCCCTCCCCGACCTGAAAGCTGCGAACCACGCCTTCCCATTGCAGCCGCCCGCCCCTGCGCTGGTAGACACCGCGGGCAGGCGACACCAGCCAGCCGCTGGCGACATAGCGCGCGACCAGGCTGTTGGAGTAGCCGCGTGCGCGCAACCATCGGCTGGACACCAGGCGTGTATCGCCCAGCTCGGCCAGCAGATGGTTCAATTTTCTTGAATTTTGAGCATCCATGGCACTCAAAATAGCAGATTTATAAACCATCGCCAATGCCAATTGGTTTAAAAATAGCTCGAAACACTCACTTTGAGTGTTCCTTTTTCCGAGAAAACAAACTTTAGAGGCCCTGTTCTCCGGGTGCTTACGAATCTGATACGGGGCGGCCCCTGCGACGTCTATACCAGACCCATCGTATGCTTTAGATGTCTGGGGACGTGACAGATTGCCCGACCAGCGAACGTGCGGCAAATACGGCATCGATCATGTGTAATACATCAGCCTTGCCCGCATTCACCGGAACCTCGACTAGAGGGATTCCCACACGTTCCAGCACAAGCCGCTTGACTCTCATCCGGTCTCCCGCATCACTCGACAGGTTGTGCCCGCTTCCGTGATACTCCACCGCCAGGACAGGCTGACCCAAAGGATCAATTAGCAGAAAATCAACACGCTTGCTATTGCAGGAACTGAAGGCCGCCTTCTGTATCCGTTCATCAGAACTATTGGAGGTTCTAATGAACGCCCCCATGCCCACCTCGAACGAGATGCGCCACCTGGGCTGATTCACTCTGATCCATTCTTCCAAGGCATAGAGAACACGCACCGCCTCTTTGTTCACTGGACGAACCGCATACAAATCGACCCGGCCGATAAACCTGATCTGGTTACGAGCATCAGAGATGTCGTTTTCTTCGTAATACTGTTTACGACGTTCAGATTCCTCGCGCCGTCGCCTGTCGGTCTCACGCATTCCGGCAAGCTCCTGGCTGAGCCGAGCGATCTTCAACTCAGCTTTGTCCGCGTCAAGGCGGGCACGCTTCGCCTTGAAATAGAATCCGCCACCGAAACCGATCAGCAGTAGTATTTCCGTATCCATTACCATGAGTACACATGCCTCGTACTGAGAAACAAAACCAAGATTCCCAAGTCGTAAAGCTGCTTGAACAGTCTCTGATAGCCCAATGAAACGGGCACCTGTTCCGGTATTTCCGGGCCAAGTCATCGAAAGCTCGTGGCAGCGAGTCGTCATGATGTTTCTCAGAGTTGATTGACAATAGAAAAACAGGTTGCCAATCAATCGGCAACCTGTTTTTCTACCGCATCAAAACCACGCAACGATCACTCCACTCGATCATCAACAAGCCTCACCAACCCGCGTGGTTATTAGATTTAGCGATGATCGACAAGGGCCTTTACCGACGCTTTTACCGTCAGAAACGCACATCTTTTGCTGACGCGGAAGATGGAGATTTGCGGGGCGACGGTGCATTCAATCCCATTGTCAACCACTTGTGATTTTTTCCTTAAAAGACTACTGGAGGTTGAGTTGCTTCAAAACAGCCGACACCAAATCAATCACTTGAATAGTCTGGGGTTCCTATCCGGCTGAATCGACCCGGATTTTCTAGACAGTCCCGGTTTTCAAAAAATGGCGTCTCTCAAATTCTACCGG